>JACMNO010000019.1 GCA_014378485.1 Bacteroidia bacterium
TAACAGAATTACTTCCTATTACGATATTATTTGAAGTACTGGCGAAACTCGAACCCGTTACCCCTGTTGTAGTTCCCATTAACACACCATTAATATAAGTATAAAGCGCTGAACCATCCCAAACACCAGCCACATGTTGCCAGGTATTCAGCATGACTGAAGATGCTCCTGAACCTACTACCTGATAGCCTGTACCAGCATCCACCCAAAAAGTATAAGAATTACCGTCTCTTCTCAATAAAAACTGCATATTATTGCTTGGGGAACCATAATTACCGGCAATAACACCGTTAAATACAGTATTGGTTGGATTTACCCATGCTTCCACTGTAATAGTATTTAAAGGATCTAAAACAGAATTGATAGAATTAGACAATACTACTTTATCATTAACGCCGTCAAAATTTAAAGACTCACCGGAGATAAATCCAAAATTAGAAATAGTTAAAACTCCTCGTCCACAGCAATTATCATAATTAGTTACTCTAAAACTAAATACATCACCTGCATTAACAGAAATGTTAGCTAATGAACCACTACCGGCATAGGTAATATTAGTTGCAACACCATTAATAACATATTGTGCGTCATCTAAATCAGGGTTAATATGACTATAGGCAAAACTAATTTTACCATTGCTAGGAATGGTTATAGAATATTGTTCATACTGATTACTTCCGCCACCACCGTTGTCACTTCCATTCAATATAATGGAAGATGGAGCTCCACTGGTATTAACAGAGCCATCTCCCCCAAATGTCGTTGTGCTAAAGTTCCAATTAGCAGGTGCAAAGGCTCCTGAAAACTGAGAAAATCCTTTCATTCCGCATATCATGAGGAAAAGGCAAATTATTTTTTGTAAGTAAAGTTTATTTTTCATTCTTAGTTGTATTAGATATTATTAACGCATTTTTTGTTTGTTTTAATTCAGCATAGCGTGGAGCCAGCTCTTCTTCCGTTTTTCCGAGAGAAACACGCAGATCAATCTGCTTTTGAATTTTTTCGATTTGAAGATTTTTTTCTTCCAGGCTATTAAAAGAAAGTGCATTTCCCTTTTTTTCGGATTTCAAAGTTCCCTGTGGCTCACCAGGAACCTGTGCTTTAGTTATAGTACAAATAGTCATAAAGGCTAAAAGGGCTAAATTTTGTTTTTTCATAATTAAAATATTTTGCGCGAAAATGCCAATAATATTCTATTAAAAAAAATAAATGGGACAAACAACTAATTAAAGTATGCGAAATACATCATAGTTATTAAAAATCACCAAACTCACTGAATTATTGAAACAATAATTATTTAAAAAATGACTGTAGCGCCTGTTGGTAAATTCTTCCAATAGGAAGTTCAACATTTAAAATTGCAACGCTATTGGTTCGTAATTCTGTAATATATTTTTTATTGACAATATATGATTTATGAATTCTTATAAAATGCTCTGATGATAATTGTTGCTGTAAATCAGATAAAGGAATTCTAACCACTCTATTTTTAGAATCAGTTAGATTGATTGTTGTATAATTTCCTTCAGACTCTAACCAAATAATTTCGTTACAATCCAATCGAACCATAGACCTACCCTCTTTAACAAGGAGTTCAAAAGTATCGGCACTATTTTCGGGTTTTTGTGTTGAGTTAAATAAGGCAAACTCAATGGCTACTAATAAATCCTCATTTTTAAAGGGTTTAATTATATATGCGTTTGGCCTTGTATGCTTTGCTTTCCCAACAATTTCAGTACTGGAGTGAGAAGTGATATAAATAAAAGGGATTTGATATGTCCTATGCAATAACATTCCTAAATCTATGCCCGAATTTTCCTTTCCTAAATTAATATCAGTCAATACTAAATCCGGTCTTCGCAAATCAATTTCTTTGACGGCCTCTTCCATTGAATCGGCCATTCTAAAATTTGTGTAACCTACATTAATTAATATTTCAGAAATAGTTTCAGCTATTAAAAATTCATCTTCTACTATTAAAAAATCCAGGTCCGGTATCACAAATTAAATATACAAAAATATTACTATGCATTAAATTTAATTTCAAAAACTGCCCCGGGTGCATTAGAGGTTATAAGGCTTCCTTTTATTTGCTTTGTCATAATATTAACTAAACGCAAGCCTAAACTATCTTTTCTATAATTATTATCTATTGGCAATCCTTTACCGGTATCACTCACAGATAAAAGCCAGGTATTTGTTTCATTTTCTAATGACTTTAAAGTAACCGTAATTTTACCTGTAACACAATCTGTAAAAGCATATTTTATAGCATTTGTGATTAATTCATTAACAATTAAAGCAAGCGGAACCGCTAATTTAGTTGTGAAACTCACCTCATCTATATTCATTTTAATTTCAGCATTTAAAGAATTAGTATTTAAAACATCGCGATGAAAATTCAAAACTTTATCTAAATATTGGTCCATCCTTATTTGAAGCGGAGAATCGTTTTGATACAAGAGCTCATGCAAAACAGATAATGATTGTATTCTATTTTGACTTTGCTTTAAATACTGTGTCAGTCTTTCATCATTAGCGCTATTTGCCTGTAAGGTTAACAAACTGGAAATAATTTGCAGGTTGTTATTGATTCTGTGATGCACCTCCTGCAAAAGTGTTTCTTTACGATTACTTTCTGAAGCCATGAACTCAGCCACTTTTTTCTTATTATCGAAAGCTCGCTTAGCAAAAAATAATAAACCTAAAATCAGAATTATGCCTATAATAAAAAAGACACGAACTTGCTTATGTAATTTGTTTTCGGCGGCAAGTTTATAAACAACTTTATCATGTTCAAATTTAGTTGCAGTTTGTTTTTTATTAAAATTATAATTCATTTCTGCCTCTACACTTTTTTTTGTGTTTTCTTCATTATACACACTATCCCGTAATACAATATAATTTTTGTAATGTCTAAATGCTAATTTATCATTCTTAACTTCAGCATAAAATTCACTGATCGCCAATTCAAGAGAACTTTTCAGATCTAAATCATTGATGTCTTTAGTATAACTTAGTGCTTTATTAAAATAACTTTCAGCAATTGTATTATTTTTTAGCTGTGAATTGGCAAAAGCTATATTTAACAAACAACTAGCTATTTGCCTGTTATCATTCAACACTTCTAATATCTCAAGTGCAGATAGATACTTTTGCAATGCCAATTTTGAATTTCCTTTATCCATCTGCACGTTCCCACTATTTATCAAAACATTTGCCATTCCCTTCTGTGCATTAACAGCCTGATAATGTTTAAAGGCATCATCATAGAATTTCAGTGCAGTTTCGGTTTTTCCCTGGCTGGAATAAACATCAGCTGTATTGGCTAAAACACTTGCAATTGCTTTTTCATTGTTTAGTTTTTCAGCTATTTCTTTTGCTCTTTCATAGTATTTTAAAGCATTACTATAATCATTTTGATTAAAGTAAATAATTCCAATATTTCCTAGTTTTAATAACGCACCTTCCGGGTTGCCAATTGCTTCATCAATAGCTAAACCTTTGTAATAATATTTGAGCGCCAGCGGATAGTTCGCTTTATGCCTAGCTATGTTCCCAAGATTATTGTAGGCATCAGAAACACCTAACCTGTAGTTTAATTTTAAAGAAAGAGTTAACGCTTTACTGGCAGAAAAAAAAGCGGAATCGGATTGATCATTTTTTTCAAAGCTCGCACTTAGATCATTTAATTTAATAACTGTATTAGTATCATTTTGAGATTTGGCTGAAATAAAAAATGTCAATAAGATGGCGGAAATAAAAAATCTCATGCAGTAAATAAACGAAATAATAGTGGAACTTAATAAACATCCATCATGACCCAAAAATTTTAAACTTCTTTAGCAGTTAGAGCCACTATATTTTTAACATTTTCAATAAGGATGTTTTTTACTTTAAATCATGAAAAAAATCTTCAAAAATACAAAACCAGAAGAAATATAATTTCAGGGTACTGAAGTGTCAGTAACTCAGAATAAAGGAAACGTTACAATTTTTAATAATTAAAAAGGCGAAATCTTAATTGATTGAAACCGCTTAAACAAGCCTCGAGCTCAAATCTTCCCACTTTTGCATCTCAACTTCAAGATCTTTTTTTAATTTGTTATAAGCATTAAAAAAGCTTGGATTCTTTGTTAACTCTTCATAAGAGGCCGGTACCGCCAATTTGGCATCAAGTTCCTTTATTTCTGCTTCCAAAAGATCAATTTGCTCTTCCGCTTTTTTTATTTGCAATTGAATCTGGGCTTGTTGCTTCTTCTTTTCCTGTGCTTCAAAATCAGAAACAACTGCTACTTTTTTCTCAACAACGGGAACTGCTTTCACACCTGATTTATCAAGGTCCAATTCGTTTAATCGTTGAACCTTACGGATTTCCATAAACTCTTTTATGTCACATAAATATTCTTTCACATGTCCGTCTCTGAATTCAAATAAGCGATCGCACATGCCAGTCATAAAATCCCTATCATGACTAACCATTACTAAAGTTCCTTCGTAATCAATCAAGGATTGCTTTAACACTTCTTTCGATTTGATATCGAGGTGATTAGTTGGCTCATCGAGTAACAGTAAGTTATAAGGTTCCAGTAACAATTTACATAAAGCTAACCGTCCTCGCTCTCCCCCACTTAATACCTTTACTTTCTTATCAATATCATCACCTTGAAATAAAAATGAACCTAATAAACTACGCACTTGTCTTCTTACATCTCCAACGGCTAATTCATCAATAGTTTCAAAAACGGTTTTATCAAGATCTACTTTTTCTTCCTGATCCTGCTCAAAATAACCCATCAAAATATTATGACCTAACTGCAGGGAACCATCATACTTAACCTTATCAGCAATCATTTTCATCATCGTTGATTTTCCTTCGCCATTACGGCCAACTAGACCAATCTTTTCCCCTTTGGTAATAATAAAATTTGCATCCTGAAATATTAGCTTATCGCCATAAGATTTTCCGGCATGTTCTGCCGTAATAACTATTTTACCACTATGCGCAGGCGGTGGAAAACGAAAACGAACAGAAGCTGTATCCATATCGTCTACTTCTACTCTATCTAACCTATCTAATTTCTTAATCAACGATTGAGCCATGGCTGATTTACTTGCTTTGGCTCTGAACTTATCAATCAACACCTCTGTTTGATCAATCATTTTTTGCTGGTTCTTAGCAGCGTTTTCCTGCTGTTGCTTGCGTTCCTGGCGTAATACTAAATAATGAGAATAGTTTGTTTTATAATCGTAAATTTTTTGGTTAACGATTTCAATAGTACGTTTAGTAACTGTATCTAAAAATGTTTTATCGTGACTAATTAAAATAACAGCACCGGAGAATATTTCCATAAAATCCTCTAACCATTGAATCGCTTCAATATCCAAGTGATTGGTAGGCTCATCAAGCATTAACACATCAGGTTTTTGTAATAATAATTTAGCCAATTCAATCCGCATACGCCAGCCTCCACTAAACTCCGAAGTTTGCATGTGAAATTGTTTGCGTTGAAAACCTAAACCAATTAATACTTTTTCAATTTCCTCTTCGGTATTATCAACACCAATCATATTTAACCTGTCATTTATGTCGGTTAAATCATGAATTAAATTCATGTATTCATCCGATTCATAATCAGTACGAGTTTCCAATTGATGATTAATAACTACTAACTTTGCTTGTAATAATTTAATTTCCTCAAAGGCAGATTCGGTTTCTTCATACACGGTTCGTCCATGCTGATGGGTCATATCCTGTGGCAAATAACCGATCTTACAATCTTTAGGGCGAGAAACTTCACCTTTGGTAGGCGATTGATACCCAGCTAAAATTTTAAGCATGGTACTTTTTCCGGCACCATTTTTTCCCGCCAGACCAATACGATCTTTTGGATTGATTAAAAAAGAAACATTGTCGAATAAATTATACCCACCAAAAGAAACCGTAACGCCATTAATAGAAACCATTGCAATAATTTAATTTAAGGCGGCAAAGATAGGGAAAATTAAGGGAATTGGAAGGGAATAATAGCGGAAATTAAAAGATAAAAAAAAGCCCCATTGAGGGGCTTTTTTTATTATTTATGTCTAATATCCTTTGTAATAATTCTACCATTAGGGGTGGTAATTAGCAAATAAGTTACCTGTGCTTTGTCGCTAAATATAACCAAGGCGCCTGGATGTTCAAAATCACGAATAATTCCTGTACCATCTTCTAGAATTTTACCACCATTTTCATTCAACTCTATTATCATACCTGTACTTTGTTCAACCGGATTTACAGGAGAAACATTTAATAAATTTGATTTGTTTGATGCTACAGCATTTACTGAAGACAAACTAATAGCTACTAAAGCTAGAATTAATGTTTTTTTCATTTTGTGTTTTTAAAATATTAAGTGACGAATAAAGATATTTAATAGATTAATATCAAAATAAAAAGCATTAAAAAGACATTGACACAAAAAATAACCCACAATTTTGGGGTGCAAAATCTATTAAGGTATTATTGTGGCGGTTTGCCAATACCTTGGACGATTGTTCTATTATTAGGTAAGGTGATTAAAATGTAAACAACATTCTCAGCTTGAATAAATTGAGTTTGTGCTCCCGGTTGAAAAAAATCTCGAGTAGCATTAGTTCCATTTTCTCTAATAACTCCGCTGTCAACATCGTAAAACGATTCAATAACACCTGTTTTTTCTTCTCTAGTAACTGCCATAAAATATGTATTTTTAAAATTTATAATTATGCTAATTTAAATTTTTATTCTGTATGAACAAATATATTACAGTCATATTTTGTTTAGGTAACTTTTTGTGTTTTTCACAAACTAAAATTGACTCTTTAATAAAATTAATAAATGTAGCAAAACACGATACAGAAATCATTAATTTGAATTTTAAATTAATGAATGAGTATTCAAACACCGACCCTAATAAAGCTGTTAGTTTAGCGAAGCAAAATTTAATTTTATGTAAAAAAAATATATTTAAATTATACAAAGGTTATTCTCATTATGCATATTACTTATCCATTACTTTAAATTTAAAAGATGCATTAATTAATTATCAGTTTGCTGAAAAAGAATGCGAAAAAACAATAGATTTAAACGAAAGAGATAAACAATTAGCTTATATATATGATAGATTAGGCTCTATTAATTCAAATTTACAGAATCATAGTAAAGCTATTGCATACTCCAAAAAAGCGATTTATATTAGTGAACAATTAAATGATAAATCAGATATAGCGAAGTATAACATTAATGCGGCTAATTATTATTTTTTAGCAAGCCAAATCGATAGTGCTTTAGAACATTATAAGATCGCTGAAAAAGGTTACTTGCAAATAAATGACTCCATTAATTTACAAGCTGTTTTTAATGGATTTGGTAATGCTTATTTCGAGAAAAAAGATTACAAAAAAGCTCTGGAATATTTTCAAAAATCTTATACATTAATATTGAAACTTACTCCAAATGATTTATCAAATATTGCTATTGCTTATGAAAACATAGGTGAAACATCAGCTAAAATGGGTGATTATAATTTAGGCTTAGCAAATTGTTTAAAAGCGCAAAATATATTTAAGCAATTAAACGATAAAACAAGTTTATACATCACCTACGAGAGTATTGCAAAAATATATGAGCAACTTGGTGAATTTCAAAAATCGAACGATTACTTAAAGAAGTATGTAAACCTAAAAGATTCTGTGTTTGATGAAGATACGAAAAACACCATCCATGAAATGTCAGAAAAATATGAAAGTGATAAAAAAGAAAAAGAAAACTTAGTATTAACACTTGAAAATAAAAATAAAAGTCAAATCATTTATTTTGCTTTAGGAGGCTGTTTATTATTATTTGGTTTGGTATTTTTCATTTATCGAGGTTACCGCATTAAACAAAAAGCCAACCATTTATTGGAAGAAAAAAATGAAATTATAAATCATCAAAAACATCTGGTTGAAGAACAGCACCAGGATATTACTGACAGTATAAAATACGCACAACGTATACAAGGTGCTATTTTGCCGCCAAAAAATATGTGGGAAAAGATTTTGCCAAGCTCCTTTGTGTTATATATGCCTAAGGATATTTTGAGTGGCGATTTTTATTGGATTGAAGAAACGGAAGATTACATTTATGTTGCCGCTGCCGATTGTACAGGGCATGGTGTACCCGGAGCCTTGATTTCTATTGTGAATTTTAATTTATTAAACAAAGCAGTCTTAGAAAAAAAATTAGTCACTCCTTCAGAAATATTAGATACGGTTAATATATTACTAACTGAAAGTTTACACCAAACTATTGGAGAAAGTGCTGTTAGAGATGGCATGGATGTAGCGTTGATAGCCATTCATAAACACTCGAACGAAGTATTGTTTTCCGGGGCTAATAACCCAATTTATATTGTTTCTCATGGTGAACTGAAGCAAATAAAAGGTGATAAATTTCCTGTTGGAGCATTTGTAGAAGACCAGATGCAAAAATTTACAACCAAACGTTTTACAGTAGAAAAGGGTGATAGTATCTATTTATTTTCTGATGGTTTTGCAGATCAATTTGGTGGCGAAAAAGGCAAAAAATATAAGTACAATCCTTTTCAGGAAAAATTAAAAGAAATAACTGATCTTCCTCTTATTGAACAAAGTGGTAAAATGGAAGCTGAATTTTTAAAGTGGAAAGGCAATCATGAGCAGGTAGATGATGTGCTTTTGATTGGGATTAAGATAGGGTAAAACGTCATTGCGATACCGATTTATCGGGAGAAGCAATCTCATACTTAGGATTGTGAGATTGTTTCGTTCCTACTATTAACGTTTTTTGCTATTATACCTTAATAATCAATAATCTATAATTTAAATTTTTGACTCTTTCATTTTTCTTTTGCTTGAACAAAAGAAACAAAATTCAAGGCGAAAGACCAACTCCAATTCTTTTCTCGCGCAAAAAGCCTGCGCAGTGCAGCCGAAAAAATTGTAGTTCGCTCTCTTTCGCCAAAGCAGCCGCACCATTACCAACATATGAGAAACTTAAGCTAAACGTCATTTTATATTGCTTTTTTGAAAAAAAATTAATCCGCGCAATGACACTATAATTGAGGCATTAAACATTACGTTTTGGCGGTTCCCATGCACTTTCATTCGAAGCAGAAATGAATTTGAAGTAGCCCAGTAATAATCCAAAGTTCATTAAGATGAAATGTCCCAATGAATTTATAACCGGGATTTTAAGGTTTATTTTTTCCATAAGAATAGTCACCAAAGGGAAAATAATTAGTAAACTATAACAGATGCTTACCACTACAAACACCGGAATATAAAAAGCCATTGCAACAGAAATAAAAAATGAAAAAAGTAGCGCAAAAGGCGTATACCACCTTAAAACTTTATGCGAAAAAAAAGCAAAACCAAAACCTTTGTGGATTGGAAACAAAAGATGTTTGTAATGTTTTAAATTTCTGAAATTTCCCAATGATATACGTATTTTTCTTTTAAATTCAATCATAGGAGCATCGTTCACATCTTCAAAACACAAAGCTTCCGGCTCAAATAATACTTTTTCTTTTTTTGAAATAACATTCAGTGTAATGAAAAAATCATCCATTAAAAAACCATCCGGTACTTTCACAAAACTATTTTTCATTATAGCATAGCAGCCGCCTTCTACACCAACACAAAAACCATATTTCAAACTTTCATGATACTTCAATTGATTTTCGAAATTCATGTAAAATATTTCCTGACCTGAAATGCCTTCATTTTTAGGCGAAAATTTATGAATATTACCACAAACTAGTTTAGCATCTTTCACTACTAAGTTATACACCATCGCTTTGATTGCGTGAGGTTCAAAAAAAACATTCGCATCAGTAAATATTAAATGCTCTGTTTGAGTTAAGTCTATTAGTTCATTAATAATTTTTAATTTCCCGTTGCGGCTTTCTTTTTTAATTAAAGTAATATTAGAATTTCGAGAAACAAACTCTTCAATAATTTGATTAGTGAGATCGGTTGAATTATCTGAGCCAATCAATACCTGAATTTTTTTCAACGCATAATCAGAATTTAAAATAGATTCCAGCTTTCTTTTGATTACTTTTTCTTCATTAAACACTGAAAACACGATGGTTACCAGCGGCCATTCCGTAACTGCAGAATAGTCATTTTTAATTCTTGGTAAAGACCTCGTAGATACTTTCATATACAATGGAAAAATCACGTAACTGAATACGGGAATTAACAAGCATAATAAAAAAAGTATTAAAAGAATATAGATCATTATTTATAATATGTTCATGCATTTCGACTTCGCTCAATGTGACACACTTCGACATTTTAAAGCTTTGTGTGACAGAAGAACGAACGAAAAATTAATTTACAGAATAATCTTTAACGATGTTATACAAAGTATCTCTTTCCACCGGAGTACGTTTAACCTGAGAAATAATATCCACTAATTCCTGCGTGGTTAATTTAGGAGTTTGCTCTTCGGCACCAGCCATACTATAAATTTTAGTCGTGTCATCAATGGTTCCATCCATATCATCTACGCCAAAATTTAAAGATAATTGCGCTGTGCTTCTACCGATCATTGCCCAATACGCTTTAATGTGATCAAAGTTATCCAAGTAAATTCTGCTTATCGCATAATTTCTTAAGTCCTCAATCACACTCACTTCAGGCACATCCGACATATCATTATTTCCATTTCTGAATTTCAAAGGAATAAATGCATTAAAGCCTTTAGTTTTATCCTGTAGTTGACGTAATCTCTCTAAATGATCTACACGATGGGCAAACGTTTCTATATGTCCGTATAACATCGTTGCATTTGAATGCATACCCATATTATGCCATATTTCATGAATACTCAACCACTCTTCAGCACTACACTTTCCTCCTGCAATTTTATCTCTGATTTCTTTATCAAAAATTTCTGCACCACCACCCGGCATCGAATCTAAACCTGATTCCTTTAATAATCGCAAGCCTTCTTCATAAGTTACTTTTGCTTTCTTGAAAATATAATGACATTCAACAGGCGTTAAGGCTTTCACATGCAAGTTAGGCCGGTGTGATTTTATAGCTTTAAATAAAGAAGTATAAAAAGAAAGATCTTGTTTCGGAATTACACCACCAGTAATATGAACTTCAGTAACTTCTTGGTCGTCATATTTTTTAATAATATCCATCATCTGCTCAATAGATAATTCCCAACCTTCTTCACGTTGTTTGATTAAACGTGAATATGCGCAAAAGGAACATGTGTAAACACAAATATTAGTAGGTTCTACATGGAAATTACGATTAAAAAAAACAAAATTCTTATTCTTTTTCTCTCTAACAAAATTAGCCAGGGTTCCAAGGTAGGAGAGGTTTGCATGTTCAAATAAATAAATACCTTCGTCAAACGAAATACGTTCGCTGTTGAATACTTTTTTAGCAATCGTTTTTAATTCTGTGCTTATTTGATCAGATTGAAAAATCAGCTCTTCAGGGTTTTCTAAAATCATAATGCAAAGCTACTATTATTAAAATTTATCTTCTAATAATTAAGTTTTTTTCAATTCTTTAATATACCTATCACTTTTTTGATGTAACCTCCCATTAAATATGAATTAACTTAAATTATTTAAGATTTAGAAAATTTGCTCTATAATTTAAGATTTATCAGATAATAAAACGTGATAAAAAAATTCATAACTAAATAAAAATCAACATATTGGTAATTTTTAACAATAAATTATGCATTTTTTCATTTGCATTTTGATGACATTTTATTGTAATTTTCTTATGATTTATAACATATACTACAATTAGTATTAAATTTTCATTAAATTTGGCAAAACATAAAAAAATAAACATGAAAAAAATCTACTTAATGGGCTTAACGACAGCTTTTGCTTTGTCGTTTAATGCTCAAACAACAATTAAATTAAAAAACCCATATTCAAAAAACGAAAGAAGTCAAAGTTCAACTTCAAAAGTTGCACAAGTTGGATGCACTATTACTAGTAACACCCAGTACGTAGCTGGTTCTACAATGGATTTAGCTTTTACTTATCTGACATCAAATACTGATTTAGAATATGTTGATTATTTAGCAATTACTTTCCCTACTGGTATTACGCCAACTGGTTTAGCTAATACCTCTAATCCTTTTCCTAATACTGAAGATGCAGGTGGTGGATTAGAAGCTTTAAATGCGATAGCAGGTCAAGTAATTTCTTGGGGTGCAAATACTAATGATACATATGGAGGAATTTTTTCTTCTTTAGGAATAAGTTTTACAGTTAATGTAACTATAGCTTCTGGTATAACAGGAAGTTTAACAGCATCTTTTGATGCTTCCGGCGATGGTTACGGTGCTACTCCTGGCGATCAGATAGGCTCAACGTTTATTATTTACCCTGCAGGAACTGCTGTAGTTGACATGAAAACTAAGTTTGTAATACCTACTACTATAACTGCAATAAACAATTGTTCAATGGGTATGAGTACAATTTTCGCTCGTTTTATTAACTCATCTTCACTTGCACAATCAAATTTCCCAGTAAATTACAGTGTAAATGGTGCTGCTTCAACTACAACAGTTATTGCTGGTCCACTTGCTATTGGCGATTCAGTTGATGTGGTTTTTGCAACTCCATTTAATTTCACTCCATCAAACATGTATAACGTTAAAGCTTGGGTTTCTCAACCATCAGACGTAGCAAAGAATAATGATACGGCGAGTTTAGTTATTTCTAATACTTTCCCAACTGCATTAACTAATACAATTACTCCATATATTAATGGTATTGAATCAGCATATGACTTTGGAAGTATTAACAAAGCATGGGCTGGAACTGGTGCTCCATTTGGTCAATCATTTGGAACTTTCCATACAGGTGCTGCTGCATTATTTTATACAATTCCAAGTAATGCTCCTGCTGCAACTTACGAAACTTTTGCTATTTTACCTTGCGTTGATGTTGCTAGTGGAGATGTTTACAAAATTTCTTACTGGAGAAAGGCTAACACTTCTGCAACTTTAACAGTGAATGGTCAATCAGCTATTTTTACTGGAACTGGACAAGATATAGCATCAATGACAACTGTAGTAAAAGCATACTCTGCAATTACGCCAAATGCTCAAACTGGTGTATGGCAAAAAGATTCGGCATTTTATACTTCTACTGCTAACGAAACACGTTATTTTGCAATAGGTGGTAAAGGTGCTATCACTTCAACTACTACTCAAATCAATGTTCGTATTGATGATATCAAAATTTCCAAAGAAGCTTCAGTTGGTGTAAAAACAATTGCTGCAAATGATGCAATTTCTATATTCCCTAACCCAACTTCTGGTATTTTAAATATAAATGCAATTGAAGTAAATTCTACTGTTGAAGTTTTTAATGTTATTGGAGATAAAGTTTATACTGCTAATCTTACAAAAGGAAACAATACAGTTGATTTATCAGGTTTAGCTAACGGAGCTTACTTCGTTAAATTAAACTCTAATGGTCAGGTTACTGCTAAAAAAGTTGTTTTAAGCAAATAAGCTTCTTCTTAATATTTGTTTAAAAAGCCCCCCGCCAGCTGGCGGGGGGCTTTTTAATTTATAATTTCTCATTCCACTTGTTTTAACATCAACATTGGGTAAAAACTATTATTGTAAATTCTTACTAACTAACTTCTTTAATCTAAATTATTCAGGTTATTTTGGGTAAATTTGATATTGACTCTTAATCATATTAGACATATACTGTGTTTAAAAAAATGCGTTTTAACTACTTGTTTATTCTTTTAGAAATTTTCTATTGCTCAAATTCTTATTCACAGATAAAAAATGAAGAGGATCTCAAAAAACAGGCAAAAAGACATGTTGAAGAAGATGGTTATAATTTAGCTTATAAGTTATTTGCCAAACATAAAAAGGACAAAAATGAAAAAAATCTACTTAATGGGCTTATCAGTTGCTTTTGCAATGTCGGTTAACGCTCAAAATTCTATTAAAACAAAAAATCCTTCTAATAAGGGTGAATTTAAAAATGCTTTCGCTGCAAAAGGCGGGTCTCCAATTTCTCCACTGCAAATTACTGGTGGTATTACATGTTCTACTCAGTATGTTGCTGGTACAACCATGAACTTAGTTTTTTCTTTGGATTTAACAAATATTGATTCTGAATATGGTGATTTAGTTTCTATCACTTTTCCTGCTGGTATTACACCAAATACAAGTGCATCAAACACTGCTTCTGTTGGAACTGGGGTAGCTTATATTGAAATTTTAAACCCAATTGCTGGTCAAACAATATATTGGGGTGATAACGATAACACTTATGGTGGAATTGTACCGGGTATTTCTTATTCATTACAAGTTAACGTAACAATTGGTGCCGGTATAACTGGTAACCAAATGGCAACTATTAATGTATCAGGTGATACTTATGGTGGTGCTAGTGCTGGTGATTTAGTAGGTGGTTCTTGTACAATCTATCCTTCTGGTAGCACTGTAGTTAATATGCGTGTTAAATATGCTCAACCTAGCATGATCTCTGCAATCAATAACTGCGGATTAGGTATTGACCAAATTTACACTCGTATTTACAACAACTCATCTAATGTTCAATCTAACTTCCCAGTTAACTATAGTGTTAACGGTGTTGCTTCTACTGCAACAGTATTGCCAGGTCCTCTTGCTGCTGGTGATTCAATTGATTTTTATTTACCAAATTCTTATGATTTTTCTGCTTCGAACATTTACATGATTAAAACGTGGGTTGCTCAAGCAGGTGACATCAATATGACTAACGATACAGCGGCTTTAACAATTTCGAACTCAGTATCTGTTCCTTTAACATCTGCTACTTATACAAATGGTGTTGAATCACTTTACGAATATGGAAGTGTGAACAGAACCTCGATCGGAACGGGTTTAGCATTTGCTGCTGATAATACTGATATGCATTCTGGTGCTTTATCTTTCAACTATAATATCCCCACTACACTTGGCGCTCCCGCAGGTACTTATACTGCAGTTAACGTTTATCCATGTGTTGATATTGTAAATGGTGAAACGTACCGTATTACTTGGTGGAATAAAGTTGATGGAACTCCTGTATCTAATGGCATGATTGCTATTACTGCAGGCTCAGCTCAAACTTCAGCTTCTACATCTACAGTTTTAAAACCATATACGGCTATAACTCCAGGTGTTTGGGCTAAAGATTCAGCTGATTATGTTGCTACAGTAAGTGGTACTCGTTATTTTGCAATTCGTGGTAAAGGAACTTTATCGGCAACTTCAGCTGTAAGTGTAAAAACCGATGATCTCTTGATCTATAAAATTGTAGGTTCTGCTGGTGTAAAAACAATTGCTGCAAATGATGCAATTACTATTTTCCCTAATCCAACTTCTGGTATTTTAAATATTAATGCAGTTGAAGCTAATTCTTCAGTTGAAGTATTTAACGTTATTGGAGATAAAGTTTATACTAACGTTTTTACTAAAGGAAACAATACTGTTGATTTATCAAGGTTAGCTGACGGAGCTTACTTCGTGAAGTTAAACTCAAACAACCAAATCATTACTAAAAAAGTTGTTTTAAGTAAATAAGTTTCTTCTTATAATATGTGTTTTAAAAGCCCCGCGCCATCTGGCGGGGGGCTTTTTCCTTAATGATTTTCTCATTCCAATTGTTTTAACATCAATCATTGGATAAAAAATGTTTTATAGGCATAAATATTATGCAAATTCTTGTTAACTAGCATCTTTATACTAAATTATTTAGGTTATTATAGGTAAATTTGATATTGACTCTGAATCATATTAGACATATACTGCGCTTAAATAAAATGCGTTTTAGCAATTTGTTTATTCTTTTAGCAATTTTCTATTGCTCAGATTCTTATTCACAGATAAAAAATGAAGAGGATCTCAAAAAACAAGCTGAAACCCATTTTGAAGAAGAGGATTATAATTTAGCCTATAAATTATATGCCCAATTGGTTTCATTGTACCCAAAAGATCCTGATTATAACTACAAACTGGGTGTTTGTATGCTTTTTACCGAGCCTGATAAAAAGAAACCATATTCCTATCTTCAAATTGCTACTAAAAATCCAGCAGACGCCCCAAAAGACGCCCTGTTTTATTTAGCAAAAACGTACCATGTAAATTATCGGTTTGATGATGCTATAAAATTATATACCGATTATAAAAAAATAGGCAGTGCATCATCCATCAAAAAACTACAGGTTGATAGGGAAATACAAGCCTGTAAAAATGGAAAGCGCCTGTTATCCAATTTAACAGATTTAGTAGTCATCACAAAAAAGCAATTAAATGAGGCCGACTATTTTAAAGGTTATGATGTAAAAGACATTGGTGGAAAATTATTGGTAAAACCAGATGAATATAAAACCGGATATGATAAAAAGAAAAAAGATAAATCTGTAGTTTATCTGCCGAGAAAGGCTGAAAGATTGTATTACTCTAGTTATGGTGAAAACGGAAATACCGGAAGGGATATTTATTTTATGAATAAACTTCCCAATGGTAGTTGGAGCAAACCAACCATGCTGCCACCCTCAATCAATACAGAATTTGATGAGGATTATCCTTTTTTACATCCCAATGGAAAAACGCTTTATTTCAGTTCAAAGGGTTTTAACAGTATGGGTGGATACGATGTATTTAAGACCACCTATGATGATGCAACCCAAACATGGAGCAAACCTGAAAATCTTGAATTTCCAATTAATTCACCGGATGATGATATTTTATACGTTACAGATTCATTAGAAAAAACTGCGTTTTTTAGTACCGGAAGATATAGTCCATATGGTAAACTGGATGTTTTAAAAATTAATACGGAAAGACGACCAATGAATTTTGCGGTAGTAAAAGGCACCGTTCTAAAAGAAGAAGCATCACAGAGTATAAAGTCAAAGATTACCGTAAAAAATATGGAGAACGGTGAAATTGTAGGCACCTTCCTGGCACAGAACAATGGTGACTACAATCTTGAATTGCCAAACGGTGGTAAATTTTTATTTACGGTGGAAACCCCCGGGATACCAACACAATCTGACGCCGTTCAAATCCCGGTTGCGTATACATTAAAACCTTACAAACAGGTTATCTCTTATGATAATAAAATTTTAAAGATCATCAATTACTTTGATGGAGCTGTTGCCGATGAAAATTATTCAATGATGTTAGACCTGATTGAGAAGAAAGCTAAACTGGAAGTTAATGAAACAGATCCTTACAACAATAATCTGTTGAAAGACGCTACAAAAAATCAAACAAGCGGAGATGAGAATAAAAACCTGAATTCAGTGAGCACTACAAACCCGACAGTTAAAAGCGGAGATTCAAATACAAATAAAAATGTGACGAATGAGCAATTACTATCCATTGCCAAAACAGATGCAAAGGAAGCAAGCGATGAGGCAGTAAAACTCAAACAGGAAGCTCAGGACGCCTTTGGTTTAGCAACACAAAAAACTGCGGAATCAGTTTCAAAACAAAAAGAAGCTGATGATGCACTTAGTAGTTCAAATGCAATTACGGATGTAGCACAAAAAAATGAAGAGCTATCAAAAGCAAATCAATTGAAGGAAGATGCGAGAATTGCTACTAATGTTGCCAACACAGCCACTAATCTCGCCAAAAAATTAGAAGTAGATGCCAGCGTTCAACAAAAAGAAGCTGATCTTACTAATCAGTACATCAGCCAACTGGATGCAGTTATAAAGAATAAGAATAATAAAGAAGCCCTTAATAAACTCGGTGAAATCCAAAAAGAGCTGGATGATCTGTCTAAACAAAAAAATCAGTCCAATGAATTATTCACTTCTTTGAAGGCTGAATCAGAATTAAAGCAACAAGAGTTAACGAATTCAGAGAAAAAGAATAATAGCATTATCAATGAAATTAATTCTATTAAAAACGAAACAGGTAATCTTGAAAAGGATCTGGTGAATGAAAGCGATAAATCGATCAAAGAAAATATCACGGCACAAATAAGGGAATTAAACAACGAGGTGGATTTGAAAAACAAAGATCTCGCTACAAATCAACAAAAAATACAAACACTGAAAAATGAAGTGGATGGTGTGAACCAGGAAATACAAATAGCTGCAAAAATATTAAATGAGAATTCTGAAACAGTTGCTATTACAACTAACGGAGAAAAAAATTCAGTTGCAACAACAACCACCTCTATTCAACCAAATAACAACAATAACACTGCAAACAATAATACAACAGCTCTATCATACGAAAGCATTAAAAATAAATACGCTGATCAGACAAACACTTCCAATATAGACAGAACAAATAATGAGAGCCTTGTTAAACAAAATGACATCATAAAAAGCTACAATAAAGAGATCAATGATCTGATAGCTGTTAACAGAAATGCAATAACCAAAACAACAAATGCGACAGAAAAAAATAAATTAAATGAGGAAATCAAACAATTAGAAAAGCAAAAATCCGAAAACGAAAATGCGATTGTTGCGAACATCACAAGCATCAAGAAATTAGAATCTAATGCGATTGCTAACAATACTAATCCAGCTAACAACAATACAAATACGATTTCGGAAAATAACAATACCGCTAATCCAACAAACAATAATGCCACTAATACTAATTCTGAAAACAATAATACTGCTAACCCTACGAACAACAATACTGCTATTACTTCCAATTCAGAAAATAATAACGCGGCGAATCCAGCAAATAACAATGTAGCTACTAATTCTAATTCAGGAAATAACAATCCATCAATAAACACCGAAAATGCCATTTCAAATAATGTAGCCAGCGACAATGTTCCCATCAAACCTATCAACGCAAATGCTGGAAGCGACAAAAAGGTTTTGTTGACAGAACTTACAACTTTAAAGGAAGGATTAAATGCTAATTCAAATGCATCAAAAGATATTTTCACTTACAATGATTATAAGGAAAACTCATCTATTACGTCTAAAGAAATTATTACCCGAAAATTTGATATTGTAAAACAAAATGAGGAAAACTTAAATAACCTTATAGCGTCTACAGAGACTCAATTAAAAAACAATTCCAATAATTCTCCGGATGCACTGATTAATGAAGCAGAAATGCTAAGTAACAAGGCATTTGAACAAAGAAAAGAATCTTCTACGAAATCAGGAACTGAAAAAGAAAACCTGGTGAAACAAGCCCTTGAAAATGAAAAATCATCAGTTGATAAAAAACTGGAAGCTTCAGAAATATCCAAAACTCAAAATAAAACAAAATTTGAAAATAACAGTTCAAATTTAACCGAATTAAAAAAACTGACAGGAGAAAAAACAAGCAATGAAATTTCACAGGCAAGCATGCTAATGGATGAAGCTACTTTGAATTATAAACAGGCTCAAAAACTTAGGACAGAAGCTGAAGCCTACCCTATTGGTTCAGCCCAACTGGGTGGACTAGGTAACGCTGAAGAAAAAGAAAATGAAGCGCTCTTTAAACAACAAAAAGCCCTGGACATTTTATCAAAAGTGAACCCTGGTTATAAGATCACTGCGCCACCTTCTGATTCGAATACTTCAGAAATAATTACAAACCTGAATAATCAGATTACTAAAACGGCGCAATCTCAGATCGATGCCTATTTAGAATTAAGTAAGGTTAATCAAAATGAGTTAACTACTCAAAATAAAAAATTATCTCAGAATCCCGCTCTTAATAAGGATTCCAATAAGCAGGCTATGGATTTAAAAACAACTTCTGATAACTTAACAAATGAAGCCAAAGTTTTAATCGGACAATCGTTAATAGCGAAAACACCTACTGAAAAAGCAGATTTATTATTAAAAGCGAATGAAAAAGAAATAGCAGCGTTAAAGGCATTAACTAAAGCTTCTGAAATAGTGAATAACAATTCACTTGCAACAAATAGTGCAAGTCCAACAAATGAAAATGTAAATCCTAATGCGAACAGAACTGCTAATGAAACAACTTCAAACAATAATACTACTTCTGATAATTCAAGTGTTAATACTGCAAGCACAACAGCTGTAACAAATAATAATGAAACTGTCAATAGCACAAGTAATACGACTGAGCCATCAACCAATAATATAAATAATAATAATACGATAGCAGCTAATTCTGAAACAACCACGCCTGTTAATTCAGAAAACACAAATGCCACTTCTTCAAATTCCGGAAATCAAACTAACAATTCAGTAACAATTAATGGCGATGGTGTTGGGGATGAAGCTTCCAAGTTAAAAGCAGGTTTAAATAACAATAATGAAACTAACCTGACCACTTTTAATTCTTATACCAATAATGAGGCGATAGCATTGAAAGATCAGGCTTTACAAAAAATAAATACTGCCTTAACAGAAGATACTCAAATAGCAGTAGCTCTGAATAATGTCAGTCAACTAGCTGCAAATAATTCATCAGCTGGAACATTGAACCAGGAAACTATTACTACTATTAATACTGAGGCCGATAAATTAAACGATGAAGCATTTGCCATTAGAAAAGCTGCTGCTACAAAAACCGGCGTTGAGAAAAACGAAGCAATTAATTCTGCAAAAAATCTGGAAGCTTCGGCCATTAGCAAAAAAACAGAAGCTGCCAACAAACAAAAACAATTAAATAATGCCACTTATGATGCTAACAAACAAAGCTTAACAGAATTAGCGGCAATGGCCAAGGGTAAAAATATCAGCGAATTAAGTATAGCAGATGCTCAATTAAATGAAGCTAATTTATTAATTAAGCAAGCCGGTAATCTTAGAACAGAGGCTAATGCTTTTTCAAGTGACGCGGCAAAGCTAGGCGGATATAGTAATGCCGAAGAAAAAGAAAATCAGGCATTAGCCAAACAACAATCCTTATTAGACGTCTACAAAAAGAATTTTCCTGATTACATTCCTAAAAAAGCAATTGTTACAACTGATAACCCTGAAGCCATTGCTAAATTAACTGAAGCTGAAAAAAGCGTAAACTCCAACAATCAAAATCATGTTGATGGCTTAACCCTATTAACACAAGCCAATGAAAAAGAATACAAAACCCTTTTATTGAGTCTGCCCACAGCATTGAATGCCAGCCAATCCGACATAAAAACAAAAGCTCAGGCTGCTTATAAAAAGCAAAAGGATTTGATAGCTGAGGCAAATAATACAGTTAATAATTCAAGAAAAAAAGAACTACTAATTGATGGAAATAAATCCGGACAGGAAGCAATTAATTTATTAAATCAGATTTCCGGTTCTATTTCTGTTGCCAGCAACAACACAATTAAATCTGAAAATAATAAGAGTAATGATACAGGAAACCAAAATTCAAATAATAATGTAGCAGCGAATAACAATTCCGGTAACACTAATGTTAACAACACTAATAATTCCAACACAAATAATAATTCTGCTAACAATATAAACAACAACAATTCGAATAATAATACCACTATCAATAACGCAGTAACCAACAATGCTTCTAATCAGGCAACAGTTAAAATAAAAGTAGAAGGTTTAGAAGTAAAAAATACAAATGCATATACCCCGAATAAACCAATTCCTATCGATGAAAAAATTCCTGATGGGCTTGTGTTCAAAGTTCAGATCGGTGCTTTTAAATCTCCTTTACCGAACAATACATTTAAAGGTTTAACCCCGGTAATTGCGCAAACAACTCCTAGTGGTTACATCCGCTATATGGCCGGAAATTTTGAAAAATATGCCAGTGCCAATGCTGTAAAGAATGACCTTAGAAATTTAGGATACACCGATGCCTTCGTAGTTGGATATTATAATGGTAAACGAATCAATTTAAATGAAGCAGTAGATAAGGCTAAAACAGCGGGCCAAACTATTGATGTTGCTACGAATACAAGTGCCGGTTTAACTACTAATGCTAACGTACCTAAAAATACATTTGTAACCACTAATAATACAACAAACGCAACTAATGCACAACCAGTTGAAATAACAAATGAGTTAGAAAAAATGAATGGCTTACTGTACACGGTTCAAATTGGTGTTTACTCAAAACAAATTACCCGTCCACAATTAAATAATTTAAGACCAATTTATACTGAAAAATTACCCAGCGGTTTATACCGTTATACAGCGGGTATTTATAATCAATCTTCCAGGTTATTGCTGGACAAACGAAAAGTGGTTGACTTAGGAGTGAAAGATGCTTTTGTTAGTGCTTATTATAATGCCAAACGTATACCATTTGCTGAAGCCCAAAAATTACAAACAGAGAATACTAACCTAAAAATGGAAACAGAAAATCCAATTATTTTCTCAAATGAACCAACCGCTAATTTAAATACAAACCCTCAACCTGTAAATAATACAACAGCACCTGTAAATAATACAACTCCTTCAACAAATGCTTTTACTAACGGTGTTACTGCCGGACCTGTTCCAACTGCTGAAAATGGAGTGAAAGCAGATGATGCGGGCATTTCATATAAAGTACAGATAGGTGCTTACAAAAATCAGGTACCAAATGATGTAGCTTCAAAATTTTTGAACATTAAAACCTGGCCGGTACAGAATGTTGTCATAAACAGTTTGTATATTTATACGATTGGTAATTTTAACGGCTTTGAATTCGCAAAAAAACTGAGAGATGAAGCTATTTCTGTAGGCATTTCGGATGCTTATATAACTGTTTACAAAGATGGAAAAAAATTATATGGATCAGAATCTTTACAATACTTAAACAGATGAAAATAATTAATTTTATACTATGATAGCGAATCATTTTACCGACACGGAAGAGTTATTGGAACTCGATATCATCACAAAAGAAGTTGAACTGAACATGATCGTTTTATATAACGATCATGTGAATACTTTTGAATGGGTAATAGAGTGCCTGGTAAATTATTGTGATCATGATTCTTTACAAGCTGAACAATGCGCGCATATCGTCCATTTTAGCGGCAAATGCGCTGTTAAAGCTGGCTCTTTAGATAAATTAAAACCCATTTGCGAAACTCTTTTAGAAAAAGGATTAAGCGTTGAAATAAACTAATTATTTATTATGAAAAAAATTACCCTTTCTTTTTTTGTGCTGGCCACAATTTTTATAGCTTGTCACAAGAACGCCATCACCGGACGACGATCCGCAAACCTCATGCCTGAAACCGATCTGATCTCTATGAGTCTGACAGAGTATGACAAATTTTTAAATGAACATAAACCTCTACCAGCCACAGACAAAAGAACGATTATGGTAAGAAACGTGGGAACTAAAATTCAACATTCTGTAGAAAAATATTATACGGACCATGGTTTAGCTTCAGAATTAGAGGGTTTTCAATGGACTTTTAATGTAGTGGATGAAGCTCCGGTAAATGCGTGGTGTATGTCGGGGGGTAAAGTTGTTGTATACACAGGTCTTTTGCCAGTAACGCAGGATGAGCCGAGCCTAGCCATTGTTATGGGACATGAAATTGCACACGCTGTAGCCAGGCATGGAAATGAACGAATGACCCAAGGATTAGTCGTTCAATTTGGTGCGACTGCTTTATCGATAGCGCTTCAGCAAAAACCTGCTTTAACACAGGCATTATTCCAACAGGCTTATGGTTTGTCCACCAGCTTAGGTGTTTTAAAATATAGCAGGACTCATGAAACAGAAGCTGATAAAATGGGATTAGTATTTGCCGCCATGAGCGGTTATAATCCAGAAGCGGCACTTTCCTTTTGGGAACGAATGGCGCAAGCAGGCAGTGGGCAAAATCCACCTGAATTTTTAAGTACCCACCCAAGCGATGAAACACGTATAGCTACATTAAAGGAATATATGCCAGAAGCTTTGAAATATTACACTAAAACTAAGTAATCCATAAACGACATAATAATTAAAAACTCATTCATATTCCGGATGAGTTTTTTTTATTTGAATAACTGTATATTTGATAGAAAGTCATAGACTGAATATATTTATGAGGAATAATATATTGAAATTTACAATTGCAATAATAATTGTATTCATTATTACCAATAATTTTATTTTTGCTCCTGATAATATTTTATCCTGGGATGTTTTTGGCTACTATTTATATCTCCCTCTCAAGTTTATTTATAATGATTTAAAGTTAAGTAATCCGGCTGTTATTAATTCTATCATAGAAAAATACCATAGTACCAGTAATTTTTACCAGGCAATGGTATTACCAGACAACAGTTATGTAATGAAATATTCCATGGGGATGTCTTTCTTTTACGCGCCTTTTTTTCTTATAGGCCATCTTATAGCAAAATTATCAAATAGTACAGCCGATGGTTTTTCAACCTCCTACCAGTACTCCATATTCATTGGAAGTATCATCTATTCAATTATTGGAATATGGGCATTGTCCAATGTCTTGCTTCATTTTTTTTCAAAAACAATTACAGCGTTTGTTTTAATCATTATTGTTTTTGCCACCAATTACATTGTTCATATTACTATGTATGGCCAAAATGCAATGACCCATAATTATCTGTTTATGACCTATTCTCTTATAATATGGTTAACCCTCTTGTGGCATGAGTCCTATAAATTAAAATATATGGTTCTACTGGCTGTAATTTGTGCAATTACTATATTAAGCAGGCCATCAGAAATTGTTTGCTTAATTATACCGTTACTTTGGGGAATAGACAGCATCCATGCCCTTTCTTTAAAAATAAAACAATTTTACATTCATAAAAAACAATTGATCTTCTTTATAATTATTCTTTTATTGTTTGGGTCTTTTCAATCAATATATTGGAAAATTCATACAGGTAAATTTTTATTTTATAGCTACGGAGCAAACCCGGGAGAAGGATTTGAGTTTGCAACACCATACATTACAGAAGTATTGTTTAGTTTTAGAAAAGGCTGGTTAATTTATACACCAATCATGATCTTTTCCATCATTGGATTTTATACTCTGTATAAAAGAAACCGATCAATCTTCCTATCTGTAATAGTATATTTTGCAATCAATCTATATATTGTATCCAGCTGGACATGCTGGTGGTATGCTCAAACCTTCAGTCAAAGAGCCCTGATTCCTTCTTATCCAATTATGGCCATTGGCATGGGTTATTTTTTGGTATGGCTAAACGAACAGGCAAAATCTATAAAAATCATTATCTATACAATTATAATATGTTTGGGTTTTTTAAATATATTCCAAATCATTCAGTTTCATAAAGGTATAATTGATGGCGACCGAATGACCAAAGACTACTACTTTAAAACCTTTGGTAAAATGAGTATCACTGATACAGATAAAAAATTGTTATTAGTAAATCGAACATTCACTACCAATGAGATTTTTGAAGATCAATCCGGATATAGTTCAAGGGTACTGAAAAAATTGGATTTTGAGGATTTCAATAAAAAAGATACAACTATGTTTCACTCTGGCATGCATTCCTTTAAAATGGATAAGCCCGATCTTTGTTCGCCGGCTATTGAAGCCCGATATGACGAACTCACTCAAAAGGATCATGCCTGGTTAAAGGTAACAGCATATATCTACCCTACAGCCACGAGTAACAATCCTTTTAGCCTGATAATTCATTTTACACATAATAACTATCCATATAAATTTATCAGGTATGATTCTAACAAAATGAAGCTTGAATTAAATAAATGGAACCTTATCACTTTTTATTACCTCACTCCGGAAGTAAGAAAGAGAAGCAATACTTTAAAAGTTTATTTTTTAAATAAAGGAAGCGCACCTGTTTTTATAGATGATATACTGGTAGATGTTTATGAGAAAGAATAGCTAACTATCTCAACATAGCCGCACGCTTTACCAGGTAGGTTTGCAAAATGTGATTAAAGCCCTCGTTGATATCTGCTTCTACAAAATCAATTTTATACTGACCACATTTTAATTTAATTGCTTCAGTATATTCAGTGATTTTTTTCAGGTACATTTCTTTCACCTGGTTTGGATTGAGTTTGATTTCCTGCTTTGTTTCAATATCAATAAAATGATGCGGGCGGTTTTCAAAATCAAAATCCAGTTCCTGTTTTTTATCAGTTACATGAAATAATACGACATCATGTTTTTTGTATTTTAAATGTTGAAGAGAAGCGAAGATGGCTTCCAGATTAGAATGATCTTCAAACATGTCGCTAAAAATTACAATCAGGGAACGACGGTGAACAATTTCTGCCACTTGATCCAACGCCTTGGCTGATTGTGTAGTGGAGGCTTCTTCATAAACTGTTTTATTCAATAGTTCCTCCAACTCATGATACATGATCTTCTGTTGACCCGGATTACTTTTAGCAGGATAATGTTTATGAATCTCTTTATCAAAAAAAGTAATACCAATAGCATCACGTTGATTTTTTAAAAGATGAATCAATGCTGCAGCCGCGTATACTGAAAATGACAATTTATTTAAACTATTTTCTTTCTTCTTTTCCAAAGGAAATAACATGGAGTTTGAAGTATCAATGATGATCTGACATCTAAGATTCGTTTCTTCCTCGTAACGTTTGATAAATAATTTATCCGTTTTTCCGAATAGCTTCCAATCGATATGCTTCGTACTTTCTCCTTTATTATAAATACGATGCTCTGCAAACTCAACGGAAAAGCCATGAAACGGACTCTTATGCAAACCTGTTATAAAACCTTCCACAACTTGTTTAGCAAGTAATTCAAGCTTTGAAAAAGGTTCTATGAGCTCACGGTTGATCATACTATAAAAATACGATTTTAATTATTGGATTCAAATCAGGATTAAAAGATAGTTTAGTAATTAGTTATTTTGGGCGTGTCCCTGCAAAGAGGGAGCAGGGCCAGGCTTTACGTTTCAATCTTTTGCAAGAACAGGCAAAAGGATTTACACTTCAATCCTTCACGCAGTATTGCTCAAGTATAAAATTAAATTTCAAAATTTAATATGAATTGCGTGAAGGATTGCAACGGAAATCCTTTGCATCCAACAACAGGCGGATGCAAAGATTGAAGTGAAAAGCCTGACCCGAGGGGCACGCCCAAATAAATCTAAACAAAAAACCCCCGAGCAATGCCCAGGGGTTTTAAAATTAATTAGTTTCCTAATTATTTTCCTTTGTTAACGTTAGTTGCTAACTCAGTTCCAGCTTTAAATTTAACTACTTTTTTAGCAGCAATTTTAATTTCTTTTCCTGTTTGTGGGTTACGACCTAAACGTGGAGCACGCTTAGCTACTGAGAAAGAACCGAATCCTACTAAAGAAATTCTGTCTCCTTTTTTTAATGCTTTTCCTACTGCCTCGATAGTAGAA
>JACMNO010000020.1 GCA_014378485.1 Bacteroidia bacterium
CAAAAGGATATATCCGTTTAGCCCCTAGGTGGGATAAAGGAAATTTTAAAGCTCCATTTATAACAGCCAAAGGATGGGGTTCCTATTCGCAAAAAAAACAAAATAGTAAACAAGTGCATCGTTTTGAAGTGAAGTATGGTTCTTTGAAATTGCAAAAAATAAGTTTGCAAATAATTGTTGACCAACCAACAAAAAATGTCACGGCATTTATTGGTACACAAAAAATCCAGTTAAAACATCAACTGGATGTAAATGATATTTCACTGGAGTTCATTAAGCCGTTAACGATTCAAACCAATCAAACATTAATCATCACTATTCAATAAATATATGCTGCGTAAAAATAATACACTTTTATTAATTGCTTTATTGGCGATAATTTCCTGCAATCAATCATCAACCGATGCAGCAAAACAAACGGATGCCGCAGGCATGGATTGGAAAAAACAATTTAATCAGACACTTCCATTGCTCGGGCATCGCAACTGGATTATCGTGGCTGATAAAGCTTTTCCCCAACAGAATGCAGCAGGTATGGAAATAATTAATACGAACGAAAATTTGTTGACGGTTTTAAATTATGTGCTGAAGCAGGTAAATTCATCTGCACATGTGAAGCCTATCATCTATCGGGATAAAGAGTTAAGCTTTATCACAGAAGGCCAGGCTAAAGGGGTGAAACAATTTGTATCTGAATCGGAACAAGTATTTAAGGGCAAACCTGTACAAACAATTTTGCATGATTCCGTTTTTACCAAATTGGATCAAGCATCGAAATTGTTTAAGATAGTGGTGCTAAAAACGAATGAAACCATTCCTTATACTTCTGTATTCCTGCAATTAGATTGTGCTTACTGGAGTGCAGAGAAAGAAAAGCAATTGAGAAGTAATATGATCACTCCTCAATAAGAATATGAAAATGAAAATGAATATTGATTTACTGCAAGGGTATATTGTATTGTTTCAGCAGGAACAATTAGTGAATACTTGCGATGCTGATTATCTGTTCTTCTGCAAGCTCTTGTCAGGTATCAAAGTAAATCAATCCTGTTGTGGCACGTCAGTTAAAAAAGTTTCATCTTACAGATCAAAAAATAAATTATGGTTGTTACAAAAAACAATATCATCAGTATTTATTACAGTGTTACAGATATGGATGGAAATGAGATAGACAGCAATAAAGGGTTTGAGCCACTGCAATATTTGCATGGAGGTGAAAATATTTTACCTTCAGTAGAAGCTGCTTTAGAAGGTGCCGTGATAAATCAAGAAATAGAAGTAACCCTGGAGCCTCATCAGGCTTATGGAGATTATAACGATCAGTTAGTTATTTCTTTAGACAAAGAAAAATTTCCTGCACAATTTGGGCATCCTGAACAAGGAATGATTGTAGATATTGATGAAGGTGGTGAGATGGTAATTATTGCTTTAAAGGATAATAAAGTAATACTTGATGGTAATCATCCCCTTGCCGGGAAAACGCTTCATTATAATGCAAAGATCGTATCCGTTCGGGAAGCAACCATTAATGAATTACAGCAGAAACATCCAATACCACAACAAATGGAAATTTGTGGACCAGGCTGCTGTTGCTGACTAAAAGTTTTTTTACCCTAAATAAGAAATATTTTTAGATTGGTCAGAAATTCAATAATTAACAGGGCATATTTTTAGGATAATTCCGGCACTGCCAGTTTATTAATTGCCAAAATAACCATGGTGAAGATGTTACCATGCCGGATACAGATAAAGTACCTAAGTGGTTTGTAAAGTATTTAGTAAACAATGAGCATTATTGAGTAATCCAATCCAAATAATTATCCCGTGAAATTCTTTCAAACAAAGCTTCAGGATATGCCGTTGCAAATGCAATCGGAACTTTAGCTTTCTTTTGCGGCGAATATTTAAATTCAAAAGCTTGCAGTTTTCCATCTTTCATTTCGATGAGGTCAACTTCCTGCTGGTTGTAATTTATTTTTAAAAAAAACTTTCTTTAAAAAATTAATCAGAAAAAATATACTCCAAAATTGCCTGAGCATGTATTTTCGTTGTGTCAAAAATGGGAATTATAAAGTCATTCTGGTTTATCAGCAGCGGTATTTCTGTGCAGGCTAAAACAATACGTTCAGCGCCGCAATCAACCAATTCTTTTACAATAGAAATATAATTTTTCGTGTTTGAGGATTAATTAAACCAATACCGAGTTCTTCTTTCAGGGTTTGTTGAATATAATCTCTTGTTGCTTGTTTTTCCGGTATAATAACTTCAAGTCCGTATTCCCCCAACTTCTTACCGTAAAAATCCATTTCCATAGTAAATTTTGTACCGAGCAATCCTA
>JACMNO010000021.1 GCA_014378485.1 Bacteroidia bacterium
TAAACACGAAGTTGCCATGGTAAAGGGTGGTAATTACGATGCAGAAAAGCTGAAGGTTGATATGGCAAAAATTGTAGAAGCCGAAACTGCCATATTTGGCGAGAATCCCAATAAACGATACGTTTTTATCATACACAACTATGCTTCTGGAGGTGGTGGATTAGAGCATGAAAGTTCTACAGTTTTGGGCGCAAAGCGAACAGGATATACGGATGAAGCTAACTATAAAGATTTTTTAAGCCTTGTAGCCCACGAGTATTTTCACTTATGGAACGTAAAAAGATTACGCCCAAAAGCATTAGGACCGTTTGATTATGATAAAGAAAACTACACCACTAATTTATGGGTTGCCGAAGGTTTTACGGCTTATTACGAAAATTTGATTTGCAAAAGAACAGGCATTATAACCGAAGAAGATTATTTAACAGAACTGGCAAAAAATATCAACACTATAGCAAATCAGCCTGGTAACAAAGTACAAAGCGTTAGCGATGCAAGTTTTAATGCGTGGATCAAATATTACAGGCCAAATGAAAATTCATCTAATTCCAGCGTCTCGTATTATAATAAGGGGGCTTTGGTGGCTTCCGTTATTGATTTGGCTATACTGCAAAATAGCCAAGGGAAATATTCTTTAGACGATGCGATGAAATTTGCTTACAGTGAATATTACAAAAAACTTAAACGTGGTTATACCGATGCCGAATTTAGGATTGTACTTGAAAAATTTGCTGGGAAGCCATTAAAATTTATTTATGATAATTACATCAATGGCACAGCGGATATAGATTTTAGTACTTATTTGGGTTTTGCAGGCTTGAAGGTTGTTGATACAAATGTGGGAGTTAACACTGCTTATTTAGGCGCAAATACAGCTTTGATAAATGATAGGTTAATTATAAGAAGCGTGGCCAGAAATAGCGCAGCTTTTATATCGGGGCTGAATGTCAATGATATTATACTATCCATTGATGGGACGAAACCCGAAAACCTGTCCAAATTGATAGCAGAGAAAAAGCCATCAGATATTTTAAAATTTGTTGTTGATAGGGATGGGATTGAAAAGACGATTGATGTGAAATTAAAAGAGAACCCGAACAAAAATTTTATCATACACAAAATGGACGAAACGACCGATTTACAAAAAAATGTGTTAAAAAAATGGTTGGGATTATAATACATCCCAATTCATTTTATGAATATGATTAGGCGTTGTTGGATTCAATTTCTTTCCACAACAAATCCTTCAATTCCTGCATTCCCTTTTGCATAACAGATGATATGAAAATGGAAGGCAAACCCGCAGGCAACTCATTTTGGATTTCTTTCTGCAATTCCGCATCCAACAAATCGGATTTTGTAATGGCCAGCACTTTGGGTTTTTGTGCTAACTCGGGGTTGTAAACTTCTAATTCGTTTAGTAAAATATTATATTCTTCATTGATAGTTCGGTTAGTGTCAGCCGGAATCATAAACAGTAATACGGCATTCCTTTCAATATGTCTTAAAAA
>JACMNO010000022.1 GCA_014378485.1 Bacteroidia bacterium
ACTTCTTACCGCCCAATTGGGGGAAAGGGGGAGGTGTGAATTATGACTATTTAAATCGAGATAAAACCACCTCAAAACCAATTTTATTGAGTTCTATCAATTAAATTTTGTTAAGCTATATTAGTTTGCGACTTTTGGGACCACTATTTTAAGAAAAATATAAAATAGAATAAATCAGTTATTTTATTTTGTTCGCAGGATTATTTAAAATTAAGCTTTTCAGAAATTATCCAGCAAATGAGTGTCTTTTCAACTTTTATTATATATGGGTGTTCTTAATAGATATCCATACAGAATCTTAAAACAAATTGAACCTTTAAGTGTTTGTGTTTGGTTATTTCAATTCTTTCTCCATAATATCTTTATAAAAAATCAGGATAGTAATTATTAAAATGCTTAATAATAACTATTAACAATTTTTTAAGTGATGATTTTTGTTATTCTTTGCATAAGTATTTACTTTTGGAACAGTAATTGTAAGACAAGATACGTAAATCGAAATTTAAACAAATGAAAAAACTAATCTTAACCGCATTTATCGCCTTTGGCGGTATGTTAGCTGCACAAGCACAAACACCAGATGTACAACCTGCTGCTGCTGAGAATCCAAACCCATCTGAACTTAAGTTTGTAAAAGAAACGCATGATTTTGGATCAATTCCTCAAGGAACACCTGCTTCTTATTCTTTTGAATTTAAAAATACAGGCAAATCACCCTTAATTATTACTACAGCTTCTGCAAGTTGTGGCTGTACTACTCCAGAATGGACTAAAGAACCAATTAACCCAGGCAAAAAAGGTACTGTAAAGGCTACCTACAATGCAGCATCGCCTGGCCCTTTTACTAAAAGTATTACTGTTATGAGCAATGCTAAAAACTCTACAGTTATCCTTTACTTAAAAGGTGATGTTAAGCCTGCTGAGCAGACAAAACAACCTAACTAATTTGAATATTTGTCATAAACCTGCACAAGTCTTTTTCGATCTGTGCAGGTTTTTTATTTTGTGATTATGAAGAAATTAATTGTCGTTATTAGCATTTTATTTGTTGCATTAACTGTTACAGCTCAAACAGAAGAGAAAAAAGAAAATGCACTTAAACCTTTGATCGAGTTTGAAACACTTGTTCATGATTTTGGAAAGATTTACGAAGGCAGAACGACTGAATGTGAATTTATATTTTTCAATAGAGGTAAAGCTCCGCTGATATTAAGTAATGTACAACCGGGTTGTGGTTGTACTACACCAGAGTGGCCTCGTGAGCCAATTATGCCCGGACAAAAATCGAAAATAAAAGCAATCTATAATCCCGGATCATATAAAGGCTCATTTGGTAAAGGAATTACTGTATATTCTAATGCCAGCAATGCACAGGTACAACTTACTATTAAGGGAGTGGTGGAGGAAATTCCAAAAGTGCTCCAGTCGCCTGTTAAATTAGATGTAGGGGGCGGTTTCTAACGAAGATCAACAACTTCCACTCCGGCATACTTTTTTACATCAAATTCAAATTGATTATCATCGAACTTTAAATTCGGAACCTGGTTCATCACACTATAAGTATGAATACTACCATTCTTATCGTAAACCTGTGAGCTTAAAATAGTTTGATTTGCCTTATCAACTGCCACTTTAATTTTAAAGAATTTTTTCTTTTTATCTTTTGGCGTCAGTTCCACATAGGTGATATCTTTATTCCCTTCTCTTTTAACCTCAATAATCTTATATAGAAAACCTTTTCCATACATGGTAAAAATATCATCAAGTCTTATAGCTCCATCTTTTGGGGAGTAATGATTAATCTGAACCTCATTTACCTCGCGGCTGTAAGTCCAGATTGTTTTGTTATTGCAAATTATAAGCTGATTAGCAATGTCAAGTCTGAACTTATTACCTTTTACCTGAATAGTTCCTTTCTGTTTTTCCTGACTCTTCTCTTGTTTATTTTCTAGCATATATACAAAATCAGCCTTCATGCTTTTAAACGCTTTATATCTTTTGCTGATCCTTTCCAATAGCTTTTCAGCATCATTCGCCTTCTTGGGGTTTTGTGTATAAACTGAACACAAAGTCAGAGTAAACATAAATAACAGTAATAATTTCTTCACAATGCAATATTTTATTTTAATTTTAACATAAACACAAAGGTCAATAATTTTAGACACATAAATAGTGCCATTGATAATTCAAAGAAAAATAATTTCATTTTCCCATATTTGATTACTATTTTAATTAATAGATTCCTGATATAAGAATAATAAAAGGTTTACTTTTTTGAATTACCTTTAATGAATGCTTTTATTAAGTTTTAGGATGGAAAATTAATAAAAAATTGTTTTTATTATGATCTGATAAGTCTCAGAAGTTAATTGCCTTTAAATTTGAGTGATTTTTTTTTTACTTATTTCATCCCTTTTAACCATTCATCCAATTCTGCCTCTGTGTGCATTAAAACTTCTCTTGCTTTACTCCCTTTAAAAGGCCCCACAACACCTGCTTTTTCCAATTGATCTATTAACCGGCCTGCTCTGTTGTAGCCTAAGTTGAGGCGTCTCTGTAGCAATGATGTTGATCCTTGTTGATGTACTACAATAATTCTTGCAGCTTCTTCAAACAAATCATCTTTATTACTTCCATCAAAACCTTCACCACTTATCATTTCGTCATTTTCAGTTTGAACTAATGGTAACAGGTATGGTTCGCGACCTTGCTGATTACCGATAAACTCTGTTATTTTTTCCACCTCTGGTGTATCAACAAAAGCACATTGAAGTCTGATCAGGTCATTACCATTACTAAAAAGCATGTCCCCTTTTCCTATCAACTGATCTGCACCATTGGCATCTAAAATGGTACGTGAATCTATTTTTTGTGAAACCCTAAAGGCAATACGTGCAGGGAAATTTGCCTTTATTGTACCTGTTATAATATTTACACTTGGACGTTGTGTGGCCAGAATTAAATGAATGCCAATGGCACGTGCAAGCTGAGCTAAACGGGCAATCGGGTGCTCTACTTCTTTACCCGCTGTCATCATTAAGTCTGCAAGTTCATCAATTACTACAACGATATAAGGTAGGTAACGATGCGCTATTTTATCGGTAGGTGGCAATCTTCTGCTGATGAATTTTGCGTTGTATTCTTTGAGGTTTCTAACCTGGGCATCTTTTAATAAATCATAGCGGTCATCCATTTCTTTGCACAACGAATTAAGGGTATGAACCACCAGCTTTGTATCAGTAATTATTGCATCCTGATCACCTGGAATTTTTGCAAGAAAATGTCTTTCAATAGTTTTATATATATTTAACTCAACCTTCTTCGGATCAACCAATACGAACTTAATTTGCGACGGATGTTTTTTATAAAGGAGTGAAGCAAGTACTGCATTTAAACCCACCGATTTACCTTGCCCGGTAGCACCTGCCATTAATAAATGTGGCATCTTAGCCAAGTCGGTAACAAAAATTTCGTTTGATATTGTTTTGCCAAATGCTATCGGAAGATCCATTTCTGCATTGATAAATTTTGGCGACGACAACACTGAGCGCATAGATACGATTGCCGGTTTTGAATTAGGCACCTCAATACCAATGGTACCCCGGCCCGGAATTGGCGCTATAATGCGAATACCAAGTGCAGCAAGACTCAATGCAATATCATCTTCAAGGTTTTTTATTTTGGCAATCCGTACACCGTCCTGAGGAATGATTTCATAAAGTGTTACTGTCGGTCCGATGGTTGCTGAAATGCTCTTGATACCGATCCCATAATTTTTAAGAGTATCTTCGATCATCCTGGTCTTTTCACTAAGTTCAGCACTTTCTACTTTGCCTTTGTTATCGCCATAATCATTTAACAGGTCAATGGTGGGGTATTGATAATTACTAAAATCCAATGTTGGATCATAAGGTTCGTCAATGGTATAGTGACTTTTACGTTCTGTTTCAATATTAGGTAATGGAACATCTTCTTCAACAGTCCCTTGAACCACAAGCACAAGTCCGCTATCTGTTTTTAAAGTAGCTGCAGGTTCAATAAGTGCAGGTTCAATAAACTCTTCCGCAACCGGTATATTTATTTCTTCAATGATTTTTACTTCCTCATTTCCCTCATTTATAGTATCTGAACCAGGGATAATTTCTTCTTCCAGAGTGGAAATTATTTCTTCAGGCACTTCTTTTTTTTGAATCAACAGAAATTCGTCAGGATTAAGCTCTGTTGTTTCATTCACCTGAGAAGACATTGTAATCAAACCATCAATATTATTGGTATCTGTATCATGACTATCTTTTAAAGGTTCATTAATAACTTTAGGTTCATAAAAACGCAGGTTAAAAATAACAACCATAAAAATAAGCGCGTATGACAACAAAAGTAAGCCTGTACCAAGAACGCCTAGTAGACCTTTCAAATATAAAAACCCGAAATAACCAAACGAGCCTGCTAGAACAGGGTAATTATCTGCAAACAAAAAGCCCATGCTTAATGAAATCCAAATGCCTGCAAAAAAGGAATAGCGTAAAGTTTTTACAATGGGAATGGGTTGAAGGTTTGTCATCAGTAAAACTCCAACAGAAAAGAATATGAGCACAAACGCAAATGCCGCTATACCAAAGCCTTTATAAATAAAAACATAACTAAGCCATGCACCCAGCATACCTAAAAGGTTATCGGCAACTCCAGGATTGGTTTGAGTAAGCATACCCCAACTGATAGATTTAACAAGACTTTGATCGCTTTGCCAAGTTGCAAAAAATGAGATGGAAGCAATAAAAAGAAACAATGCGAATAGCACAAATAAGATTCCTACAGACCTTAAAAATCTTTCATCCGCAATAAATTTAAAGATTTTTTTTTCCTGTGCTGATCCTTTTTCAGGTTGTTTGGGCTTACTCTTTTCTACAGCAGAATCCTTCTCGGGAAACTCCTTAATATCTTCAAAGATTACCTTATTTTCTTTCGACTTTTTTGCCATGGATCTGAGTTTCAAATTTATCTTTTATTTGAACTCGCTTTGCATATTTTTTTATGGACTATGCACATGCACATTGTTAGTAAAATTATTTTGGGAAAAATGAGTTTTGATTGGCAAGCTCATTGTGCTTATGCTCAAATCATGCCGGTATAAAGAGGCAATATAACCTGCCAACATGTTGCATGAACATTTTCTGATAAATGAAACGCTTTCTAAAATTAATACCTGAGAAGTTTTACCCTTGAGTAATGTATTGTTGAATTTTTCATTGTTATTTTAACGTAGTAAATACCTTCTTGAAAATTTTCGGGCAATACAAAACAATTTCCATCTTGTTTTAAATCCTCTATTTGTGTTCCTTGCATTGTAAACAAACCAACCTTATCAATCAGGTTAAAGTATTCAAAGCATAAATTTTTATGAGCAGGGTTAGGGTAAGGGATCATTAAAATTGAATCAGGCTTTACCAATTCTTTTACTTCAGTAACAGGATCATTGTATCGTTGATGGTAATCAGTGGTAATCGTGATTGTGTCGAACGAATTAAAAAATATAGTTGATACGTCATACTTTAATTCGCATGCTAGTTTTGGATAACGTGGTATGTGGATACTGTCAACCGCATGGCCATTTCTATTGACATTTACAGCATAAAAATATGGATTAGAACTATTTTGACTACTGGTGCCAAAAAATGTGACTAACGAATCGTTAAGCGGATTATTAGCAAGTGCGTAAACATTATAATTGTTATTATTTATATTTGATGGATAAAAAAAATCAATCGCTGATGAATCTTTTACTTTCATGTTCTCATCATAATGAATTAAGTATCCATAATTAGTTCTTGAAAATATATCACCTTTTTGCGACATTAACTGATATTTTTTAAAGCAAGTAAATTCGTTTGTTGGCGATTTGTTAATTACCCGCGCATAAGAAAATACAGAATCTTTTTCGGTCGATTTTATGGATTTAATTGTCTTAAAATTATTATCCAAAATGAATTCCTGTGATTCATAATATCCGGGTTGAATAACATGAGTTCCGTAAATCGCGCAGATAATAATTGAATTATCCTTTTGTACAAACACATTGGAACAACCGTTTGGAAAATAGGCATCTTCTTCAAAAATTTTTGTTTGAATAATCGTACCACTCGTATCAATGCTTCCAACAACGCCTCTGAGGAATAAAAGAGAAAAATTAGTATCTGTTACTCCAAATTGCGGGAAGTAAGCATCACCTGCAAAATATATTTTACCCTGATGGTAGTAAATA
>JACMNO010000023.1 GCA_014378485.1 Bacteroidia bacterium
CTTTTTTGTATGCGCATTAATTGCAGTAATTCTTCGTTGCGGTTTGCAGTATATAATTTTTGTTCAAGCGTATTTCTGCGCTGGTTTATCTCTTTTAAGTATTCCTGAAAATTTGTTGTTACTTTTTCAAATATTTTTAAAACCATCATGCTCTTCTTATCCATACTGCGGTTTTGAAAAGTATTCAGAAACTTTTTTATTGCTTCGTTTTCAAAAGAATTTACAGTAACAATTTGGTTATGAGTTAAAATAATACAGATGGGTATGGTAATGTAAAACGCATCACTTTCATTGAATGAATTATTTTCTGCAGGTGTTTTAATTACGATCAATTTTACATTATCGTCTATTTCATAACGGCTGCGTTCGTCAATATCTAATGAATCTTTTAAAAAATCAATGGGTATTTCAAGTAATTGGCTAAGTTCAGTAAATTCTTCGTTTTTTAACGGGGGTAAAACATTTACCCAGGTACCTGCTTCAGGTTTATCTACCGCAATTATTTTATGTTCTAAATTCTTGAAATACTGAATCATCTTAGCTGTGGTATTAATTTATGGGAATCTTATAAAATATTAAAAAATGAATGTATCAAAAAAATCAATAGTAAAATTTAAAGAATGAACTCTTTATCATTAGTTGAATGTTATTTTTAATCTTAAACTAAACGTAATTACTTCATTATGTTTTGAATCTTCGTTTTTACCGGATAGGAAATCTTGTAACGCCTTGTCTGCAAAATGCCTTATTACCGATTAACTCTGCAATAATTTATCTCTAATAATTACTGGAAATTTTAAACAATAATTTCTCCTTTAAAAACAAATATAGCAGGTCCGCAGAGCCAAATATTCTCAAAATGCTGATCATCAATTTTAATAAACTCAACACTCAATTTTCCACCCTTTGTTTTAACGTCCACTGTATTAAAGCCGTTCTCATTATGTGCACTTATCAATGCAGCAGCAGTAACACCTGTACCACAACTTAGGGTTTCATTTTCAACACCCCGTTCATAAGTACGTACATAAATGGTGTCTTCATCAAGTATCTCAACAAAATTCACATTTACACCTTCCTTTGCAAACGCTGTACTGTAGCGTATTTCTTTACCTGTGGTGGGAACATCCATTATCTCAACATTTTCTGCAAATTTTATATAATGCGGCGAACCTGTGTTAAGTACAGAATGATGGGTGTGGTAATGAACATTGTCTACATCCTGCATTTTCAAGCGCACTATTTTATCGTCATCAATATTGGCTTCGTGTTCACCATCGGTTGCAATAAAATGATAACTGCTTTTATGAATGCCCCGATCGTACGCAAATTTAACCAGACATCTGCCGCCATTCCCACACATGCTGCTTTGGTTCCCATCGGCATTGTAATAGATCATTTCAAAATCATACCCTTCTTTTTTGCTAAGCAGCATCAGTCCATCGGCTCCTACACCAAAATTTCTGTTGCAAATAAATTTAATTTGTTCAGTAGTTAATACGGGAGCATTTTCGTTAAAATTATCAAGAATAACAAAATCGTTTCCTGTGCCCTGATATTTATAAAATTCTATTAGCATAATTAAGTTGTATGGTTTAAATGGTATTGATTAAAATTAATAAGGATAAGCAGATAAAGTAATCATTTATAAAAATGTCTTAACTCACCGCAACAGCATTCATAAATTAAACAGATACTCATAAGGGCAATCAAATTATTCATTTTTTAAGTAGTCTTCCAGTCATAATAGTAAATCATCTGAGAAAATTTACGGCAAGAAATCCAAGTACTTAATCAATTTGTGTTGCAATGATTTCTAAGGATTGTCTGATCATATTTTCCACGGCTAGATTGCCATCTTTTGAAAACTCCTGGCTTATACGGTTAGCAACAATAGCACTTAGGCTTACACAATGATGACCTAATAAATAACCCAGCCCATAGATGGCAGATGTTTCCATTTCAAAATTAGTAATACTGTAATTGCCAAAATTAAAACTGGTTAAATTATTTATTAGTTGCGGTTGAGCAAGACCTAATCGCAGCACCCTGCCTTGTGGCCCATAAAAACCCGGACAGGTAACCGTAATACCCTGGTGATAATTATTGGTAAAATGTTTTAATAAATGTACGCTTGCCATGTGAATGTATGGAGCAATATTACCGGTACTTAATTGCGTGTGGGTATTAAATGCCTGTAATATTTGAATTTCCTCTTCATTATTTTTTATTCTATAGAAATTCATCAGGTTATCCAAACCCAGACCATGTGTGCTTGCAACAACACTATCTACCGGAATGTTTTTTTGCAATGATCCTGAAGTGCCCAGGCGAATAATGTTTAAAGTAGTTAATTTTTCCCTGATGGTCCTGGTCTCAAAGTCAATATTTACCAGCGCATCCAGTTCATTTAAAACAATGTCAATATTGTCAGGACCGATACCTGTGCTGACGCAGGTTATTCTCTTTTTACCAATATATCCGGTATGCGTTACAAATTCCCGATGGGAGTTTTTAAATTCAATCGAATCAAAATATTTACTTACTTCCTTAACCCTTTCCGGGTCGCCCACGGTAATAATGTTAGTGGCAATTTCTTCCGGACGGCAATTAAGGTGGTAAACTGCACCCCGTTCGTTAATAATTAATTCAGATTCTGCAATGCGGTTCATATAATAATTTAAAAATCGAATTTCGTCTAATGTATTTACAATTTCTAATAAATATAATCCCTATATTTGCTGTCTGAAAAAAAGGGTCCTGTGGCCGAGTGGCTAGGCAAAGCTCTGCAAAAGCTTCTACAGCAGTTCGAATCTGCTCGGGACCTCGAAAGGGATTATCAACTTGATAATCCCTTTTTAATTTTACCTATCCTTACTGTTAATGCCTGATTTGGGGTTGTAATAACGGTTTTCTTTTTTGCTACTTTATAAGCTTGCTTAGTTTTATTGTACTTAAATAGACCATTTGATAGTCCAAATTCAAAGGTTTGCTTTAAACTTTAAAAATGGCGTTACTAACAAAAATTGTTTAGCAACAAATAAAAGCGTGCATTTGAATTCGCCGGAAAAAGCTGTAATTAAGATCCGTTAAAATAAGAAAAAACAACACCTGCATTTTTACATTACAATATTGTTTTATCAATTAAAAAATAGTAAAGTTATTTTCAAGGCCATTAATTGAACCTACATATTGGAACTATAAAAAACGTTGCATCTCTGATAAAGAATACACTTGGATAATTGATCTGCCAATTTTTATGGATTTTCAATTTCTCTTATAAACTATAATCATTTTAATATAAGTATTAAGTGCTTATCATAAAACAATATACATATTATGTTGTTTGGATTCATAAGTAATTAAAACAGAAATATTATTTTTCTGACTTTATTACAAATCAATTCATTAATAATTTCCCTCACTTTTTTATGCAATCAAAACGTTTTATCTTAGGCTTAGGAGACGTAAGTCTTAGCGATCTCAATACTGTTGGTGGAAAGAATGCATCACTGGGAGAGATGATTCAAAACCTTTCATCTTTAGGTATAAAAATTCCTGGGGGATTTATTCTCACCGTTGATGCTTATTCAGCTTTTATAGAACATAATACCTTAGATGCAAGTATTAAGGAAATAGTTGGTCAGATGGAACTCTCCAACCTCGAATCTTTAAGGCGAACCGGTTTAAAAGTACGGCAGTTGATCAAAAACGGCAAATTTCCACCAGACTTGGAATCTGAGATTATATCTAGATATTATTCTCTTTCAAATGAATACGATCAGGATATGACTGATGTAGCCGTTCGTTCTTCTGCAACCGCCGAAGATTTACCGGATGCATCCTTTGCCGGACAGCAAGAAACATATTTAAATGTACGGGGATCTGAATCTTTACTTGCTGCAGTTCGAAATTGTTTTGCATCGTTATTTACAGATAGGGCAATTAGTTACCGCCAAAGTTTTGGGTACGATCATTTTCAAATCGGTTTATCTGTGGGAATTCAAAAAATGGTTCGTTCAGATTTAGGCGCCTCAGGTGTAGCATTTTCAATAGATACCGAAAGTGGATTTAAAGATGTAGTTGTTATTAATGCATCCTTTGGACTAGGTGAACTAGTTGTACAAGGTGCAGTTTCACCTGATGAATATATTGTATTTAAACCAACACTTAAGACTGGCTTTACCCCGATAGTGGAAAAGAAGATGGGTATTAAAGATAAAAAAATGGTTTATGGGGATAATCCTGATGAAAGGGTGACGATAATACCCGTAGAAAAACAATTTCAGAAC
>JACMNO010000024.1 GCA_014378485.1 Bacteroidia bacterium
AGGTTAAGGAAGGTGACATCTTAATTGGAAAAATTACTCCAAAAGGCGAAACTGATCCATCTCCGGAAGAAAAATTATTACGCGCTATCTTTGGTGACAAAGCAGGTGATGTGAAAGATGCGTCTTTACGTGTTTCTCCTTCATTGAAAGGTGTTATCGTTGATAAAAAATTATTCTCTCGTGCTATTAAAGATAAAAAGCAAAAAGCGGATGAAAAGCCGATGGTTGAAAAACTGGATGCAGATCATCAAAAGGCAGTTGCGAATATCAAATATCAATTAATCGAGAAATTATTTGAATTGGTTAATGGCCGTACATCTCAAGGTGTTCATAATATCTTAGGTCAAGAAGTTATTACCAAAGGAACTAAGTTTACTCAGAAATTATTAGAAAAAGTTGATTTCTCTGAAGTTAATCCGGGCAACTGGACAACGGATAAAGATAAGAATGAGCAAATTGAGCGTTTGTTACACAACTTCATGATCAAGTTTAACGACTTCTTAGGTCAGTTCAAACGTGAGAAATTCCAGATTACAGTTGGTGATGAATTACCAAACGGAATTGTTCAGTTAGCTAAAGTTTACATTGCTCAAAAACGTAAGTTAAGAGTAGGTGATAAGATGGCTGGTCGTCATGGTAACAAGGGTATTGTAGCTCGTATTGTAAAAGACGAAGACATGCCTTTCTTAGAAGACGGAACTCCGGTTGATATCGTTTTAAATCCGTTAGGTGTACCATCCCGTATGAACATCGGACAGATCTATGAAACAGTATTAGCATGGGCAGGACAAAAATTAGGTTTAAAATTCTCAACTCCTATTTTCGATGGAGCAACTATGGATCAAATTGATGAATACACTACGAAAGCTGGTGTACCTCAGTATGGCCGTACTTACTTAATTGATGGTGGAACAGGTGAGCGTTTTGATCAGCCGGCAACTGTTGGTATTATCTATATGTTGAAATTAGGTCACATGGTGGATGATAAGATGCATGCACGTTCAATCGGGCCATATTCATTAATTACGCAACAACCTTTAGGTGGTAAAGCACAGTTTGGTGGTCAGCGTTTTGGTGAGATGGAGGTTTGGGCATTAGAAGCATACGGTGCTGCAAACGTGTTACAGGAATTATTGACTATCAAATCAGATGACGTAATGGGTCGTGCAAAAGCTTATGAAGCGATTGTAAAAGGCGAAAACATTCCGGCACCTGGTATACCAGAATCGTTTAATGTATTAATGCACGAATTACGTGGATTAGCATTAGATGTAACACTTGACTAAAATACATTCTTAATCTTTGGTGACTGAGGATCTCGAAGTCACCAAAGAATAAGAGTAAATGAATTTTTATTATCACTAAAACCAAAAAGCAAAAAAATGGCTTTAAGAAAAGATAACAAAGTAAAATCGAACTTCTCCAAGATCACGATCAGTTTAGCTTCTCCGGAAACTATTCTTCAACGTAGTTCAGGTGAAGTTTTGAAACCAGAAACAATTAACTATCGTACTTACAAACCAGAAAGAGATGGTTTGTTTTGCGAGCGTATTTTTGGACCGGTTAAAGATTACGAATGTCACTGTGGAAAATACAAGCGTATCCGTTACAAAGGTATTATCTGCGACCGTTGTGGTGTTGAAGTAACTGAAAAGAAAGTACGTCGTGAGCGTATGGGACATATTAATTTAGTGGTTCCAGTTGCTCATATCTGGTATTTCCGTTCGTTACCAAACAAAATCGGTTACTTATTAGGATTACCAACAAAAAAATTAGACATGATTATTTACTACGAGCGTTATGTAGTAATTAATGCAGGTACTGCTGCTCAAGGCGGAACTCAATATTTGGATTTCTTAACAGAAGAAGAATATTTGAATTTATTGGACACTTTACCAAAAGATAATCATTTATTAGATGATGCAGATCCTAATAAATTTATCGCTAAAATGGGTGCGGAAGCTCTTCAGGATTTATTGGCACGTTTACAATTAGATGAATTATCTTATGAGTTACGTCACAAAGCAAATACTGAAACTTCTCAGCAACGTAAAAACGAAGCATTAAAACGTTTACAGGTTATTGAAGCTTTCCGTTCAGCACAAACACATATTGAAAATCGTCCGGAGTGGATGATCATCAAAACTGTTCCGGTTATTCCACCAGAATTGCGTCCTTTGGTTCCATTGGATGGTGGTCGTTTCGCAACTTCCGATTTAAATGATTTATACCGTCGTGTAATTATCCGTAACAACCGTTTAAAGCGTTTGATCGAGATCAAAGCACCGGATGTAATTTTACGTAACGAAAAACGTATGTTACAGGAGTCAGTTGATTCATTATTTGACAACTCCCGTAAATCTAACGCCGTTAAAACTGAATCTAACCGTGCATTAAAATCATTATCTGATTCATTAAAGGGTAAGCAAGGGCGATTCCGTCAGAACTTATTAGGTAAACGTGTGGATTACTCGGCTCGTTCGGTAATTGTTGTAGGACCTGAATTGAAACTACACGAATGTGGTTTACCAAAAGAAATGGCAGCTGAGTTATTCAAGCCATTTATTATCCGTAAAATGATTGAGCGAGGTATCGTGAAAACGGTTAAGTCTGCTAAGAAAATTGTAGATAAAAAAGAGCCAATCGTTTGGGATATTTTGGAGAACGTATTAAGAGGACATCCTGTGATGTTAAACCGTGCACCAACATTGCACAGGCTAGGTATCCAGGCTTTCCAGCCAAAATTAATTGAAGGAAAAGCAATTCAGTTACACCCATTAGTGTGTTCTGCATTCAACGCCGATTTTGATGGTGATCAAATGGCGGTGCACGTTCCTTTGGGACATGCCGCAGTATTGGAAGCGCAAATTTTAATGCTGGCTTCTCATAATATTTTAAATCCATCTAACGGTGCGCCGGTTGCGGTTCCATCTCAGGATATGGTTTTAGGTTTATACTATTTAACTAAATCTAAAAAGAATTTACCGAATGATGTTGTAAGAGGAGAAGGAAAAATATTTTATAGTGCTGAAGAAGTGAACATTGCTTTAAACGAAAAGCAGGTTGACATCCACGCGCAAATTAAAATTCGTGTAACAAACGCCTTAGATGAAGATAATAACTTAGTTACCAAATTAATTGAAACAACTGTTGGACGTGTAATGTTTAACTTGGTTGTTCCGCATGAAGTAGGTTTCATCAACGAATTGTTGACTAAAAAATCTCTTCGTGATATTATTGGAATGGTAGTAAAGAAAACAGGTATGGCAAAAACAGCCAAGTTCCTGGATGATATCAAAGATTTAGGATTTAAAACAGCCTTCAAAGGTGGATTATCATTTAACTTAGGTGATATTGAAACTCCTGCTGAAAAATTCAAAATCATTAAAGATGCTCGTGCACAGGTTGATGAAGTAATGAGTAATTATTCAATGGGATTCATTACCAATAACGAGCGTTACAATCAGGTAATTGATATTTGGACACATGCTAACTCAAAAGTTACTAAAAAAGTAATGGATGTATTAAGCTCAGATAAACAAGGCTTCAACTCTGTTTACATGATGCTTGATTCAGGAGCACGTGGATCTAAAGAACAAATTAAACAGTTAAGCGGTATGCGTGGTTTGATGGCTAAGCCACAGAAAGCAGGTGATACAACGGCTTCCATTATTGAGAATCCGGTATTATCTAACTTCCGTGAAGGTTTATCGATCTTAGAATATTTTATTTCTACTCACGGTGCGCGTAAAGGTTTAGCGGATACGGCTTTGAAAACTGCCGATGCAGGTTACTTAACACGTCGTTTGGTTGATGTGGCACAAGATGTTATTATTAACGAAGAAGACTGTGGTACTTTACGTGGTTTAACTGCACTGGCATTGAAAAACAATGACGATGTTGTTGAATCATTATCTGACAGAATTTTAGGACGTATTTCTTTAAATGATTTATATCATCCAACAACTGGCGACTTAATTGTTACCGGTGGAGAAATGATTAATGAAGAAGTATCTGCGGTGATTGAAAAATCTCCAATTGAATCCGTTGAAATTCGTTCGGTATTAACTTGCGAATCTAAATTAGGTGTGTGTGCAAAATGTTACGGACGTAACTTATCTAATGGCCGTCAGGTTCAGTTAGGCGAGGCAGTTGGTGTAATTGCAGCACAATCTATTGGTGAGCCGGGTACGCAGTTAACATTACGTACATTCCACGTTGGAGGTACTGCATCAAATACAGCAGCATCATCTAGCTACATTGCTAAATACGATGGTATTGCTGAAATTGACGAGTTACGTACTGTTGAGCGTATCAATGCTGACGGAACTAAAGCGAATGTAGTTATTGGTCGTTCTACTGAGGTTCGTATCGTTGATGCAAATACAGGAATTACTTTAACAACAGGAAATATTCCTTACGGTTCTCAATTATATATCAAGCCTAGTTCAAAAGTGAAAAAAGGTGAGGTGATTTGTGACTGGGATCCGTATAACGCGGTTATCGTTTCTGAATTTGCAGGTTCTGTAGAATATGAAGGCATTAAAGAAAACGTAACATTCCGTGAAGAATCTGATGAACAAACAGGTTTCCGTGAAAAAGTAATTATTGAAAGCAGAGATAAAACATTAAGTCCGTTATTAAGAATTGCTGATAAAAAAGGCGAGCCTTTAAAAACGTATAACTTACCTATCAGCGCGCATATCGTTGTAAACGAAGGTGTGAAAGTTGAGTTAGGTCAGATCTTAGTGAAGATTCCTCGTGTGACTGGTAAAACAGGAGATATTACAGGTGGTTTACCTCGTGTAACTGAATTATTTGAAGCACGTAATCCAAGTAATCCTGCAGTGGTTTCTGAAATTGACGGTATCGTTACTTTCGGTAAAATCAAACGTGGTAACCGTGAAGTAGTTGTTGAAGCTAAAACAGGTGAACAACACCGTTACTTAGTTTCTTTATCAAAACATATCTTAGTACAGGAAAATGATTTCGTGAAAGCAGGTGAGCAATTATCTGATGGCGCAACATCTCCTGGTGATATTTTAGCTATTAAAGGGCCGACAGCAGTTCAGGAATATTTAGTGAATGAGATTCAGGAAGTTTACCGTTTACAGGGTCAGAAATTGAATGATAAGCATTTCGAAACGATTGTTCGTCAGATGATGCGTAAAGTTCAGATTGAAGATCCGGGTGATACATCTTTCTTAGAATTACAGTTAATTAATAAAATTAACTTCATGACTGAGAATGATGAATTGTATGGTAAGAAAGTAGTAGTTGAGCCGGGTGATTCAGAAAATCTGAAACGCGGACAAATATTATCTACCCGTAAATTACGTGATGAGAACTCAGTATTACGTCGTAAAGATTTAAAACTGGTTGAAGCACGTGATGCAGTTCCTGCAACGGCAACTCCAATCTTACAAGGTATCACAAGAGCATCGTTACAAACTAACAGTTGGATCTCTGCGGCATCGTTCCAGGAAACAACCAAAGTATTGAACGAAGCAGCAGTACACGGAAAAGTAGATACATTACAAGGATTAAAAGAAAACGTTATTGTTGGACATTTAATTCCGGCTGGTACAGGTTTACGTCATTACGAGAAAATCGTTGTTGGAAGTAAAGAAGAGTACGAGCGTTTAATGGCATCTAAAGAAGAGATCGAAGAAGAAGCTTAATAGTTTCGTCAACTGAGTTGTCACTTCGAGCGGAGTCGAGAAACGAAGTGTAGATAATAATCTCTTAAAATATAAATTAAAAACCCCGTCCGCTAGCTAGCGGACGGGGTTTTTTTGTTTTCGAAAAAATAGAATGATGCGGTCGCAATTTGCGACTGCACAAGTGTTATAGTAATAAGAAAAAAATAGAACGCAGATAACACAGATTAATAGGATAAAAAATGATTTTATCTGTGATAATCTTAACCATCAGCGTCATCAGCGTTCTATTAAAACAATTGCACATTATTTAAAATGCTACAATCTGTAGCAAAACCCAACTATAAAATAATTTACTTTTGTTTTATTATGGGAAAGAAAACAGTTGAATTATTGATTCCAGATGGAGTAATCATAAAAAAAATTTACTACATCAGAAATCAAAAGGTAATGTTAGACGCTGATTTAGCAGAGCTTTACGGAGTGGAAACAAAACGACTAAAGGAACAAGTGAAGCGAAATATGGAACGGTTTCCTGAACGTTATATGTTTGAATTAACTATTGAGGAAGCTGAAGCTTCAAGGTCGCATTTTGCGACCTTGAAAAGAGGAGAAAACATTAAGTATCTCCCATTGGCATTCACAGAACAGGGAGTTATGATGTTGTCGAATGTTTTAAAAAGCAAAAGAGCTATAGAAGTCAGCATTAGAATTATAGATGTTTTTATTTTATTAAGAGAGACTCTAACCAATCACACAGAACTGCGATTAGAAATAGAACATATTAAAAAGAAAGTAATCAATCACGATAAAAACATTGAACTTGTTTTTCAATATTTAGATGAGTTATTGGAGAAGAAAGAGGTTAAAAAACCTAGGGTTCAAATAGGATATAAAATACCACAGAAAACAAAATAGAATCAGCTCATCACAATTTGCGATGACATAAAAATTAATTTCTCTAAGGACGCAATTTGCGTTCTTAGACCTAAGGGTTTAATTGCAATTTTATTATGTTTTTTTTGACTTTTTTTCAATTATTTCAAAATCCATTAACTCAGTTATTGTTACATCTAAACTGTAAGCAAGTTGAAATAAATAATAAAGAGAGGGACTAACATTTCCGCTTTCAATTCTTTGCAAGCTTTGTTGGTCTTTATTCATGCTACTGCTTACTTCAACTTGAGTAAAGCCCTTTTTTAACCTTAATTTTTTCACATGAAGGCCAAAATTTCTTTGAAGTATGTCTTTTTTAAGATTCAATAGCTATATTAGTAGCTACTAAGGTTGAAATAACAACAAATATGCTTTAAAGCATATTTGTTGTATTTTAATTTATTTACTACTTTAGATTAAATTAAAATTAGAAACATGAAGAAGGCTTTTTTTTTAACCTTTTATTTGTTGGTATTCGCTAAAATGTTTACTCAAAATTTGCAATGGGCGACTCAACTTAATACACAAGGTGTCTTTTATAGCAATTCCCAAGCTTCAGTAACAGATTCTATAGGCAATATTTATACTATAAGCAATAATCAAGGTTTTATTACAAAAGTAGATTCTTCTGGGAATATTATTTGGAATAAGAATGTAGTTACTACAAGTGGTACGGGCAATGTAAATGGAATATCCATTGCATTAGATAAATTAGGGAATATTTATGCTACAGGTTCTTTTGCAGGTATAGCTGATTTTAATCCAGGCATTGGCACCTATACTTTATCATCACAATCTGTATCTAATCTTGATATTTATGTAATGAAATTAAATAATTTTGGATATTTTATTTGGGCTAAAAAACTTGGAGGTGGTGTTATTGGTGGAACTACATCAATTCATAATCAAGGATATGCTATACATATTGATTATAATGCAAATATACTTGTCTCCGGCTATTTTAGTGGAACTGTTGATTTTGATGCCAGTCCTGGGTCGTATACAATGACATCATTCGGAGGGAATGACATTTTTGTCTCGAAGTTAGATTCTTCGGGAAATTTCATATGGGCCAAACAATTTGGAGGAACAGCAAATGATGGTGGCGCGTATGATATTTCTACAGATGCTTTTGGTAACGTGTATACAGTAGGAATATATGCAAGTTCAATTGCCGATTTTGATCCTGGAGTAGGCACGTATACTTTAAGTACAATTGGAAATAATTCAGCATTTATTTCAAAATTAGATATAAATGGAGATTTCATTTTTGCAAAAAAAATTGGAGGAATGAATGGGTATAATGGAGCAAATTCTATTGAATTAGATAATATGGGAAATATACTGTTAACAGGTTTTTTTGCAGGCAATGTTGATTTTGATGTTGGTGCAGGGACATATACTGTAACTTCCGCAGGCAGTTCGGACGCATTTGTGCTAAAGTTAACCAATGCCGGGAATTATATTTGGGTGAAAACTTTTAAATCAAGTATTGAGTCGCAGGGATTTTCACTAACTATAGATGGCTATAAAAATATTTATACAACTGGGATCTTTGAAGGGAATGTTGATTTTGACCCTAATTCAGGGATATATAATTTATCTGCGCAAGGTGTAGATGCATTTGTTAATGCATTAGATTCACTTGGTAATTTTCTGTGGTCCCAAAAAATAGGAGGTAACACAAACAATGGAGAACAAGGTAATAGTATAAGTCATGATTATAAAAACAATATATTTGTTACTGGATTATTCAGTTCTGTAGTAGACTTTGATTCTGGTATAGGCACATATTCAATCACTCCAATTGCTTTTAATTCAGTTTTCATTTCTAAACTAAGCCCATGTCCAACCTCTGCTTATGCCATATCTGGTTATACATCTGTTTGTTCTGGAGCAACAACAGCTTATTCTGTTTTGCCTGCTACAGGCGCAACTGGTTATATTTGGAGTACTCCGTTAAATTCAGTTATCAATAGCGGAACAAGCACGAATTCTATTAATCTTACTTATAGCACAACTCCGGGAATGATTATTGTCACACCTACTAACTCTTGCGGTAGTGGCCCCTCAAGTAGTTTAACAATTATATTTAATGGACCTCTTGGTATAACTCCAACTTCTGCAACTGTTTGTAGTGGGTCATCATTAACTTTTACTGCATCAGGTGCCGCAACTTATTCATGGAGTACAGGAGTGCTCACATCTACAATGAACACTATTCCATCTTCTTCTAGTGTTTATACTGTAAACGGAACAACTACAATTGGATGTATAGGAACACAAACTACAGTTGTATCTATTGATAATACTTGTACGGATGTATGGCCAGGTGATGTTAATAATGATGGCACAGCTGATAATCTGGATGTACTAGAGTTTGGCTTACATTTTGGGCAAATGGGACCAGTAAGAACATTTCAAATGAATTTGTGGTATGCTTTAACCGCAAATAATTGGACTGGAACTACGACTAATGGTAAAAATTTAGCCCATAGTGATTGTAATGGAGATGGAATTATTAATATTGCAGATACATTTGCTATTTATAATAACTATGGTTTAACACATGCCTTTAAAACGGCACAAACAACAACCGTTAATCCGCAATTGAGTATCGTTCCTGATCAGTCATCTGTTCTGAAAGGGACCTGGGGAACAGCTTCTATTTATTTAGGAGATGCCACTACATCAATTAGTAATATTAACGGAGTAGCTTATACTATTGATTTTGATAAAACTTTAATTGAAACAAATAATATTTATTTAGAGTATCAAACTTCATTTTTGGATGCTTCTTACCAAAACTTACATTTCAGAAAATTGAATTTAACTTTAGGTAAACTCTATACTGCAACCACTCATACTATAACTAATAATGTGAGTGGTTATGGAAAAATCGCCACCTTACATTATAAAATTAAATCTACTATAACAACTGATCAGGTTTTGAATTTTGGAATATCTCAAGCCAATCAATCGGATGCTTCTGGAGCAATTGTTCCGTTGACATCAGGCACAGGAACTTTAATGGCAATGGGAACAAGCGTTGGGTTACAAGAGTTGAATGGAAATAGTGTTTCCATCAGCCCTAACCCAACAAACGGTTCTTTAACTATTAATTCAAAAATAGAATTACAAAAAATAGAAGTTGTTTCTATTACAGGACAGATATTGTTAAGTGAAATGCCAACTAGCGTTTCTCATACATTGCATTTAGAAAATTTTGCAAATGGAATTTATTTTGTGAATGTATATCAAAATGATCGTATTGTGAAACGAGAGAAAATTGTTTTGAATAAGTAGGCTTTTTGGTACCCAAATAACTTCTTATTGGTGTAACGACGATTTGTTGGGAAATGGCTAAATTTACTTCCGAAACAAGCTAAATAATTTATCCCAAATGATTGGCGGGAGTTCGAGTTAAGTCGTTACCCATTCGCTTTTGTCTTCCAAAGAAATTTTCTATGAAACAAATTATTTTTATTTTATTTTTCATTATTAGTCTACCGGCTTTCTGCCAGGATACAACCTATGCACGTCAGAACTAACTCAAAAAATATCAGAAGGATTAAAGATTTCTTTTGAAAAATTAGTAAGAGATAAAGCCAAAGAAGACGGGGAATTAATTTTTTGTGAAGACGGTAAAATCATTCACGTAAAAGCTAAAGATTTGCTGAAAATACAAACGAAATAATTGAAAACCCCCGATATTTCTATTGGAGGTCTGTTTTTATTGAACTATATTCGGTATAATTAAAAATTAAGGTTATGAAGAAAATTGTATTAATGGTTGTTTGTATTGTTTCTTTTTGTAAGACTAATAATGCACAAACGGAATTATGGGGAATGACCCAGTTAGGCGGTTTGTATGGTGGGGGTACTATTTATAAAACTGATAATCATGGTAATAATCTATCAGTTGAGCATAATTTTTTTACTAAAGAGGGTAATGGTATTCCCGCAAGCAGTAAATTAATTCAAGCAACAGATGGAAAGTTTTACGGGCTAACAGGTCATAGTGGTAATGGTATGGGGGTAATTTTTCAATACGATGCAGTAACAAATATATATGTTAAAAAATTTCAATTTAATGTTACATCTGCTTGGATTGCTGATTCAAACGGTGGTAATCCACAGGGCTCTTTAATACAAGCTACAAATGGCAAACTTTATGGAATGACACGCGATGGAGGTGTTAATAGTTTAGGAGTACTATTTGAATTTGATATTACAACAAATACTTTTACCAAACTATTAGATTTTAATGGGGCAGGAAATGGCGCTAGCCCAAATGGCTCATTATTTCAAGCATCCGATGGAATGCTATACGGATTAACAGAGGGCGGTGGAAGTACTGGTTCTGGTGTATTATTTCAATTTAATCCCATAACTAATACTTACACAAAAAAATTAGACTTTAATACTGGAACGGTAGTAGGAAAATACCCAAAAGGCACTTTAATGCAAGCAACAGACGGCATGTTATATGGAATGTATAGTGGAATTCCTTCCACGTCATACACTAGTGGAATGTTTCAATATAATCCTATTAATAATAATTATATTGTAAAATGTACATTAGGTGAAAGTCCCAAAGGAGAGCTCTTAGAAGCTACTGATGGCAAATTATATGGCATGACGGCGGGCAATGCTACAACTGATGCAGGCTCTATTTTTAAATATGATCCGGTAACAAGTACTTGTGTAAATTCATACACGTTTTCTACTTTAAATACACTAATCCAAAATGGTTATAACCCACAGGGGTCTTTAATACAAGCCACAGATGGTAACTTTTATGGAATGACAAGAAACAGTGGAGGCTTTGGTCTTCCTCAATCAGGCGTTATTTTTCAATTTAATCCTATCACGAATGTTTATACCAAAAAAATGGATTTCTTAGTAAACCTTGGTCAGCCTTTAGGTACTTTTATGCAAGCAAGCGATGGTAAATTGTATGCTATGAATTCACATCAGTTGTTTAAATATGATATTTCTACTAGTACTTATTCAGTAAAATTTACATTTGAAGAGGGGTTGTTAGGCAAAGAACCCTTAGGTTCTTTGTTTAAAGCTAGCGACGGCAAACTTTATGGATTAACAAGCAGAGGTGGAACAAATGATTATGGAGTTTTGTTTCAATTTGACCCTGTAACTCATATTTATACAGTAAAATATGATTTTCCTGCTGGAGGGAATTTTGGGAATGGAGCAAATGGAGAATATTCATCATCTACTTTAATGCAAGCAACAGATGGTAATTTGTATGGTATGACTAAAAAGGGGGGCAGCGGAACTAATGATGAGGGAACATTGTTTCGATATAATATTAGTACAGGTGTTTTTACAAAAAAAATGGACTTAACATCCCCAGGAACTACATGGCCTTTAGGTAATTTAATACAAGGTACCAATGGTAAGTTGTATGGCTTATCTTATTTAGGGGGCTCAAGCTATATTGGTAATTTATTTGAATATGATTATAACACAAATATCATTACTACAAAAGTTAATTTTACAGGCTCAATAAACGGGAGTCACCCTGAGGGTTCTTTACTACAAGCTTCCGACGGAATGCTTTATGGCATGACGAAAGATGGAGGGGCGAGTAATGGTGGCGTACTATTTCAATATAATCCAACAACGGCAGTATTTACAAAAAAAATTGATTTTACAAACGGCGCATACCCTAAAGGCGCTCTTATCCAAGCCACAGACGGTAATTTGTATGGTAGTGCTGGTGTTATTTTTCAATATAGTTTAGCTGCAAGCACCTATAGTGTTGTATCAAATTCCTCTGTATCAAACTCTAATGGCAGTTTATATCAAGGTTTAGATGGTAATTTTTATGGATTAACATCTTCTTCTCCCTCAAGTTTGTTTCAGTATAATTTATCAACAAATACATCTCTTAATAAATTTCAATTTAATCAAAATAATAGTTTCTGTTCTTCGTTGATAGAAATTACAGCAAGTTTTAGTACAGCTACGATCAGTACACCAACCATTAGCGCTAATCATTGTTATGGGACTGCTTTTAATTTAAATGTTCCGTATACTATAACAGGAACATTTAATTCAGGTAATATATTTACCGCTCAACTGTCTGATGCTTATGGTTCTTTTTCTTCGCCACAAACAATAGGAACATTAACATCAACCTCTGCAAGTTCTATTAGTGCAGTAATACCAGCTACTGTAACAGCGGGTGATTTTTATAGAATTAGAGTAGTTAGTAGTAACCCGCCGTTAAACGGTAATGATAATGGAAATAATATTTTAATTGATGCCACCCCCACGATAACCGTAAATAGTGGTGCTATTTGCAGTGGCACTTCATTTACTATTGTTCCAGGTGGAGCTAGTACATACACTTTCAGCGGAGGCTCTGCAATTGTATCACCAACAACATCAACTTCATACAGCGTTTCTGGTACTAGTTCCTTTGGTTGTGTTAGTAACTCCGTTTCTATTTCAAACATTACAGTTAATGCAATACCTTCTGTTTCTATTGTTGGTTCTCAAACAATTATTTGCACAAACGATTATGCTGCTTTAACGGCGACTTTAGCACCACAGGTAATTTGGTTTGATGGCAGTACAAGTAATGTAGTATATGTAACTCCAACCGTAACAACTACGTATTCTTTAACAGCATATAATTCAAACTTTTCTTGCTCAATCATTGATTCAATCACAATATTTGTTCACCCTTCTGTTACTACTTCAATTTCTAATACGAGTGGTACCCTTTGTGCAAATTCAGCTTTTACCATAACAATTAATGGAGCTTCGAGCTATACGGTAATGCCAACTCCCACAATTACAAATTCATTATATTGTGTAGTAACACCAAGCACTTCAACCACGTACGCAATTGACGCTTCCACTTCGGCAGGCTGTATTTATTCTCTTTATGAAACTATAACAGTTATAAACACTTGCCAAGATGTTTGGCCAGGCGATGCTAATAGTGACGGTATTGCAGACAATTTAGATGTATTAGAACTTGGCTTACATTATACCCAAACAGGTACACCACGAGCAAGCGTTAGTAATTTATGGCAAAATTATTATTCAACTAACTGGAGCGGAACAATTACTAACAGTAAAAATTTAATGCATAGCGATTGCAACGGCGACGGTATTATTAATGATGATGATACGTTAGCAATATTTAATAATTATAATTTAACCCATGCTTTTAAACTAGCGCAAACAACTACCAACCCTCAACTTACAATAGTGCCCGACCAAAGTACTGTAAATAAAGGGATGTGGGGTACAGCTTCTATTTATTTAGGAGATGCGACCACCCCTATTACTAATGTAAACGGAATAGCCTTCACAGTAGATTATGATTATACATTAATAGATTTAAACTCGGTGTGGATAGAATACCCAACGTCATTTATTAATGCTGGCAATCAAAATTTAAAATTCCAATTATTAGATTTTAATAGTAGTACATTATACACTGCTACAACCCACACCATTACTGGTAATGTAAGTGGTTATGGTAAAATAGCAATCTTACATTATAAAATAAATTCTACACTTAATACAGATGAGCAATTCTATTTAGGTTTTTTTCAAGTCAATCAATCTGATTCAAGTGGTGCTATTGTGCCTTTGACTTCGGGCTCTGCAACATTGATGGCTTTAGGCACAAGTATTACAACAAATCAAAACGCGTTAACGAATGGCAATTATATTTCTCTTCAGCCTAATCCAACCAACGGCGCATTAACTATAAATTCAACAACAGAGTTACAAAAAGTAGAAGTTATTTCTATTACAGGACAATTATTATTAAGTGAAATTCCAACTAACGTTTCTCATACAGTGCATTTAGAAAATTTATCTAACGGGCTTTATTTTGTGAATGTGTATCAAAATGATAGAATTGTAAAAAGAGAAAAGATTGTATTGAGTAAGTAATCTCTGGTTAAATCAATGAAATTGATCACGTGGATTTTCTAGAAAAGACCTGATAGAAAAGTCAATAGGGCTCGGAATAATTAAATTATATTATAAATTTTAGACAATGAAAAAAACCATTTTAATATTTTATTTTATCATCGTTCCTTTTTTGTTCTTTGCTCAAAATCCAATATTCCAATGGGCAAATAAGATTGGGAGCGGGGGATATGATTTTACTTACTCTTTAGCAACAGATACAACGGATAATGTTTATATAACAGGTTCTTTTTCTGGCGTTGTAGATTTTGATCCTGGTGTAGGGACTTTTACGTTGAGTTCCCCCACTGCTGATAATGCATATATAGCGAAATACAATGGCACAGGAAATATCCTTTGGGCACAAAAACTCGAAGGAAAAATAAATTCAGTAGGTAGTGCAATTACCTATGATAAGTTAGGGTTTATTTATGTGGCAGGTACTTTTGCAGATACAGTAGATTTTGATCCGAGTCTTGGCACATATACGTTAGCTTCATCTGGATTAGCAGATGTGTTTATTTCTAAGTATGATTTACTTGGCAATTTTATATGGGCAAAAAAAATCGGTGGTAGTCAAAGTGAGGGATGTCAATCAATTTCAACAAGCAACGCAGGAGATATTTATTTAACTGGAAACTTCTCAAGCACAACGGATTTCGATCCTAGCCCTGCCATATTTTCTCTAACAACTGCTGGTTCAGATGATATTTATATTCTGAAACTTAATTCAGCTGGAACTTTTGTTTGGGCAAAACGAATTGGCTCTACTAGCCAGGATATAGGTTATTCCGTTACTGTGGATAATTTAGGTTCTGTTCATTTAGTGGGATTTTTTATGGGCACAGTTGATTTTGATCCAAATGCCGGAGTTTATAATATGATGACTCCCGGCAGTAGTGTGCAAAATACATTTGTTTTAAAACTGAATGCTTTGGGCAATTTTGTTTTTGCTAAATGTTTTCAAGGCTCATACCCCGGCAAAGGGATGGCTGTTGCTGTTGATATAAATAGAAGTATATATATAACAGGTGGATATAGCGGGATTACTGATTTTGATCCAGGTTCAAGTACATTTAATCTGACAGCATCTAATACATTATATTCATGTTACATCGTCAAGTTAGATAGTTCAGGGTCGTTAAATTTTGCGAAATCCATTGATAATCCAGGATCTAGTTCCTCTATGGGAACCTCCATTGCAGTTGATAGTAAGAAAAATATATTTACGTATGGCGGATATACTTATATATACAATGATTTTGATCCGGGGCCAGGAAGCTATTCCTTGCCTAATTATGGGATAAATGACAACTTTATTTTAAAGTTAGATTCTATAGGAGATTTTGCTTGGGTTAAAAATTTTGGAGGTAGCAGTTATGATTATTCTACAAAAATGTCTGTTAATAAATTTGGTAGTATTTACACGGCAGGTTATTTTACAAGTACTGTAGATTTTAATCCTGATGCGCCTATTTATAGTTTGACGGCAGTAAGTTATGATGGTTTTGTACATAAAATGTTAGAAAGCCCAACGGTTGATATTTCTGAAATTTTGAATGAGAAGACTACGATCATCCATCCAAATCCAACAAGTGGATTATTAACAATTACTTCTAAAACAGAGTTGCAAAAAATAGAAGTTGTTTCTCTTACGGGTCAAGTGTTAGTAAGTGAAATTACAACTAACGTTTCTCATACAGTGCATTTAGAAAATTTATCTAACGGGCTTTATTTTGTGAATGTGTATCAGAATGATAGAATTGTGAAACGAGAGAAAATTGTTTTGAATAAGTAATTTTTGCGCTTTGAAACACTTGTCAGGTTTTTAGCAAACCGCTCAGTAAAACGTGACAAGTATAAATTTGGTTTACATCACATTCGTTGTATCTCCAAGGTTTTTAAAAGCTTCATTTACTTCTTTTAAGAGTAACTCGTAGCTTTTTTTGCAGTATTAATATCCGTTTTCATTAATTCAAGTTCATCTGCATGCACTTTATACTCATTGTATATTTCTTCTGGATTCACTGATGATCCATTTAATTTGTCAATTAACCCTTTGTTTTTTTGCATGAGTATTTCTACACGTGTGATCAAAGTATTTTGTTGGCCGGCCAAAGTTGTCAAGGCCATTTCCTTAGGACTAACGGCTTCTGAACTATTGCTTGTGTTTGTATAAACTAACCTGGCAATTTCATTCCGCTGCGTGGTTAAAGTTGAATCTTCTTTTTGTAATTCCAGCTGGGTTGTTTCAATTTTTTGAATCAGCTCTGAGTAATCTTCTTTACAGGAAGTTAAACTGATTGTAGCAAGAGCAATTGCGATGATCTTGATGAATGTTTTCATAATGATATGTTTTAGGTTTAAAGATTGATTACCTAAAACAGAAATTAATGACCGGTCATTAACATATATTAAGTTTTGGATGGTCGACATGAACTTTTTTCAACGCCTTCCTAATTCTCGCACTTCGACTCCGCTCAGTTTGACAGTTCGAAGTGACTGCTCAGCATGACAAAAACTATTTGCGCTCTCTGCTATTCACTTTGCGTTTAGATCTTTATCTTTCTTAATTCTTTAAACGCTGCTCTTTCTATTTCTGCAATTTCATCCAGCATGTTGGCACTTTCTAAAAAATCTTTTTGCTCGTTTAAACGTCCTTTATAGATTCGTCCCATATTCACCGCACTGGCGCGCCATAAATCACCGGCTTTCGTAAATTCATCAGAGAGTTTCAGGAGCTTGGTATTGCCGGTAATTTCACTGGCCTGCTCTAAAAATGCAGCATATAAAAAACGAAAGCCTCCGCCACCTGTTCCAATTTCTTCCTGCATACGCACAATTTGGCCTAAGTATAAACCAGCTTTACGCGGACCTAATTTTTCGCGCCATTTACGAATTTGTTTAGCGGTATATTTTATCCCATCCACTCCGCAAATAGGGCCGGGAATATTCAGCATATCAAATGCCGAACGATGAATGGCTTTATAAATAACTTTCTGTAAATGTTCTTTACTAACCGGCTTTACATTTTCCGGATAATAAACATGGCCTTTCGGAGCCAAAGGTCCTTTCGCAAAACGCACCTTCAACATATCTTCTTCTGTAAGTGTTGTCACTGTTTCCATCACAGGGTCGCTCACTAAATAATTTCCGTTTTCTTTTCCGTATACCACTAAATTATGTGCATTGAAATGGAAACGGTATTCTGCAGGAAAATAAGGCAAATTAAAAACACCAACCTGGCAGCCAACCGGATTGCCAAGTTTAATTTGTTGATTTAAATAATCGTAAGCTTCTTTTTCGCTGCTGAATTTTTTGCGATTTACTTTTATACCTAATAATTTACTAGCCCTACTAAAGATCCATCCCGGCATACTTCTGTATGAAATGGCAGGACCACCATTCACCATTAAAAAAGGAATATGTATATAAAATATACCTGAACCTAAACCGAACATTAAAGGCTCGGTCATAAACTCTAAACCGTGATGTCTTAAAAGTCCGGTGGCAACGCCATTTTCACAATGAGCCGTTTGTATGTGATTGTAAGGTAAAATTAATTTATCCATTGAAATTCTTTAGCTCTTTTACGGTAATGTCAAATGCTTTGGCATAAGTCGCTAATTTTTTATCACTTAAATTTTTAAATACAGAGGGTTTGAAATGTCTTTTGATAGTCCATTTCCAAAAACCGGTATAACCGGATAATAAGGTCAAGTCCATTAGTTTTAATTCCATAAAATAAAACACAGGACTTACTTCTCCGTTTTTCACTTTGGCTGATGCTCCTTCCACGCGCTCTTTAATATCATCCCAGGCATTATCTAATGCTTGTTTTTTTACATCCCAGCCGGTACTTAAATCAGAAACGTATTTTCCGCTGGCATCTTTTACATAACATACTTCACGGGTTACCCCTACCAAAGCAGATGGATCTTGTGGCAAATCTTCTTTCTTCATGTTAAAAGAATTAGCAAACAGTTAATAAACAGTATGCATAAGTGAATCGAGCACTTTCTGGAACCATTAACAGGATTTTTTGTCCTTTCTTTAATTTGCCGGAATTCATTAATTCTTCAATCATTATAAAAATAGAAGCGGAGCCAATATTTCCCGTAGATGATAAATTAGTGAACCATTTTTCCTGCGGAATATGGATATCGTATTTTAATATTTCTTCAGCAATTTTTGATCTGAAAAACTCTGAGGATAAATGCGGTAAAAAATAATCAATCGTAGAAGCGTCAAAATTTCTTTTATCTAAAATTTCCTTCAAATATTTTGTGCCGGTCGGAACGATTTCTTTACCTAATAACTTTGTATCCTGTTTAAATGCAAATATAGATTTTTGTAACCACTCCTCAGATGAATACTCTTTCCAACCTTTAGTTGTGCCATCTTCATTTTTATCAGAACCGGCATACATGCATGTTTCTAACTGGTTGGCAAATGATTTAATTTCTAACCATTCTATTTTTAAAGAGGTTGTTTGTCGCGGTTTATTTTCTAATAATAAAGCACTTGCTCCGTCAGATAGCATCCAACGCAAAAAATCTTTTTCGAAAGCTATGATTGGATGTTTGTCCATTTCAGTCAATCGTTCGGTTTCTTTTTCATAATGCTCTGCGCGCATTAAAGAAGATAATTTTTCTGAGCCAGTACAAACAGCGTTAGTTGAGCTACCTGCTAAAATAGAATTATAACCGTACTTTAATGCCTGCATACTGGCGCAGCAAGCTCCTGCTGTTGATATTAGTTCTATCGGCCCGCAGTTCAGTTCTCCATGAACCATTACTGAATGAGAAGGCAATAGATTATCCGGAGAAGTAGTTCCGCATGCTAATAATTCAATATCAGTTTGTTTAAAGGTATTGTCTGTCAATTGCTCGATAGCAAGGGCCGTCATTTTTGCATTTGAGTGCGTGGAATGCCCCTGTTTATCAATTGAATAATAACGAGTTTTAATTCCGTTGTTGCGCAGAGTTAAGCTTTTTCCTTTTGAGGGAATACCATCAATCATACCTAAATACAATTCCATCTCATCATTGGAAATGGGATTATTAGGTAAAAATTTGGCGGCTTTAGTTATATAAACTCCTTGCATTTTATGGAACTGATGATTTTAATTGAACAGTATAATGTGGTTATTGTTTAGTCTTTTATCCCAAAAAATTCATTGTAACTAACTTCTTTGGTATCTAGTTTGCAACTTGTTTTCAAAACGTTCAAAACTTTTTTGCTGTATAGTCCTTCAAATATTTTTTGAGCTTCCGGCTCTTTGCTTAAAATACCATCCACAATCTTTGCTACTTCAGATTCCTCAGGAACTTGGCCGTAACGGGAAAATTGGGAGCGTACATAATGACTAGCTTCTTCTTTAGCTTCGTCAGGAGTTACAGCAATGTTGTTGTTTTTGATAATCTTGTTCTCAATTAATTTCCACTGCATGTTTTTCGCATACGAAGGATACTCAGCCTCTAATTGCTCTTTTGTTAAAGGTTTTTCATTTACAGTCATTAACCAACGTTTTAAGAAATCATCCGGTAAAGTAATATTTAATTTTTCTACCAACGTTTTTTCAACACCTTCCACAAACTTACGGTCTGTATCCTGTGCAAACATTAAGGCTAATTCACCTTTTATTTTTTCTTTAAATTCTTCAACAGAATTTACAGTGCCTGCACCATATAACTTATCAAATAATTCCTGGTTCAATTCAGCATCTTCCATACGGGCAATGTTGCGAACCGTTAATTGTAAATTTGCGCTAAAGCTTTCGGCAACTTCTTTATCAATGCCTAAAGAGATAGATTTATCAACTGCCGAATCATATAATTCATTTGCATTAATGATGATCTTGTCTTCTTTTTTAGCCCCAATTAATTTTGCTTTGGCGGTTTCGCTTTTCAAACGATCAATTCCAATACTGGTTGATTTAAAAACGCCACCGGCAACTATATTATTATCAGCATCCAGCTCAACGATATCAATGTATAATACGTCTTTCTCTTCTGCTACTTCCGGATTAGAAGGTTTGCCATAATTGCGCTTTACATCTTTCAAATATTTTTCTACTAATTCATCATCAATTTTTACTGTGTTATAAACGAAAGATTGAGTGTTGTCCAGTTTTACATCGAACTGCGGCGTTAACCCAAGTTCGTAGTTAAAAGTAAATTCTTTTTGATTATCAAAATCAATTTTGGTTTCTTCCGTTGGCATTGGATTTCCAAGAATTTCAATCTTATTATCTCTAATATAGTTGTAAAGGGTTTCGTTTAGGATCTTATTAATTTCATCAACTAAAATTGATTTACCATGTTGTTTTTTAATTAAACCCACAGGCACTTTTCCGGCTCTAAAACCTGGCATGGCAGCTTGTTTTTGTACTTTTTTTATAGCGTTTTCAACTTTAACCTCGTAATCGGTTGGTGCTAAAGTGATACTCAGTTGAGCATTTAAAGGACTAATGTCTTTTTTTGATATATTCATGTTATATTTCTTAATAATTATAAGGGTGCAAAAATAAGGGATTTTACCCAAAAATCAATGATTTCAGTGAAATTTTAGTAAAATACTCACTAATACTCACCTTCTCTGAAGAATTTAAGAAGTGCTGATTTTAACTGTTTGATTAATAGGGTATTATGCCGGAATAAGGTGTAAATTAAATCTATAAAAAAATACCGGAAAAGTGTAAAGTTAATTAGCGCTTATTACACTTTTTTGATTTCTCTAAATAGGCTGCTTTTACAATATTTATTGTGAAAAACTAATTGATCTAGCCTGATCTTTTTGCAAAGTATTTAGCATCTTGCTTTCAAAATTGCCTGACCTTGCATAAACCATTTCATACCCTTGTTTTTTTAGCACTGACTTTTTTCATGTTAGGACTTATCAGCCTATTGTTTCCCGAAAAAGGAATTCATATTTCAGAAAAGATTAGCCTTCATTACCCGAATTATACTTCTTTGTTTTTAGAAAAAAAAGTTGAGAAGACTGATATTTCTAATATCCTGGCTTTGGCAAATGCTGAAGAAAAAGCAACTGAATCTGATAGTTCTGAATTAATGGAAGTTGAAAAAAAAGATTCTGCTATTAAATTAATTACCAGCATTCAATATAAAAATGCAACAAAGTCTGCGATGTCTAATTTTTTTAATTCACTTTTTAATATTAGCAGCGAAGAAAAAAGCATCAGGATCTTACATTATGGCGACTCACAAATTGAAGGAGACAGGATCAGTGATTACTTAAGGTTAAAGTTGCAGGGGCAATTCGGGGGCGAAGGACCTGGCTTAATTTCATTTATGCCGGTTGCACCAAGCGTAGTCAATAAAATATCCTGGAGTCCGGGCTGGGACCGTTACCCTGTTTTTGCAGGAAAAGATAAGCGGGTGAAGCATAATAATTTTGGAGCTTTGGCGCATATCACGCGATTTTATAATTATGCACCGCTTAGCGATACTACTCAATTTAAATCGGCTTGGGTTAAAGTAGTAACCAGTAAAAATGGAGGGCCAAAAGCCGCGGCGTATAAAAAAATTAAATTATTTTATGGTGGCGCCCAGGCAAAAACTCATGTTGAATTATATGAAAATGGCACTTTGAATACATCCGATTCATTAGTGGCAGGAGGAAATTTTAATATCAAAGAATTTAATTTAAATCAGGGTGCATTACTTCAGGAATTTAAATTCAGAGGAAAAGACAGTCCTGATTTTTATGGTGTTTCTCTGGAAGGCAATAAAGGCGTTATGGTAGATAACTTTGGATTACGCGGCAGTTCGGGAACTTTTTTTAACCAGATCAATTATGGCCAGCTCAAACAATTTTATGATTACCTGAACGCGAAGCTGATCATACTTCAGTTTGGCGGAAACTCTTTACCTTATATTACCACAAAAGAGCAAGCTGATAATTTTGGAAGCTATTTAAAAGCGCAAATTTTAACTATCAAAAAATTAGCTCCACAGTCTTCTATACTTATTATTGGACCAGCAGATATGAGCGTGAAAGTAGGCGCAGATTATGAAACCCATCCTCAATTAGAGAACTTGCGTGATGCTATCAAGCGATCGGCTTTTGAAACCGATTGTGCATTTTTTGATATGTATAATTGTATGGGAGGGCGCAACAGTATGCTTTCTTGGGTAGAGCAGGGCATAGGCGCTAAAGATTATATTCATTTTAGTTCCGGTGGAGCAAGAAAAATAGCAGTGCTGTTGTATTCGTCGTTAATGAGTGATTATAATACTTTTGTAAAGAATAAATAAAAAGATTCAGAAGAAAAATTAATGATAAAAGATAGAACCACCATAAAAACAACAAATTTAATTTTCACAAGCTTTTTAACTTGTGTTTTTTATCTCGTGTCTTTTTCTTTAAAAGCCCAGCAATACCCTTTTATCAATTATGATCAGAGTAAATTGTATATGGCAAAGGACAGTTCTAAGTTCATGAACTTTTATAAAAAGGTGGATGAGTTAAGGGAAGGAAAAAGAAGAAAAGTAACAGTGGTACATTTTGGAGGTTCACATATTCAGGCAGGTTTTTGGACAGAAGTATTGATGGATGGTTTTCAGGACATAGGAAAATTTAAAGGTGGAGGCACTTTTATTTTTCCTTTTAAAATTGTGAAAACAAACAGCCCGCATTTTTTTAAATCATTCACCACCGGAAAATGGATTCGCAAAAGAAGTGCACTCGCCAAAGAAATGTGTGATAACCTGGGTTTAGCTGGTATGGCAGGCATTACAAATGATAGCGCGAATACATTTGGATTTAACCTTTTAAAAAACAATCATCATCAATCTTTCAACTCGTTAAGAGTGTACCATAATTTTAATCCAAGCTTTGAATTTTCACTTTCAAATCAAGAAGGTTTGCAATTTGTAAGAAGAGATTTAATAAAAGAAGGATATACAGAATTTACATTTGAAACTTATATTGATTCTGTAAATTTTAACCTGGTACGAAAAGACTCTCTCATTCGTGATTTTATGATCCGTGGTTTTAGTATTGATAATACAAATCCTGGATTTTATTATGCGGCTATTGGGGTAAATGGAGCAAGCACTTCTTCATATCTCAGATGTCAGGAGTTTGTAAATGAACTGGCAACAATTCCTCCTGACCTGGTGATTTTTTCGTTGGGTGTAAATGATACGCATGATGCTAATTTTTCTAAGGAACGCTTCATGTTAAACTATGACAGCTTAATTGCCTTAGTTAAAATTGCATCTCCTACCTGTACTTTTTTATTTACAACTGTCACTGATAATTATATGAGCAGACGCGTTTCAAATAAACGACCGATCAAAGCGGAGGAAGCCATGTTTGAATTAATGGAAAAACATCATGCAGCTGTGTATGATCTTTATGCTGTTATGGGAGGTTACAAATCAATTTATAAATGGCAGAAGGCAGGATTGGCAGCAAAAGATAAGGTGCATTTTAATGGAAGAGGTTACAATATACTCGCCGGCCTTATGTTTGATGCCATTAATCGGAGCTATCGATATAATAGTAAAGTGAAAGATAAATAAATATTAAGGAAACGTGTTCAACGATATTCTCACTTATTTAAAACCCTATTTCCTTTATGTGAAGGGCCAGCCTGTTATTTTCACACAATTATATTTTTGGGGATTTTTTGCCGTGGTGCTTGGCATCTACTCTTTACTCTACAAGAAAAATACATGGCGAACTTTTTATTTATTACTGGTTAGTTTTTTCTTTTACTACAAAACAAGTGGAATCTTTTTAATACTTCTCATTTTTACAATCATCAGTGATTATAATTGGGGAAGGCTTATTTATCAGAGCCAATCAGACACAAGAAAGCGAGTGTATTTAACGATAAGTCTGGTGTTGAATTTAACTTTGTTATGTTATTTTAAATACGCTTATTTTTTTACGGAAAGTGTAAACCAGTTAGCAGGAACGGATATTTCCTTTTTCAATCATTTCACGCAGTTTAGCAATACATTTTTAGGAACAACTGATCCGGTTGATAAATTAATCCTGCCAGTAGGAATTTCTTTTTTTACGTTTCAGTCTATTTCATATACCATTGATATGTATAGGGGAAAAGTCACGCCCGTGAAATCTATTTTTGATTATGGTTTTTTTGTTTGCTTTTTCCCACACCTTGTAGCGGGACCTATTGTTAAGGCAAATGAATTCCTGTACCAGATATATCAGCCGTATCATCTAACGGGTAAAGATTTTGGTTATGCGGTATTCTGGATCTTCAACGGTTTGGGAAAAAAAATAATGGCGGATTATATTGCCGTCAATTACATTGATCGCATCTTTGATAACCCTAATTATTATTCGGGAGTAGAAGCAGTGTTTGGAATATTTGGCTACTCCTTGCAGATATACGCTGACTTTAGTGGTTACACAGATATGGCGATTGGTATTGCGTTATTATTAGGCTATCGTTTAAAAACAAATTTTAAATCACCTTATAAGGCGCAGGACGTTAGTGAATTCTGGAAACGCTGGCACATTTCTTTATCCACGTGGCTCAAGGATTATTTATACATTCCCTTGGGTGGAAATAAAAAAGGAACTGCTGGCTCTTATATCTGCATTGCTTTTTTATCAGTTGTCTTGGTGATGCTGACCGGAAAAATTTGGCTGCTTTTGGTTTTATTGTTTATTGCAATTGTGTTTGTGGTGTTAGCTTATTTCTTTCCGCAGGTTAAACGGAGTGTGAATACCAATATCAATTTATTGGTAACAATGCTTCTTGGAGGCTTCTGGCACGGAAGCTCCTGGTTGTTTATTATCTGGGGCGGATTAAATGGTTTAGGTTTAGTCCTTCACAAATTATGGCAAAAAATTTCTCCCTTTAAAAATTCCGAAAGTTTTGTTTTGAAAGTGATTATGGTTTTGATCACGCTAGCATTTATAAGTTTTACACGGATCTTTTTTAGAAGTGATAGCCTCGATACAGTTAACCTGATTTTTGACAGGATCACCAATCATTTTGGAGGAGCCCTCACACTTGAGATTATCCGCGGTTATGCTTTAGTGTTCTCAGTTATTTTACTTGGATACCTCATTCATTGGATCCCGGAATCGTTTAAAGAAAAGTACCGCGTTACTTTTGCTGATTTGCCTTTACCAGCGATGAGCTTTGTGGCCGTTGTTTTTGTGTTTTGTGTTTACCAAATGGTAAGCGGAGAAATGCAGCCTTTTATTTATTTTCAGTTTTAGTTTCACCTCAAAGAGCGCAACTATGCTATAACGTGATTCGCAGTGGCCGCCGAGAAAGTGCGCCAGACGTAGTGATAAATATTGAAGTCATGCTGAATTTATTTCAGCATCTGTTCTGAAGAGTGCTGTAATCCTTAAAAGTGCATACATAAGGATGAAGTGATAAAATAATTTTCAGTAGAAGGTTTATTATCCATTATGAAAATCTTATCGATACTGCTTAATCCTCGTCCTTCAATCCTCCATAAAACATTGTTGCTCACCACGTAATCAAAATTTAAAGAGTACCCAAATGTTTGAAAACCGTTAGGAGTACCTGTTGCTATAATGACACCTTTTTCATCAGAATAATATTCGCCCCTTGCAGCAATGCGTATTTTTTTGGTGGGTTTAAACTGTACGATTAAAACCGGTGAGTACCAATTATTGTAAGCGCTGGTGTCGTGTTTTATTTGTTGTAAACCAATATCAAAACCGGCTGTGATTCCAAATTTATCCGTGATTTGAAGCTGGCTGTAAAAATTATTGAATAATCTAAGTTGGCCTACACTATCAGGTAATTCGCTGCCACCATAACTACTCCAGTTAAGCAGAATCCTTGAATTAGGTTTATAGGTTAATTGAGTTCCAAATGCTGGAGTTTGGTTACCGGGGTTTTTTTGAATTCTCTGCCAACCATTTAAATACAGTGCCGCCAGGTATAGTTTTTCATTTTTAGAAGTATAGTTGAGTTTAGCCCCCGCCTCATAGTAGGGCGAATTCTCAGCTAATATACTGCGTGTTAAGTTCCAGCAATCTTTTCCAACGGCACTTTCAAACCCGAGGTGAGAAGGAAAAATTCCGGCATCCAACCAAATATTTTTATTTTTCATAAGCTTAAAACCTGCATTCGCTTCAAAAATATTTTTTAGTAAGCCTTGCTCATTAGTCATGTTATATTGAGCATACGTACCAGCCATTAAGGCAAAATTTCCCCTTACTTTATCAGTATTGTAATTTGCTTTAACATAACCTAGATTCAAATTTGCCTCATTATGCCTGTTAAAACTATAAAAGAATGAAGGCCGCGTATGATTATCAGGATTTCCGAGATCGTAGCTATAATAAGTTTCAATATATCCACTAAATGTTAAAGGATTTACTTTCAAAGAATCCTGCGCCGTTGCATAAATTGATTTAAAAGCTAATAAGCAATATATAATATGTTTTTTCATTTGTTTGATTTTAGAAAATAGGCACTAAACAATTTTATAGTTTTTATACTCACCTACTTTCCAGCCGGTTGTTTTTTCAATCAATAATAGAATTTTATCTTTTGTAGTCAGTTTAATTTGAGATGGGTCGAAATTAAATTTCCAACAAGCTTTGGCAACAAGGCTTTGAAATACTTTTGGGTGCGAGCCTTTAAATTCTTCAAGGCTATCAATCTGTGAGTAATCGAATTCATCTACTTTCGCGATGTTTTTTTTCACCCATTCATCATCGTGCCACATCTTATGAAAGTTTTCCTGCTTGGCTTGTTGTGCTTTTGGAGGCTTCACCCATCCGTAATGATAAATTTCAGCAGCAATTTCTTTCACGTTTAATTTTGAATTATCAATTTTACGAAAGCCCTGGGCATCTTTATAGGAACGGATTGTTTTATCATTTTTGATGATGCGGATTTCTTTTCTATACCAACGTCTTGAATTTCCAACATAATTATAGGAGCCATAAAAGTGAACATAATTCAATAACAAACCATCCACTTTTTTATCATCCTTGTACTCCAACATCGCTTTTTTAATAGACGCTAAATGTTTTTCATGCACGCACTCGTCACTCTGAATGTAAAAACACCAATCTGTATCTTTACTAGTAGCATCAAATGCTTTGTTCGTTTCAATCGCCAATACTTGTCCTCCCTCACGAAGTGAATCGTCCCAAACAGTTTCAATGATTTTTATTTTTGGGGAGTTAATGCTTTTAATTAATTGCAGGGTTTCATCTTCAGAATTTCCAACAGCCACAATAAATTCATCACATATAGGCAGGATTGAAAGGATGGCTTCCACTACCGGGTAGTCGTAATTAATGGCATTTCGTATGATGGTGAATCCGGTTACTTTCATAGTTGTTCAAATATTTAAACACATAGGCACATAGAAAATATCGATCTGGAACGCTTTTCGGTTTTCTTATAATTTTTCTCTGCGCTCATCGGTGAAATCTGCGGGAACTATAATTAAAACTCAGGGTTCTGACCAACAAAATTTTGTGGTGTAATCAGCAACAATTCTGCTTTTACATCATTACTTACATTCAGCTCTTTTATGAATTCATGCATCGAATTTTTTGTAATTACGGAGTTCGTTCTTGTTAAATCTTTAAGTGCTTCATAAGGTTTTGGATAACCTTCACGGCGTAAAATAGTTTGTACCGCTTCTGCTACCACAGCCCAATTATTTTCCAGATCTCTATTGAATATTTCTTCATTCAATATTAATTTATCTAATCCTTTTAAAATGCTTTTATAAGAAATTAAAATATGCGCTACAGGAACGCCTAAGTTCCTTAAGACAGTACTGTCTGTTAAATCCCTTTGTAAACGCGATAATGGAAGCTTTGCCGATAAATGTTCCAGGATCGCGTTGGCCATTCCTAAATTACCTTCAGCGTTTTCAAAATCAATTGGGTTTACTTTATGGGGCATTGCAGATGAACCGATTTCTCCTGCTTTTAATTTTTGTTTAAAATAATCCATGCTCACATAAGTCCAGATATCGCGGCACAAATCCAGTAAGATGGTATTGATCCGTTTCAGAGAATCACAGTAAGCCGCAATATTATCGTAGTGTTCTATTTGCGTTGTAAACTGGCTACGGTTTAATCCCAGTGTATTATTCACAAATTCGTTTCCGAATTTTATCCAGTCGTTTTTTGGATAAGCGACATAATGCGCATTGAAGTTACCGGTTGCCCCGCCAAATTTAGCTGAAAAAGGAACCGCATTTAATTGCTTTATCTGCGCCTGTAAACGTTCTACGTAAACATATATTTCCTTACCTAAGCGGGTAGGGGAAGCAGGCTGTCCGTGAGTACGCGCTAACAAAGAAATATTTTTCCATTCTTTGGATAGAGCGGTTAATTTATCTGTTACCTGTTTTAAATTTGGTAATACTACCTCATTATTTGCTTGTTTTAAAGATAAAGGAATAGATGTGTTATTAATATCCTGTGAGGTCAATCCAAAGTGAACGAATTCTAAATAATTTTCTAAACCTTGTGCTTTTAATTTTTCCTTGATGAAATACTCAACAGCCTTCACATCATGGTTGGTAGTTTTTTCCGTTTCCTTGATAACTTCTGCATCAGCAAAAGAAAAATTTTGGTAAACAGATTTTAAACCTTCAATTTGTTGAGCGCTCAGTTTTGGTAATTGAGCAAGACCTTGTTGAGATAATAGAATGAAGTAATCAATCTCTACTTGTACACGATATCTGATCAACCCAAATTCAGAAAAATAAGCTGCCAGTTCATTAGTTACCTTGCGGTAACGACCGTCAACAGGAGAAATAGCAGTTAAAGCGTTTAATTCCATAATTTTAAAATAAAGGATAAATATAGGAAAATTTAAAGAAAGGTATACTGATATTGAAGAGCCCGACGCAATATTACTTTAAAGTAATAGTCATTGGGACATGATCGCTCATCTGCTTCCAATTGCTAAAATCGCCAACTTCTAAGCCTTTTAAATTAGAAGTAATTTCTTTTGAAGAAAAGTAATAGTCGATGTGGTATGATTTTGACGCATTTTTTTGAAGAAAAAATGTTGGTTTTATTTCTTTGCCTTGAGATTCTTTATAAAACTCGTGATATAAACTTTTAATGCTGATCTCCTCAAGTTCTTTAATGACGTCGCTATGATTCCACCATCTATCCCACTGATCCCAGATGGCATTACTATTTAAATCACCAACAATAATTATTTTTCGGAATTTATCTTTATTTACTTGTAAATATTTCCAAAACTGTCCTATATACCCAAAATTTGGCGAGTTGTTTTGATGGGTCCATACCGCTAGCAATTGAAAATCATTATTAATCATACAAGGTAGAAAATATTTTACAGAATGGTCTTTATAATTATTACTCCAATCGAGTAAATCTAATTTTATATTTTCTTTTGCAAAAAGTGCAAGACCTTTGTTCTTTGAATCTCCAATCCAGAGATAATTGCTGGCCCAATTTTTATAGTCTTTATCTTTTGAATCTGCCGGATTTTCACATTCCTGAATAATGTAAATGTCAGCATCGATTGTCATTAAAGCATTAAATTTTTTTCTTAATGCACCATTACAATTCCAACTAACAATTTTCATTTTTAATACTTCTAATTACTCAATCACCACAATCTTCTTAAAAGCCACTTTCTGATTACCGATCAGTTTCACAATATACATGCCTTCTGCATAATTTGTTAGATTAACCTTTTGAAGAATATTTTGAATTTTATTTTCTGATATTAACTTTCCATTGATATCATAAATTTCATAACGATTAAAAGTTGGTTCTGTTTGTGAAATGGTGATGCTGGTTTTTGCGGGGTTAGGAAAAATTCTCCAATCATAATTAGTTGATGCAGATTCATTAATTCCTGTTACCATTCCATTGTATTTAATCTGCGCTTGTTGAGCGCCGGTAATTAAGTTTGCCAAACTATCACCACCGATTAACGCAAAAGCTACTTTTACCGAATCACCTGGGCCCAATATAAATGGGCCGCTGCTCATTACATTAATCACATCCACACCCGTTCCGGCCACTCCCGCCGCTAATCGTTGAGTAGAAAGACTCAGGTATTTTTCTTTGGTATCAAATCCATTGGCAAGATCGAGACCACCATTTCCACCTGCAATATGATCCACTGCATAAAAATTGGGAGCAGCAGTATTGGTTAGTAATTTGATGCCCCCGTATTTGCCGCCGGTTGCCGTATAATAGCTGTAACCCATTTTGGTGCCTGCATCATAAGCACTTCTGTTTTGTGCAAAGGTTCCACCATCAATATCCCAGTCTGCAAAAATGCCCGCATACATGTTTTTAATTGTGTCAGTGCTGTGGGTGTTAGTAAGAATGTATTCCCAAATTACAAATTGCTGATTTGGAGCAGTTGCCCAGGCGTAAGTATTTTGATCAATGCTTATGGGTAAAGGTGAAAAAGACAGGTTATCATTTATTTTTGCCTTCGTGTCAAAATCAGATGTTACCGATGGAATTTGTAAGGCAATGCGGTTCACTGTTCCAAAATCAGCATCCGAACCGGCACTTAATCCCCTCACACAATCAGATACTTTAGTTGTATCACTTCCCACCATTAAACCGGCTTCATATAACAAATCTGTGGTATTGTATTTAAATCCAAGTCCCGATGCCTGCGCATCTTGATTATAGCCTATCTTTCCTTTACTTGTTGCCGTTGTACTCACGTCATTGATATCAATATTGATGTAATCAACATTAACGGTTACGCTAAAAAATTGTTTTGCTTGATAAACTCCATCACTCATTAATACTTGAAAATTAATCACTTTGTTAACTGGTATTGCGCCTGTTAATTTAAATGTAAAAGGATCCGCTGTATTTGTAGTACTGGCGAGTGTATTGATGACTCCCAAGCTGGTTGTATTATCAATCGCTGTTGCATTTAAAGATAAAGAAGTAACGGTTACACTTAGTGCGGATGTGGGATTTAAATAATTTATAAATGTGCCGGTGATAAACAATGTATCCCCGTTTATGAAGGATTGATCATTATGATCTGTTACCAATCTGTTTATCATAACCACGCTTGGGGATGCAGGATCAGTTAAAGCCCTGTAAAGATTGATGCGCCCTGCGCCAAGTTTATTTAGGTAAGATGGGTTGGACGAATAAATATTATCGGAAGTAACTTTTAAACGTTCGCCAACCTGCAAACCGTTATATGCGGGAAAATAATTTTTGACAATTCCGGCTGCACCTGATACAACAGGAGAAGACATGGATGTGCCCGTTTGCGTCATATAAAAACTTCCGGGCCATGTGGAATTTACATTATCTCCCGGAGCGCAAACATCTACCATGTAACCATAATTCGAGGAGGCTTGTTTTGTATCACTGATGGTGGTATTTCCAACAGACAGAACATAATTATAAGCGGCGGGAAAAAAATCGCCATCCACATTATTATTTCCGGCAGCGCATACTACAAGGCAGTTTTTATTGATCGTTGCGTAATCTATAATATCTTGTCCGAATTGGCTGGAGCCGCCTCCACCCCATGAACAATTGATGATATGGCAACCATGGTCGGCTGCATATTTAATCCCTTCATAAGCAGCAATTAATGCACCTGCAGAGTTCGCGATTTTAACCGGTAAAAATTTACAGTTAAAGCCAACACCGGCACCGCCTAAATTATTGTCCGCACTTGCACTTGATAAGCCTGATACATGAACACCATGCGCATTGGCTTCCCAGGTTGCATCCTGATCATTCATACCAACGTCCCATCCCATATAATTGTCAATATAATTGTCACCATCATTATCAACGCCATCAACCACATCGTTATAGTTGCGCTTAACGTTGTTAAATAAATCAGGATGCGTAAAGTCAGTTCCTGTATCAGTAATACCTATAACAATAGACGAATCTCCTTTATTTACGCCCCATGCATTAAATGCATTAACAGTCAACAAATGGTATTGATTGGTTGCATTCGCTAATGGATCATTGGGATTGTAACTGAGTTTAGGAATATAATGAGGTTCTGCGTAAACTAAAATGTTTGATATTAATAATTTACTGATGGCTTTTTCTATTTGTAAACCTGAGGTATAATTTAATTCATAAACAAGAGAAAGATCAGCATATGATTGTCCTGCTTCATTTTTGGCCTGAATGGGACTTTTATCAAAAGGAAATTTTTTATGAAGGTTAGTAACCCCAATAGCTGATGAAAGCGCAGTAAAAGAAGGATGGTCAATTTTTGTTTCTGAACAGATGCTTGCAAAAGTTGGTTTTACTTTAATGATAATTGTTTTTGGTAAGTACTCATCTGCAATTATATTATTTGAAGATTGTGATGTTTTTTGCGCACTTAAGGCAAAGGCAGCTAAAAAGATTACAAGTGTTGTTAAGAGATGTTTCATGATTTTTATTTTTTATTTATTAATCTAAAAGATAACCCTGGTGCTTATTGTATTTCTCAAGTGTTCTGATTCCTGAAGAACTGATGTGTTCAAATTCCTTGTCACAGAAAATATTGACAATCTTAATATCCGGTTTTAATTCCTGGATGTAACGGTATTGATTTTGTTCATACTGAAAGTCAGTTGAATTTCTTAAACCCCTAACTACGGTAACATCATAACCAAAGGAATCAATATGGTCGGTTAATAACCCATTATAATCCGTATGCTGTCTGTTAGCAATAGTTTTTGGAACAGGCCAGGAGCGTTCCGTTTTATCTGGATTTTTTCCGAAAGCAACAATCACTTTATCAAATAATTTTTCCGCTTTCCGTAAAACATTGTAATGCCCTTTGTGAAACGGATTGAAGCTTCCGGCAAATACCCCTATGTGAGGATGAACAGATTTTACATATTCTATCAGAGGAGTTAAATTGCCGTTTGTGTTAAAATGGTTTAAGAGCTCAATGCGTTTTGGTTTGTATTCCTTATAATCAACAAACTGAAATTCTTTAAATATTTGTTGTTCGTAGATAATTAGTTTGGCAAAAGAAGCATTAAAAATAGAAAGATCAGCCTTTATTAATTCTTCAGAAAACGGAACAGTTGGCTGATGATTTTTTGTATCTAAAATTAATTGTTGGATGTGTTTTTTTTGATCTGCAGTTAACCCTGATGATTTTGCCTGTTGCAAAAAGAATTCTGCAGAGTCTTCTTCGTTGGTTTTAGATTGTGGATCGTAAACAATATCATGAAATACAGCCGCTAAAAACAACTCATCGTGAACAAGTAAGTTAACATCATGCAATTGTTTCAACACATCCTCAATATGATTGAGTGTGTGGTAAAAACGATGCGGCGCGTCATACAAGTTGATCACATCAGAATTGAATTGAAGATGATTGAGTCTATGTGATATTTCAGCTATGGTCATTATACAGTTTTTGTCCTTGAATTTGTTTATTTTTTCTTCAGGTAAAATAATGTGGAACAATTTGATTTCTGTAATATTTTATTGGCCTGTTCTCTGATCTCTTCTGCAGTTACTTTTTGGTAATTTTCTATCTCCAGATTGATCAGGTTCGCGTCGCCAAGTAATTCCGAAATTGCAAGATTAGTTGCTTTGTTCAACACATCTGCTTCGCTGAAGGTTACAGTGGATTCTACCTTATTCTTGCACTTCTGTAATTCATCTGCCGAAACCAGCTCAGTTTGAAGTTTTGCTATTTCGGCATCCAGGCCCGCTTCGGCATCTTCTACACTAATATTATCATTGATCTTTCCTGATATTACAAATAAACCTTTATCAAAATCACCCATCACATAAGCGTTCAAATCAGAAAACAATTGTTTGTCTTTAATTAAATTCTTGTATAAACGGGATGAATTTCCTCTTGATAAAATATCAGAGATCAGGTCAATTGCATGATACTCTGGTTCAATTCGGGAGCACATGCGATACGCTCGGTAGATGCTGCTGATAGGCACATCGCGTTCAACAGTTAAACTTCTGTATTCCGTTTGAGCCGGTTCAGCAGGTAAATTGCGCTTTGGTTTAATACCCGCATCAATCGGTTCAAACCATTTTTCACATAATTGCTTCACATGATTTAATTCAACATCACCGGCAACTACCAATACAGCATTGCTTGGATTATAATGTTCTTTAAAAAAACCTTTCACATCATCCATCGTAGCATCTTCAATATGCTTGATTTCTTTCCCAATAGTTGACCATTTGTATGGATGAACTTTATAGATCAAAGGGCGCAACAACAACCACACATCACCGTAAGGCTGATTTAAATAGCGTTGTTTAAATTCTTCGATTACCACGCTGCGTTGCACTTCCAGACTTTTTGCATCAAATGCCAAACTCAACATCCGGTCACTTTCCAGCCAAAAAGCTGTTTCCAGATTTTCTGAAGGAACAGTGCAATAATAATTAGTAATATCATTAGTGGTGAAAGCATTGTTTTCTCCACCAACTAGTTGCAACGGCTCATCATAATTTGGAATATTAACACTCCCGCCAAACATTAAATGTTCAAACAAATGTGCAAAGCCTGTCTTATTCTCGTCCTCATCGCGGGCACCAACATCATAAATAATATTGATGCATGCCATTGGCGTGCTTTTATCCTGGTGAACGATAACGGTGAGATTATTTTTAAGTTTAAATTTTTCGAATTGAATCATAAGTAAGTAATAGGTAAGATTGATGTTTAAAGATACTAATTAAAGTGTTTAATTCAATCAAAAACAGATACTAAGCAGAGCTAATTTTGGAAGATGAAGTTAAAAGATAAAAAACTTTCATGGTTTAAGCTAAAAGCTTAATTTTAAAATGATTTTATGGATTTACTGAACAAAATAAAACATTATGAATACCTGCATATTGTTTTTTGGCTGATCAAAGACAGTTGTTGGATGATGGAGTTCAAAATTCCTGCCACATTGATGATTGTTCCGACCATTGGCCTGGCTATGATGATTGTATATCATACCTGGAAATCAATCGATGTTTTTATTAATATGGCTATATTGTTCTGGATTTGTGCCAATAGCATTTGGATGCTATTTGAGTTTTATGAACGCACAGAACTGAAACCATTCGCCGCAATTCCCTTTATCTTGGGCTTTGTATTTGTTGCTATATTTTATTATATGCGCTGGACAGGTAGAGAAAATGCTGATTCATCCCAAAGATAAATTTGTTCCTGAACCTTCTTTATATCGACTAATTTTTCTTCTAAAACCGGAAAAACTATTATATTAGTCAACTCTATTTCTAACATTTTATTTCCATGGAAACTACACCATATCAATCAAAATACAAAATACGTATTGTAACCGCTGCAGCATTATTTGATGGTCACGATGCGGCTATAAATATCATGCGCCGTATTATACAATCGAGCGGTGCCGAAGTTATACATTTAGGTCATGACAGAAGCGCACAAGAGGTTGTAAATTGTGCTATACAAGAAGATGCAAATGCAATTGCTGTTACGAGTTACCAAGGCGGACACGTAGAGTATTTTAAATACATGTACGATTTGTTGAAAGAACAAAAGTGCGAGCACATCAAGTTATTTGGCGGTGGCGGCGGCGTAATTTTGCCGACTGAAATAGAAGAACTTCATAATTACGGAATCACTAAAATTTATTCACCCGATGATGGTCGTTCTTTAGGATTGCAGGGAATGATCAATGATTTGTTACGTCAGTGTGATTACGCAACCGGAACAAATATCAAAAATGATGTGGCTAAAATTGCAGAAAGAGATTATAAATCCATTGCAAGAATAATTTCGGCTGCTGAAAATTTTAACGAAGAAAATTTAGCATTGCTAAATGATTTAAAAACAAAAGCCGAAAAATCTTCCACTCCTGTTTTGGGAATAACAGGAACGGGCGGTTCAGGAAAATCAAGTTTAGTAGATGAGTTGGTTCGTCGCTTTTTAGTTGATTTTAATGACAAACAAATAGCCATTATTTCAGTTGACCCATCTAAACGTAAAACAGGCGGTGCATTATTGGGTGATAGAATCAGGATGAATGCTATTAATAATGATCGTGTATATATGCGTTCATTGGCTACCCGCCAAAGTAATTTAGCTTTAAGTAAATACGTTCAGGATGCAGTGAATATTTGTAAAGCTGCAAACTTTGATTTGATCATTTTAGAAACTTCCGGAATTGGACAATCAGATACAGAGATCGTCGAACATTCCAACATGAGTTTGTATGTGATGACACCGGAATATGGCGCTGCTACACAGTTGGAAAAAATTGACATGTTAGATTTTGCAGACATCATTGCCTTAAATAAATTTGACAAGCGTGGTGCGCTCGATGCAATTCGCGATGTGAAAAAGCAATACAAACGCAATCATAACTTGTGGGAAATAGCTGATGAAGATATTCCGGTTTTTGGAACTATTGCTTCACAATTTAATGATCCGGGCATGAACCGTTTGTATAAAGCGGTAATGAATAAAATGGTAGAGAAAACAGGGAACAATGCATTGGCTTCCCAGTTCTTTATTACTGAAGAGATGAGTGAAAAAATTTATATCATTCCTCCTTCTAAAACACGCTACCTTTCTGAGATCTCTGAAAATAATCGCGGTTATGATAAACGCGCAAACCAACAATCAGAAATAGCTCAAAAATTATATGGTATTCAAAAAACAATTGAAACGATCTCCGAATCAAAAATGGAAGATAAAGACCGTTTAATAAAAGGATTACATGAAGCATTTGAAAAAACAAAATTAGATTTAGATCCTCGCAACTTATTGGTAATAGAAGGTTGGGAAGCCAAGAAAAAATTATATTCTAATGAATTTTATGAATTTAAAGTACGTGATAAAGTTTTAAAAATCGCAACACATTACGAATCCTTATCACATTCAAAAATCCCAAAAATTGCGTCTCCAAAATATACATCTTGGGGCGATATTTTAAAATGGAATTTGCAGGAAAATTTCCCCGGTGATTTTCCATTTACTGCTGGTATCTATCCGTTCAAGCGTGAAGGAGAAGACCCGACGCGTATGTTTGCCGGAGAAGGTGGACCGGAAAGAACTAACAAGCGTTTTCATTATGTTAGCAAGGGATTGCCAGCAGCCCGTTTAAGTACGGCATTTGATAGCGTAACGTTATATGGTAACGATCCTGATTACCGACCGGATATTTACGGTAAAGTGGGTAACTCGGGTGTAAGTATTGCTTGTTTAGATGATGCCAAAAAATTATATAGTGGTTTTAATTTAGCCGATC
>JACMNO010000025.1 GCA_014378485.1 Bacteroidia bacterium
GTTAATACATATGTTCCTCCTTGATTAACAACCGGATTTGATGTTGTTCCTCCTGATGTTATTCCCGGACCGGACCAATTATAAGCGCCTCCGCCTGTTCCTGTTAACGTTGCTGTTATCATTGTACAGTTTAATGTACTTGTGTTTGTGGCACTGGCGGTTGGTGCTGTTGTGCTTTGGGTAATTGTTGTGTTTGCTGTTGCTGTGCAGCCATTTGCTGCTGTTACCGTTAATACATATGTTCCTCCTTGATTAACAACCGGATTTGATGTTGTTCCTCCTGATGTTATCCCCGGACCAGACCAATTATATGCTCCCCCGCCTGTTCCTGTTAACGTTGCTGTTATCACTGTACAGTTTAATGTGCTTGCGTTTGTTGCATTGGCTAAAGGTGCTGTTGTGTTTTGGGTAATAGATACTACTGCCGAGTTCGTACAACTGTTTGTTGAGTTTGTTACAACTAAGGTGTAATTCCCGCCTGTATTTATTGTTGTTATTGAATTTGATGGTGTGCTTCCTGCCGGATTGCCCGACGTTGGTCCTGTCCATGAATAAAATACAGGACTTGCACTTGAACTGCCTGTTAATATTGCGGTTGGGCTTATACAGGTAATCGTTTGCGAACTACCTACGGTAATACTTGGTAAGGTTATATTAGATGTTACTGCCAGTGCTAACGAGCTTGTACAACCATTCACGGGATTAGTTACTGTTAATGTATAGTTACCTGCTGCATTTACTACGCTTGTTGAACTTGTTGGCGTACTTCCTGCCGGATTGCCTGCCGTTGGTCCTGTCCATGCGTATGTTACTCCTGATGTAGTTGAACTTCCACTCAATGTGGCTGTTGGTACAGAACAATTAATCGTTAAATCGGGCACTACACTTACTTGTGGTGGTGTTAAATTGGCTGTTGGTGTTACTACTGCTGTATTTGTGCAGCCATTTACCGTACTCGTTGTTAATAATGTGTAGGTTCCTGGGGCAGTTATCGTTGCCGTGGATTGATTTGTAGCTCCTGTTAATCCTGACCCCGACCAACTATACGTTACTCCAGATAATGGTCCTCCCTGCAAGGTAGCCGATGTACTCGTGCACGTTATGGCAGATGCTAATGACGCTGACGCTGTAGGGGGTGCATTGTTAATTCCAACAGACACAGTGTTTATAGACTTGCATAAACTATTATTTTGTGTAACCGTATAGGTATATAATCCTGATGCATTAACCGTTATCGTTGGTGTAGTATTTCCACCTACAATCCCTGGTCCAGACCAAACAACAGATGTATTTGTATTTACTGGTGTAACAATTGCATTAGCAGTAGTTGTGGTACAAGTTAAAGAAGATGAGGATGTTGAACCAATGGTAATTGTATTTGTGTTTTGTGACTGTAAATATGACCCCACTGTTATACATCCATTTGACGTATTAGTTGCTGTGTAATTATAAGTTCCACCAGCGTTGACATTAATCGTTGGGGTGCTATTGCCACTTACGATTCCCGGTCCTGACCAATTATAAGTAACTGGAGAAGCGGAAGTGCTTGCTGAAATGGCTGCTGATGTGACTACACAGTTTAATGAATTAGTTCCTACTGAGACTACTGTAAATGTTGGTGTATTTTGAATCACCACCTGTGAGCCTGTTGTTCTACAGCCCGTTGTTGTATTGGTTACTGTATAATTATAAGTCCCTCCTGCATTAACGGTTATTGTACTAATATTACTGGCAGAAGTTATTCCTGAACCTGTCCAATTATAACTCACAGGAATCATTGTTGTGGTTGCATTTACATTCACAGAAGTAACTAAACACGTTATCGTATTACTAGCACTAGAGGAAACAACAGGTAATACTGTATTTTGAGTAACAGATGTTGAACCAAATGTTTGACAACCGTTACTCGTATTAGTAACCGTATAGTTAAAGATGCCGAGCTGATTAACGGTTATTGTGCTGATGTTTGCTGCTGATGTGATACCCGTTCCAGCCCAATTATAACTGATTGGTGAACTTGGCGAATTAACTCCTGTATTCGGTGATAAATTTGAACACGTTAACGTTCCTGCTGATGTACTACTAACGGTGGGCGAATTGGTACTAGCTGAGATAATTAAACTTCCCAGCCTTTTACAACCATTAACTCCATTTGTAACAGTGTAATTAAATGTTCCAGTTTGATTAACAGTTATAGTAGAAATAGTTGCAGAAGACGTTATACCTGTGCCACTCCAATTATAACTTGGAGAAGGTGCTCCTGTTGAAACCCCTGGATTTGCCGTAGCATTCGAACATGTAATTTGTGTTGTGGAGGTAGTAACAACAGGTAATACGGTATTTTGTATAACTGCAACTGTAGAAATTGCAGAATTGCAAATACCAGAATTAACAACTAAAGTATAAGTTCCTCCAATTGTAACTACAGGATTTGCAGATGTTCCTCCAGAAGAAATACCTCCTGATGGTCCACTCCAAGTATAACCACCACCACCTGAACCATTTAAAGAAACAGTAGTTGTGTTACAAGTTAAATTTGCGGGAGAACTACCAGCATTAGCTGTTGGAGTCGTTGTTACATTAACAACAGCCGATGCGCATGAAGTTGGTACATTACAATTAACATTTGCGGCATAATAAGTTGTAGAAGTGGCTGGGGAAACAGTAATTGAGGATCCGGTACCGATTAATGTTCCACCGCAACTTCCGGTATACCATCTAGTTGTACCAGTTCCACCAGTTGCTGTTAGGATTGTAGAATTAGAAGTACATAAATTTAAATTACCTGTAATGCCTGTTGGTGCTGATAACGCTTGCCCTGTGATGTCACTAATTGTAATATATTGCCTAACAGGATCTTGACTACCGCAAGCCAAACGGGTTACACAATTAGAAGGAGTTGGAGATGCGCATCCAACAAATGACGACGCTCGATTTAAGACAGCTGAAGTATATAATAATGTATATGAGGTAACAGAGCCGGAAATTGAAACATTGACATTAGCGTTATTTGCCAGACAAAGAACAGCGGCTTCTACAGAAGCATTCGATGATCCAGATCCAATTATTGTATGTTCAGCCGGGGTAACAGAAGTTAAGTTAATATTATTACCAGCCGACGTTCTAATTATAACTTTATCATTCCATTGTGCGCTACAAAAATCACTACAGGCATTAGTTCTATTAATATCATATATTGTAAACACAGGATTATTTGCTGGCGGATTAAATGTAAAAACTACTGAGGTTGTATTGGTTTGGGTGGTCCAGTTTTGGTCAATAAACAAACCATCTCTACCATCGTTTGAGGAGGGTAATGTGCCTGTATTTGTATAACGAGGCACATTTCCAACGGTATTGTATTGACTACCACTTGTTGTAACTGCCATTGAGCAACTTCCAACACTTGTATTATAAGACGTACCTCCACTTGGAAATGCACTCCATGAATAAATTGTTTGCGAATTTAGATTTAAGCAAGAAAAGCTGATTATGAAAAGCAGAAATTTAAACATCATATTAGAGTCACTTTTAATCATAATTCAACCGTATTTAAAAATTAATTAGAAGACCTAAAATATTAATATATGAATTATAATTATGAGGGGTAATCCCCTCATAATTACGACTCGTTTGAGTTTTTAATAGCTACTAGAAATTAAAACGCGCACTTTTTAATAATTCTCATTTAAAATAGAGCTTTATTTTTAATCATTAGTTTACAACAAATCAAATTAACTCGTTAGCACATTTAATCATACACTTTAACAGTTTTCAATAATTTTTTGGTGGTAATAGTTTTGTTTTCATTAAATAAAATGATAATGCATATCCCCGTTGCTAGTTGATTGTCGAACTCTAATTTATCAGAAGTAACCACTTTTTTTTTAATTAATTCTCCTGATACATTTGTGAAGAGAATGCTATATGACGCCATGTTATTATCAACTAAAACCGTAAACAAACCATTTGGAAGGTTTGGATAAACATTAAATTAGATGTATTTACTATTTTCGGTTAAACCAATTGCAATACCATTTACTAATTACCCATTAAATGACTTTACTGCGGATTTTAAACCAGCATTGTTAAGCGCGTCTACAGATACATAATATGTTGTGCCCGTAACTTGGATTCCATATTTAGATATTAATGTTTTTATAATCTTCATAAATCTGCTGTGTATAGCAACAAAGCTTATTCTTTTACTACCTCAAATTTGTTTAGTATTTGTTTTTTAGCAGAATAGATGTTTGCTGTTTTCGTATGCAACACATAAAACAACTAATTATCGCTATTATATGAAGTCTCACTATTAAAGAGTGCTAGCACTCTATTAAACAACATTATGTTTTTTTGATATATTTGATATAATGTTTTTATAATGTTTAAAAGTAAAATTATAATCCTGTGCGTCTTTTTTGTATATAATAATGCATCCTGGGCACAATACGCTTTTGAAATAACAAAATTATTAAAAGACGTAAAAGAAGCTTCTTACTACGACTCTACTTCATTATTTAAGATAGGTTGCCAAACCATTTCTAGAGCCAACGAAACAAATCAAAAACGGGCCGTTGCCGAAGTGTATTTATATTATGGTAATTATTTCTATTATACCCGAAATGTAGTAAGAGCAAAGTCATACTTAAACCAATCTATCTCAACTGCACGAGTAAATAAAAACAGTCATATTGAAATGCTTGCAAACATTCGCATTAAGTATATGGATTATGAATTGGGGATTAACGATAATGCCGAACAGGAATTATATACTTTATTAACCGAAACCAGACAAACAAAAGATAACGAAAATTACATGGAACTCCTAAATCTTTTAGGAATTATTAAAGAATCGAAAAATCAAATACAAGATGCTGCAAAATTATATTTAGAAGGTTTGGTGTATTCTGAGTTGCACGGTATTAGTCACTATCCCGCTGTTTTTAGAAACAATTTAGGACTCATTAAATTATACACCAACCAAACGGAGGATGCATTAATTGATTTTGAAAAAGCATTAGTTTCTGCTAAAAAAGAAAATGACAAAAACTTAATAAGTCATTTGCAAATAAATATTTGTTTAATTTATGTCAGAAAAAACAGGGTTGCGGAAGCATTAAAAATATTTGACGAGATAATACATTATGCCCGAGCTAATAATCATCCACGAGAATTATCAAGCGCTTTTATAAATTTAGGGTCTTCATTTAATACTTCGGGTAAGCCCGAAATGGCTATATCTTATACCGACTCTGCCATTGTTGTTTTAAAAAATAATGGTTTAATTGCAGAACTATCAAAAGCTTATCTTGAAAAAACACAAATATTAATTGAACTTAAAAAAAATACGGAAGCCCGACATACTTTAGAGCTTGCACAACCCTTAATACAAAAAACAAACAGCCTAGAAGATAAAGCCTCATATAACTTATTACTATACAGTATAGAAAAAGAAGAAAATCAATATAAAAAAGCATTAGACTATTTTTTATCGTACCGGAAAATAAAAGATAGTATAGAACAAAGCGTTAACGGTAAAATTATTCAGGAATTACAATTAAAATATAATGTTCAAAAAAAGGAAATTGAATTAGAAAAAGAAAAATCAAAATACTTGATATTAGAACAAAAAAACTTAGATGAACGCTTTTTTAAATGGCTATCTATCGGCATTTCCATCATTATTTTAATATTAGTTATTAGCTCAGTTTACTATTTATATTCTGTAAAAATTAGAGAAAAACAAGCTTCCTTTAGTAAACAATTAATCGAAAACATTGAGGAAGATCGTTTGCGAATATCGATGGATTTACATGATGATATTGGACAATCGTTATCCATGATTAAATCAAAACTTTCTGTTTCAACAAATAATCAAGAGGATAAAAGTTTAGAAACAGAATTATCGAGAGTGATTGAACAAACGCGAGAAATATCTAAAAATTTATATCCTTCCTATTTAGAAAAAATTGGCCTCGTTCGCTCCATTGCCCGATTAATGGAAAACATACAATCTTCAACTAAAACCGAATGTAGTTTTGATGTAACCAATAATATAGAAGAGTTGTCGCTTCAAACTAAAACACACATTTATCGTATTTTGCAAGAGTGTACAAATAATACTATTAAACACGCCAAAGCAAGTGCTTTAAAAATCTCGATCGCAAAAAAAAACAATGATTTTGTATTAATATATCAGGACAACGGAATTGGATTAACCGGGAAACAAAAAAACGGCTTAGGCTTATTATCTATTATGGAGAGGGCTAAAATGATTAACGGCACCATGAACTTTGATGATAAGATTAATAAAAGTTTTAAATTAACGCTTAAATTCACTGCCTAATATGAACCAAATAAAAACCCTGTTAATTGCCGATGATCATCCTATTTTCAGGAAAGGATTAATGGATCTTTTACAGACGTCATTTCCAAAAGCCAAGATTATCGAGTGTCATAATGGTTTAGAGGCGCTCAATGGTATTTTACAATTAAAACCTGAAGTTGCCATATTAGACGTTAACATGCCTGAGATAAATGGACTTGATGTTTGTAAGCGCGTAATGAAAGAACTATCTGGTTCTAAAATTATTATACTTACTATGTATAGAGAAAAAGAAATGATTAAAAACGCCATGCTTTCTGGCGCTTCGGGATATATTCTTAAAGATAACGCTGTTGATGAAATTATGGATTGTGTCAACGCCGTTCTTAATGGTGATAAATATATCGGTACAGCGATGTTACCCTATCATAATGAACTATCGATCGATGATAAAAAGAAACAACTGCTCATTGATGGATTAACAACATTAAGCCAGGCTGAATTAAAAACATTAAAACTGGTAAGTCAAAATAAAACCTCGAAAGAAATTTCGGAACTTCTTTTTTTATCCGAAAAAACAATTGAGAATTATCGCTCCCGAATTTGCCAAAAATTGGAATTGCCGCCGCGCAATAATAGTTTGGTTATATGGATCAGCGAAAACAAAGGGCTTTTATCCTACATTAATGAGTTTTAAAAAAAGAGTGCTGTAAAAACAGGCCTCTTAAACTTGCAATGTAATGCTATAAAATTGCTCTGAACAATAAAAACAAAGCTCCTGATAAAACCATTGTAACCGGAAGTGTTAACGCCCAGGCCAATAAAATATTTGTGATAGTTGTACGTTGCAAATTTTTCAATCCTTTTTTTGCCACCATACTTCCCATGATTCCCGAACTTAACATATGAGTTGTACTCACCGGAACACCGTATGCGGTAGCCACACCAATTCCCATAGAAGCAACTATTTCTGCCGATGCTCCCTGCGCGTAACTCATATGCTGCTTCCCTATTTTTTCGCCTATAGTTTTTACAATGCGTTTCCAACCAATCATGGTTCCTAAACCTAATGAAATAGAAATCATAATTATTACCCATGACGGCGCATATTCAACCAGCTTTTTCGCGGATTTTATTTCATCTTTTAACGACCGAATTTCTTTTAACGATAAAGATAAATTACCACCGGAAATTATTTTTTCTGTTCCTTTTGTAATCTTGATTATATCCTTTCTCAATTCAAAACGACCACTAAGAGTGACATCTTCTGACCGCATTTTTCCGTAGGTTTCAGCACTGAAATGCGAAGTGTGCTTAAATAATTCTATGTAGAGCTTCAATTCTTTTCCTGATAAAATCGCTGTATCTGCTTTTGCCATCATCATTTCAATATGATTGACGTTAGCATTTACACTTTGTAAATTTACGCTATCATCTAAAGAAAAATAACCTGGCATAATTGCTATTAAAATCATCATTACCAATCCCACACCTTTTTGCCCGTCATTTTGTCCGTGAAAAAAACTAACCATTCCACACGTAATCCATAATAACATCCGAATCCAGATTGGTGGCATTTTTCCCGGTATTGGTTCTTTATAAATAATATCGTTTTTTACCAAACGTTTAAATATAAACATCACTATTATTGCAACAGTGAAGCCCGCTAAAGGAGAAATCAATAACCATAATCCCGTGTCTTTTGCCTTATCCCAGTTTACTGCTGTTCCGCCCACGTTACCGGGTAAGAAATAAAAGGCAAGCCCAATTCCTATTATTGATCCAATTAATGTATGAGAACTGGAAGCCGGTAAGCCAAACCACCAAGTTCCCAAATTCCATATTATAGCGGATATTAATAAAGCTAAAATCATGGCTATACCATGATAAACATTAGAGTCTACCAAAACTTCCATAGGTAATAGATTAACAATTCCCATAGCTACCGCTATTCCGCCAGTCATTACCCCAATAAAATTTAGTAAACCGCTATAAACTACAGCAACCGTGGGCTTCATAGAATTAGTGTAAATAACTGTTGCTACAGCATTTGCGGTATCATGAAAACCGTTCACAAATTCAAAAACACACGCCAATACTAAACATAGTATTAAAAAAACAATTAATGTTGTAGCCATAACCTTAAATTAAATTCGGACGTAATTTAACTTCTTATTTGAATAGGAATGTGATGTAATTGTTATTTTTTTAAATTTATTAGGTTTACCCTCGATTTTAGCTATCAAAACCAATTAAATTTTATAAATAGCTAAATAGGGTTTACTCAAATACTGAAATAGTAATAGATTCAAATATTTTAAAGAGTTTACTTTCTTTTTTATCCAAGGTTTTTGCTGAAAATATTTGAAAAGGTTTGCATCATGTAGCAGCACATCATCATATATTAGTAAATGTCCGGCTGTTTTTGACGAATTGAGTAGCACTCATTTATTCCTAAAGTATAATAAAAACAGCATGAATAAAGTTAACGAACTACGATTTTTTAGGCGGTACTGAGTAGATGTTTTGTGCGATAAAAGATGGGAGTTGGTCTTTCGCCTTGTCACGCCAAGGCGTGACTATTTCTATGCAGTTTATCCTGAGCGCAGTCGAAAGGCCAAACAAAAAAAAATAAAAAGTAAAATTGAATTATTGAGTGAACATTATTTAGGAATATACCATAAAATTAAATGCGGGATATTTGATAGAATAACAATCCCTTCAATTTTTAATTATAGATTGAGAACAATAATACTATTAGATTTAGATAAACTTAATGTTACTAAATTATTAAGAGTTAAAACTAAAAACCAAGAGTCTCGGCCTTGATATACCTTAAAAAGTTAAGGGTGGTTTTTTTGTTATTATACACATAAAAAATTCCCCAGCTAACTCTTCTGATGTTTACATCCGTATACCTGGTTTGGCAAAGAGTATCTAAATTATTATACCTGGTATAAATCAAAAAGCTTGGATTAACGCTATTTATTTCCGCCTCGGTTATCCAACGCCTTCTTTCAAAATGAGGTTTAAATGTTTTTGGATAATTTTTATATAACACCTGTCCTGCATAATTAATAATATTATCCCTCCATGTCCATCCAATTATTAGAATAGAATTGGTTTTGTACTTTAAACAAACCTCTTTAAAATCCTTGCTCATAGTCAAAGCATCATCAAGCTTGAAAAGACTAACATCAAGAAAGTTTTCATCCTTACTATATTCTTTAAGCCTGTCATTAAATGTCATTGCTTTTAATGCATAAAATCCTAAAACCACCACAAATATGACATGTTTAAATCGTTGAAAAGAAAAATCAATTAAAACGATACAACAAACATAAAAAACCGGGATTGCAATAAACATTCTGCTTAGTGAAAAAAACGGCCACGGCCCTCCATGAGAAATTTTTTGAAAAAAGAAACATACAAAAATAATGCTTACAAATAATCCAAAAGCTACAAACCATTTTTTATTTGTTCTGAAAAAATAGATACCAATAAGTAAAAAAATAATTAATGTTCCTAAGGCGCTACCTTCTACAAAAGGACCGATATGTCCAAAATGATCATTTAAATGCATGATAGCCTTTGTGAAATAATTTAATCCTATTTGGTTATCCATAGTATATACAATATATTCAGGATGCGACCTGTAAAATTGATTTAATAATAACTCAAATGGAATAGCCAGCAGAACCCCTAAACCAATGGCTTTATAATATTTTATTTCTTTGATATTATTTAAAAAAAGGTAAAAAAGGAACGGTACTGATACTAAAATGGAATTAGGATTAACCAACAAACCAATAATTGATAAAAGAGTATTGATACAAATGAATTTATAGTTTTTAGGATTTTTCAAATTAATTATAAAGAACAGCGTAAAAAACGTTCCTGTAATAAAGCCTCGCGGTATTGAGGTCATTATATCATAACCAGTGGGCATGCATAATAATAAAGCTAAAACCAAGATAGCTTTATCTTCGTGTTTATGTTTAAACAGATAAAATGCGGCGAAAAGAAACGGAGTTAAAAATATCAGGTGGGTAGCAAGAGGTACGGCATAATAAATCGCCATTCCTGACCAAATAAACGGAACAGCCACCAAGGCTTCCATAAATGTGTTATAAGCTTGTCCGTAGTAACGGGGCTCGTGAAAGATGCCTTTTGCATAATCCGATGCGCCAAGCCACATAATTACTTGGTCATCATCAAGGCAATTAATATTCACCGTTAAAAAGATCAGTAAATGATTTCCTATTAAAACCAGCAAAAAAAAGTAAAAGATTACTCTTAAAGAAATATTTAGTTTAAATTTCAATAATCAATTTTATTAATCCGGTCAGTATGCCTGCCTCCTTCAAATTTTTCAGTTAAAAAAGCATCAACGCACTTTTTTGCTTCATCCACACTTATATATCTTGCCGGCAGGGTTAAGATATTAGCGTCATTATGCTGGCGCGCTAAAACCGTTATTTCTGCATTCCAGCATAAAGCGGCCCTTATTCCTTTATGTTTATTGGCGCTCATATTAATACCGTTTCCGCTACCACAAATTAAAATACCAAAAGTTGCCTTTTTATTTACCACTTCAGTAGCTACTGCATGAGCAGCATCCGGATAATCGGCTCTGGCTATTGAAAAGCATCCTTTATCTATTACTTCAATATTTTGCGATTTTAAATAAGATATTAGTATCTCTTTTAGTTCAAAGCCGGCGTGGTCGCTACCTATTGCAATATTGATCATATCAAAGTTTTGTTAATAGTTTGTAATCAACGTTAATTAACACTCATAACAACCGGGGCTGATTATAAGTGTTTTAAATACAGTGCTAATTAACAAAATTACTGTGTATAATTAAATTATACGTTAATAAGTATATGTAATTAAATAGCACATTGTTAATAGCAAATTTACTTAGCGTAATTTTTGCTCCCACAAAATTTACTTTCAATAATTAGTTAGTCCTTTGTACAGTTTTATAAACATCAATTTTTATGGATGGTAATAAATCTTATTAACTATTTTTTTAATAGTGCCTTTGTTCATTACTTAGCATCCTTCTATAAACCAATTAATTATATAACATTTATTCGTTTAATATTTGTTAATAGACATTACTTTAGCATTAAAACAAGTAAACAAAAGCTTATTTTTACACAGTACTAACACCCTATATACTATAACCATAATTTTAAAATTTTAAAAAATATTATATTATTATAATGAATTTAGAAAAAGGTTTCCTCGAAAAAAAAATTGATCCTTCGCTTGATTTGTTCAAAGAGATTTTGCACCTTAAGAAAACAAAGAACGCCATCATCCTCGCTCACTACTATCAAAACGCTGATATTCAGGATATTGCAGACTATATTGGAGACAGTTTAGGCCTCGCTCAACAAGCCGAAAAAACCAAAGCTGACATCATTTTATTTGCCGGTGTTCATTTTATGGCTGAAACCGCTAAAATACTTAATCCAAAAACAAAAGTATTAATTCCTGATTTAAAAGCGGGATGTTCTTTAGCTGATTCTTGTCCTCCAAATGAATTTGCCGCGTTTAAAGCCTCTCACCCTAATCATGTGGTTTTAACATATATAAACTGTACAGCAGACATTAAAGTGCTCTCAGATGTCATTGTAACGTCTACAAATGCAGTTCAGATAGTGGAATCGTTCCCTAAGGATCAAAAAATTATTTTCGCTCCCGATAAAAATTTAGGGGCGTATATTAATAAAATTACCGGCCGTAATATGGTTTTATGGAATGGTAGCTGCATGGTGCATGAAATTTTTAGTTTAGAAAAACTGATCAAATTAAAAGCGCAATATCCAAAAGCATTGATATTAGCTCATCCGGAGTGTGAAGCTCCTATTCTTGAATATGCTGATTTTATAGGAAGTACAACAGCTATTTTAAATTACAGTAAAACATCAGATTCAAAAGAGTTCAACGTCTTAACCGAGTCAGGCATTATTCATCAAAAGCAAAAAGCGAGTCCGAATAAAACATTTATTCCTGCACCGCCTAATAATAGTTGTGCCTGTAATGATTGCCCGTATATGAAATTGAATACTCTTGAAAAAATATACATTGCTTTAAAATATGAACAACCGGAATTATTAATGAGCGATGAACTTATAGAAAAAGCAAGAAAACCTATAGTAAAAATGCTTGAACTTTCTGCAAAATTTGGATTATAAACAAAATTTTAATTTTTAAATTATAAACTATAAATTAGAAGATTAATACCCTCATGTCATTGAATTTAATACCAAAATACTTATATATTTTATTAATACTTTTTGTTGCTAAACAATCTTTATTCAGTCAGGTTACCAATCCAAACGGATATAATATTTTTTATTATGAAAACGGATCTAAATCATCAGAAGGATCAATGCGGAATGGTAAAGCAGACGGATACTGGAAAAATTATTATAAAAACGGAAAATTAAAAATCGAAGGAAACCGTAAAAATTTTCAATTAGATAGTGCCTGGAAGTTTTATTCTGAAAAAGGAAGAATTACCAAACTCGTTAATTATTTAGAAGGGAAAAAGAATGGATACACTTTAAATTATGATACCAGTCAAAGGGTAACTCTTAAGGAAGCATTTGTAAATGATATTAAACAAGGAAATTCATTTGCTTATTATCCCTCAGGTAAAACAAAATTATTAACACCTTACATTAAAGGAAAACCTGATGGCTTGGCTTATGAATATTCTGAAGATTCAGTAATTATTTCAATTATGAAATACCAGGGAGGTATTTTAGCTTCTGTTGACCGTTTAAACCGTAAAGATGAGACCGGTAAAAAGCAAGGCGTATGGAAAGAGTTTTATGAAGATGGTAAATTAAAAGAAGAAAAAAAATATAAAGATGATTTAATAGATGGTTATGTGAAAGCTTATGATAAAAAAGGAAATTTATCAAACACAGAAAAATTTAATAATGGAAAGCAGATTAAAAATGCTCCTGAATTAGCTAAGCTAGATGTGTATAAAGACTTTTATGAAGATGGCACCATGAAATATGAAGGTGGCTATATTAACGGAATGCCTGTAGGAACTCATTATCATTACCGTCAAAAATATATTTGTGATTCGTTACCTGTAGCTCGGGATGATACCAGTGATGTAATGATAAAAAAATATGTTTGCAGAAACAGAGCTGTTCCTGATTCAGCCATCACATTTTTAGAAGGAATTAAAATGGAATATGGTGCGGTAGATTCGTTGCGAAATAAAATTGGGATTTGGACAGAGTATCATAATTCAGGTGAATTCAGGGCAAAAGGATTATATGGAAACGGGAAACGTGTTGGAGATTGGATTTTTTATTATCCTAATAAACAAATTGAACAACGCGGTAAATATGATAAAAAAGGTCGTGCACAAGGTGAGTGGAAATGGTTTTATGAAAACGGCGCTTTAATGCGTGAAGAATTGTATGTGGATAATTTGCGCGATGGTATCATGACTGAATTTACCGAAGACGGAAAGGTAATTACTAAAGGAGAATACATTGAAGATATGCAGGAAGGTTTATGGGTTTATGAAGCACCTGAGTATAAAGAAATTGGAAAGTACGTTAATGATAAGCCTGACAGTTTATGGAAACGTTTTTACATGCCAAAGGAAAAATTAAGATTTGAAGGTAAATTTTTAAACGGAGATGAAGATGGGCAGCATACATGGTATTATGAAAACGGGCGTAAAATGGTACAAGGAAGTTTTACAGGAGGTGTAAAACAAAATGACTGGAAATTTTACGATGAAGCAGGATTTAATTACCTGACTATATTTTATGAAAATGATATTGAAGTTAAATTCCAGGGAGTAAAAGTAACGCCTACTTATGAAGAAAGTTTAAGAGATTATTCTTCCATCTATAATAAGAAACCGGATAAAACCATCTTATTAGACAAAGATAAAAAGAAAGATGAAAAGCAAAGCGAAGAATAAAATACTTTCCGCTAAGCCAGTCATGGGTCCAAAAATTGGTCCTGAAGACGATGCTGTTTTAATAAAAGTATTAGAGTCATTTCCTGTTGGATTGGTAGTTTTTACTTTAAAAAACATTTTATTTTTAAATACTGAGGCAATAAAAATATTTAAGCCATCTAAACAATTACAAAAATCTATCACAAACCATTCAGTATTTGAATTTTTATTGCCTGAATACCATAAGAGAATAAAAGAAAACGTTAAACGAATAATTAAAGGCGAAAAGTTTGTTGCCTTTGAATTGAAGATCAAAAATGCAAAAAATGAGATCGTTGATCTGGAAGTAAAATCAAGTGCTATTGCTTTTAATGGTCTTCAGGCAATTCAAACAATTTTTACTGACATCTCAAAACAGGTTAAATACAGGGAAGAATTATCGGCAGCGAAACAAAATCTTGAATTAATAACTGAGAATGCAAACGATCTGATCTATTTCTACACCTACCATCCCCAGCCAAAATATATTTATATCAGCCCTTCTATCCGAAAAATATTAGGCTATTCTCCAGAAGATTTTTATAAAAACGGGAATATTGGAAACTCGATCGTAACTGATATAAAAGCATATACAACTTTTGATACCAGTATTAGTAAGAGGCAAAAAAATAACACTTTAAAACACACAAGTGCTATATTTCAGTATAAAACAAAATCAGGAAAGTTAATTTGGTTAGAAGACAGTTATTCCCCTATTTATGATGATGAAGGAAAAATAAAATTTATTCTTGTTATCAGCCGCGATATAACAAAAGAAAAAATTGCGCAAATTGAATTAGAACAAAAATGGAATAATTATAAGAACCTTTTAGATACATCCCCTATTGGTATTTTTATTCATGAAAGTATTTGTATTTACAGTAATAAAACGGCCGCTAATATTCTTGAGGAAAAAAACCCTAAAAAACTTATAGGTAAAAACCTTATTGATTTTCTTGTCCCCGAGCAAAGACAAAGAGCTATTGATAGAATGCAACGGGCCATAAAAGGTGAAGAATTGATGGATTTATCTTATCAGATCAAAACTGTAAAAGGAAAGATTATTGATATTGAACTGAAGACCGTTCCCTTCGTGTATAATGGGAAACCCTGTGTTCAAACTACTATTACTAATATTTCAGCCGAAAAAGCATTATCCAAAGAAAAGCTTAGGGCGGAGATAGCCGAAGAAGCAAATAAAAGCCTGACCAAAGAAATAAACTTCCGTCAAAAAATTCAACATGAATTAATGACGCAAACCGTTAAGTATGAAGCAATGTTTAACAGCACCTCTCTCTTAATTTGGACAATTGACAAAGAATTAAGAATCACATCATTCAATCAGAATTATTGTGATTATATAAAATCCAACTATAATCACAGTCTTAAAATTGGTCAGAACATTTCAGAAATAAAATCCAAACCACAGTCAATTGTCAAATTGGATATATGGATTAAAAAGTATAAGGATTTTTTCAAAAATAAGAAGGATAATAAAGCTGAATTTTTTGAGATCAAGAACACGAATATAAAAGGGGAAACCTATTACCGCGAAATTTATTTACATCCTATCAGAAGCGCCGATGGAAAAACTTTAGAAATTGCTGTGATAGGACAGGATATTACTGAAAGAAGGCTTTCAGAACAAAAAATCCTTGAACAATCTGCAAAACTTCAGGCTATTTTTGAAAGTGGTAAACAGTTAATCTGGACCGTTGATAAAAATTATTTTTTTACATCATTTAATCAGAATTTTTCTGACGCGATGTATAATATTTATAAAGTAAGGCCAACGCTGGAGCTTAAAATCTATAAACCGCACAAAACAAAAAAAGGCATCGAATACCATAACTGGTGGCTGAAAAAGTACACTGAGGTATTTGAAACAGGAAACGGCATTGAGTTTACAACAGAGCAATTAGATTCAAAACAAACAAAAATTTTTCGACAGATCTTTTTGCACCCAATCGTAAGAAACGGTATTGTAAAAGAAGTTTCCTGCATATCAAATGATGTGACCGAACTCAAATATCTTCAGGGAGAATCCATTAATCAAGCCGCGAAATTAACTTCGATTTTCGAAAGTTCTTCCCATTTGATTTGGACAGTAGATAAAGATTTTAAAGCAACCTCTTTTAATAAGAATTTTAGCAAATCCTTTGAGTTATATAATGGCTTTGAGCCTCAATTAAACATTCAGTTGCACACACTGCTTTCAAAGAGAAGGCAAGCGGACTATAAATCTTACTGGTACTCTATTTATAAAAAAGTGTTTCTTGGTAATTCTTTAAAGTTGGAAAGGAAGCAGGTTGAACCAAACGGCGCATTAAATTATAAGGAAATTTATTTAAACCCGGTAAGAAATGCTGATAACGAAATTATTGAAATTGCCTGCCTTGCTCATGATATAACCGAAAATAAAAAGTTTGAGCTACGTATCATTGATCAATCCGCAAAATTAAAGGCAATATTTGAGAGTGGAGACCACTTAATCTGGACCGTTAATAAAAAGTTTGAACTAACTTCTTATAATAGAAATTATTTTAATCTTATTAAAAATAATCTTTCTAAAAAGAACTTAGATGAGGGTAAGGTTATTTCTGTTTTTGATACGATTCAGGATAAAAGCAAAAAATTGTTCTGGACCAATATGTATAATCTGGTATTAAAAGGAAAGCCGCACGTTTTTGTTCATAAAAGCATTATCAACAACGATGAAGTTTATCGCGAAATTTATTTATACCCCATTTTTTTACATAACGAAGTGGTAGAGGTTTCTGTTATTGCTCAAAACATTACCGATCGAATTGAATCTCAAAATAAAATACTTGAACAGTCTGCTAAACTCAAGGCTATTTTTGAAAGCGGTGATCAATTAATGTGGACTATTACTAAGGACTTTAAGTTAACTTCCTTCAATCAAAATTATGCAAATGCCATATATGATTTATATGGATATAGTCCTGAGGTTGGAAAAACTATGAGAAGTCAAAAGTCTGCTGAATTTCATATGATCTGGGATGAAAAATATGAAATGGCTTTTCAAGGAAAACAAGCAGAGTTTGTTTCGGAACGAACAAAATCAAATGGAGAAAAAATTATACGACAAATTATTTTATATCCAATTAAAGATGATAAAAATAATGTGTTAGAAATATCAGGTATTGGTTTTGATATAACTGAGAATAAAAAGAATGAAGAAAAAATTACTCAATCTTTAAAAGAAAAAGATATTTTATTAAAAGAGGTACACCACCGTGTAAAAAACAATATGCAGGTAATCTCCAGTATATTAAATCTCCAGTCGTCTTATGTAAAGGATACTTATGCTTTAAATCTTTTAAAAGAATGTCAGAACAGAATTAAATCAATGGCTTTTATCCATGAGAGTCTTTATCAAACTAAAAACTTTGAATCGGTTAATTTTGCGGAATATGTTACAACTTTAGCAAAGAACCTGGTTCACACGTATTCGATCAATACGAAAAAAATAAAATTAATTTTAACTCTCGATAAATTGTTCCTTAACCTTGATGTATCAATACCTTGTGGATTAATTATTAATGAAATTATATCAAATTCATTAAAATATGCATTTCCTGATAATAGAGATGGAATAATCTTTGTAACTTTGAGAGTTATTAAAAATAGGGTCAGTATTCAAGTAGGAGATAATGGTGTGGGAATACCCGAAAGTGTTGATATAAAAAACACGCAAACATTAGGCTTGCAGCTTGTGGATACGCTGGTTGAGCAGATAAATGGTACTCTAGATTTAAAGATAAAAAACGGCACCACTTTTATTATAGAATTTAAAATTTAACTTATGGAGAACAATAACATTAACGTTTACATTGTAGAGGACGAGAGTATCGTTGCGAAGGATATACAAAACAGCCTAAAAAAACTAGGTTATAATGTATTAGGTATTAGTAATAACGGCACCGATGCAATCAAAAACATCGTTGACTTGGAACCAAATATTGTATTAATGGATATTATGATCAAAGGCAATATGACTGGTATTGAAGTTGCCGAAACGATCAAAAAGGACTATAATATCCCGGTAATATTTTTAACCGCTTATGCCGATGAAAGCACATTAGCAAAAGCAAAAATTACTGAGCCGTACGGTTATATTTTAAAGCCTTTCAAAGAAATTGATTTACATTCAACCATTGAAATGGCTTTATACAAGCACAAAAAAGACACAGAGATTCAAAAAGAGCGTGACTTTTTATATTCATTAGTTGAAAACAAAGACGAAGCCGCTAAAGATATTCTATTTGTAAAATCAAATAGCCGTCTGGTTAAAGTAAACTTAAAAGATATTTACTACGTAGAAGCGTTAAAAGATTATGTGGTTTTAAATACTCAGTATACCCGTTATACGATCCACTCAACTATGAAGGATATTGAAAAGAAACTGGACAACGGAGATTTTATCCGCGTACACCGTTCTTTCATCGCGCGCATTGACAAGATACAAACAATTGAGAATCAAACAGTTGTATTAGAAGAGAACAAAAAAGTAATTCCTATCGGTGGTTCTTACCGAGACGAGTTATTAGCCAAATTAAACATGATCTAATTATAGTATTTAAGAAGTTAGATAAAAGATAAAAGATTGTATGACAGTTCCTAAATCTTTAATCTTACTTCTTTAATCTTACTTCTTTTTCTAAATTGAATTCTCAATACGATATTATAGTTGTTGGTGCAGGTCATGCAGGTTGCGAGGCGGCAGCTGCGGCTGCTAATTTGGGCTCAAAAGTTTTATTGTTAACCATGAATATGCAAACCATTGCACAGATGAGTTGCAATCCAGCGATGGGTGGCATCGCTAAAGGACAAATCGTTCGCGAGATCGATGCCCTTGGTGGGTATAGCGGAATAGTTTCAGATAAATCAGCTATTCAGTTCAGGATGCTCAACCGTTCAAAAGGACCTGCAATGTGGAGTCCGCGTACACAAAACGATCGAATGTTATTTGCTACAACCTGGAGAGAAATGTTGGAGCAGACTCCTAATGTCGATTTCTGGCAGGACATGTGTCGTGAATTAATTGTTTCTAAAGACGGAAAAAGAATTGAAGGCGTTGTTACCGGAATGGGACTTGAGTTTAAAGCTAAAGCTATTGTTTTAACCAATGGAACTTTTTTGAACGGCCTGATCCATTTAGGAGAAAAACAAATTGGTGGAGGCCGTAGTGGAGAATCGGCTTCTTATGGAATTACAGAACAACTCGTAAAATTAGGATTTGAAAGTGGAAGGATGAAAACCGGGACACCGCCTCGAATTGATGGTCGTTCTTTAGATTATTCTAAAATGGAAGAACAGGAAGGTGATGTCGCTATTGACAAATTTTCTTACCTGGACAATACTTCTCCTTTTATTTCTCATAACGGATCCTCTGTCAAAAAACAATTACCCTGCCACATCACCTATACCAACCAGGACGTACATGATATTTTAAGAACCGGTTTCGAAAAGTCCCCCATGTATTCCGGAAGGATCCAGGGATTAGGACCAAGATATTGCCCAAGTATTGAAGACAAGATTACACGCTTTTCTGAAAGAGACAGACACCAATTATTTGTGGAGCCGGAAGGTTGGGATACTGTTGAAATTTATGTGAATGGATTCTCGACATCTCTGCCGGTTGACGTTCAACAAAAAGCGTTGAGATTAATTCCAGGTTTTGAGAAGGCGAAGATGTTCCGACCAGGTTATGCAATCGAATATGATTACTTTCCACCTACTCAATTGCAACTAACTTTAGAAACCAAATTGGTTGACGGCCTATATTTTGCCGGACAAATTAACGGAACAACCGGATATGAAGAAGCTGCTTGCCAGGGACAAATGGCTGGAATAAACGCGCATTTGAAGATCAACGAAAAAGACGCACTAATACTTAAGCGTCATGAAGCTTATATTGGGGTTTTGATTGATGATTTGGTAACAAAAGGTACTGATGAGCCATATCGTATGTTTACCTCCCGTTCTGAATATAGATTGCTTTTAAGGCAGGATAATGCAGATGTTCGTTTAACACCTCTCTCCCACTCTATCGGTTTGGCTAGTCAGCAAAGAATGGATCGTGTTGTGGATAAGATCAAAAATTACGAGAGTTTAATCAAATATTTTAAAAACACAAGTGCTGAGCCTGAAGAAGCGAACCCTTATTTGGAAAGCATCAACTCTACTCCGTTAACCCAAAAACAACGTTATTTTAACGTGCTTTCTCGTCCCGACGTAAACATTAATGATTTAGCAAAACACTGTAAAGATCTAAACAATACTGTTGCCGATATAGATGCTGATACAATTATGCAGGCCGAGATCTTAATGAAGTACGAAGGTTATATTGAAAGAGAAAAAGAGAACGCTGAAAGAGTAGCCAAGCTAGACAATTATAAAATTAAACCTGATTTTGATTTTAAGTCTATAGTTAGCCTGTCTTTAGAAGCCCGCGACAAATGGACAAAATTACGCCCGGCAACTATTGGTCAGGCTAGTCGTATTTCGGGAATTAACCCGGCAGACATCTCGGTTTTATTAGTGCATTTAGGAAGATAAAATATGTTCCACGTGGAACAAGTAAACAAAATAGAATTATGTTAATCATAGAGAAATGTTTAGTATGCGGCTCAAATCAGTTTGAGCCTTTTTTAGTATGCAAGGATTACACGGTTAGCCAGGAAAGTTTTAATATTGTGTCCTGCAAATCATGTGATTTTAAGTTTACGAACCCTCGCCCCGACAATTCTGTTTTAGGAAACTATTATAAAGCAGAATCTTATATCTCACACACAAATAGTAAGAAGGGAATTATTAATAAGCTTTACCATATGGTAAGAAGCCACACCTTAAAGCAAAAGGTTAAACTTATTTCCTCTTATGTTTCACGTGGAACAATTTTAGATTATGGTTGTGGAACAGGCATGTTTTTATCTGAGTGTAAGAAAGTAGGTTGGGAAACATTCGGTATTGAGCCGGATAATAACGCTAGGCAAATTGCTTCGGAACAGAATCTTAATTTGTTTGCAGATAAGGATACGCTTCAATTACATATCGTAGAGAAAGAATATGATGCCATTACTTTATGGCACGTTTTAGAACACGTTACAGATATGTCTGAAACCTTGGTTTTCTTTAAACAGAAGTTGAAGCAGAAAGGTGTTTTAATTATTGCAGTTCCAAACCATAAGTCTTACGATGCGCAGTTTTATAATGAGTATTGGGCAGCCTATGATGTGCCGAGGCATCTTCACCACTTTGAATTGAAATCGATGAAAGCATTGTTGGAGAATTATGGATTTCAGTTGATAGAAACCAAACCCATGAAGTTCGATAGTTTTTATGTGTCGATGTTAAGTGAGAAATATAAAACAGGAATATTGAACCTTGCTAAGGCTTTTAAGATTGGAACGCTGTCTAATATGAAGGCAAAGGATTCGAGTTCTTACTCGAGTACGATTTATATTTTCCAACATAAATAGTTTCACGTGGAACAAATTAAACAAAAGTCCAACTAGAATTTTCTAGTTGGGCTTTTTTGTCTACGCCTGTTTAAAATTTAGGCCAGTTCAAGAGGATGAGAATCGTTAATTTGTTACGTTGAAAATGTAAATATATTTCCGTGTAAAACATACTACTCTTTGTGGACATCTTTAAATTGCAGCATGTCTTTCAGGCGTAATTCTTTTTCTGTATCAAAGCCGCAGGTTTCTGTAAATTCTTTTGGGTTTTCGTACGTTCCAAATAACATATCCCACCACACAATATCTCCATAGTTATTGGTGTGTTTTTCGTATTCGTGGTGTATGCGATGCATTTCAGGGCGTTGAAATATATAGCCAACCCATTGAGGTGTTTTTACATTAGTATGATAAAAGAATTCTCCTAACGCTGTACACAAAGTATAAATAGCCCCGGCTTCCATACTGCATCCAAGAATTGTATAAACCAATAAGCTTCCTACAACAGAATTTACAGCCATCTCTAAGGGATGCTTATAAAAAGAAGTAATAACTTCTAATCTTTGCGGGCTATGATGGATCTGGTGAAAATGTGTCCAGAGATAATCTATTTTATGACGCCATCTATGCCACCAGTAAAATACAAATGTTGCAATAAAATATGCGATCATTCCTCCAAAAATAGAATGGACGTGATCTGACAAATGAAAGAGACAAAATTCAGAGAACAATTTTTCCCATGTAAAACCTGCGAGGGTAACAATACCTAATTGAGCAAAGTTGATCGCAATCACTCTAATTGTCCAGGTAGGAACTTCGGGTAATTTCCAACCCGGAATAATGCGTTCTAAAATAAAGCAAAAGGCGAATACGGAAAAGATAATTATTAGCATCGGTTTATGATTAATGGGTTAATGGATTGGTTAATGATGTTATATACTGAGAGGTTTTATTATTGAAGCAGGTTTTCTTTTACTGAGGCCAATTAAAAATACCAATGGTGCGGCGGCAGCAATAATATGTTTAATTGAGTGACCACTTATTATTAGATTTGTTGAAAAGATAAACTCATCATTTAATTCAAATAACTTGGCTAGTAAATAGATTGACAAAACGAGGTAGTATAAAACGTTTCCATTGTTGTTTTTATACAATATTAAAATAGCTGTTATTAGTACGATAGGCAAAAACTGAATTAATACATAAAAACGCAAATCGCCTGCCCCGCTGTTTTCTGTAACCTGCCAATATAGAAGAGAAAGTACTCCGCAGATTAACAAAGGGATAAAAAATCTGTACCCAAGTTTTACCGAAATAAATTCACCTACAACAATAGAAAAAAATGCCATAAAGGAAATAGTCATTGGCAGGCGATCCCAAAATAATGTTTCATTAGTCGGATTTAAATGATAATAGACCGAACCAATTCCTGTTAAAAACACACCTAAAAAGAAGACATTAATTAACGCAACTAACTGGTAATCAATTACTTTGCGATATTTTCTTAATGTTTTTAAAACCCCTAGTATACCAATTATTACGAAAGGGATATTTGTAACCACGTTAGTAAAATTTTGAATCGAAAAAAAGGATCTTTGGTCAGCAAACCGGTGATAGTTAAGATCCTGTTTGATCGGACCTATTATAAAAATAAGGCCAACAGCAATTAAGCTTATAATTAATAAAATGGATCTACTAAAATTTTGATGATTTTTCATATTCTTTTTTTGACTCGTTAATACGCGATCAAAATTAGATATGGAATACAAGAAAGTTTTTGATAAATATCAAAAAACAACTTAAGTCAGAATTTTATTTTTCTGCCCTTATTCTGCTTAAGGTTTCCTGGGTAATGCCTATATAGGAAGCAATATGACCTAATGAAGCGCGTTGAAGTAGGAAAGGTTTGGATATTATCAAGCTTTGATAACGCTCTTTCGCTGTTTTAAACTGAAGATTTAACAGGCGCTCTTCTAATTTTATATAATAGTTTTCTGTAATAATTCTGCCTATTCGTTCAGTTTCAGGAAACCTGGTATATAAGTTCTGTAAGGATGAAGATGAAATTTGTGTTAATTCGCTATCTTCCAATGTTTCGATGATTTCGAAAGAATTTTTGTTGGTTATAAATGCATAAAAACATGTTGCAAATTCAGATTCTTTTGCAAACCAATTTGTAACCTCTTTCCCATCATCTAAATAATAACCACGCATTAACCCACTTTTAATAAAAAATATAGTATCACATCGCTCATTATTATTTATCACTATCGTGCCTTTAGAAATAGTGTGAGTTTTGGAAATAGCATTAATTTCACTTTCTAGTAATTTAGAAATTGTGATAAAGTTTGATAAATGTGTAATTATAGACATGTCTTAAAACAGTAAAATTAATTAAAAACAATTAGTTATTTAAAAAGCAACATTTTTAGTAAATTCAGCCCATCTAAAAAAACACACATTATGGAATTCAGAATAGAAACAGACACAATGGGCGAGGTAAAAGTACCTGCCAATGTTTATTGGGGAGCTCAAACCGAGCGTTCTCGCAACAACTTTAAAATAGGCCCCGAGGCAAGTATGCCAAAGGAAATTATATATGCATTTGGTTACCTAAAAAAAGCAGCGGCTATGGCGAACTGCGAGTTAGGTGTTTTATCGCAAGAAAAATGTGATTTAATTGTAAAGGCCTGTGACGAAATCCTGGCAAAAAAATTAGATGATCAGTTTCCTTTGGTGATCTGGCAAACAGGTTCCGGTACACAAAGTAACATGAATGCGAATGAAGTAATCGCTTACCGTGCTCATGTTATGCAGGGCGGTAAATTAACAGATGAGCCAAAAGTATTACACCCGAATGATGATGTGAATAAGTCTCAAAGTAGTAATGATACCTACCCAACAGCTATGCATATTGCAGCTTACAAGCAGGTTGTTGAAATTACTATCCCCGGTATGGAACTGTTACGTGATTCTTTAGCTAAAAAAGTAAAAGAGTTTGATGGCATAATTAAAACAGGCCGTACTCATTTTATGGATGCAACACCATTATCTCTCGGACAAGAGTTCAGTGGATATGTGCAGCAAATAAACATGAGTCTTCGTGCATTAAACAATGCCTTAGGTGCCGTTAAAGAGTTGGCTTTAGGTGGCACAGCAGTTGGAACAGGATTAAACACACCAAAAGGATATGATGTTTTAGTAGCAAAAAAAATTGCCGAATTAACAGGACTACCTTTTGTTACTGCTCCAAATAAATTTGAAGCATTAGCAGCGCATGATGCCATGATCGAATTAAGTGGTGCATTAAAGCGCAGTGCCGTTTCTTTATTTAAAATAGCAAATGATATTCGTATGTTGTCTTCAGGTCCACGTTGTGGAATAGGGGAAATTGTAATTCCTGATAACGAACCGGGATCTTCTATTATGCCTGGTAAAGTAAATCCTACCCAACCGGAAGCATTAACCATGGTTTGTGCTCAGGTTATTGGTAACGATGTTGCCGCTACTGTTGGCGGATTAAACGGCCATTTTGAACTTAATGTATTTAAACCATTAATCGCGGCTAATGTATTGCAGTCTGCGCGTTTAATTGGTGATGCTTGTGTATCATTTACTGAAAAATGTAGTAATGGTATTACAGCAAACTTACCGGAAATTAAAAAACATTTAGAAAACTCTTTAATGTTGGTAACAGCTTTAAATACTCATATTGGTTACGAAAAATCAGCTAAAATTGCAAAGACAGCTCACAAAGGAAATAAAACTTTGCGTGAAGCAGCTATTGAGTTGGGTTACGTAACCAACGAACAATTTGACTTATGGGTTCGCCCTGAAGATATGATTGGAAGTTTGAAGTAAATTTACCCATTGGTGTTTCTTACTTCGAGTTGTCACTCTCAATGTCCCGGTAATTTATCGGGAGAAGGGCAAGAAACGAAAAAATAAAACAAAACCTGTAGCTCATTACTACGGGTTTTTGTGTTTTATATAATGCTATGAAACATAGCAAAAATTAGCTACAAAATAAAGTACTTTTGTTTTTATAATAGGATTAAAATGACAAAAGAAACAGCCCTCAAATTATTTGAGCAAAAGCAGGTACGTTCCGTTTGGGATGCAGAACAAGAGAAATGGTATTTCTCTATTATTGATGTAATTGAGGTGTTAACGGAGAGCCCGAATCCCAATAATTACTGGAAAGTATTAAAACATCGATTAATTAAGGAAGGTAGTCAGTTGGTTACAAACTGTAACCAACTTAAATTAAAATCCTCCGATGGTAAATTTTATAATACTGATGTAGCTGATACTGAACAGTTATTTCGTTTAATACAATCTGTTCCATCCAAAAAAGCAGAACCATTTAAATTATGGTTAGCGCAGGTTGGTAAAGAACGCTTAGATGAAATTGAAGACCCGGAAATTGGCATTGACCGCTTAATGGAAACATATCTTAAAAAAGGATATAGCAAAGAGTGGATTAATCAACGTTTAAAAAGCATTGAAGTTAGAAAAGACTTAACAGACGAATGGCAGGAGCGTGGTGTGCAAAAAGGACAGGAATTTGCGATTTTAACAGACGAAATAACCAAAGCGTGGAGCGGCCTATCTGTAAAGGAATACAAGCAACATAAAAGTTTAAAAAAAGAAAATCTGCGGGACAACATGACTAATTTAGAATTAGTATTAAATATGTTAGCCGAAGCAACTACTACCGAAATCAGTAAAGAGAAAAAACCAAAAGGCTTTGTAGAAAGCAAAGTAATTGCTAAACAAGGCGGCACAATTGCGGGAAATACAAGAAAACAAATCGAAGAAAAAACAGGTAAAAAAATAGTATCAAAAACAGCAGCAAATAAATTAATCGCTGCCAAAAGAAAGAATAAATAATCCATTATCTTTACAGCCTCATGTGGTGGAACGGTAAGTTTTGGGGCGAATTAAAACAAAAGCAAGCAAACCTTAATACAAACGTATTTTTTTCAGGTTTGCGCGGATCCTCATTTGCCTTTCTGGTAAATGATCTTTTTCAAAACACTTCTTCCAATTATTTTATTGTTTGTAACGACAAGGAAAAGGCGGCTTATCTTTTAAACGATTTACAGGCCTTACTTCCCGAAAAACATATTCATTATTTTCCTGAAAGTTACAAGGTTCCTTATAAAGAAGAAAAAACAAGCAATGCTTCCGTACAGGAAAGGGCGGAAGCCCTAAGCAACCTGAGCAAGGACAATTACTCAGGAATCGTGGTGACTTACGCCGCTGCATTGGCTGAAAAAGTGGCGTCTAAAACAAGCCTAAGCAAAAACACATTAGTCATTAAAAAAGGAGACAAACTTAGTATTGATTTTATACAGGAATTTTTATTGAGTTACGATTTCGAGTTATGCGATTTTGTTGCAGAACCGGGTCAGTATGCGATTCGTGGTGGTATTGTGGACGTGTATTCATTTGCGCATGAATTACCTTACCGAATTGAGTTATTTGGTAATGATGTAGACGCTATTAAAACCTTTGACCCAGCCTCTCAATTATCTAATCATAATTATGACTTCGTAACGATTATTCCTGATATACAATCCAGTCAGGTGATTGAAGTGCGTCAATCCATTTTTGATTATATTTCTGAAGGAACGGTATTGTGCTTTGACGATGTTTTGTTTTCAAAGGATTTTATTGACAAGCTTTTTGAGAAAACAGAAAAAGCATTTGCTGCTTTATCCGGAACGATCGGGCATTTGCCGCCTCAAGAATTATATATCCGTGGCGAAGAGTTTTTGGAGCACCTCAAACCGTTTACTTTAATAGAATATGGTTTACAAAAACATATTGCTTCTCAGGAAATTGCGTTTAATCAAAGTGGACAACCTCAGTTCAATAAGAACTTTGATATGCTTATCAATGACCTGAAAGCTAATAAAGCCAAAGGCTATAAAAACTATTTAACAACAGATAACACCAAACAGGCAGAGCGCCTGCATACGATCTTTAATGATTTGTTATCTAAAGAACACCGCACAGCAGAGAGTTTAATTGAGCACGTAAATATTAATATTCATGAAGGCTTCATTGATCACGATCTAAAGATTGCTTGTTATACTGATCATCAGGTATTTGAAAGATACCATCGTTTTCATTTAAAAGAGACAAGATATAAAACGTCCGAATCATTAACTTTAAAAGAAATTTTATCCTTAAACCCGGGAGATTTTGTAACCCACATCGATCATGGTATTGGGCGTTTTGGAGGTTTAGTGAAAATAAATGCAAATGGAAAAATGCAGGAAGCGGTGAAACTTGTTTATAAAGACAATGATTTTTTATATGTCAGTATTCACAGTTTACATCGCATCAGCAAATATACCGGGAAGGAAGGAAATGTACCGCGCATTGATAAAATTGGTTCAACCACCTGGAGCACTCTAAAACAAAAGACCAAAAAAAACGTCAAAGAAGTTGCCTACGACCTCATTAAATTATACGCTAAACGAAAAGCGCAACCCGGTCACCGTTACCCTCAAGATAATTATTTGCAACACGAACTGGAGGCTTCTTTCATTTACGAAGACACTCCTGATCAGATAAAGGTAACAGCCGATGTGAAAAAAGACATGGAACGTCCGCATCCAATGGATCGGTTGGTTTGCGGAGATGTAGGATTCGGCAAAACAGAAATTGCTATCCGCGCAGCCTTTAAAGCTGTCTGCGATAGCAAGCAGGTTGCTATTTTGGTTCCAACAACCATTTTGGCTTATCAGCATTATAAAACTTTTAAAGAGCGGCTAAAAGATTTGCCTTGTAATGTAAACTACATTAATCGTTTCAGAAGCGCTAAAGAAGTCAAAGAAATTATAGCAAAAACAGCCGAAGGAAAAATAGACATCCTTATTGGAACCCATAAAATTGTTGGAAAAGATATTAAGTTTAAAGATCTGGGTTTATTGATAATAGATGAAGAACAAAAGTTTGGTGTTGGTATAAAAGATAAATTAAAAACATTTAAAACAACGGTTGATACGTTAACCTTAACAGCAACACCAATTCCACGAACATTACAATTTAGTTTAATGGGCGCTCGTGATCTCTCTGTTATTTCAACCCCTCCGGCAAATCGTTATCCGGTTCAAACGGAGTTAATTTCCTTTAGTGAAGAAGCTATCAGAGACGCAATTTCTTATGAATTAAGCCGTGGTGGGCAAGTGTTTTTTGTACACAATAAAGTGCAAAACATACAGGAAGTGGCCGGCATTATTCAGCGTTTAGTGCCTGAAGCAAGAGTAGCAGTTGGTCACGGACAGATGGAAGGCGATAAACTCGAAGATGTAATGCTAAGTTTCATTGAAGGAGAGTTTGATATTTTAGTGGCCACCACCATCATTGAATCCGGATTAGATATTAGTAATGCCAACACGATTATTATTAATGATTCTCAGAACTTCGGGTTAAGTGATTTACATCAAATGCGCGGCAGGGTAGGGCGGAGTAATAAAAAAGCATTTTGTTATTTACTTACGCCGCCATTTATTAACCTATCAACAGAAGCCAGAAAACGGTTAAAGGCTATTATTGAGTTCAGTGATTTAGGAAGTGGGTTTCAAATTGCGATGCGTGATCTTGATATTCGTGGTGCTGGTAATTTATTAGGCGGAGAACAAAGTGGCTTTATCAATGATATGGGTTTTGATACCTATATGAAAATATTAAATGAGGCCATCGAAGAATTAAAACAGGAACACTGGTATAAAGAAACGATTGAAGATGGAGAAGGCGCAAGTACTGATAAAACAGTTTTCTCTCGCCAGTTTGTAAAGGAAACAGTGGTTGATACAGATTTGCAATTATTAATCCCGGATACGTATGTGAGTAATTTGACAGAGCGTTTGTTATTATACAGGGAGCTTGATAATGTTTCAAAAACAGAAGAGTTGGCGGTATTTGAATCAAAGTTGCGAGATCGTTTTGGGCCACTACCAATCGAAGCTTCAGAATTAATTAGTGTGGTGCGGATGCGCTGGGCAGCAATGAAATTGGGGTTTGAAAAAATTACACTAAAGAACAATAAAATGTTGGCTTATTTTTTAAGCAAGCAAGATAGTGAATATTATAATTCGGCAATGTTTAAAGCTGTATTAGCTTATGCCCAAAAAACTCCTAAACAAACCGCCTTAAAGGAGCAAAACAACAAGTTGTGGCTTACCATCGAAAACATTAGAAGCGTGGATGAGGCAATCGCTGTGATGGAAAAAATCACTAGTATGCTTGTAAAACCTATCGATGCCTAATATTTGTCAAGCGGAGGGTTAAAATGTCGAAGTGTGTCACGCTGAGCGTAGTCGAAGCGAAAAACAACTCACAAAAAAACCCGCTTCGTAATAGAAGCGGGTTTTTTAGTAACATGAAATATAAGATTATTCTACGATCATTTTCTTAGTTGTTACGTTACCATCTACATTTAAAGAGTAGTAATAAATACCAGCAGCATATGCTCCTAATTTAACTGAATGAGTTCCGGTTGTCGTTCCTGCGTTTTCAGAAGAAACAACACGACCCATGATGTCAGTTACTGTAAATAGTGCTGAATTTACATCAGAAGATAATTTATAACTTACAACTGATTCTTTAGTGTATGGATTTGGCATATTCTGAGTTAAACCGAAAGAATTAGTGTGTAAATCTTTCACATTAGTAACTACTGGAGTATGAATAGAAAAGTCTATCATGTATGCGCGATTTGTTGATGAACGTAATTTTGTTCCAAATGAACCAGGCATATTATATCTCTCTCTTTTAAAAGAATAAGTAGTATAGTTTTTACCAACGGAAAGATCATCAAAATAAGCTGAACCTGCTGTTGGTGGAGACGGAGTGTTTTGCACCATAATTCTGGCTGCCATTCCATTAACGGTTGCAACATTAGTACTGGTGGCGGAACTATAGCAAACGGTACCTACAGGAATATTTGGTTGACCAGGAATAAAAGTAGCAACAGCCGAAACAATATTATCTGCTGGTATTAATTGGCCCATTAAGCCATTTACTACAACAGGTATATAACCTGTTAAATTTGTAGTAGCTGTATCAGCATCAGTTAATACATATTTAATACTTAATTTATTAGAAGGCGGAGCGGTTAAAAACGAGGCACTGCCCTGAACGCCGGGGGCTGCGTTGAATAATGGACAGAAATAAGTGCCAAAAAACCCATTTGGTGCTGCAAAACTAAATGTTCCAAAAACATTAGTGTTAGTTGTGTCACCCCAAACCACTTCAACTAATAAAGTATCGTTGAATGATGTACGTCTTTGATAAAAATTACCAACCCATACAGTATCTAAATAATAAGATTCAGTAGATGTTACCAAAGGAGTAAAATTTACCTGATCAAAAATAATGCTTTTCGGATCAAAATTCATCCCAAATTTATGATTTGAAATATAAGATGCGGTGGCAAAAGAACTTCTGGTTGTTGAATCACAATAAGTAGGTGATACAAATAATCCAACTTTGGTTCCCGCAGAGCCTCCCGCAATTTCTGAGGGTAATACTCCGTTTGTGGTAATTAACGCATAACCAGGATCAAAACGACCAGACAAGCCTGCTGCCGAAGTCTTAAGCGAAGATTTTGATGGTATTTTACGATTTGTTGGAGTTAATCCAATAGAGTTATCATTTACAAGGCTAATTGAGCTCTGTGCAATTGATACAACGCTTATAGAAAGCGTAAATAAAAAAGAATAAATTGTTTTCATGATTTAGTATTTATGTAGGTGAAAAAAAATAAACACACGCCCTACCGAGATTGTGTTTTTAAATTAATTATTTAGTAACAACAAATTCTTTTGTTACTACATTTCCATTAGAACGTAATTGATAAAAATATGAACCAGCAGCATAAGACGAAGCGTTTAAATTAATTTTATAATCACCGGCCTGTTGTGTACCAAAAGTTTCATTATATACTTTTTGCCCATGAATATTGTAAACGCCTAAAGAAACATCTCTTGATTCTTTTTCTAATGAGTAAGAAATAGTTGCTACATCCTGAGAAGGATTAGGGTAAATGGCATTTAATTTTACGCCATTATAATATTCGTTAACAGCAGAAATAACACCTAATACCGCGAAGAAGCCAATATTGTCATCTAAAGCGCCGTCGGCAAAAGCGCCTCCATCTGTTTTGTACCACATATTGCCAGAAGTAGCGTGAAATGTCATATCGATGTTTTGTGCAGCACCAATAGCATCGCTAATAAAACCAACAGTATCTGTAGCTGCTAAACCAAAGCTATTAACTACAATAGCAAAATCAGCTGATATTTGAATTGGTGTAGAAAATGTTGCTACTGTCCAAGCAAATCCTGCCGGACCTGATGTAGTTGTGTCAACATTCGCAATATTGACTAATGCTGTTGGTGTTTTTTTAATATTAGGTCCATAAGAATCTAAAGTGAAAGTACCGGCTGTTGCTGTGCCTGTTGGAGCAACGTAAGTACGTGCTTTATTTGCAGCCATACTCCAGATACTAACTGAAAGATTAGATGTAGCTAAAGGTGTAGGCGCCATATCTTTTCCAATCGCCCATATCACCACTTTTTCAATTGATAATGAAGTTGAATTTAAATTGTAATAACCTTGGGCACATGTGCTGATGCCACCATTGTTTTTTCCATAAACATATCCACCACCCTGAGAACCAAAGATGGTTAATTGACCCCCACCGAATCCAAATTCCGGTAAAAAATCAACAACGTTGTTCCATCCGGCTGTATCGCCAGCCATGGCTGTAGCTGTTTTAGCAGAAAGAGTAAGTGAAGGAGTGAATTTAACACTACTAGCGCTTGCCTGGTCCGTTAATTGCGCTTGAGCTACTATGGACAAACCAAGAGTGGAAAGTATCAAGTAAATTTTTTTCATGTTGATCGTTTTAAATGATTTTTAAACAAATATAATGAATCAAGTTCTAAAAACAAAAAAACCAGCCTGAATCTCGGGCTGGTTTTTTGAAAAAAAAGATAGTTTTAAGATGATTATTCTACGATCATTTTCTTAGTGGTTACTTTACCATCTACATTTAAAGAATAGTAATAAACGCCTGCAGCATAAGAACCTAATTTAACCGAGTGTATACCTGCGCTTGTACCAACTTTTTCAGAAGTCACAACACGGCCCATTATATCAGTTACAGTAAACACTGCAGAGTTGGCATCATTTACTAATTGAAAATTAACTTTAGATGAACCCGAAAATGGATTAGGAATGTTTTGTCCTAAAGCAAAACCACTATTTTCTAATTCTTTTACCCCAACAGAAATGTTTGTTAATTTAAAACCAATATCATGACTTTCGTAAGCAAAAGGGGTAGTATATGCATACGTTGGTAAGAAGTATCCATTCCAGCCGGTGGAGCTTAAGTTGTATCTTGAATCTGTAGGAAGAACCATTGACATAGTCATATCCGCGGTGTAATAATTGCCAAGGGTTCCAAAATTAGTTGGATCGGTTCCTGCACCATTTTGCTCTGCCGAAATGATCATAAATAAGTTTTTGTTTGCAGTATTAGTTGCATCGCCTATTAAAATATCTGTAGGAGTGAAAGTGTAACCAGGCTTAAAGGAAAGAACCGCACCAATTTTTTTAGAGTTTGTTTGCGGAGTAATACCAGGGGTCGCAACTTTAATTTGCTTGTAAACACCACCGGAACAAGTATCGGCATATGTTAAAGGAATAGATAATCTCTTTAACAGAGGAGTTGAAGCTTTAATATTATTTGTTGTGGGATTATATTCAATATCCTGATAAGAAACAGTTGTTCCCAGATTCCAGTCTAAAGCATGATTTTCAGCAATTATTTGTATGATTAAAGAATCTGCAGTATTATCTGTTAAACCTGTGTTTCTCTCATATAAATAACCAACAGAAACAGAATCGCAGGTATATGTTACTGTTTTATCATCAATAATAGTTTGTTGTGCCATAAAGCTAGGGTCCATGTAAATTGCAGCTTTGTGTATAAATGGATTTACAGGTTGCCCCCCGGCATCAAATCCTAAAATAATAGTGGAATCAGGAAAAATATGCATAACGTTATATGTTGGCACTCCCGCCTGAACTAATTCAAGAAAGTCCAATTGGTTAAACCATGCGCTGCCCGCCATACTTGCAGTTTTATTGCTAAAAGAAGGGTTTGTTTTTCTATAAACTGCACCGTTTACATTTTTAAACTTGTGCACCGGTTCATTAGGAACAGAGTTGATCGTTGTTTTGTTTTGAGCAATTGCTAAAACAGAAAACAACACCATAGATGAAAGTAAAATTCTTTTCATGATTTTAATTTTTAGTTATTATTAGTACAGTATCAAATATAAGTCTTTTGTTGCAAAAAACAAATGATCGAATTTGTTAAAACCGCTGATTTCTTTAATATTATTGGACTTATTATTTCTTTTCACTTGCTTTTATTATCTTTAAACCATGTTAAAAAACACAACAGAATCAAGTATAAAATTTAGCGAGGTAGATTCTTTAAGAGTAGTTTGGCATGGCAATTATGTTCGCTATTTTGAAGATGGAAGGGAAGCTTTCGGGAAACAATACGGCTTGGGATATCTGGATGTTTATGAGTATGGATTTGCGGTTCCTCTGATTGACCTTCAGGTTAATTTTAAACGTATTTTGGAATATGGCGATACTGCTATCATCGAAACCACTTTTATAAATTCTCCGGCCGCCAAACTAATCTTCGAATATAAAATTACAAGCGCCAAACATGGTTATGTAGCGTGTTTAGGAAAAACAACCCAGGTTTTTATGAATCCGGTGAATAAAGAACTTTTTATTACCGTGCCGACTTTTATTGAATTATGGAAAAAGAAATGGGAAATAACTCTTTAATTTTTCTTAACAGTTCTGTTGGATTAAACCCTTTATTTATTTTTATTTTTGATTCATGAATAAATTACTTCTTTTAATACTCCTTCCTTTTATAGGAATATCTCAAAACTTTAAATCGGTGAAGGATACAACAGTCCTAAAACAAAAGATTGAGGGCATGAGCAAAGCAACCAATTCGATTGAGGCGGATTTTACGCAGGAAAAAAACTTAAGCATGTTGTCGGAAAAAATAACTAGCAAAGGCCATTTCGTGTTTAAAAAAGAAAATCTTTTACGATGGGAATATAGCTCACCTTCAAAGTATTTAATTGTGATTAATAAGGATAAGGTAGTTATTAAAGACGAAAAAAAAACAACGAAATATGATATGAACAGTAATAAAATATTTAAGGAGATCAACGATATAATGCTGTCCTGCGTGCAAGGAACAATTTTTAAATCAAATAAATTTAAAACCAATTATTATGAAAATGATAAAGGTTATAAACTGGAATTAATCCCGCAGGTAAAAAACATGAAAGAAACTTTTAAAAAAATTAATCTGTATTTTGATAAAACCGTAACTTCGGTGGCTAAAATGGAAATGGTTGAAAACAACGATGATCTTACTTCGCTTGATTTCACCAACAAAAAATTAAATGCAGCGGTTTCCGAAACTATATTTACTGTTAAGTAGTTTTTTATTACTAACGGGCTGTAGTATTGCTAAATACAATCATTTAAAATGTGAAAGTGTAGGGTTGTATGAAAAGTCAATTTTGCCTGTTATCAAGCCAACAATTGTTTCTAAATATAACGCATCCATTGATGTTCTTAAAAACCATTTAACGGGACTTTTAATTATTAAACAAATGGATTCTGTTACTACGCGTATAGTATTTGTAACAGAGCTTGGCATGAAAATGTTTGATTTTGAAGCAAAGAATCGGAAGATGAATGTTATTTATGTTTTTGAACCACTTAATAAACCACAATTAATTGAAGTGTTGAAACGCAATTTCAATAATATGCTTTTATTAAACTTAGATAATTCTACTACTACCCCCAATATTTGTAATAACAATCAATTCCCTAAAATAGTTTTTAATGTAAAAGGGAAAGAAAAATGGTATTATTCATGGACTAAAAAAGATAACGGGTTAAGCTTAACGCTTCAGGAAACCTTTCACAACCGAAAGCGGACTTCAAAAATTAATTATACATATAATACAGTCACACAAACCTATTCGCAAATTAAATGCAGGCAATACGGCTTTATAAAGTTTTATTTTGAATTAAACGAAATACAAAAATCAAATGACTGATGCTTTTTTATTGAACGATTTTTATAGTGTAAAATCAACGGAAAAACAAGAGGAGAATAAACTCCTTATTACTATTAAACTAAACACTATGCACAACATATTCAAGGGACATTTTGAACAGATGCCTATCGTTCCGGGTGTTTGCCAGACGCAAATCATTAAAGAGTTGTTGCAAATAGAAACAGGGCAGAGCCTTGTTTTAACCAAAGGGGATAATATTAAATTTACAGGAATGATTATTCCTACGGAACATACTGAAGTGTATGTGGAAATTTCATTTAAAAAGGAAGATAATAATTACATAGTGGATGCGAAACTTTTTTTTGAAAACATTACCTTTACGAAATTTAAAGGATCATTTAAGCAAAACTAAACATGGATACACAAAAATTATTGAGTAAGCAAAATGACAAAACAGTTTTTAAGATTGTGCTTGCTGTGAGTGCCTTAATATGTATAGTGGTTGTTGTGTTAAATCAGAAACTAATTCCTGTTCCGGATTCATTTCCATCGTTCATTTATAAATTACCCATGCTTAACGCTATTTTAAATGGGTCCTGCAGCGTTTTATTAATTGCTTCTTTATGGGCCATAAAAAAAAGAAACATACAACTTCATAAAAAATTAAACCTAACGGCATTTCTGTTATCCTCTTTATTTTTGATTTCGTATGTAACAGCACATTATTTTATTCCCGACACAAAATTTGGTGATGTAAATCACAACGAAGTTCTTGAACATTCCGAATTAGCGTCTGTTTCCGGGATCAGACCAATATACCTGGTAATTTTATTAAGCCACATTTTTTTAGCGGTTATCGTGTTGCCAATGATATTATTATCGTTTTACTATGCCTTAAAAGACGACAGGGTAAAGCACAAAAAAATTACCCGGTTCAGTTATCCGATCTGGTTATATGTAACCGTTACGGGTGTTGTTGTTTATTCGATGATTGCGCCTTACTATAATTATTAATTATTTTGTCAACTTACTTTTTGCGCCGCGATTATTTTCGCAGCCCTTTTTGTATATTTGCTAAAGATTATGGCACTCAGGCAAACGCAGCATTTAAAGCTTTTACAAAAATTATCTCCGCAACAAATTCAGTTGATGAAGCTGTTGCAGTTGCCTACGGTTGCATTAGAACAAAGAATTAAAGAAGAACTGGAATTAAATCCTGCGCTGGAAGAAGATAATAATGAATCGGAGAATGAGGATGTTGAGAATGAATACGATGAGGTGGACAATACTGAAGCCGAGGAAGTCAGCGATTTTGAAGAGAAGGAAAAAGAAGTTGACAAAATAGATGATGGTTATGAGTTGGAAGATTACATGGATGCTGGTGATCTTGATGCGTACAAATATGAAATTTCAAACAGAAGCGCTGATGACGAAGTGTTTCAATCGGTAGTAGTAGAAGGACCCAATTTTCATTCTCAACTCGAAGAACAATTAGGATTAAGGGATCTTACCGAAAAACAGTTTGCCATTGGCTTGTATCTGATCGGATGCATTGATGAAGATGGTTATATTAGAAGAGATCTTGATTTGGTGGTTGATGACCTTGCCTTTTCTCAAAACACAGAAACTTCGAAAGAAGAACTGGTAGAGGTTTTAACGGTGATACAAGAATTTGATCCTGCCGGAGTTGGTGCCAGAACACTGCAGGAATGTTTACTTATACAGCTTGAACGTAAGCCTGTAAAAGCAAAAGAAACTCACCTGGCCATTGAAGTGGTGAAAACGATGATGGATGAGTTTTCTAAAAAACATTACGATAAAATCATCCGGAAACTAAACATAGAAGATGATGATTTGAAAGAAATCATCGCTGAGATTACTCATTTAAATCCACGGCCCGGGAATTCAGAAGGCGATAATAAAGGACAGATGTCTGAGGTGGTTCCTGATTTTAATATCAGCGTCAATGATGGTATTCCTGAGTTAAGCATTAATCAAAGAAATTTACCGGAATTAAAGATCAGTAATGATTACATCGAAATGCTAAAAGAATATTCCCGCGCCAAAGAAAAAGCCATTAAAGAAGCTGGATCTTTTGTAAAAGGAAAAATAGAATCTGCTCAATGGTTTATTGAGGCTTTGCATCAACGCCATCAAACCATGTTGGTGTCTATGCATGCTATTATGGAATATCAAAAAGAATATTTTGCCAGTGGAGATGAATCTAAACTGAAACCGATGATCCTTAAAGACATTGCAGATAAGGTTGGACTTGATATTTCAACTGTTTCAAGAGTTGCTAATAGTAAGTATGTTCAAACACCCTACGGCACTTTTTTATTAAAAACCTTTTTCTCCGAATCATTAAGCACAGAGGGAGGCGAAGAAGTTAGTACTCGTGAAGTAAAAAAAATACTCCAGGAATGTATTTCCGGTGAAGACAAAAAGAAACCATTAACAGACGATGCACTTTGTGAGATTTTAAAAGAGAAAAAATATAATATTGCCCGCCGTACAGTCGCCAAATATAGAGAACAACTGGATATTCCTGTGGCCAGAATGAGAAAGGAAATTTGATTAGTATCATTTTTAAAGCTTTTTATTACCCATAAAAGTGGCCTTTAATCACATGTTATTTAAAACACCCTTCCTACAAATTTACTACAGAAAGGATAGATTTGTAAGGTTTTAGATGAGTAAAAGTGGAGATTCGATTATTAAAAAAGCGCCCGATTTTATATAGATATCATATCTTTGCGTTAAATAATACCACTAACCAATTATTATGAAAAACACACTATTATTGCTGGTCTTCTTTTTTTCCATTTTGTTTACTGTAAAAGAGAGTTCTGCCCAGTCAAAAACAATTAAAAACAGCTTTGTTATTCACGGGAATGATTTGAGTTCAGACCAACTGAATTTTTATGCTAAAAGCATTGAAGCTGCTGATTTTGAGCAGTTCAGACTCCAAACCGAAAACGTTATTTTAAAGTTTAAAAATGGGTTTAATTTAGAGCTAATTTCCGCAAAGGATTTAGTGGTAAGAAACATTAAATCTGATTTGGATCTTAATACTTACACTAATTATGCTGCTAACGCTAACTATAAATACCCTTTGTTCGAAATCATCGCTAGCGGATGGATAACAGCTGCAGTTGAAACAACAACTAAATAAAATCTACTACACTACATTTAAACATATGAAAAATTCAATTTATAGTCTATTTTTAATTATTACACTTTTCATTAGCAGTGAGGTGTTTGCTCAACCCGCTAATGATAATTGTGCTGGTGCAATCAATTTAGTTATTGGGGCTGTGCCTCCTTGTGGAACGGGTGTGCAAACAAGTGCAAATACAACGGTGTCTGGATCTATAACCACAGCCACTCCTGGTAACCCATATATTTATCAAACAGGGTGCACGGGAGCCTCTACAGCACAGGCTTTTCCAGCCAATGATGTTTGGTATAAGTACGTTGCTACTGGATATGATGCGAATATTACGGTTACATCAATGTTTGCTAATCCCAATATTTCTGTTTACGCAGGTTCCTGCGCTGCTTTAGGTGGAGGTGTTGGAGGCTGCGCTACAGGCACAGGTGGTTCTGCTACATTGTTAGTGCAGCAAATGGTTGTTGGTACAACCTACTATATTCAAGTGAGTGGGGGCACCGGGCAAACGGGAACCTTTAATTTATCCATTAATAATACAAAAAGTTGTTCAGATTGTTTAATAGGCGCATCTTTGACAGTTAATCCACTTCCTGTAAATGGTGCTTATGCACCAGGGACAACCGTTAATTTTTGCTATCACATTAATCAATACAATCACGTTAACACAAACTGGCTTCACGGCGTTCAATTAACCTTTGGGTCGGGATGGAATGCCGCTTCTTTAACTGCTTCCGCTCCAACATCAACAAGCACAGGCGGTTCATGGTCCTATTATCCATCAGCGGTTGGTACCGTTAATGGAGTCAATTGGGGTCCGGGTTGGTATTGGGATACTTCCGATATTGGTACAAGTCCAACAAATAATTTTGGAGACCCTGCTATTAATTCCAATGCCGGAATGTGGAATTTTTGTATGTCTTTAACAACACCTTTAGCTTGTACACCAGGATCTAATTTGTCGGTAGCTTTCAACACGAGTGGTGATGGAGAATCGGGTTCTTGGTCAAGCAGTGCTTGTTCGGGAGATGCACCCACTGTATTTAATGCAATTGGCGCCTGTTGTCCTCCGGTGATGTCCTCTTTACCGCTAAACTGTTTTGGAGTCCCTACAGGTTCCGCAACAGCTGCACCCATTGGAACACAAGGCCCATATACTTATAACTGGTCTGGCCCAGCATCATATTCTTCTTCTGCATCAGGAATAGCCGGGGCAAATACTATTACAAATCTTGACGCGGGAACCTACACGGTTCAGATTATAGATAAAAATCTGTGTGCAATTACTAATACTATTATCGTAACTCAACCCACTTTATTAACAGCTACTGTTACACCAGTTAATTCTACTTGTTCTTCTGCGGGGTCTATTACCACCGCTGCATCAGGAGGAACTCCTGCTTATACTTACACATGGTCTGGTCCTTCCTCTTATTCTTCTAACACACAAAGCCCAACGGGGTTAACGGTTGCCGGTGTTTACACATTAATAATGTCTGATACTAAAGGCTGTACTTTAACTAAAACAGTAACCATTGCTTCTACAGGAACAGTTACTTCTACCTTTACAGGAGCCGGAACTCAATGCTTTGTTGGAAACACGTTTACCTTTAACAACACTGGTTCTACTGGAGCGGGAATTACACATGCTTATTCATTTTCTCCAACAACGGGTGCTCCTGCAGCATCGCCAACAAATACAATCGGAACGTATGGCCCTGTTAGTTTCACTGCACCAGGAACTTATACAGTGACTCAAACTGTAGTGAATGGTGTTTGTATTAATACTACTACAGCAACAGTAATTATTAATCCAAATCCGTTAGCTACATTAACACCTTCGAACCCTACTTGTGGACTTAGCAATGGTCTTGTTTTCATAAATAATACTTCCTGCTGTGCACAAACCATAACAGGTTTTGCAAGCAGTTTAGGTTCTGTATCTGGACAAACTGTTACAGGTTTGGGAGCAAGTACTCCAATAATTACACTTACAAATAGTTCGGGTTGTACTTTCACAGTTTCAACAACATTAACCATGACTCCTTTTCCCACTGCAATAACTACTACCACCGTGAGTACAACTTGCGGTAATGCTAATGGTAGTTTAAGTTTTGTGGCTAGTCCGGGAACCGCTCCATATACCTATTCTGTGAATGGAACAGCGGCTACATCCCCAACAGCTGGTTTAGCTGCTGGGTCTTATGTCGTGCTAGTTAAAGATTTTAATGGTTGTACTTTTTCAGTAACAGCAACTATTTCCAACATACCTGGCCCAACCGCAATGACTGTTGGAAATTTACCAGCAAGTTGCGCCGGAGCTACAGGGTCCGCGACAGTAACAGGAGTAACAGGCGGTACACCTACATATAGTTATGCTATAGATGGTGGAGCTTTTGGTACATCGGCTACTTTTGGCGCCTTAGCTTCAGGTACACACACTATTGTAGTAAAAGATGCCAATGCTTGTACATTCACTACAACAGCGGTAGTTGGACTACAAGCAGGTATTACTTCAGCAACGGTTAATGCTTCAACTGCAAGTTGCGGAACAGCAAACGGTACTTCAACCGTAACTGGTGTAACCGGAGGAGTTCCAACATATAGCTATTCTTTTGATGGAGGAGGTTTTGGAACAAGTACTTCAACATCAGGCTTAGCCGCAGGAAATCACACAGTAATTATAAAAGATGTAAATACCTGTACCTTATCAGTGCCTTATACTGTATTAAGTTTAGGTAGCCCAACAGTATCTATAACAAGTTTTTCTAATACGACTTGTTTCGGTTTATCTAACGGTTCATGCACTGTAGCTATTCCAACAGGAGGCGCAGGCGCACCTTATACTTATTCATTAACAACGCCTTTACAAATAGCAGGTCCAACAGCAGGAACTGGAGCATTCTCTGGCTTACCGGCAGGTTCCTACAATATTACCGTGAAAGATGCTGCAGGTTGTATTGCAACAACAACAGTAACTATTTCTGAGCCAACACAAGTCTCAATTACAACAAGTTCATTACCTGTTAAATGTTTTGGAACCCCTACCGGCACCATCAATGTAGTAGGCGCAGGTGGAACTCCAACTTATTCTTATAATCTGAATGGAAGCGCTACTTATCAGGCCTCAACGGTATTTGCTAATCAATCTGCAGGAACGTATTTAATGGGGGTCAAGGATTCCAAAGGGTGTACAGCAACACAAACTGTAATCGTAGCACAACCACCGGCATTAGCTATTTCTGTATCCTCTCAAAACGCGAATTGTACAGCGGCTAATGGAATTGGCTCTGCAACAGTTACAGGAGGTACGGGAACGATAACCTACACATGGACTCCAACAGGAGGTGCCGCAGCAGTATCTAACAGTGTAGCAGCTGGTAATTATACCGTAATAGCCACCGATGCAAACGGATGTATTATTTCGAGTCCGGTTGTTGTTGGATTGACTCCGGGAGGAACGGCAGCAATTACCGGTTCAACCAATATTACATGTTTTAATGCAAATAATGGATCAATAACAGCAGGCATGATTGGTGGTACTGCTAATTTTAGTTATTTATGGACACCAGGAGGCCAAACAACCGCTACAGCAATTAATTTAGCGCCCGGCACTTATTCCTGCACAATTACTGATTTTTATGGCTGTATAGCAAACACCTCTGGCACAATTACCCAACCAACGGTTCTTACAGCCATTATGAATTCCAATAATGTAAAATGTTTTGGAACGCCAACAGGAACCGTATCAGCGGCCGGTAGCGGTGGTAGCGGTGGATATACGTATTCATGGCCAACACTGGCAAGTACACTCTCTACAGTTCCAAACGTTGCTATAGGAAATTATTCATGTACAATTACTGATGCAAACGGGTGTAGTATTACCGCAAGTATTACTGTTACACAACCAACATCTATTACCTTAAGCTCTACTGTAACTCCTGCTAATTGTGGGCAAGCGAATGGTACAGCAACTATTACCGCATCCGGAGGATCCGGAACTTATTCTTATACATGGAGCACGACTGGCTCAACAACAATTTCTCAACCACCTGTTGTCGCTAATACATATACTGTGCAGGTAAAAGACGCAAACAATTGTTTCCAGACTTTGGCAGTAACAATACCGAACACAGCTGGACCAACCATTAGTATTACCAGCCAGACGAATGTAGCATGTTTTGGAATTTGCAGTGGTGTAGCAACAACGTCAGTATCAGGCGGAATACCATCATATACCTATTTATGGAGTAACGGCCAGGTAACTCCATCCGGAACAAATTTATGCGCCGGCCTTTACACGGTTTCAGCAACCGATCAAGCAGGTTGTGTTACTTCAACTAGTGTTTCGATTACACAACCTACCGCTTTAACCGTTACAATATCTCCAACTAATCCAAAATGTTTTGGAGCAACTAATGGTTTCGGTACTGCAGCTGCTATAGGTGGAACTCCGAGCTATACTTTTGCCTGGTCTCCGGCATCAGCAGGTAATTCAGCAACCAGTAATCAAATTGGCGCTGGTAATTATGGATTAACAGTAACTGACGGAAAAGGTTGTGTGGTTACTTCAAGTATGGCATTAGCAAATCCTCCAGCAATGGCTGCAAGTATTACTTCAACCAATGTAACTTGCTTCAATGTCTGTAATGGCACTGCCGTTGCATCCAGCACGAACGGTGTTGGCGCGGTAAATTATGTTTGGAGTGGTGGCGCAAGCCCTGTTTCCTCGCAAACCTTAACAGGGGCCTGTTCGGGAACTTATAATTTATTGGCAACGGATCAAAACTCTTGTACTGCAAATTCCTCTATTATTATTACACAGCCTACGCAGGTAACTGCTAATATTTCGTCAACAGGAAGTGTTACCTGTTTCGGTGGAAATAATGGTTTCGCAAGTGTTACTCCCGGCGGTGGTACAGGAGCGTTTTCTTATACGTGGACGCCTAATGGAACAATTCATGCTGCCACTGCGGGTTCGCTTACAGCAGGATCTTACGTAGCAACGGTATCTGATGCTAATGGATGTACAGCAACAGCTACTGCAACAGTATTACAACCTGCCGCTTTCACCACAACATTAACAACTGCAAATGTTAAGTGTAACGGTGCGTGTGATGGTACTGGAAATATTGCATTTTCAGGGGGTGTTGGTGTGCCAACCTTTTTATGGCAACCGGGATTACAAGCAGGAAATTCAGTAAGTAATTTATGTGCAGGTAACCAAACGGTAACAATAACATCAAACGGATCCTGTACAAATGTATTGACATTTACATTGACAGAACCATCACCTTTAACAGCTGTAGCAAGTGCAACAAACTCTAACTGTGGGCAGGCTAATGGTAAAACATGTGTGGTACTTGGTGGCGGAACAGCCCCTTATTCAAGCATATGGAGTAATGGCGCAACAACATTATGTAATAATAATATTATTGCAAGTGCTTACAGTTATACTGTCACAGATGCTAATCTGTGTAAAGTAATTACAAGCGGATTGGTAAATGATATTGCCGGACCGGTAGTAACAATTACAAGCCAAACAAACATTAGTTGTTTTAATGGAAACAATGGTGCTGCTACAACAACAGTTACAGGTGGTGTTTTTCCTTATACTTATTTATGGACAGGTACATCTTATACAACACCAAACGTTTCAACTTTTAACGTAGGTATTAAAAACATTACAGTAACTGATGCGGCCGGTTGTGTAGGAAATGCTTCGGTTCAAATTACTGAACCAACCCAGTTAGTGAGTGCCATCGGAAGTTTCACAAACGTTTCTTGCTTTGGACAAACAAACGGAGGAGCCACCATATTAGTGAATGGAGGTACTCCGAATTATTCTTATTCTTGGACACCAAGTACTCAAACATCATCAGTCATGATTGGTGTTGGAGCAAATAATTATATCTGTAATGTTGTAGATGGCAACGGATGTGCTACTTCAAAGCCGGTAACCATATCCCAGCCTGCGGCTTTGGTTATAACAGCTTCGAGTTTTACAAACATTTCATGTTTTGGAGGAAATAACGGACAGATTTCAGTAACTATACAAGGTGGAACACCTACTTATACGAATACTTGGACTCCTGCACAAAACAATAGTCCATTTATAAGTGGATTAACCGCAGGTGGCTATACGTTAGCTGTAATTGATCAGAATAACTGTACGGTTGGAGCGAATTTTACAATTTTAGAACCTTCTCAGTTAACTTCAAGTTATGTGTCATTGCCGGCAACTTGCGGAAACGCTAACGGTTCCGCTACAGTAACCATTGGTGGTGGAACGCCTGCTTATGGTGTTAGTTGGAATACACCAGGTGCTCCAACAGGAACCGTGGCAATAAATATTGGGGGAGGATCTAACTGGATTGCTACAATAACAGATTCAAAAGGTTGCTCTATTACTCAAACAGTAGCAGTTGCTAATCCTCCTGTTCCTGTTATTACCGGCTTTAACGTGGCTCCTCCAACCTGTTTTGGGTTACCTAACGGAACAATAACTGTTAATTATTCCTCAGGCACATCGCCTTATACTGTAAACTGGGCCAACCCGATTTCACAAACCATAACAACTTCGGCACTAACACAAAGCGTGTCAGGAATTGGGGCAGGTTTATATAATGTTACAGTTACTGATAGTTATAGTTGTTCCACAACTCAGCCGGTTAATGTAACACAGCCAAACATGCTGGTATTAATGCCATCAGCTAACACCACTATTTGTTATGGATTATCTGCTCAAATCAGCGCATCATCAACAGGAGGAACTGCACCTTATACTTACAGCTGGACACCAAATACATTCGTTGGTGGCGGCCCTCATACAGTTAATCCTACCACAACAACTTCTTATATTGTTTCGGTAAGTGATAATAATGGTTGCTCGCGTCCTCCACAAGTAATTACTATAGCAGTTACCCCGTCTTTAGCGATCAGTGGTTTTGCAGTAACAAAATGTGAAGGACAGTTTACTACGCTGGTTCCAACAATAACCAGCCCCGGAAAAGGCGGACTATATAGTTTTACGTGGAGTAACGGTGTTGTTTCAAACTCAGTATCTACAAGCAGTATTTCGGTGCTGGCAACTATGCCAACACCGAACCAATACACAGTAACTATAGATGATAATTGCACCATTCCAACTGCATCTGCCGTGTTTACTGTAAATGTGAATCCGTTGCCTGTTATATCGTTTACAGCAAATCCAAGAATAGGATGTGCGCCTTTAACTGTTTCTTTAACCGGAACATCCAATGGAGCAAATGACCAGTTTAATTGGGTGGAATTTAATTTAATAGGAGGCCCTCAGCAGGTTGTTACATTAACGGATACAGGGTTTCACCAGGTATCATTAATTGTAACAAATACATTAACAGGTTGTTCTTCTTCGCATATTGAAAAAGATTATATTTATGTGTATGCTCAGCCGATAGCCTCTTTCTATGCAGATCCTTTTAAGGCTTCCATACTTGACCCGAACATTAATTTTGTAAATACCTCACAAGGTGCCACAAGTTATTACTGGGATTTTGGAGATCCTGTAGCTTTAAACGGTTCAAATACGTCTACGGTGGTGAATCCAAGTCATGTTTATGGTTACACAGGTGAATATAAAGTAAACCTGGTTGCCATTTCCATTCATGGTTGCAGAGACATAGCCTCGCAGCTTGTAGAAATAACTCCTGACTTTGCTTTATATATTCCAAACGCCTTTACACCTGATGAAAACGGATTAAATGATATTTTCCAACCGCTGGGAGTAGGTATTGACGAAGATAAATATAGGCTGGATATTTTTGACCGATGGGGTGAGAATATTTTCACTAGCAATAACTTTAGAAAAGGATGGGATGGTTCTGTAAAAGGAGGATCCAAGCCCGCTCCTCAAGGCGTTTATACTTACAAACTAATGGTACACGACTTGCAAGGCAATAAACACCCTTTTGTTGGACATGTGACTGTGATCAGGCGAAATAATAATTAAAAAAGTATTTATGAGTTTTGAAAAACGCCGCTGCTTTAGCGGCGTTTTTGTTGTATATATTTTTTTGGCTATTCTTATTATTACGCCCAATAGTGTATCTTTGCAGACTTATTTTATATTAAATGAAGAACATACGTAATTTTTGCATTATTGCCCATATCGACCACGGTAAATCTACTTTAGCAGACAGATTATTGGAATACACCAATACGATCTCTAAAAGAGATATGCAGGCCCAGGTGTTAGATGATATGGACCTGGAAAAAGAACGTGGAATTACTATAAAGAGCCATGCCATTCAAATGGATTACACTTTTAAGGGCGAAAAATACACGTTGAATTTAATAGATACACCCGGTCATGTTGATTTTAGTTACGAGGTTTCAAGATCGATTGCTGCCTGCGAAGGCGCTTTATTAATTGTGGATGCTGCCCAGGGAATACAGGCACAGACGATTTCTAATTTATATTTGGCGCTGGAACACAACTTAAAAATAATTCCTATTCTTAATAAAATCGATTTGCCAAGCGCTGAGCCGGAAATGGTTAAAGATCAAATAGTAGAGTTGTTAGGTTGTGAACGCGAAGAGATTATGCTGGCGTCCGGCAAAACTGGTGCAGGAGTTCATGAAATTTTAGAAGAAATTGTAAATCGTATTCCTTCACCAAGCGGTGATGAAAATGCGCCATTGCAGGCTCTAATCTTTGATTCTGTTTTTAATTCTTTTAGAGGAATTATTGCTTATTTCCGTATTTATAACGGAAGCATTAAAAAAGGTGAAAAAGTAAAGTTTTTAAATACAGGAATGGAATACAATGCTGATGAAATTGGAGTGCTGAGGTTAAAGCAAGAGCCAAGAGACATTGTGTATACCGGAGATGTTGGATACATTATTTCAGGTATCAAGGAAGCAAAGGAAGTAAAAGTAGGAGATACCTTAACAACTGTTGCTAACCCCTGCACAGAGGGAATACATGGATTTGAAGAAGTAAAACCTATGGTATTTGCAGGTATTTACCCTATAGACACGGAGGACTTTGAAGAGCTGCGTTACAGTATGGAGAAGCTTCAGTTAAATGATGCTTCTTTAACATGGGAACCCGAATCTTCATTAGCATTAGGATTTGGTTTCCGTTGTGGGTTTTTAGGAATGCTGCATATGGAAATTGTGCAGGAACGACTTGAACGTGAGTTTAAAATGACGGTCATCACAACAGTACCTAACGTTTCGTATATTGCTTATCAAACAAATGGCGAAGTTGTAAAAGTAAATAATCCAAGTGACCTCCCTGATCCTGGACGTATTAGTTATATTGAAGAACCTTATATCAAAGCTAATATTATTACTAAATCCGATTTTATCGGGTCTGTAATGAGTTTGTGTATTGAGAAACGCGGAATTATTGTTACTCAAAATTATTTAACTGCCGATAGGGTAGAGTTGGTTTTTGAAATGCCTTTAGGAGAAGTTGTTTTTGATTTCTTTGACAGATTAAAATCAATTTCAAAAGGATACGCTTCTTTTGATTATCACCCGATAGGCATGAGAGAATCTGATTTAGTTAAATTGGATATATTATTAAAAGGCGAACCGGTAGATGCCTTGTCTTGTTTAATCCACAGAAGCAATTCATACCACTTTGGTAAAAAGATATGCGAAAAACTTAAAGAATTAATCCCTAAACAGCAGTTCGAAATTCCAATTCAGGCAGCTATAGGCGCAAAGATCATTTCCAGGGAAACTATCAGCGCCATGCGAAAAGATGTAACCGCCAAATGTTACGGTGGAGATATCAGCCGTAAGCGTAAATTACTGGAGAAACAAAAAGAAGGAAAAAAACGAATGAAGTCTGTTGGAAATGTTGAAATTCCGCAGAGCGCATTTATGGCGGTGCTAAAACTAAATGATTAGAACATAGACTTAATAAATTAAAAGTCTCTATTAAGAAAAAGCCATCCGCTAGCTAGCAGATGGCTTTTTTGCATTCAAACAAACAAACAAATCTTATTTAATAAGCATGAACTTTTTAGTTTGAATCTCACCATTGATTGATAAGGCACACAAATAAACACCGCCTTGCAATTCATCAGCACTAGTTATCGATGTCAAATCAACTTCATAATTCTGTTTGCCCTCTGTTTGATTTTGAGGATTGTAATCAGCGATCAGTTTGCCCATCATGTTATAAAGCTTGATGTTAACAGCTGAATTATCAGAATCAAGAGAATAATTTACATTGATAAATGATGACGCAGGATTTGGCGCTAATTGGAAATCTATCGTAGAACCGTTTTTAGGAATTGTTCGTAATGTAGATATATTATCAACAAGTGCAATATCATCTTTAGGCTGTTCAAGTAAAACTGCAGTTGAAACTGCAGTTGAAGAAGAGAATGCCAGGCGCATATTAGGGCGACTGTAGGACAATGATCCGGTAGTGTTTACACAAACTCCACCCGCTGCAACATCTGAACGTAAATACAAGGTATTATAAGTGCTGGTAGTAGTAAAATAGGTTTTAGTATCTGTGCTATAAGCACTATTGTCAAAACAAATCTCAACCAATAAATTATCTGTTCCATTATAGGTAAACGGTGTTGTAAACGAATGAGTTTTCCAACCTACGGATGCTGTAGTGTTAGCTGAATAAACTGTTGTCATATTAGTATTACTTAAAAAAGTTGTACTACCAAATGCGGCAGCGGTTGTATGTCTCACCTTAATTGTGAACCCATTCATTACTTGTGTGCTTGCCGAAGCAACATTAAAAGCAAGTGATTTAATAATGTTATTAGTTGAAGAGTAACCTGCGGCAACTAATTCTGCTTTAGTAATAATATATTGAACTTTTTCATCCATATAATAAGTTCCATAAGGCGTTACAGTTGTACCAGTACCAGTACCAGTACCAATAGTTAGTGTGTTGGAGGCGCTTGATGTGGTAGTTCCGCCACAACCTGCAGAAGTCAATAAACTAGCGCGAGCTCCGCCTGCTGCAAATAAAGATTGCATTCTTGATTTTTGACCGGTACTAAACATATACATACAAGCATCGTTCGTATAGTCCATATAATTCATAAACATATCTCCATTAGAACCATTTGAACAAGTGATGTGAGGAAATGCCGGGCAACCACCATTTGATGTTTGTTGTGTAGGCGTATCGTTTACAAGGTCACTCCCACAAGCAGCATCACCCCATATGTGACGCAAGTTTAACCAGTGTCCAACTTCGTGAGTAGCCGTTCTTCCTTTGTCATAAGGTGCGCTAACTGTTCCTGTTCTACCAAATGATGAATACAAAATAACTACACCATCAGTTGCCGCAGGGCCACCAGGAAATTGAGCGTAACCTAACAGTCCGCCACCTAAATTACATACCCACAAGTTTAAATATTGGCTGGTGTTCCAGGCATCGCTTCCACCTGATGAAGTGTATTTAACTGAGTTATCATCAGAAAATGAAGCAACAGTTGTGCTTTTTCTAATGATACCTGTTGATGTTGCTCCGGATGGACTTTTTGACGCTAAACAAAATGTAATTTCAACATCGGCCGCTAAACCTGCAAATGCCACAGGAATTAAAGTTCTGTCTGCATTTAATTTTCTAAAATCTTCATTTAAAACGTCAATTTGAGATTTAATTTGTGCATCAGTAATGTTTTGCGAAGTTGTATTGTAAACAACATGAACCACAACCGGAATATTAACTACCGTAGCCGCTGTTTTCATAGAGGCACTGTTTTGAACCCACTCAGCAGTTTGCTGTTCAATTAAATTCATTCTGTCTTCCAGACCTTCATCCTGAGATTTTAAATAATTCAAATGCTGCATTGTTCCACAATTTCTTTGTGCTGTTTGCGATAACATTGTACCTGTCAAAAGCAAAAACAAACTTAATAGAGTAAATACTTTTCTCATATGATTTTTGGTTTAATATTAGAGTTTTATTCTACGAATCTAATCCAATTAATACCCGATATTAAAATTCCAGATATAATACCAAATGTTTTTTTAAAAACTGTAGAAAGCCCGTATTTGCTATCGATTTAGACGAAAAATACAACGTGGTTTTTGTAGAATTTTTGATTTTTTAAAGAAGTAAAATGATACTTATTTTACGTTTTATCTACCTCAAATTTGTTTTTCGAACTTTGCAGGCAAAGAAAGCTAGCTTGCCATAAAAACAATGTCTGGAAGAATATAAAAAATGTAACGCCGGATTGCGTTTCCAAAGTATCCTCCGTCATAAAAGATAATAGTGCAATGAGAAAGAAAGGCCAGTATAAATAATGTAATTTTTTTCTTAGCAGGATAGCAGGATAAAATAAATAAAATAAGAATATAAAAAGACCAACGAATCCAAACGCAACGGTAATTGCCAGATATTGGTTATGGCATCGTAAACGCCATAAAGGATCAAGTTTTGAATTCGTAAATATATACATTTTATCAAAAGAACCCTGGATATCTCCAGTACCAACACCAAAAACCGGTCGTTTTTGGATAATGTAACAAGCATTTTTCCAGAATTCCAATCTCATGGTCAGAGTGTGCCCTGACGGATTTTCTCCATGTTTATATTTTGTATACTCCCAAACTATTTCACGCCATTTGGAAATTAACCCACTGTTGACATTATATTTATAATTTGGTGTGCCATTTTCTATTCGTACAACGTCTTCTTTTGATAATGAGAGTATCCCTAATGAATCTTTTGTAAGCCCTTTACTTGCCATATATCTCAGCAAGGTAAAATACAGTTTATTCCCTTTTTTATCTGATCCGTCAAAAGACAATTGACTTTTAAGATTCCATTCTTTTTTCAGTTCCCCATAATTCACATTAACAGTAATCAAATTTCCATTTTCTGCAATTTTATATGATGTATCTTGAAAATAATAATTTTCATTTTTTGTTTTTTCTAAAAGTATATTTGCCTTATTAGATGAGGATTTATCAAACATATTTAAACTTGAAAGTGCCTGATTAAAAATAATTAAGCCAGATAAAACTAAAATAACGATCAGGCCGATCGTTATTTTTCGTGGAAGCTTTTTTAGACTAAATGAAATAATAAGAATTGGCCCAACGAGCAAGAGAAACAATAAGCCGGTTGCCATTTCAAGTTGATACATAAAAAACATTAGCCATACAGCTGCCAGAATGCATAAACACTTTACTCCTTTTTTCTCTTCCTTAAAGTAAACATAGATTATTCCAATAACACTAAATGCTATAAACAATGAAAACCTTATGTGTGACATGAATACGGATGCTTTACGCACATCAAGAATGACTTTTTTTGTGTAGCCCGCATAAACAGCATAACAACAAAACGAACTCACTAATACGCTTAAAAAGAAAAAACTAAAAAGTAAGCGAAACTCTTTTTGCGACAAGGGTTTGGTGGAGAGTAATAGTGCCGGAAGAGTTAATAAGGGGATTTTATTTCTAAGGTCATCCAGTCCATGTTGGGTATCCTGGGTATTAAACATCCCTACCAGATGCAATATATAGAGACAAGCAAGAACCCAAAATATTTTATTAGATTTTAATTGTTGAAATTTATAGTTGTAGTCTTTTTCTAATAGCCAGTTTGCTGCTAAAATAATTTGAGGGATACTCGTTGGAACAGTTCCAAATAACATCCCAGATGCTAAGCCAATAAGTCCGAAAAGAAAGATATTGCGATGCCAGTGAGCTGGGAGCATAAGTTTTAAAATAGTTCAGATGAAAACGCAAGATATGCCGTTTTATTGTACAAAGAAGGAGATGGCATATAGGTTTTTAAAAAAAAAGCACTGCTTAATTGCAGTGCTTTTGCAGGAGGGTAAATTTGTAATTATTTTCGGAGCAATGAAACATGTCCTATCTTCTCATAGTGTTTTTTCTTCTCATCTCGGAATGATATTTTCCAGACATACACATCTTGTTTTAATATCTCACCGGAATTATTTTTTGCCCCTGTCCACGAATCGGTAATGTCAGAAGACTTGAAAATCAGCTCGCCCCATCTGTCATAAATAGTAATATTATAAGTTGAATAATCTGCTCCGCTAGGTGGTATAAACACCTGGAACACATCATTCAAACCATCAGCACCAGGAGTAAAAGCATTAGGGACATATATAACAACATCAGGATTTACTTTAATGACTACAGAAGTATCATCTATGCATCCGTAAATGGTTGTCGCGGTAAGTGTTACTACAAAATTACCAGAATTAAGGAATAAATAAGACTCGTCGGTTAATGTACTTGTATGCTGGCCTCCGATATCCCATGTATACGTATTGTTATTTAAGACAGTCGAATGATTTGTAAATTCAACCTGGCCGTCAATAACAGTTGTTTCTGTCACAGAAGGATCAAAAGAGGCTATAGGCAAATCATGTACCGTTATATCACTGTTAGATACAGTGGTATCTTTACAGCCATTCTCTGTATAATATAGTGTTGCCGTATATGTTCCGGGAATAGAATATATATGGGTTACTACTAATCCGGTGTCGTTTGGAGTACTGTCTCCAAATACCCAAATAGCTGTACCTGAGTTTACTGTACTTGTTGAATAATCAATTGACAATGGAACACAGCCACTGTTAACATTAGGGAAGGCATTTGCGTTTGGTTTTGGATTTACAAGGATTGAAAGAGTTTTTGTATCAGGACATAAGCCAGTCGGTGCAGGATCAGTATTATAAAATATAGTTTGGTTGCCGGCACCAGCTGCTGTTGGGCTGAAAGAAGAACCGGTAACACCCGGACCCGACCAAACTCCACCTGCGAATTGTGCTGTAGGTTGCAAATTAACTGCGGGATCATATATACAATATGGGCCTAACGCTCCGGTTATTGTAGCAGGAATAAATTTAATGACCGTTACATTAATGGAATCTTTTTTAACACAAGGCGCATTTGTAAGGGCGTAGTAAATTTTATTATTGCCAATGATGCTTGACCCGGGCACAAAGGAACCACTCGATGAAATAGTTGTGCCGACTGTTGCAGTGCTCCAAACTCCACCAAAAGGGGCAACAGTTAATTGCTGTGCAGGATAATTATCACAGAAAGGACCTGCAGACGCAATAGTTGGCTGAGCGACTGAGTTGACAGTTACATTAATGGTGCTTGATGATGGACATAAAGTAGTAGTTGGCGAAGAATTAGTGGTATAGGTAAATGTATGAGTTCCTGCTCCTGCGGTAGCGGGATCTAATGTGGTACCGCTGATGCCGTTTCCTGACCACGTTCCAACACCAAGCGTGGAAGTTGTTAAAGCCGTTGAGAGATTAATACTTGGATTAGTAATACATAAAGTATTAATGTTTCCGGTAATCGTTGATGGCACATATTTTTCGATAGAAACAGTAGTAGTGTTTGAAGCGGAACAGGTTGAGGAACCCACTGTATAAGTATACGTATTGTTTCCAACAACAGCCAATGAAGGGGTTAAAACTCCTGTGGCGCTAATGCCGTTTCCTGACCAGGTTCCACCTGTTGGCGTAGAGATAATAGATAAAGAGGAAGCGTTTGTGCAAAATGGCCCTGAAGAAGTAATTGTTGGTTGTGCCGTTGAGTTCACTGTAATGGCAGTAGTGCTGAACGAAGGACATAAACTTGGTGTTGGCGAAGAGTTTGTACTATAAGTTAAAGTGTGAGTACCAACCCCGGCAGTAACAGGGTTAAAGGTAGTTCCTGTTACCCCATTCCCTGACCAAGCACCAGCACCAAGGGTTGAGGTGGTTAATGCTATTGAAAGGTTAATAGTATTACTTGGAAGACAAAGTGGAGTGATTGTTCCGGAAATAGTTGAAGGGACGTATTTTTCGATGGAAATGGTTGTGTTTCCCATAGAGGAGCATGTACCGGAGCCTATCGAATACGTATATGTATTATTTCCTGGTGTTGCTAAAGAGGGTGTTAATACCCCTGTTGAACTAACTCCTGAGCCCGCCCAGTTTCCACCGGATGGTAATGCTGATAAACTAACGGTTGAAGCATTTGTACACATAGGATTTACAGGTGTAACAGTTGCCGTAACGGGAACAACAACAGAAACTGTTGAACTTTGTGCCTGCATACAATTGGTTTGCCCTATGGGATTAACCTGAACGGTATATACGGTAGTTATAGACGGGCTTGCGATAGTAGTATAAGTATTGGTTGGGTTTAATCCTGTAGTTGGCGTCCAGGTGTAATTAAACGCTGATGGATTTGAACCACCACAATTTCCAAATTTAATATTCGGCCTGTAAGTAGAATTAGGTGTATAATTATTGCTTGGATTTGTGGTCATGCAAGCCACGATTCCGTCACTATTAAACCATCTTACAGAGTTAAATGATGTTATAGTGTAAGGCGATGAAGAGTTATATGTGTAATTCGTTGTTAAATCATCACACACATCAATTAATATATTAGAAACGCCATCCCATTCATAAGCTGTTGGAAAATTATAAGTGTTCCATCCGGTGGTGATATTAATGCTTGAGGCAAAATATACCTGAGTTAAACTAGTATTATCAAATGTTGTAGATGTTAAGTCAGCTACACTTGTACATTTCATTTTTATTGTAAAATTAGGGTAGCTGGTTATTCCATCAATAGTTGTAATATTAAATGCAATGCTTGATATTTTGCCCGGTAACACACCTGCTGCTGATAATTCAGAAGCTCTGTATAATATCTGATGCCTTGTGTTTTTATAAAAATTACCATAAATGGCTGGATAAGACGTATTACTATTTACCTGAGTGCCGGTACCTATTTGAACTATGTTAGGCGAAGAGCAACTGCCGGTTGACGATAAACCGCATACGCTTGGTGTTATGTTTCCAAAATCAACCGTTAATGTGGTGCTACCAGGTGTGCAAATATTTGCTGTGGGGGGCGTTAATGTATACGTATATACAAAAGGGCTTACCGAAAAAGTAGTATTGTATATACATTGTCCGTCAAAGACAGTAGCACTATAGGTTCCAATTGATAAGCCTGTAATACTGTCTTTAATAAGGGCAGTATTGTTTAGTACAGAATTATAGCCTCCCGGGCCGGTTACTGTATAATTATAGACTGGTGATGCTGTGGTTTGAAGATTAATAACAGCATAGGAATTATTGTTACCTGAACAAATGCTTTTTATATTACTGGCATAAATACTTCCTCCTGGTGATTGCGCTAAAGTATATTTAATAGAATCTTTACAGCCACTTGCTGTTGTGTAAACTAGGAAGTAGCCTGCGCCATTAATAGGTGAGTTAATTGTTAAAGATGAACTTGTTGCCCCTGCAATTAAAGCTAAAGGGCTTGCGGTGTACCACTTATAATTTGAGCCCCCGGCATTTGTTATCCAAGCTACCGAACCACAAAAGGGGGCTGGTAATGCATAAAAAGTAGGAGCAGAAATACCTACCTGAACAGTAGTGGTTGATAAACCACATAATACCGCGCTTACATTTATAGTATAAATGCCCGGCGCTAGGCCGGTAGCTGTTTGAGCACTGGAAACAGTAGCTCCTGAACTGTTTACCCACTGGTAAATATATCCGCCGCTACTTCCGGTTGCTGATACATTTGCAGTTCCACTATTGCCGTTAGGGCATGAAGGCGTAGAACCAACTCCTGTAATACTAACTGTAGATATGGCTACCGTAGTTTGAAATGAGCTTGCGCATCCATTTGGTGCAGTAACATTACAGGTAAACACCTGGCCTGCCGAAACCGGCGATATAGTTGCCGTACCGGCATTTCCACCATTAGCTACCGTAACTGGACCTGATGGACCAATCCATTGATACGTGTTATACCCGGCAGGTGCAGTTAAAACCGCCTGGTTAGAGCCGGCACAAAAACTTGCAACAGCACCGCCTTGGCTACATTCTGCATCTACATAAGCATAACCCCAATGACCACCCTGCGAACAACCGCCAACATAAAACTCTACGTTAACTGATGTAATTGCTGGGTAATTAGAAAAGTCAAATGCGTAAGTGGACCATTTTCTATAAAACACATCTGAAGGTGAAAATCCAACAACGGATTGTGTCCATGATGGGTCATAAAAAGAAGAGGCTGTATTAGTCATAGAGCTATTAATAGTAACAGTATAAATAGAACATCCGGGAACAAAGTTTCCGTTTTGATCTGTTACCTTCACTGAAAAATAAGGTTGTTCTTCTGGTAAATGTCCGCCACTATATAAAACTAAAGCATAGGATACTGAAAAGTTTTTGTTATTTGGGTTCAGAGTCATATTATAAGTAATTTTACTGGCTCTATAATTAGGCATTGCCCCGTTTAAGCGAACTGAGGCAGGACCACCATTAGGATTAACAACAGGAATTTCGGATACTGTTTGGGTACCAACCACTTTGCAAGCAATTGAATCCCATCCTACACAATTTGGATACACACTGTTGGTGGCAGGGGTAGTCATAATGGTGTGGTAATTAAGCGTGTTAACTAAGCTTACATTATTACCGGCAGGATTAACAATAGTGGGGGATGTTTGAGTATACGAAGGTGAACCAGAGCCCGTAGCCCCTGTAGATACGGCTCCATAACTGCCGGTCCAGTTTGCAAAAGTTCCTTGTTCAAATCCTGCATTCGGGCAATAAGCATTTTGCGGGGAATTTGGATTAGAAGGATTATTAAGACTTGTGTTAATAAGTCCACCGCCTAAATAAATAGTGCCGGCATCATAAACCCCACGATCTATTGAATTATGGGCATGATTAACTCCTTTGTGAGATAAATAATCGTTATGTAAAAACTCAACATAACCTTTTATATCACTTTGACTGATTCCTTTATTTGTAGCCTGTTGGTATGCTTCTTTTATATCAAACCCATCTGCTAATTGAGCAAACGATAATTGAGTAAAAAGAAAAAATAAAACAACTGTTAATAATTTGTTCATTGTTATTGGATTAATTCGCATAAAGTTACAGCAAAACCAACAACAAAACTATAAATTCACTCGTTAAAACTGTACTTCTACGAAGTTTTATTAATAAATTTAGGAAATAACCGGCGGCGGGCTCATAATATGGCCACAGGATTTACAAGTTCGCAGTTCTTGGGAATTATAAAATTTTTCAAAAACTCCCTGAAACTGCGAGGCAATATCATTTAAAACAAATTTTTCTTCGAATAGTTTGGTGTTGCATTTTTCGCAAAACCACATAAGCCCATCCATCTCTCCTTCTCTTCGGCGCCGCTCCATCACTAAGCCAATTGTATTTTTAAAACGGATTGGATTATGCGGAATTCTCGGAGGTAATAAAAATATATCTCCTTCTTTAATGTCAAACTCTTCAGATTTGCCATCAATTTGTAATTTTACTTTAATGTCTCCTTCCAACTGGTAAAAAAACTCTTCACTTTCATTATAGTGATAGTCTTTCCTTGAATTAGGGCCACCAACTACCATCACAATAAATTCAGTGTCTTTATAGACTACCTTATTATTTACAGGTGGTTTTAAAAGATCTCTGTTTTCATCGATCCATTTTTTAAAATTGAACGGGCGGGTAACTGCCATGTATTAAAATTTAAATTTGTTGTTTAGTTTCCTGGAAAGTTCGCTTTACGTTTTTCTAAAAAGGCATTAACACCTTCTTTAAAATCGCCACTGGCAAAACTTTTTCCGAATTCTTCAATTTCAACTTCGTATCCGTTTTGTTTATTGTTATATCCGGCATTGATCACTCTAATAGCTGTTCGTACAGCAACCGGAGACTTTGTTATGATCTTTGAAGTAATTTCAAAACATTTATTTAAGATCTCTTCCTGGCTTGTTACATAATTTACAAGCCCCCATTTATAGGCATCTTCAGCATTGATCATGTCTGCTGTAACTATCATTTCAAATGCTTTTCCTTTACCTACCAATTGAGCTAAACGCTGTGTGCCGCCATAGCCCGGAATTACACCAAGGCTTACTTCCGGTAATCCCATTTTTGCATTTGTACTTGCAACCCTGATATGACAAGCCATTGCTAGCTCCAAACCACCACCTAACGCAAAACCATTTACGGCTGCAATAACAGGCTTGGAATAATTTTCGATAAAATTAAATATTTTAAAATGGCCGATAGAGCTTAACTGCTTTCCTTCTTCAACACTATAATTTGCAAATTCAGCAATGTCGGCACCTGCAACAAAAGCCTTTTGACCGGCTCCTGTAATAATTAACGCGCGGATATTTTTATCATTTTCTGCATCAACAAACGTTTCGTGAAGCTCTTCGATAGTTTGTTTATTTAAAGCATTTAATTTTTCAGGGCGATTAATAGTGATAATCAGCACTTCATTTTTTACTTCGGTGGTTATGTTTTCTAAAGCCATTTCTACTGTCATTTCATTTAAATTTTAGCAGAGCAAATATAATGCGATAAGGGCAAATACATTAAAAAGTTATTAACCCGATTGATTTAACATTTGTTGTTTTTATTGCAATAAGAACCTATGTGTTTATGTTGTTACCTTTGTTTTATGGTAATTTATGCTATTCCCGGATTAGGTACAACAGAAAAGTTATATGAAAATGTGGCTGTTAAAAATGTTAAAATTATTGTGTTAAAATGGCCTCTACCTGAAAAGGAAGATACTATGCAATCTTATGCCCGCAAGTTTTTGCCGCAAATAAATACCACGCAACCCTTTTGTTTAATGGGTGTTTCTTTTGGTGGTATGTTGTGTACAGAATTATCAGAAATAATTTCACCTAAAAAGATTTTTTTAATTTCTACTAGTAAGCAGCGGAATGAATTACCGTGGTTTATTCGGTTTTTTAAAAGTGTACCTGTACATAAAATTATTTCTGAAAAGCAACATCGTAAAATGGCATATGAAGGTCGCTGGTTCATTGGTTTTGGAAAAGCATACATTCCGCAGTATTTGGGAATGATCAACAGCATGCAAGCAAATTATTTTAAGAACTGTATTAATATTATTGTGAATTGGGACAGAAAAATATTTCCTGAAAATTATGTTCACATACACGGTGATGCCGATAAGTTATTACAATATAAATATGTGAAGGCAGATTACGCTATTCACAATGGATCTCATGCAATGATTGTTTTTCAAGCCGGTGAAATTTGTCAAATTATTGAAAAGGAGATTCAGAAGATTTAGTTTTTGGGCGTTACCCGTTCCTTCAGCTGGCGGATCGGGTCAGGCTTTTCGTTCCAATCTTTTTGTAAGAGGCAGGCAAAAAGGATTTCCGCTGCAATCCCTAACGCGAAAACAAATTAATTTCGTTTAGCAATAAACCAGTGATTCAATAAAAACTCACGGTTATACTTCATCGGTAGCTTTGTTTCGAAATCTATTAGACTTGCGCCAGCCTCCTGCAAAATTGCCTGACCTGCTGCGGTGTCCCATTCCATTGTTGGTCCAAATCTCGGGTATTCATTTGCAATACCTTCTGCTACCCAACACATTTTAATGCTACTGCCGGTAGTTACTATTTGCACCTCATTATGAAGCCTCTTTAATTTTTCAATATGCTCATATGTTTCTGTACTCATATGTGAGCGGCTTGCAACCACTACATAATTTTTTCTATCAACAACAATGGGAAGTTTTTTAGCAAAACTCATCAGGTTCTCTAATGTTGAGGTTTCAATCAAATCAATAAAAGGAATAAAATCTTTCCGGTCAATTTTAAAGGAGCCAATTCCTTGTGCCGCAAAGTAAAGGTCTTTAAAAACGGGAGAAAAGATCACCCCAAGTGTTGGGATATTATTTTCAACCAGGGCAATGTTCACGGTAAATTCTCCATTGCGCTTTACGAATTCTTTAGTGCCATCCAACGGATCAACGATCCAGAGTTTATCCCAGGTGTTGCGTGTTTTAAAGTTGTCGTGAAAACCTTCTTCACTTAACACAGGAATGTTGAATTGCTTTAATTCTTCAATGATTTTATCGCTGGCTTTTTTATCCGCTAAAGTTACAGGTGATTTATCATCCTTGTATTCTACATCAAATTTGGTATCGTACACTTCAAGGATTTCTTTTCCTGCTAATACAGAGGCAATTATTGTTTGATGAAGCAGAGTATAATAATTCATATTTTATTAACTCAAAAAATTATAAACCAAAAAAGAAGAAAGGTAAGCTAGGCCTGTCATAAAAACCAATTGAATGGCTGGCCATTTCCAGTGTTTGGTTTCTCTGTATGTTGTTGCAAGAGTGCTCATGCATTGCATTGCAAAAACATAAAATATGAGCAATGACCAACATACGGCTTTTGTATAAACAGGCTCGTGTGTTTCAAAATTTTTCTCTGCCACTAATTTTTCTCTTAACGTTTCGGTATTATCGGAATCACCGCTGCTGTATATAGTTGCCATTGTTCCCACAAACACTTCCCTGGCGGCAAATGAGGTGATTAAAGCGATGCCGATTTTCCAATCAAAACCTAACGGTTTAATAACTGGCTCTATTTTTTTACCTAAAATTCCTGCGTAGGAAGCTTCTAGTTTTTGAGAGTTTAAATTCTGCCCTGAGGTATTATTTAGAATAGCGATTTTTTCCAGTTTTTCAAAATCATTATTTGGGGCGTGACTGGTTAAAAACCATAGTACAATTGAGATCGCTAAAATGATTTTACCGGCATCAAATAAAAATACTTTTACTTTGCCAAACACTAACATGATTACAGTTTGCCATTGCGGTTTTCGGTAAACGGGTAATTCCATAATAAAGAAACTTTTTTCAGTTGTCTTTAAAACGTATTTTAAAACGAGAGCTGCTAGCAAAGCTGCCGAAAACCCTAAAATATACAAGCCCATTAAAACCATGCCTTGGTAATTAAAAATGCCAATTGATTTTTTGCCAACAAACATAATACTGATCAGTAGTGTATAAACAGGCAAACGGGCAGAACAGCTAATCAGCGGAGTTACGAGGATCGTAATGATCCTGTCTTTCCAGTTGGTAATAGTACGGGTGCTCATAATAGAAGGAACAGCACAGGCAACACTACTAATCATGGGAATAACTGATTTGCCGTTCAATCCAAACCGACGCATTACTTTATCTAAAATGAAGCTTGCCCGGGCCATATAGCCCGTGTCTTCGAGTATGGCAATGAAGAAAAACAATAAAGCAATTTGTGGAACAAACACAACGATCCCACTTAAACCCGCTAAAATTCCATTAACGATTAAGTCGTTTAACCTTCCTTTCGGCAGTGTATCAGCGGTAACAGTCATTAATTGCGCAAAACCTTCCTCTATCCAGGTCATAGGATATTCTGCCAGGTAAAAAATGAACTGGAAAATAATAAACAGGATTAAGAAGAAAAAACCAAATCCAAAAAATTTGTGTGTAAAAAAAGCGTCCAGTTTTTGAGTGATACTTTTATTCAACTGTTCTGGTTGCTTCACACATTTTGCAATGATATACTTTATTTTTGCGAACCGGTGAATGTTATCGGCCAGTTCAAATTCTTTAATCTTTGATTTGTTTTCTTGAAACTGGGAATCAATGATTCTTTGATAAGAATCATTTGATGGAAGCAGCTGCTTTTGTTTTTCAAAATCATAAAATATTGTATCGGAAACTTTTGCAGCAGCAATAGCCTCTCTCAAATCATTTAACCCTTTTTTGCTTCTCGAATTCACCTGAACAACAGGAACGTCAAATAATTTTTCTAAGTCTTCCTTGTAGATTACAATTTTGTTTTTTTCAGCCTCGTCAATCATGTTTAAAACCAACACACATCTTTTTTTAAGATCAATAACCTGAGTGGCTAACAACAAATGGCGCTTTAAATTAGAAGAATCCAAAACAATGACCGCGACATCAATACTATCTTTTTCGCTTAGTAACGCCTTGCAGGCTACCTCCTCATCTATTGATTTTGGATATAAGCTATAAGTGCCCGGGAGATCTGTTATTTTATAATCAACCCCTTTAAATTTATATGAACCGTAATGCTTGTCTACAGTAACACCGGCGTAATTTCCTGTTTTTTGATTGAGGCCAGTCAGAGAATTAAACAATGTTGATTTCCCGCTATTTGGATTTCCAATAAGAGCAATTGAAATATGAGGTACTTTAGATGACACAGGATTCGACGTTGTTTTCAGGATTTACTTTAACAACGATGGTTGCTGCTTCCTGCTTTCTTAAACTTAATAAATACCCTGAAACTTCAATGGCGATAGGATCACCCAGGGGCGCTATATAGGATAGTTTGATTTTTTCGCCGGGTAGGCAGCCCATTTCAATAAATTTCAACGATAAAAAATCATCGGTAAACTCCTGGATGGTAGCTGTTTGGCCTGGTAATAAAGTATCGAGTGTCTGCATAAAAAGCACTTAAAAGTACGTTTTTAAGAGCGTTTTACTCATACCCTAAAAGTGGTATGTTTAAATTAAAACAGGAAATAATTTCTTCTTGAAAATTTATTAGGTATTCACCAGGGCTGCCTTTAAAATACTCTCAAATAAAAACTTGCCATCCGTATTTGATAATAATTCATCCGCTGCTCTTTCCGGGTGCGGCATCATTCCAAATACATTTTTAGTAGCATTACAAACACCGGCAATGTTTTCTGTAGCGCCATTCGGATTTGAATCCGGAGTGATTTCTCCGTTTTCATTGCAATACCTGAAAATGATCTGGCCATTTTTGCTCAGGTTGGCTAATGTTTCTGTGTCTGCAAAATATTTTCCTTCGCCATGTGCAATAGGAATTTTTAAGGCTTTATCAGGAACGGAATTAGTTAAAGTAGTTTTGCTATTATCAGCTTTTATGTAAAGGTTTTTGCAGATGAATTTACGACTATTATTATGCAGCAATGCTCCCGGTAACAAACCGCTTTCGCATAAGATCTGGAAACCATTGCAAACACCAAACACAAAACCCCCGTTTTCCGCATGCTTCATTACGCTTGTCATGATTGGAGAAAAACGTGCAATAGCACCGCTCCTTAAATAATCACCATAAGAAAATCCTCCAGGCAAAATAATATGCGTACATCCTTCCAGATCGGTATTCTTGTGCCAAAGCTTTATGGTTTCCTGTTTCATGATATCGCGCAACACATACACCATGTCTTCATCACAATTAGACCCTGGAAAAACAACAACTCCAAATTTCATATTTAGTTTATTAATAAGTTAAAAACGTTTTACAAAAGTAGATAAATCCATCTAAATGATACCTCTATTTTTTTAACAATAAGGTCAAATAATACCTAATGAATGCAAATAAATAATCACGAATCCTCCAATAATCAAAACTAATAAGGTGTTCGCTATTTTTAATTGTTTTATTTCTGACAAATAATCACCAATAATAATACTTAAAGGAACAATACAGGGTAATAATATCATATCAGACATTTGCTCAAAAAACACCATTAATAAGCAAAATAGCGACATCCACAATAGAATATATTTTGTTTTTTTTGTTTTTACTTTGCTCCCGAAACCCTTTCCTAAATAGTGAACCAGGGAAAATAAGAAAGCAAAAATAACTATAAAAACAAGTCCCATGTAATATTCGGAAAGAATGGGTTTTTGTAAGGAGGATGTTGCCTCCTGCATCATACCTAAAACAGTAAATGCTTCATTGGTTGTTAAATAACAAACACAGGCATAAATGTATAAAGGGGTTAATAACCCTAATAACAATACCACGAATTCGCGCCAGTTAAACGGACGTAAAATGAATAAGGCAATAAAACTTACCGGAAATATAACAATGTAATGGATACAGAAAAAAGAAGCCAGGCCCATAAACAAACCTGATTTAAAGAATTCGGGTAGGGCGAAATCCTGTCTGTAACTATTAATTAAAAAATAAAGGGAAGGTGGAATAAAAAGATTGGCAATTAAAATTGGCTCTACCAGGCCTTTCGAACTTGCTGAAAATGCAAGAAGTATGTATATAAAAGCAGGGAGATAATTGGTTTTAGAGGTGATTTCCTGCTCGATGGCTAAAAAATTGGCAAAGAAAGCGCCCAATAAGATGGTGATCAGAATAACAATTTGATTTAAAACAGGCGAAAAATGGTTATCAAAAAAATAAGAATATAAAACATGCTCTTTATAATTTATTGTAGAAATAACATCTGTTGAGAAGGCAAATGTAGTGGCCCAGGCACCAAAGCAAAACAATATCAGTATAACAATGGATAATTGAATATTACTTTTTAAAGGTGCAACAATCATTTTTTGTAGAAAATCGTTTTTATAAAGAAAAAATTATATTTTTGTGCTGTAAACTTACAAAATTAGATTAATATGACTTCTTTAATGATTACAATGACAGATGTTTTTTATGCTATTGGAGACTTTTCTCAATGGGTGTTTAAAGGAATGCGTGTTTTAGGCCATGGACCAAACATTGTTCTTTGGACAATTATTGCATTTTTGTTGGTTTACCAAACACTTCAGATCATCAAACAAAATAAGGAAGCAGACAAAAATGGAACTTTAAGATAATAATCAACCATTTAATTTTTTCAAAGGGTATTTACGAAAGTAAATATCCTTTTTTGTTTGAATCCGATCAAAGCACCAATGTAATTCTGGATTTTCATTTCACGATTTTTTTTCTTATTTTAGTACGTCTTAATTTTAACATTAAGAATTTATGTGTAAAACATTATTTCGGTTTATATTTCTTTTGTTCGGCTTGCTTTTTTTTATAGAAGCAAAGGCAACGCATATAGTAGGAGGCGAATTAAATTATAAAAATTTAGGAGGAAATAATTATGAAATACGCTTAACGGTTTACCGTGATTGTTATGTAGGTGTTCCGCCGTTTGACAATCCTGCGTATGTGGGCATATTTAACAGCAGTAACCAACTTCTTCAAACGTTAACAATGACTTTCAGGGGATTAGATACATTGCCCCCGGCCATTAACGATCCGTGCACCATTCCACCACTTGATTTTTGTTATGAAGTAACTACCTATATTGATACAATTAATTTAGCACCTTTAGCAGGGGGTTACCAGATATCTTATCAACGTTGCTGCAGAAATGTAAATATTTTGAACATTGTCAATCCAAGCTGTGTGGGAGCTACCTATTATGCAACTATTCCTGGCCCTGAAGTTGTTGTAATTAACAGCAATCCGGTTATTAAATTCTGGCCACCACCTTTTATTTGTGTCAATAAACCATGGTCATTTGATGATTCAGCCATTGATTATGACGGCGACTCTTTGGTATATGAGTTGTTTATGCCCTATGATGGCTTGACCCCTTCTTGTCCTATTGTCACTCTTCCAGTTCCTTCACCGAATGGAACCTCTTGTCCGAATACAGTGTCATCCTGCCCTCCGGTTCCTGTAAGTCCGCCTTTTAATCCAATTGTTTGGGCACCTACATATAGCACGGCTAATATGCTAGGGGGAGTTCCTATGCAAATTAATTCGACTACTGGGTTGGTAACCGCAACACCAAATACTCAAGGTTATTTTGTAATAGGCATCAAAGTAAAAGAATACCGCAATGGTGTTTTTTTAAGTGAAACCAAACGCGATTTTCAATTAATTGTAAAACCTTGTCCTAGTGCTGTAGTTGCTGCTGCACAAATTCCACAAAATTTATGCGGTATAACTACGGCTACATTCATAAATACAAGTTCTGGCAGTTCAGGATTAAATTATGATTGGAATTTTGGGAATCTAACAACTTTAGGAGACACGTCACATGTTACCTCACCTTCCTATAATTATCCGGGTTTGGGCACTTACACAGTTACATTGGTGGCAAGTATTATTACTAAACCCGCCTGCAGGGATACGGCTGTTGTTACAATTTCTATTTATCCTAAGCCGAATGCAGGTTTCCAGGCAATAACAGACACCTGTTCAAACACTGCTTCTTTTATAAATCAATCGGATTCATTAAACGATTCATTTAACTGGTTCATAAACTCAACTTCAGTTTCTACCCAAACAAATACTTCTTACTCTTTTAATAATGCGGGATCCTATTCGGTTTCATTAATTGCTCAAAACACTTATGGTTGTAAAGACACCGTGCAACAAATCATTATCGTACCTGTAGATTCAGTCTCAATTAACCCGCCAAAAACGAAATGCATAAATGCTGCCGTAAATCTATTGGCAAATGGTGGTGATGCCTATAATTGGCAACCAGCAACCGGATTATCCAACACAACAATTTCAAACCCTGTTTGTAATGCTACCACAACTACCATTTATACCGTAACGATCACACAAAATAGCTTATTAATAAAAAATTGTATTAAAACACTTACCACGTCAGTAACTGTTAATCCGATTGATAGCGCCCGCTTTGCGATAATGCCTTTTCCTTGTACAGATTCTGTTAAATTTACTAATACGTCAGTTTTAACTTCAAGTATGCAAACTATTAGTTGGACTTTTGGCGGAGGTAATGTTTCAAATGCCTTAAACCAAACAACGCAAACCTATTCTGTTAATGGGACCTATAACGTTTCCTTAGTTAGCCTAAACTCTTTTGGCTGCAGGGATAGTATTACAAAACCGGTGACTATTTTTAATTTTACTAATTCAGTTATCTCAAATGATACTATTTGCAGAGGCTTTACCAGTCAACTAAACGCAAGTGGCGGCACAAGTTATACGTGGTCTCCAAGTTTTTCATTATCAAATCCTAATGTTTCAAACCCAATTGCTACACCTAATGTTACTACAATTTATAGTGTTACGATTGAAAACAATTCTTCACCCAATCTTTGTAGCAATGTGTTAACAACAATGGTAGTGGTGAATCCAAAAATTAATAGCGCTTTTACTTACTCAATTGGTTTTTGTTCTAATGATGTTCAGTTTATGGATTCCTCCTATGCGAGCCCGGTTACGTGGGAATGGAACTTTGGAAACACATATACCTCAACAACACAAAACCCTTTGCACTATTATGGTTCATCTAATTCCTACACGGTACAATTAATCTCTACTAATAGTTTTGGTTGCAAAGACACCAGTAGTAAAATTATAACGCTTCCGAATTTTACTCCAATTTCTGTAAACAGTAACATTTTAAAATGCGAGCCCGATACCGTGCAATTAATTGCAACAGGAGGTGTAATATATTCATGGCAACCTTCTCAAACATTGTCAAATCCTACTATTCCAAATCCGCTGGCTTTCCCGCTTTCAACAACAATTTATACAGTAACAATTTCAACCTTAAAGGGCATCGATACGTGTAAAAGTGTATTGACCACTATGGTTATTGTGCCCCCATTTTCGTACAACACATCTTCTTTAACAGTTAATCCTTCAACGCTTAACTTGGGGCAATCAGCAAATGTTTCATTGAATGGGTTAGCTAATACCAATACTATAACCGTTATACCGGATGCAAATGTTTTATATGCGGGTGGAAATACATTTCAGGTCACCCCGACAAAATCGGGTGAATATGCGATATATGCTACAGACGCTAATAATTGCAGACACTATATAAAAACGATTTATGTTTTTGTAATTACAGATGAGTGTAATGAAGGGGTGGTGTATTTACCAACCGGCTTTACCCCAAATAACGATGGTATTAACGACATTTTATACGTACGAAGTAATTTTGTAACGGAAATTTATTTAACCATTTATGATCGCTGGGGCGAGAAATTATTCGAAACTAACAACATCAATAATGGTTGGGATGGCACCTTTAAAGGCAAAGCACTTGATCAGGGCGTTTATGGGTATTATATGACCTTTACCTGCAATAACGGTGAACAATCTTTCAAAAAAGGAAACATAACTTTGATGAGATAATTGATGAAGAAAAGAACGACATATATAAATAATTTTAAATCACTTTGGTATGTGATGATTTATTTATGTGCGTTATATTCTTATGATGCATTTAGTCAGGATGTTCATTTTTCCAATTGGAATATGTCGCCATTAAATTTAAACCCCGCTAATACGGGGATGTTTGAGGGCGATGGACGATTAATTTTTAACTATCGGAAACAATGGAAAAGTGTTGCTGTTCCTTATAACACCTTTAGTTTTGGCACAGATTATAATCTAAAAAAATCGCTGATTAAAAACACGAAAGAAGCGGTTGGATTAATTTTTAATCATGATGAAGCAGGCGATGGTAAGTACACGATTACTGATTTTAAGGTTCCAATTAATCACAAATTCTCTTTTGAAAGTGATACAACTTTAACATTAGCATTTGGTGTCTTGGCAGGAATAACAAATATTAAAATTGATCCAAATAAATTATCCTACGATAATCAATGGGATGGAGATGCCTATAATCAAGGTCTTTCAACCGGAGAAAATTTCCCAAGACAAAGCAAAGTATTTGCAGATATCTCCTTAGGAGTCGTTATTCAAAAAACGATTACACAAAAATTAAAGGGATCGATTGGATATGGCATCAGTCATATTAATAAACCAAATGTTTCATTTTACAATACTCCGGGCGTAGTCTTAAGACCGCGTCATAATGAGTCTTTGCAATTAAAATACAGTTTCAATAATATTTCCGCAGTGATGTTTGAATATTATGGGAATCAACAACAAAAATTCAGAGAAAATTTAATAGGCTTATCCTATTACCATACTATAGATCCAAAAACAAATACTGTTTTTAATGTGGGGCTTTTAACACGTTTAAAAGATGCGTTCATTACAACGGTTGGATTAGAATATAATCAGATGCGATTACAAGTCTCATATGATTATAATTATTCGCAATTTAAACGCGCAACAAATGGCAGGGGAGGTTTCGAAATTTCCTTTATTTACATCTGGGCCAAACCAAAAGTGTTTATTCCTAAATCACGTGTTTGTCCGGTTTACATGTAAGTAATATGACTAAAAAAAGCGTTTATAAACTTTTGATTGTTTTTATTTTGTTGGTAAACAACATTTACAGCCAGGGCATTAAACGCCTATTAAAGCAAGGTGATGAGGCAATAAGTAATAAAGATTATTCATCGGCTGCTCAGGTTTATAATCAAGTCATTTTATTGGATTCCTCAAACATAGAATATCAACTGTTATTTGCGGATGCCTCGCGGTTTAACTACGACAATTCAACAGCACTTCATTGGTACGAAAAAATATTCAAAAAAGACAATGGCAAAATCTATAAAGAAGTTCCATTTCATATAGCAACTTTACTAAAAGGTGTTGGAAGATATAAAGAGGCAAAAAAATATTTCGACAAATATTATAAAAAACACCGCACTAGTAAAGATAAAGAAAGGAAGCAACGCTCCCTAAAATCCAAACAGGAATTTGAGGCCTGTGATATTGCCCAGGTATTAATTAAAAATCCGGTTGATGTAAAAGTGATTCATTTGGATAGCGCAGTGAATAGTAGAGTGAGTGAGTACGCCCCTTTCGAGTATGACAGTATATTGTATTTTTCTTCATTACGTGATAAAGCAAAAACAGATGTGGCGGGAGTAGGATTTAATAAATTATACACCTCACATAAATCAGCTGATAAAGAAAACAAATTTTTAAAAGCAAAAGAGTTGGATTCATTATTCAACAAAAGCAATATCCATAATGCCAATACAAGTTTTAATGCGGACTTTACTAAGGTGTTTGTGTCACGCTGTGGCGCGGTTAATGCTACTCAATATCGTTGCGAAATTTATGCGTCTGATTTTAAAGACGGGCATTGGATAGAATTACAAAAATTACCATCTCCAATTAATGTCAATGGTAGCAATACCACACAACCTTGTTTGAGTGAAATAAACGGAAAATCCGTTTTATTCTTTTCAAGTGACAGAGTAGCGGGAGAAGGCGCTATGGACATCTGGTATGCTTTTATGAATGAAGATGGAAAATTTGAAACGCCAATTAACGCAGGAAAAAAAATCAACACTATTGAAGATGATATCACGCCATGGTTCGTCAAAGAGAACAAAACTCTTTATTTCAGTAGTACCTGGCATAAAGGCCTCGGCAACTTTGATATTTTTACATCGGAGTTTAAAGAAAATGCATTTACAGATGCACAAAATATTGGTTATCCCATTAATAGCAGTTATAACGATATTTATTACAGCGTAAATTCCAAAAAAGATCGGGCTTATATTTCATCTAACCGCTTAGGGTCTTATTTTGAAGACAAACCAAATTGTTGCAATGATATTTATAGTTTCCCCATCACGCCATTAACCGAGCCACCTAAGCCTATTGATACAACTGCTTTACTGATCAATCAGATGAAGGTACTGGTGCCTTTGACTTTGTACTTTCACAATGATGAGCCGGAACCAAAAACAAAGGTGATTGTTACTAAAAATAATTATAAAAAAACCTATGAGGATTATACGGTTCTAAAACCAAAATATTTTTTAGAGTATGCTAAAGGTTTGGAAGGCGACCAAAAAGATTACGCTGTTAACAGGGTAGAGAACTTTTTTGAAGATAGTGTGGATGCCGGTATGCAGGACCTTGATAAATTTGCTTTGTTACTTGACCAGGTATTATTACGCGGCGAGAAAGTGAAAATCACTATGAAGGGCTATTGCAGTCCGTTAGCTAGTACAGATTATAACGTGAATTTGGCCAAACGCAGAATCAGCAGCTTACGTAATTATTTTATGGAATATGCCGGCGGAAAGTTTGTAAAATATGTAGATAATACAAATGAAGCCGAAGGCCGGATTGAATTTTTTAACGAAGACATTGGTGAATTGCCGGTCAGTAAAGTAAGTGATGACGTGAAAGATGTCCGCAATTCTGTATACAGTCCTTTTGCCGCCAGCGAACGGAAGATTCAGATTATTGCCATTAGTTACTTGAAGTAATTTTTTTCAACACAGAGAAAAAAGAGAACACTAAGGGTTTTGTTATAAAAAATTCTAATTGGGGGTTCACTCAAAACACTAAAATAATAATAGATTAAAATATTTTAAAGAGTTTACGTTCTTTTTTATGCAGGGTTTTTGTTTCTTTTTTGCCAAGCAAAAAGAAAATAAAAAGTAAAATTGACTTATTGAGTGAACCCTAATGGGTGAAAATTCTTAAGAATTTAATCTGTCTTATCCAGGCCAATCAAACCTAAACATCAATTATCCCCCCATTTTCTCCTTAAACTCTGCGCCTCTATGGTGAAAAAACCAAAAACCAACCACTTACCAACCAAAACCAACCACTTACAAATTCACATGATTTTTTTATGAAAAATGGATAATATTTGTAGAAAAATAACGTCATTAACTAAAAAGAAACGTTTTGAACATTAACAAAAAGATAGCCTTGGAATATTGCTATTTAGAAACCTTTTTATTATGTTTGGCGTCATTCTAAAAACTAGAAACTAACTAAAAAACAACAATCATGAGTCACAAAAAAACATCAGGCGGTTTTCCATTAATCGTTTCAGCAGTTGCTATCGTTATCTGTTTATTGATCGGTATCGTAGTTTATAAATTCGTATTAGGAGATCCGGGTAATTTTGATGCCGAAGGTCCTGAAAAAGGGCATCCTCAAAACTTCTTTGGTATTATGTACAAAGGTGGATTTATCGTACCTATTTTATTAGGAACTTTATTTACTGTTATTTGCTTTTTCTTTGAACGTTTAATCACGATTCAAAAGGCAAACGGAGCTGGTAACACAGATAAATTTGTTGCTAAAATTAAAGGATTAGTAGCGGCGGGTGATTTAACTGCTGCTATTGAAGCTTGTGATAAACAAAAAGGATCTTTAGGAAATGTTGTTCGTGAAGGTTTGGTAAAATATCAATTCGTACAAAACGACCCAACAATGGATAAAGAATCTAAAGTTGCAGCAATCTCTAAAGCGTTAGAAGAAGCAACCGCTTTGGAATTACCAATGTTATCTAAAAACTTAAGCGTTATCTCTACTTGTGCATCTATTGGTACATTAGTTGGTTTGATCGGAACGGTTGTAGGTATGATTCGTGCCTTTGGTGCATTAGCAGCAGCTGGTACTCCTGATACGGCAGCATTAGCAACAGGTATTTCTGAGGCCTTGGTAAATACATTAGTAGGTATCTTATCTTCAGCATTAGCGATTATGGCTTATAATTTCTTTTCAACCCGTGTTGATCATATCACTTATGGAATGGATGAAGCAGGTTTCTCTATTATTCAGGAATTCCAGACTTCAGGAAAATAATAATCTTCCGTTCCATTATGGAATCAGATTATAAATTCTATCTATTAATTAGTAATTAAAATATAACACATGGGAAAGATAAAAGTAGCCGCTCACGCTCCGTCAATTGATATGACGCCGATGGTGGATCTTGCCTTTTTATTGGTTACCTTCTTTATGCTTACCGCTTCCTTCCGTATGGCTGAACCGGTGATCGTTGACCCGCCTTCCTCTGTATCAGATAAAACATTGCCAGAAAACACTGTATTAATAACAGTTGATAATAATGGACGTGCTTTTTTTGGAGTTGGAAACGGTGAAGCGAGAACTAATACTTTAGTTAAGATGAGCGAAAAGTATGGCGTAAAGTTTAACGCAGATCAAACCAAAAAATTTGGTGGTTTATCAAGTTTTGGTGTTGAGATCAAAGATCTGCCAAGATACCTGGATGCAACAGAAGGTGAGAGATTAAAATTTCAACCACAAAAAGGAGTTCCTTTGGATTCTTTAAATAATCAATTAAGAGACTGGATCAATATTTCAGCAACTGAATTGAATATAATTTATATGAGAAACAAAGAGAAAGCCGATAATTCGGGACAGCAGTTTAAAGGAGAAAAGCCTCGTTATGCAATTAAAGCAGATGCGAAAGCAAAGTACATTTATGTAAAAGATGTATTTAAAACGTTTACAGATATGAAAATTTACACCTTCAATTTGATCACATCATTAGAAGGTGGAAGCTCGGTTCCTGCAACAGTAGCGCCGGCAAAATAATAATAATTTAAAACTAATTTAACATGGCAGAAATAGCAGATAGTGGCGGCGGACATGGTAAAGGCGGTAAGAAACGCGCCAAGAAACAAAGTACCCGCGTGGATATGACTCCAATGGTGGATTTAGCGTTCTTGTTATTAACGTTCTTCGTTTTAACATCAACCTTTAGTAAACCAAAAAGTATGGAGTTAAGCTTACCGGCAGAACCACCTCCCGGAAGTCCACCACCACCGGAAGTAAAAAATGGGGTTACTTTTTTATTAACGAAGGATGATAAAATTTTTTATTATGCAGGGCAATTTTACTCAGCGGGTAATGAAAAAGGAATGGCCCCAACAGAATTAAAGGAAACAACGTTTGATTCTGAGGGCTTACACAAATTATTAATGGAACAAAATAAGTGGGCCGTTGACGAGATCAAAGGTTTAGCTAACAAAAACAAAAACAAGCAACTGGCAGATACAGCTTTTAAACGTATGGCTGTTGATGCAACAGCAGATATACGGGCCATTACTGTTTTAATTAAAACAGATGATCAGGCAACGTATAAAAATGCCATTGATATGCTGGATGAATTAAAGATCTGTAATGTAGGTAAGCGTGTATTAGGAGTAGAAATGTCAGCGCCTGAATATCAATTGTTACAAGAAAAAATTAAATAACCATGATAGCAAATTGGAATAGTATAGTTGACGACTCCAGGAACGATATCGTTTTTGAAGGGCGCAACCAGGAATACGGGGCTTACGAGCTGCGCCGTAAATACAATTGGACAGTTACTTTAATATTAGCTTGTATGATTGGTACAGTGCTAATGGGAATGGGTATAAAAATGATATTAGGGATGCAGAGTGATGCATTGGATAAAGAAACAGTGTTGGATATGACCACCATTGATTTAACTCCGCCACCCGCTGATAAAAACGAACCACCACCACCGCCACCGCCACCGCCACCACCAGTATTGGAAACGGTGAAGTTTGTGCCACCTGTAATTAAGGATGATGCGGTTGAAACAGATCCACCACCACCACAAGAGAAACTGGCTGAATCAAATGTAAGTACAGTAACACAAGAAGGTGATGGAGATGCGGTAGTTGTTCCAACAGGAGAAGGTAATGGTGTTATTGAAGAAAAAGCACCTGAAATTTTTACGGTTGTTGAAGAGATGCCAGAATTTCCGGGTGGAGCAATGGAGATGATGAAATATATTCAAAAGAACGTTCAATACCCTCAAATGGCTAAAGAAGCCGGTTTAAGTGGTAAATGTTTCTTGAAGTTTGTTGTGAATGGAAGCGGAAATATAACAGATGTTACTATTTTAAAAGGCGTACCGGGTTGCGGAGAATGCGATAGAGAAGCAATTCGTGTTGTGAAATCGATGCCAAACTGGAAAGCTGGAAAACAAAATGGTAGAGCGGTATCTGTATTCTTTAACTTACCAATCAATTTCCAATTGAGATAATAAAACATTTTAAATATAAGATCCCTTTTGCCTTTGGTGAAAGGGATTTTTTATAATGGCATTATTCGTTTCATCTATAAAAAAAATAAACACACAGTCACATAGAAAAAAATAGCGTGCTATTGCATAATAAACTGCGTTTTCTCACACAGAAAAGACAGCGACTTCCAATCAGATTGAAATTAATACTATGTGCCTAAGTGTTTCAAAATAAATAATAATGAAAAAATCACCTACCGAATTAATAAACCTTGTTTTTAGTGGCTTTATGGTATTACTTACTTTTACAGGAGCTGCCATCTTTTTATTTACCGACTTAATGAGCGACAAGGCACATGGTAATAAAAGAGTTATACTGGGAATTATATTCTTAGCTTATGCTATTTACCGTTCTTACAGGATTTACGGTGCTCTGAAAAGAGAAGTGTGATATTTTATTCTGTCACTTCGAGTAAAACTTGCCTGTTCTCCGCAAGTTTGTATTGAGAAACTATGTCAGTTCTCGATACAATCTTTGTAAAGAGACAGCAAAAATCACTCGACCTGACATAAAGAATAAGAGTAAATAAAAAAGCCTCTATGATTATTTCATAGAGGCTTTTAGATTATAATTGTTTTCTCTTACTTACCTGCAGGGCTTTTAAAGAAATCATTTGCTGCTTTATTGGCCGGGTCTAATTCTTTTACCAGGTTAAAATATTCTTTTGCTTTAGCAAGGTCTTTTTCTTTAGAGAAAGCATAATGAGAACCTAAATATAAATAAGCTTCGATTATGTTTGATTTAACGCTCGCTTTTTCTTCAGGCTTCACCAAAGAGATTGCTTTTTCGTAATGAGGTTTTGCCAAGCCTTTTTCATCTTTCAAATCCTGCTGAACATTTGCTTTTCCCCTCCAGAAATAAGCAATAGAATAGGTAGGGCTTACTTGCGATAATTTAGAGAAACAGGTGTCCGCTTTCACAAATGATTCTGTTGCTTCCATGTCTTTTTTCTCTCTCTGCTTTGCGCCACCATTGTAATAATAGGCACGACCAAATTCATACCAATCCTGTGCCGTTAGGTTTTTTGGATCACCGGCCATAATTTTTTCAAAGGTTGATATTGCCTTGTCATACTTTTTTGATTTCATATGTACTTTCGCAATTTCTCTCAATAGGTCATTTGTCATTTTTGAATCTAAAATAATTGCTTTTTCTAATTCGGCAACACCAACACTGTCTTGGCCTGTTTTAGAAAGCAGCATTCCTTTGTATTTATAATCAGTGGCAACATATTTAAAATTGGGAACTTTAGAAGACTTCTCGAAGAATTTATTGATAGCGTTCAAACCTTTTTTGTATGCCATCGTATCTGTTTTATTTCCTAATTCAGCATAGGAGTAACCTAAATATCTGTCTAAGTACAAACTGCTGTTTCCGCCACTCTGTAGCTTTTCAATTTCAGAAATGGCTTCCGCATATTGTTTATTATTGAAAATAAAAGCAGAGTAACGTTCACGGGCTTCATCTGAATTGTTTAATTCCAGGTATTTTTTGTAACTCTCAACGGCATTAGCCTTTTGACCAGCCATGTGGTACAATTCAGCTTTTTCTCTATAAGCTGGGGCATAAGTTGGATCGATCGTTTCTGCTTTTTTATACAAGTCTAAAGCTAATTGGTAGTTGCGGCCACGTTGATATAACTTACCTGCACGTAAAATTCCTTTAGGTGATTTTGGATTTAATTCAGTGAACTTATCATATTGCTTAATAGCCGGTCCGCCTTCTGTTGGGTTTTTTTCTAACAAAGCATCGCCCATTAATAAATAATTATCCGCGTTTTTTGGTTCAATTTTAATCGCGGCATTTAAGATGGTAATCGCTTCATCTAAATTTTTGTTTTCAGAATTAATATAAGCTTCTGCTGTTTTACGCATCACCTCCGTGTTTTTATTTGCACCTAATGTAGCCGCTTTAAAAAACTGAGTTTTTGCATCTGCAGATTTTCCTTTATACCATAATACTTTACCTAAACCAACATAGTTTAAAGGATAAGTTGCATTCAACTCAACTCCTTTTTGGTAATACATGTTAGCAGAATCCAAATCTCCTTTTTTGAAGAAATTTTCTCCATAGTAAAAATAGTTATCACCTTTCGAGGCTTCTTTAGAAATCAAAGACCTGAAATCTGCTGCCGCTGCCTGGTAACGCTCATTTTCAGATTTTGTAATTGCTTCCTGTAATGTTTGGGAAAACGAAACGGTGGATGAAACGATAGCCGTAGTTAATAATATTAATTTAGTCTTCATGGTTCTTATTTAATAAATATAAAATATAGTATTTAAAACTCAATTTGCCTGCCAAGCTTTGTGCCAAGTTAAAAACAAGCCCAAATTTAACATTATTTTAGTGTTTTAAAAATCATGTTACAGTAATCGTATTTGCATGTTTTTCAATGTAAATAATTTACTTTAATGGCGTCATGTCAACTTCAATTAAGCGTTCCTCTTGTCGATTTGGCGGCAGTCCTTGCTTTAAAAACATCAATTGACCTTTGTCTCCGGCAATAAAAGTTTCTATGCCTTTTCCAAGGCTAAATTCTGCTGTCCTGCGAATGATGCAAATTGTGCGGCATAATGGATAATCCTTGGTGGCGATATTTGATTGATCGGGCATATAAGCAGTTTCATTACTCTTTTTTGAAACGGCCAAGATCTTTACTGTCTTTAAAAATTCTTTGGTTGTGTTGTCATCTTTATCACTGAGCCACGCGTAATCACACACGCCAATTGATAATGAATTTGAAGAAATAGCATTCACTAGTTCCTTTGTATTTTTTAAAGCTTTGCAATTTAAACCAAACATGTCATTAGGTATTAAAGAATCTTTTAACTGGCGCGTACTTCCTGAGTTTGGATTATCAAATAGAAGACTGATACGTTTGCCCTTTATAAATGTACTGTCGTTCCCTTTTAATAACTCAATTAATTCGGAAAGAGAAATAGTTGAATCCGCAAAGTCTTGGCTGACAATAAAAGCGATGGCATCGCCTGCTACTGTTGATGTTTGCGGATAAATGTTTTTAGCTTTAAACTGTTGTAATTCTTTAATTGTTAACGGTCTTGATATAGCAATAACCTTGCTGCTATCATTGTACAAAGCTTCTATGCATTCTCTTTCATTGGAGGGAAATAGAACAATATTGGCATTTTTATATGTTGTTTGAAAAGTATAGATCTGGTTTTTTATATGAAGCGTTAGGCCTTCATCAAAAAACAAATTAACTTTTCCGGATGTTGGCGTATCATCTTTTCGCATGTCGTCTTTCATTCCGCATGAAATAAATAAAAACGAATTAATGATTATTATAAAAATGGATTTCATATGTTTTATTCAGTTTGTCAAATATACCGACTTTAGTTAAATGCTTTCCCAAACTTCATAATTGGTCGGATATTGCTGATACTTGGCAATAGCAGGAGCATAACTGGTTGTAATTGCTTTAGGTGGGAACTTAATTTATTTGTTATTTAATTCTTTCCAATTGTACTTCTTCATAAACTCTTCCACTTCAACACTAAAAGAAGTTTTGGAATGATGTTCCTCTTGATTTTGAATATACTTTTTTATCGTGTCAACCTGCGATTCACTAACAGAGACTGCAAAGTAATCATCTTGCCACGAAAATTTAGAGCTACATAAATTATTTTTATTTATCCAAAAAGAAGATTCTCCCTTTATTAATTGTGCTATTTTAGCAATACTTTGTTCTTTTCCTAACGAAATTAAACAATGCAAATGATCTGTATATCCATTAACAGCCAAAATGAAAATTTCTTTATCCTTACAATTTTGGATAATATGCTCATGGACTTTTTTCCTGATATCTTTTGTCAGATAAGGTTCTCTGTTTTTTGTTGAGAAAACAAGATGAATCCATATTTTGAGATACGACATGTGTGTGTTTTGGCTAAAGCCAAATTTAATCAATATTATTTAATCCGTCTGCTAAAGCAGACGGCAATTGCTGGAACAACCTATTTTGCTACTAAAGTAGACGGCAATTGTTGGAGCAAATTGGATTGATGATAAAGCAGAAACAATTGTTGGAGCAACTTGTTGTGCTACTAAAGCAGACGGCAATTGTTGGAACAACTTGTTGTGACGCTAAAGCAGACAGCAATTGTTGGGGACCTTGTTCTTCAATAATCACTCAAATTGCAGTTGGCTTCAGCCAACTGATAAAATACAAGAAAATATAATTGGCTTTAGCCAAAATAAATCTAGCTCAACAATCTGATTGATTTTTTAAGCGCCTCGATAAACAAATCAATTTCTTCCACAGTATTATAAAAAGTAAAGGAGGCGCGGATAGTGCCTGGAATATTATAGAACTGACAAATTGGTTGTGTGCAATGATGACCGCTCCGGATGGCGATACCATATTTATCTAAAAGAGTACCGATATCAAAAGGGTGAATAGATCCTACATTAAATGATAGAACAGAGGTTCTGTGTTTTGATGAACCATAAATTCTCACCCCTTCAATCTCTGATAATTTTTGAGTAGCATAATTCATTAAAGTATCTTCATGTTTTTGAATCGCTTCAAAGCCGATAGAATTGACATAATCAATAGCTGCCGCTAAACCAATTCCGCCTTCAATATGAGGAGTCCCTGCTTCAAATTTTAAGGGTGCATCTGCAAACTCCGTTTTTTGCATCGTTACTGTTTTTATAGTGCCGCCGCCTGTTTGATAAGGGCCAAATTTTGTTAACCATTCTTCCTTGGCATATAACACACCAACACCGGTTGGGCCAAATAATTTATGGCCACTGAAGGCATAGAAATCACAATCCAAATCCTGAACGTTCGGTTTTAAATGGGAAACAGCTTGCGCGCCATCAATTAAAACTACAGCCCCTCTCCCGTCTCCGCTAAGGGGACATGATAGAGCGCGTATTTGTTTTATCATTTCCTTCACCGGATTTATTGTTCCGAGTGTATTGGAAATATGAGTGAACGCTACCAGTTTGGTTTTAGAAGTAATTAATTTTGGAAGATCTTCAAGTATCAATTCTCCGGCCTCATTAATAGGAATATATTTTAGAATGGCTTTTTTTTCTTCACACAACTGTTGCCATGCAACAATATTGCTGTGGTGCTCCATTTGTGTAATTAAAATCTCATCGCCTTCAAAAACATTGATCTTACCAAAACAATAAGCAACCAAGTTGATAGATTCAGTTGTTCCTCTGGTAAATATTATTTCATTTGCATGAGCAGCATTAATGTGTGCTTGAATGGTTTTGCGCGCCTCTTCGTAAACAATGGTAATTTCTCTGCTTAACGTATGAACACCACGATGAATGTTGGCGTTTTGATTAGTGTAATAGTTTGTAATCGCGTCAATAACCGTTTGTGGTTTTTGAGCAGTAGCCCCATTATCAAAATACACCAGTGGTTTTCCGTTAACTATTCTGTTGAGTATGGGAAAATCTTTGCGTATTTTATGGATATCAAACATATTTTTTTATTATCATTCTGATCTTGTTTTCAGAATCTTGTTTTAAATTTCTTGTCTTTTATAAGAGATGCTGAATCACGCTTTAGCGTGGCAGCATAACTATTAAAGTGCTTTTTCAAATAAATGTAGCACTCTTTCTTTTAAAGAAGCTACTTCTATTTTGTCAATCAATTCCTGTGCGAAGGCCTGTAACAATAATTTACGAGCGTTTTCTTCACCAATACCCCGAGCCTTTAAATAAAACAAAGCTTCTGTATCTACCTTGCCCGTTGAGGTTCCGTGCGAACATTTTACATCATCCGCATATATTTCCAGCTGCGGTTTTGTGTTGATGGTGGCATCATCGCTCATTAAAATATTTTTACTGCTTTGATACGCATTTGTTTTTTGCGCGTCCTTGCGAACAAATATTTTTCCGTTAAAAGTTCCGGTCGATTTATCTTTGGCAATACCTTTATATAATTCGTTGCTTTCGCAATTTGGCTTTTGGTGATCGATTAGTGTATGATTATCCACCGACTGAGTTCCATTGGTAATGAATAAGCCGTTTAAATGTGCTTCACAATTTTCTGCTGCTAATTCTACATTATGATTGTTACGAACCAATTCGCCACTTAATGTATACGTGTTATTTGTATAATTTGAGTATTTGCTGACCTTTACCTGGTTAGTGTTTACTGAGTAAGATAAAGAGCCCTCGTTTTGAAACGTATAACAAGTAAGCCTTGCGTTTTCTCCAACAAATTTTTCGCTTACAAAATTAGAGAATACTTTCGATGAACCAATATTGTAAAAACTTTCGATTAATGTTACTTCTGCACTTGCACCAATATGAGTGAAGTTACGTGCATTGGTTACAAAATTAGAGTTACCACTGTTCACGTAAATAATATGAACTGGCATTGGAATAACATTATTTTTTTCAACCTGAAAAAAGATACCGTTTCCGCTAAAGGCTGTATTTAAAGCAATCAATGCATCAGTTTCAGATTTTGCCTGAGATGACAATAATTCTTTTTCAGACGAAGATAACTCGGTTAACGATTTAATGGTTAATCCTTTCACGATCATTTTTTCGCTTAAGGCTTCGCTATAATTTCCGTTCACCACCACTAAATTAATTGCTTCTTCTAATTTTAGAGGAGTAATATCATTACTAGTAAGTGTATTCAATTCCTGTTCAACCTGTTTAAATTCTTTTCTTAAAACAGACTCTATGTTACAGTATTTATAATCTTCATGTTTGTTATTTGGTACACCCTTGCTTTCTAAATGCCTGATCGCAGAAACAATTTCTGCATCTGGCATAAAAGCGATCTTTCCGGCGTGCTTTTGTAATTGCTCCAGTAAATTATGTGTTATAGTAGATTTTTCGGCTATCATTTGGTTATGAAAGTTTGTTTGTTATGAAAGTTTAGAAAGTTTTTTACTCTCTAAACTACTTTTCTTTTGTGTTCTTAAATAAGAGGTAAATCCACTAATTGTTTTGCTTACTGCTAATACCTTATTATTAATAGTGTCAAATTCAGAGGAAGAATTGTATTTTTGATTTCTCGCTATATATAATTGAGCTCTTAATTCTCCGGTAGATGCTTTTGCAACTAATAGAAAGTAAATAAATTGATTATTTCCTTCTCGTTCAAATCCTTCTGCGATATTAGAAACGACTGAAACAGACGCTCGTCTCATCTGATCTTTAAGGCCAAAATCTTTTGAAAACTTCTCATTATTCGAATGTGTATATATTAGATCAGAAAGTTCTAGCGCTTTTTGCCATGCAATAATATCTTCAAATTTTAATATAGTAGCCATAAAACTTTCAAAACTAATTAACTTTCTAAACTTTCAAACTGAGCTTTTATTTCATCATATCCTTTCGCTTCTAACTCGAGAGCCAATTCTTTTCCACCGCTTTTTACAATGCGACCCTTGTAAAGAATATGGACAAAATCGGGAACGATGTAATCCAACAAACGTTGGTAGTGAGTAATTAAAATAGTAGCGTTATCTTTTGATTTTAATTTGTTGACGCCGTTTGCTACAATACGCAAAGCATCAATATCCAAACCACTATCCGTTTCATCAAGTATCGCTAATTGCGGATTAAGCATGGCCATTTGAAAAATCTCGTTGCGCTTTTTTTCTCCACCACTAAAGCCCTCGTTAACACCACGACTTGCTAATTTAGAATCAAGTTCAACTAATTTTGATTTATCTTTTACCAAAGCTAAAAAATCCTTGGCAGGCATTTCTTCGTGTCCGTGATACTTTCTGATTTCATTTAAAGCGGTACGTAAAAAATTAATGTTACTTACTCCCGGAATTTCAACCGGATATTGAAACGCTAAAAATAAACCTTCGCGGGCTCTGTCTTCGGGAGAAAGGTCCAATAAGTTTTTCCCATTAAAAGTTACTGTGCCTTCGGTTACATTATAATCTTCTCTTCCTGCCAAAACGCTTGATAGAGTGGACTTTCCTGAACCATTTGGCCCCATGATCGCATGCACTTCGCCGGCTTTCACTTCTAAATTAATGCCCCTTAAAATTTCTTTTTCGCCAATTGAGGCATGTAAATTTTTTATTGATATCATAATATTATCCTACTGATCCTTCTAAACTAATTGCTAATAATTTTTGTGCCTCAACAGCAAATTCCATTGGTAATTTATTTAATACTTCTTTGCAATAACCGTTTACAATTAAACCGATTGCTTTTTCGTTATCAATACCACGTTGCTTGCAATAGAACAATTGGTCTTCACCAATTTTACTGGTGGTTGCTTCATGTTCTACAACGGCTGTTTTATCTTTAATTTCAATATAAGGAAATGTGTGCGCGCCACATTTATCGCCCATTAATAAACTATCACATTGCGAAAAGTTACGGGCATTGCTAGCGCCTTTTTTTATTTGAACCAAGCCTCTGTAACTATTATTACTAAAACCTGCAGAAATTCCTTTAGATATAATAGTTGAACGTGTGTTCTTACCAATGTGAATCATTTTTGTTCCGGTGTCAGCTTGCTGATAGTTGTTAGTTAGAGCCACTGAATAAAATTCTCCAACTGAATTATTTCCTTTTAAAATAACAGATGGATATTTCCAGGTCACAGCAGAACCTGTTTCAACCTGTGTCCAACTGATCTTGGAATTGTCTTCTAAGCAAATACCTCTTTTAGTTACAAAGTTAAAAATTCCGCCTTTTCCGTTTTTATCACCGGGATACCAGTTTTGAACCGTGCTGTATTTTACTTCTGCATTTTTGTGAGTGATAATTTCTACTACTGCCGCGTGTAATTGATTCTCATCGCGCTGAGGAGCCGTGCAACCTTCCAGGTAAGACACAAACGCATCTTCATCAGCAATAATCAATGTGCGTTCAAACTGACCGGTACCACTGGCGTTGATACGAAAATAAGTTGATAATTCCATCGGTGAACGAACTCCTTTTGGAATGTAACAAAATGAACCATCAGTGAATACAGCCGAATTTAGGGCCGCATAAAAATTATCGGTTGGCGGCACCACCATCCCCATGTATTTCTTTACTAAATCTGGATGATCTTGAACCGCTTCGCTGAACGAACAAAATATAATTCCTTTTTCTGCTAATGTTTCCTTAAAGGTGGTTTTTACAGACACGCTATCAAACACAATATCAACTGCAATATTACTTTGTACGCCGGTTAAGCGTTTTTGCTCGTCAATGGAAATCCCTAGTTTTTCAAATGTTTTTAATAATTCGGGATCTACTTCATCCAAGCTTGCTAATTCTTTTTTAGGTTTAGGTGCCGAATAATAAATAATGTCTTGGAAATTTGGTTTCGCATATGATACATGTGCCCAGTGAGGCTCTGTCATATTTTGCCAATTACGATATGCCTTTAAACGAAATTCAAGCATCCACTCCGGCTCATTTTTCTTCGCAGAAATAAATCTAATGATGTCTTCGTTTAATCCTTTGGGCGCCTCATCAGCATCAATATCTGTGGTAAAGCCCCATTTATATTCGTTCTGTATGTGTTCTTCTAATATCTCGTTTGCCATTGTAGTAGTTCAAAGTTATAGGTTCAAAATTTAAAGCGTGTTAGTTTAAAATTTTGAATTTTTTTTCACTCATATTTTTTGTTCCTTTTAATTCCGCTTGTTTTAAATAATTAATAAATCCTGAAAGCATTTTATTTACTTGTGTAATTTTCTCATATATTAAAATCAATTCCTTTTCATTTATAAAATTTAATTCTTTAATAATATATAGTTACGCTCTTATCTCTCATCCTTTTGCAATATTTGATATTACTGATATAGATGCTCTTCTTATGTGATCTTTAAGTCTAGAAACTTTTTTCAGACTTTCATTTTCAGTAATTTTGTAAATCATTACCGAAGTCTCCTTTGCAGCTATCCAAACATCTAAATCTTCAAATCTTTTTGCTACAGCCGTTTGTTGAACTTTGAATCTTAAACACTAAATGATTCCCCACAGCCACATGATCGCGTTGCGTTAGGGTTTTTGAAAATAAATCCTTTGCCGTTTAGTCCTCCACTATAATCTAATTCAGTTCCTACTAAGTATAAAAAGCTTTTACGATCAACTACTACTTTTACTTCGTTGTCTTCAAATAGCTGATCACCTTCTCTTAAAACATTATCAAATTCCAGATTGTACATTAATCCGGAACAACCGCCTCCATCCACTCCAACACGAATGAAGGTATCAGACGGTTTATTCTCATCTTTTATTAAATTGACAGCATGTTCTTTTGCTGCGTTGCTAACTGTTATCATATTGTAAGTAATTAGTTGTTAGTTACTTGATTCCTTATCTTTAATTAGATTAATTCTAATATAAGTTCAAATATACCACTTTTAGGGTATATTTGCAAATATTTTGGATAATTTAGCTAACGTAAAATTTTCTCGTTTCTAGGGAGAAATTGGCTTAAATCGAGATAAAAAAGTGGTTATACTAAATAAAATAACAGAATAAACTTATAATAATTTAATCTTTTATTCTACTAAACCTCAAAGCCTTCAAAATAAAATTTGGCAACGCTTTTTTAGGATCACGTTTACGAAGATCGAGGTACCAGCCGATTTTTTTCACTACCGGTAATTTTTTAGTTTCAACAAACTCAATGAGGGTGCCATCTGCATCTTCAATGTAGGTAAAGTGACCCGCTGCTTCTCCCATTTCAAAACCGGCACCACCATCAACTGTAAAAGGCTGACCGGCTTTTATGCAGGCTTCTTCAAGTCCTTTCATATTTTTAATATCAAAACATAAATGAATAAAACCACAATCTCCCCACAAACGGTTTTCAAATATTTTTTTTGGTGTGTAATCAAAAGCTTGAATCAACTCAATTTCATTATCACCCAACAGGGGACCAAAGCTACCTTCACGAGGTTTACTGTTTCGTAAAACTACTCGTCTGATTTTTTTTTGTGACCCTTCAACACCGCTCCAGTCATTAAACACAGCAGTTGTATCACTAATAATTTTATCAAAACCTAAAACTGTTTTATATAATTCAATAGATTTATCAATATCCTTTACGCCAATTACCGCACCTAAAACACCGCCTGTTGTAAAATCTTTTTTCTGATACCAGGAAGTTTTTTCTTCGATCACTTCATATATATTTTCCCAAAGATCATGAATGTAAAAATGTTTTCGGCCATCGGGAGATTCATTAATATCGGTCAGCATTTTAGCGCCGAAATCTTTTAAATGATTATAGGATTTCTTAATGTCATATGATTTTATTTTTCCTGCAAAGATTCCGATGTCACCCAGTTGTATTTTAAATTCTGCATTTTGTGCTTGGCGGCTGGTATATTGCCATATCTCAAAGCCACCACCACCATTCATGCTGATGGCTAATATGGCATGTCGAGCATGGGGCATATTTGCCGTATAGGGCAGCATTAACTCAGCCATGGCTGCTTCTTCAAATATTTTAATATCTGTCCCAAAAGCTTTCCTGTACCATTTAAATGTTTCGTGCACATTTGTATTCCCTACTCCTAGTTGCTGTATGCCTGAAATGATGTAACTCATAATTTTTAAATTAAAGTATAAAATTAATAATTAAAACCCGTAAACATTAATCACTGTATTTCATAACCACATAATTTTCGGGAACGGTTAGTTCGGAAATGCAATAATTTAATTTATCACCTATTTCTGCCGGATAATTATTCACAATAACGAAACCTAATTTTTCAAAGTATTCCGGAATAATGCATACCAAGTAAATAGGTTGTGTGGCTATTTTTATTCTTGCTTCAATTAACGCTTTTGCTATGCCACTAAACCTCTTAGTTTCAATAACACCCAATGAACAAAATTCATCACAACTTTGATGCTTTCTGATCCTACCAAAACCAAGTAGTTCATCATTTTCTTTGGCCACTAAAAATTGTTCACATTTAAGACCCCTGTTATCCAAATCAAACGCACAAATAAAATGTTTGATGAGTTCAAAATCGGCTTCAGATGCTTTATCTATATGTAGCGTTTTAATAAGTTTTTGTTTAATGTTTAACAAATTTTTTGGCCAGCAATTATACTAAAAATTAAACAGATTGTTTTTGATTTTAATTTCTCAAAAAACCTATCCGCCTGTAATAAAATCGTATTTTTGTTATAATCAACTAAGTAAAAAAATCATGCAAAAAGAATATGATGTTGTTATTGCCGGAGGCGGTTTAGCGGGACTAACGCTTTCTATACAACTAAAACAGGCCAATCCAAATATTACCATTTTAATTTTAGAAAGCAGAGATAAAGCTGCGGCTATTGCGGCTCATAAAGTAGGGGAGTCGACTGTTGAATTAGCAACTCATTATTACAGAGAAGTTTTGGGATTAAAAGATTATTTGGAGGAATTTGAGCTCCCTAAACATGGTTTGCGTTTCTTTTTTACTGATGAAAAGAAGACAGAGTTATCTAACAGAGTTGAACTTGGACCACGCTTAAAGTTGCCGGTTCCAAGTCACCAGTTAGACAGGGGTACTTTCGAAAATTTTTTAGAAAAACATACAAAAGAATTGGGAACAGATTTCCTTTTGGCAGCACGCGCTAAGGACGTTGTGTTTGGCGAAAATGGCGATTTGCATGAAGTGATATTTGCTCATGAGCGTGAAGACAAAAAAGTAAAAACAAAGTGGATGGTAGATGCTACCAGTAGAATCAGTTTGTTAAAAAAGAAACTCGGTTTTCAAAAAGAAGCACCACATAACGTTAATGCTGCTTGGTTTAGAGTAAAAGGCGTGGTTGATATTGATGAGTGGAGTGATAATAAAGAATGGAAAACATTTTTAGCGCCTAAGTTGCGTTATTTAAGTACTGTGCATTTTATGGACAAAGGATATTGGTTGTGGATTATTCCTTTGGGTTCAAAAAACACCAGTATTGGTATTGTAGCAGATGAAGACATTCATCCTTTTGAAACGATTAACACATATGAGAAGGCTGTTGCATGGATTCAAAAGCATGAACCGCAAGCAGCTAAATTTGTGTGTCCTAATAAGGAAGATATTCTGGATTTTAGGATTTTAAAACACTTTGCCCATGATAGTAAACGTATTTATTCTTCTGATCGTTGGGCGGTAACAGGTGAAGCGGGCGCTTTCCTTGACCCGTTTTATTCTCCGGGAAGTGATTTTATTTCTTTGAATAATACTTGGTTAAGCGACTTGATCCTTAGAGATTACAAGGGTGAAGATATTACTGTGCGCGCACAAATATATGAGCAAACGCATTTATCTTGGTTTGAGAGCTGGTTGCCGATTTATCAGGATAAATACAAGCTGATGGGTAATACACAAATAATGGTGTTTAAGATCTTTTGGGATTGGGCAATTTATTGGTCAGTACCATGCTTATTATTTACAAATAAAGGATTTACAGACCTTAAAGTATTGAAGGAGTTATTTGTATCGGAGAAAAGTTTGGGAAGAAAATTTGGTAAATTAAATAAGTCGGTTCAGGATTTATTTATCGAATGGTTGCCTTTTGAAAATCAAATATTTGAGAACCGTTATATCGATCCTTTGGATCTTGACTATTTAAAAAGTTTTCAAAGAGGTATTGATGAAATGCACGGAACTGATACGGTTGTAAACAAAGTGGCAGAAAACATAGTAGTTTTAGAGAAGGTTGCCGCAGAGCTTTTCCGTTTAATCAGTAACCAGGCAAATGGAACACCTTTGGACATAATTGTTGATCCCTACA
>JACMNO010000026.1 GCA_014378485.1 Bacteroidia bacterium
CGTGCAAGAAGGTAAAAAAGGATTAAACGCGGTTAACGTTAAGTTAGCTTAATCCATTAAATAAAAATAACAACAAAAAAAACAAAAAAATGAAAAACGGAGTAGTAAAATTTTACAACGAAGCAAAAGGTTTCGGATTTATCAAAGAAGATAACGGACCAGAAATTTTTGTTCACGCAACAGGTTTAGAAGAAGAAATTCGCGAAAACGATAACGTTGTATTTGACGTGCAAGAAGGTAAAAAAGGATTAAACGCGGTTAACGTTAAGTTAGCTTAATCCATTAAATAAAAATAACAACAATAAAAACAATAATATGAAAAACGGAGTAGTAAAATTTTATAACGAAGCAAAAGGTTTCGGATTCATCAAAGAAGAAAACGGGCCAGAAATTTTTGTTCATGCAACAGGTTTACAGGAAGAAATTCGTGAAAATGACGAAGTTGTATTTGATGTACAAGAAGGAAAAAAAGGATTAAATGCAGTAAACGTAAAGTTGGCTTAGTTATTTAATGTTATAAAAAAACCTCGCTGATTCAGCGAGGTTTTTTTTATGGGTTAAAATTAAATTGTTCATAAAAAAAGGGATTTAGATAATATATTTTTAAAAAAAATGCAATACATTTTAAATAACTTTTGAAAAGAATTGCAAATGATTCGAATAAATGACAATAATCAAGAACAATTATTTAGCATACTTTTTAAACAAGATTTAGAAAACCATTTGGTAAAGATTTCACGTAAAATAATTTAGAATAAATTAAGCATTTTTATTACGGTCGAATGAGCTGAGGAATGCTAGTATACAACTTCTAAGCATTTATTAATTCCTTTTGTTTCGTAGTTATTGCCTTTTGTTTCCCGCACTAAAATTTTATCGACTAATCTCGGTAACTCTTCTGGTTTTTTTATTGTTTTTTTTCAGGCAACGGTAACTCGCATATAAATGGGAGTCTGGTTGTTGGCTGTAATTTTAGTTCTCTTTATATAAAAAAGAACAGGTAGTTTATTTTGCATTTTTATAATCTTTTATATTTGTTAAAGTTAGGCTCATTTTATGCCAGTCGAGGCCTACAATTTGGTAATACTCAGGGTTCACTCAAAACACTGAAATAGTAATAGATTCAAATATTTTTAAGAGGTTACTTTCTTTTTTATGCAAGGCTTTTGCAGAAAATATTTGAATAGGAATACATCATTTAACAGCAAATTTATTATACGTTAGTCACGCCATGGCGTGAGTGCTGCGGCTTTTAGCGAATTGCGGAGTACTCATTTATTCCTAATGCATAATTGAAACAACATGAATAAAGAGCGCGAAATACGATTTTTTTAGGCAGCATTACGAAGACATTTTGTGCGATAAAAAATGGGCGTTGGTCTTTCTACTTGTCACGCCAAGGCGTAATTATTTTTTTGTCAAACAAAAAGAAAATAAAAAGTAAAGTTGACTTATTAAGTGAACCCTACTTAACACCAAAAGGATACATGAAAATTAGGGAACACCATTTATCTCATAAGCGATACGATTAAATGCATTATTGGAAAAACTAAAAGCCCCTAAAACATGCGTTTTAGGGGCTTTTAGTTTTCAATGGTTAATTAAAAGCGGAGAGGGCGAGATTCGAACTCGCGGTACCTTGCGGTACACAAACTTTCCAAGCTTGCACGTTCGGCCACTCTGACACCTCTCCGGATTTGAGTTGTAAAAGTATGATTTTATTTAATATTTAAAAAGTAATTATTAATAATCCTGAAACTTTAATTCAATTTTAAAAAGTCAATTATTATTTTGGTTCCATTCCCTGTATCTTCTTCTCCATAAAATCAATCATTATCTGATTAACAACATCTGATTTATCCATGGATAAAAAGTGGCCGGCATTTTTTATGGTTCCAACTTCACAGTGTTTAATCAATTTTTTAGCTCTTTCAAGACTCTTTTTATTATTAATAATATCGTTCTCTCCTATCAAAACTAATACGGGCATTGTTAATGACTGTAGCTCGTTATCTGCAAAAGGTATCATTTGAATAAAACATTTACTAATAGATGCTTTTTCCGTAGCTATGTAATATTGGTTTAAATAAAGTTGGCTAATATTATCCACATTATTAGTCATTGTTTCCAATACATTTCGCAGTCTTCTTCTTTTTGGAGATATGGTGTAGGCTATATTGTTAAATGCTTTTACACCCGGCCTGATCCAAACAAATGTTTGTGCGGGGCTTAGTAATATCATTTTATTTACGCGGGTTGGATCGTGTAATGCAATATTCGTAGCTATCCAACCTCCTCTTGATGCTCCTAATAAACTGAAATTTTTAAGTTTCAGATAATCAAAAATTTCATAATACCAGCTTACAATTTCAGAAGTCTGTGAAATTTCAATTTCGCAAAGAGATTTCCCTGGTTCTAATAAAAAATCAATAGCATATACGTGATACTTTTCTGATAAAGCTTTAATATTCGGATACCACATAGTTGAGCTGGCATTCATACCATGCAACAAAACGAGTGGTTCTCCCGTCTCAGGGCCACTAATAATCACATGCGCTTTACCATACTTAGTTTTAAAATCTTTTTCCTCAAACGGAACCCCCCAAAGTGACAATGCCTTATCGTAAGCCAATAAATAGGGAAATTTTTTATATTTAGGATCCTTTGCATCAATATGGTAAACAAAAGAGTCTTTCGTTGCAGAAGGAACAACCACTCTTACTTTCTCTTTTTCAGTATCGGTATCGCAAGCATTTAAGGATACCAAAACTAATGCGAGGCCTATTAGTTTAGATAAGTATTTCATATTTATTTTTATTGAAAATCATTGTAAATTAAATACTTTTTACGGATTTGTTTGAATGAATCTATTGCCGGTTGCCACGAAGCTCTTATATCTTTTTCAGAAATATGTCTGATTATTTGTTCCTTTAATTCATCATTACCAGTATGGTAATTAAAATTCTTGTCAAAAAAAACAGATTGTTTGCCTGGGGTTTGATTATAAAAAAACGAAACTGCTTCTAAATCAATTACTCGTTTTTGTAATTGCTGATCAAATAATGGCCTAAGATCCCTACCATAACACAAGGTATCCTGGTATTTAGGTCTTTTTGAAATTATAGTAGATTGAGGTGTAAAACTATAGGTAAATACATTGGATGCCGGGCTACCGATAACCTGAAAGGGAAAGTTTGTGCCTCTTCCCAGGCTGATGATCGTACCTTCAAAAAGTCCTAAACCTGGGTAAAGTAAAATAGCTGTATCGTTTGGTAAATTCGGTGATGGTTTTACTGGCAACCCAGATACAAATTTCGATCTGTCATAATTCTTTAAAGCAATAACACTCAACTTGCATTTCGTTTTGCTTTTTAGCCAACGTTCTCCATTCACCATTTGTGCATATTCGCCACAGGTCATTCCGTAAACTATAGGCACATTATGCATTCCTAAAAATGATTTATATTTATCAGTCATAACAGGACCATCAATATAAAATCCGTTTGGATTTGGCCTGTCAAGGATCATCAGTTCCTTATTATTTTCAGCACACGCTTCCATTACATAAGTCATAGTTGAGATGTAAGTGTAAAAACGCACACCAACATCTTGTATATCATAAATAACAATGTCCACACCTTTCAGGTCTTCTTTGGTTGGTTTTTTATGAGAGCCGTATAAAGAAACTACCGCAATATTTGTCAATGGGTCTTTGCCGCTTTTTACTTTTTCACCTGCATCTGCTGTTCCTCTAAAACCATGCTCAGGCCCAAATATTTTAACGATGTTTATTTTATGTTTTAATAAAGTATCAACCAAATGTTTATTCCCGATAGTACCGGAAGCATTTGTAACAACGGCAACTTTTTTATTTTTTATTTTTGGTAAATACAGTTCTGTATGTTGAGCGCCTGTTATAATGGATTTATAAGATTGTATACCAACCTGTGAAAGTAAAAAAGATACATTGCTAAATGATATAATAAATAAGAAAAAAAAGCGCATACTTTGTGATGATTGACAATGTAAATATAGCAAATACATCACGCAATGGCGTGATTACAAAACACAAAAAACACCAAGCATTATAAAATTCGTTACCTTTAGCGCAGATGAATTTTTCGCGGTACATAGCAAAACGTGTTCTCAATCAGGGACAGCAGCAAAAAAATATTTCCAGTCCTATTGTCAGAATAGGAATTATCGGAATTGCACTTGGAGTAGCGGTGATGATCATTACATTAGCGGTTGTTACCGGCTTTCAGCAGCAAATTATTCATAAGATCACTACTTTCACCTCTCATCTTCAGATTAATGATTACGACCCTAATCAATCACTGGAGCCAAATCCGATAGTATTTGATAATGAACTTTTAAAAAACATTTCATCATCTTCTAATGTTAAGCACATCCAGTCTTTTGCTACGAAGAATGGGATTCTGAAAACTAAAACGGAGAATGAAGGCATTGTTTTGAAAGGAATTTCATCCGATTACGACTGGAGTTATTTGCAACCTTATTTAGTTGAAGGGAAAGTTTTAACTATTCATAAAGATTCAGTAAGCAAGGAAATTTTTATTTCTCAAACGCTTGCCAACAAACTTCATTTAAAGCTCAATCAAAAGTTATTAGTGTATTTTATGACTAAAAAGAAGTTAGATGACACAACATTTAATGGTAAAAATTACATTGATTATGAGCCCAGAGTAAAAGATTTTTATGTCAAAGGTATTTACAATACCGGTTTTTCTGACTTTGATAAGAATCTTGTATTTGTTGATTTAAAACAAATACAAAAATTAAATTACTGGAAAGATAATGAAGTGGCCGGATATGAAGTTTATCTAAATGACTTTAATTTATTAGATCTTTCTTTAGAAAATTTAAATGATGTGATAGGATATAATTACACAATCACCTCAGTAAAACAATTACAAAGTTCTATTTTTAGCTGGCTTGAAATGATTGATATCAACGCCGTAATTATCATTACTCTCATGGTATTGGTAGCAGCCATTAATATGATTTCCGCGCTACTGATTCTTATCCTGGAACGAACCAATTTAATAGGGATTTTAAAAGCATTGGGTTTAGCAAACGAAAGTGTCAGAAAAATATTTTTTTATGTTTCTCTTCAGCTATTAATAAAAGGTCTGTTTTTTGGAAACCTGATTGGGATTGGTTTTTGTTTGCTGCAATCTCATTTTAAGTTTGCCACACTAAATCCTGAAACCTATTATTTAGATGCCGTTCCCATTAATTTATCAATCATTCACCTTTTATTAATTAACCTTGGAACAATCATTACCTGTTTGTTAATGATGTTTTTACCAACGTTGATCCTGAATAAAATTACTCCAATAAAAGCGATCAGGTTTAGTTAAATTTCAGAATATCAAATTAAAACGTTAAATTTAATTATCCCTATTAAAATTTAATTCATGAGGAAACTGAAACTCATTATCTTATTACTTGCGTTGCAGGTTAGCACCAATGCTCAATCTTATATTCCTTTCCCGGATACTAATGCGATATGGACACTTTACCATTACGGCCAAACCGGTGATGACATCCAGAAATATGGAATGTTTGGTGATACAATCATTAATAGTTTAACCTATAAAAAAATATTTTGGAATTTTGACTATCATTTTAATCTTTCTAATTCTTATTACCAGGGTGCAATTCGGGAAGCGAATAAAAAAATTTTTGTAATTTATATAAATAAAAGTACGGAATCAGTTTTGTATGATTTCACTTTAAATATTGGTGATACAGCCAAGGTTTTGGATCCTTCTAGCGTTCAGTATGCTTACAAAGTGGCATTGATAGATTCTATAAATATTAATGGTCAATATCACAAAAGATGGAAATTCAATCAGTATAATTTTAGCTTTCACAGTGAAGAGTATTGGATTGAGGGAATTGGTAGTTCATTTGGTTTATTGAGACCATTATGGTCGGGCAGTGACAACTGCTATAACCTTTTGTGTGTAAGTAGGGATAGCAGTATCATTTACCAATATTCTTACATGCCAAATGTTCCAACCTGCGCAGGAACAATTCCTTATGATTGTGATGGAATTTTAAATCCTATATCCGTTCCTGAGCATACGTTTGAATATAGTAAAAGTATATTTTACCCTAATCCATTTACGAACTCTGCAATTTTAAAAACGAATGAAGATCTTGAAGATGCTACATTGAAAGTGTATGATATTCTGGGGCAGGATATATTAATCAACGATCACCTAATCGGTCAGGAAATAAAAATCACCAAAGCCAATTTACTTACGGGCAATTACTATTTTACCCTTAGCCAAGGCGGTGTGTTAATTTCCAAAGGGAAATTTATCATCGAATAATCAGGACGCTAATTTAGCAGCAATCCAGGCAGTACTCCAGGCATTTTGAAAATTAAAACCTCCGGTGATCCCATCAATATTTAATACTTCTCCGCAAAAAAATAAATGAGGAACAATCTTACTTTCCATAGTTTTAAAATTCACTTCCTTTAAATTGATGCCTCCCGAGGTTACGAACTCTTCTTTAAAGGTTGTTTTGCCATGCATGTCGTAACCATCATTGCATAATACTTGTGACAGTTTATTCAATTGTTTTTTACCTAATTCAATCCATGGTTTGGATAAAGGAATATCTGAACGTAAAATCAAATATTCCCACAAACGTTTAGGGATCTCAAATAAAGGGGTGTTTACGATTAATGATTTTGAGCCTAATTGTAAACTCAGTTCTTCTTTTAATAATTCTTCATTTAAAGTGCCTGTCCAGTTAACTGAAATACCTGCTTGATAATTCAGTTTAAAAAAGTCGTAAGCGGCAAAGGCTGATAGTTTTAAAACAGCCGGTCCGCTTAATCCCCAATGGGTTATTAAAACCGGGCCCGTGTACTGATGTTTGGTACCATTTACTTTAACGGTTCCATTTTTTACACTTAATCCCATTAATTCTTTAATATTGCTCTGCGGTAAATTCAACGTAAACAGACTCGGAATTAATGCATCAATTGTATGGCCGCATTGTTTTAAAAACTGATAGTTCTTTTCCTGATTATGCCCGCCAATACTACAAATAACGGCATCTGCCATGTAAGTTTGTTTGGAACTCTTCACTTTTAAACTATCGTCCTGTGCTTTTTCGATGGAGAGCACTTCCTCACTTAAATTAATATCAATATTAAGTTTCTGTGCTTCCAGTAAAAAACAATTAATGATGGTTTCACTTGAATTACTTTCGGGAAACATTCTTCCGTCTGGCTCAGTTTTTAATTTCACTCCTCTTTTTAAAAACCATTCAATGGTGTCTTGAACTGAAAATTGCGAAAACACTTGTCGTAATTCTTTTTCTCCGCGTGGATAATTTTTAATGAGTTCTCCATTTTCAAAACAATGATGAGTAACATTACAACGTCCACCACCGGATACTTTAACTTTAGATAAAATCTTGTTTGACTTTTCGAGAATAATAATTTTAGCTTCCGGAAAATTAGCAGCAGCATTAATGGCGGCAAAAAAACCGGAGGCTCCACCACCGATTATCAATATGAGTTTTTTAGCTGGCATGAGGCTGTAAACTTACTAAAGATTTCAGACAGTTGATTAGAAATTCGCGTAAGGGATTGCAACGAAAATCCTTTGTATCAAGCGACAGCGGATCCAAAGATTGTAGTGAAAAGCCCGACCCGCTTTTCGCGGGATACGCCCAAAAAAATAATATTATTTTATAAAAATATACTTAATTTAGTATACACATTAAAAAATATACACAATGGGATTATGGGATAAACTAAAAGGCGAATTTATTGATATTATTGATTGGACAGATAGTACCAATGATACCATCATTTATAAATTTCCACGGTTTCAAAACGAAATTAAAATGGGCGCTCAGCTTACTGTAAGAGAAAGCCAGGTAGCTGTATTTATGAACGAAGGTAAAATTGCCGATGTGTTTCAACCGGGAATGTATACGTTAAGTACTCAGAATATGCCAATACTTTCTACGTTGCAAGGTTGGAAATTTGGTTTTAATAGTCCGTTTAAAGCAGATGTGTTTTTTGTTAGTACCAAACAATTTATTAATCAAAAATGGGGTACTAAAAACCCTATCATGTTGCGTGATGCAGAATTCGGACCTGTACGTTTGCGTGCTTTTGGTTCATATGCATTTAAAGTATCTGATGCATCTGTATTTTTAAAAGAAATAGCCGGTACTGATTCTGAATTTACGGTTGATGAAGTAAACGAACAATTACGCAACATTGCCGTATCCCGCGGAATGGATGCCTTAGCTGAAAGTAAAATCCTGGTTTTGGATTTATCATCTAACACAGACGAAGTATCTAAAATTATTTTAGATAAAATAAAACCTGAGTTTTTAGAGATCGGTTTGAACCTGACAAAATTTTTAATTGAAAATGTATCCTTACCACCAGAAGTAGAAGATGCTTTAGATAAACGAAGCAGCATGGGAATTATAGGAAATTTAGGAGCTTATACTCAATTTCAGGCAGCTAATGCGATGGAAGATGCTGCCAATAACCCTGCAGGTGGCATGATGGGCGCAGGACTTGGCGCAGGGCTTGGAATTGGAATGATGGGACAAATGGGAAATGCTTTTCAAAATCAACAATTTAATGGTAACACCGGAACAAATGCGCCTCCACCACCTCCACTTGTTCAGTTTTTTGTAGCTGTGAATGGTGCGCAAACAGGACCGTTTACTGTTCAACAATTACAGGCGATGACAACATCGGGGCAGTTTAACAGACAAAGTCTTGTTTGGAAGCAAGGCATGGCAGGTTGGCTAGCCGCTGAAACACAGGCTGAATTAGCAGCTGTATTTAGCGCGGTTCCACCACCAATTGGCTAATAGTAAAGTTTAAAAAAATCCCCTTTATAACGCTAAGGGGATTTTTTTATGCTTTCTTTTTAGTAAGTTTGATTTTCTAAAAATAAAAAAACTATGCTTTGGCATTTATTAAAATATTATTTGGGTTTTGTAATTGCTGTATATTTTAAACGCAGTCAAATTAAAAATGCACGTTTTCTAAAAGTAAAAGGTCCTGTCATTATTGCCATGAATCATCCAAATGCATTTATGGATCCTGTGGCTTTTAGCGCACTTATTTATCCTCCTAAAGTTCAATATTTAGCTAGAGGGGATGCTTTTAAAAAAGGAATAGTTAAAACCATACTGCAAAGTATTGGCGTTATTCCCATTTATAGATTGCAAGATGGAGGAAAAGAAGGTTTGAAAAAAAATGATGAGACGTATGACATTGTAAATACATTACTTAAAAAAAATAAAAAAATCATCATTTTTGCTGAAGGCATCTGTATTCAGGAGCGTCGTTTAAGACCTCTAAAAAAAGGAGTTCCTCGTATGGTTTTTGGTGCAATGGAAACCAATCAAGTAGATAATTTAACGGTAGTTCCTGTTGGTGTAAATTACACAAACCCCTCTCAGTTTAGAGGCTCTGTTTTTTTTAATGTTGGCAAACCAATAAAGATGGTTGAGTACATGTCAGCATATAAAGATGCACCTGCCAAAACAATGAACCAGTTTTTAGCCGACTTAGCACCTCGTATGAAAGAATTAATTGTTCATATTAATCATACTCGCAGCGAAAAAGTGATTGAACATATTGAAGAAGTTTATAAATACAGTTACTTTGAAAAGGAAAAATTAAATCCTGAAAATTTAGAACACGATTTTTTATTTTCCACGAAAGTAACTGATGCTATTAATAAAGCGGAAGAAACACATCCCGAAAAAGTAATTTCTCTTGCTGAAAAAACATCACATTATTTTGCAGAACTAAAAAAATATAATATTAAAGACTGGTTATTAAGCCCTACTAAAAAAAGCGCGATTAATTATGGAAATTTTTCATTAAGACTTTTGTTGATCATCCTTACGTTTCCTGTTTATGTGAGAGGGCTTTTAGCAAGCTGGCTGTCTTATAGGTTAACATATCTTATTACGAAAAAACTGGTACGTGTTGTTGAATTTAAAGCCTCATTTAATATGGGAATTGGCGCTGTCTTATTCTTGTTGTATTATAACCTCCAGTTTTTTATAGCAAAAGCGCTTGCACCAAATGCGTGGTGGGCATTGTTAGTTTTATTCATATCAGTTTTAAGCAGTTTATTCTGTTTATGGCTATCTCCTTTTCGTAAAAAAACATGGGGTATGTTAAGAGTTTTAAAAATGAAATCATCCAATTCAAAAAAATTCGATGATCTTTTAAATCAGCGTAAAGAGATTATTTCTTTGATTGAAGAATTAGTATAGAACTAAATTTATTTATTTCGGGGATGATAACTCAAAATATTTTCTCTTAAAAAATACTGGTCCAAATGTGTGTAAATCTCAGTGGTTGTAATACTTTCGTGACCGAGCATTTCTTGCACTGCACGAAGATCTGCGCCACCTTCCACTAAATGTGTGGCAAAAGAATGCCGGAATGTGTGCGGACTAAGATTCTTTTTAATTCCTGCCCTCACTGCTAAATCTTTGATTACATAAAACACCATTTGCCTGGTAATTGGTGTACCGCGTTTACTCAAAAAGATCATATCCTCACTATTTTTTTTTATTGTAATATGATTTCTATGATGAGAAATATAATTACCAATTAATTTTAAAGCAGATCTTCCTATCGGTATAAGCCGCTGTTTATCTCCTTTTCCGATCACACTGATAAAACCATCTTTTTCATGAAGATCGCTTAATTTTAAAAAAATTAGTTCTGAAACTCTTAAGCCACAACTATACATGGTTTCTAACATAGCATGGTTGCGTTCGCCTTCAGGGGTACTTCTATCAATTAATGATAGCATCAAATCAATTTCTTCAACGCTCAAAAACACAGGTAGTTTACGTCTGATTCTCGGTGTTTCCAACAATTCGGCAGGGTTGACCTGAATATAATTTTCTAAAATTAAAAATTTAAAAAAGTGTTTAATCCCGGAGATGATCCGCGATTGGGTTGTTTCAGTGAAGTTAAATTCTGCAATGTATTTTAAAAATGCTTGAAGATCAGTTAAAGTTATATCTACCGGCTTTTTTGAAGGATGATATGTTTCAATAAAAACCATGAGTTTATGAATATCACTTTCATAGGAAACAACAGAATTTTCGGAAAGCGATTTTTCTACCTGCAGGTAATATTTAAAATCCTGAATATTTGTCTTCCAAAGTTGCAGAGTATTGAGTAATTTTGAAGGTAATACTAAAAAATAATTACGTGTTAAAGATAGCAATAATCAACGGTCCAAATTTGAATCTTTTAGGAAAAAGGGAAGTGGAAATTTACGGCACACAATCTTTTGAGGATTATTTTAAAACGCTACAAGCAAAATACGCTAACATAGAGTTTGCTTATTTTCAAAGCAACGTTGAAGGTGAACTCATCAATAAGCTGCATGAAATTGGTTTTAGTTACAATGGTATAATTTTGAACGCAGGTGCTTATACTCACACTTCTATTGCCATTGCCGATGCCATTGCAGGAATAAAAACACCGGTGATCGAAGTTCATATCAGTAATATTTTTGCACGGGAAGATTACAGGCACGTTTCCTACTTAGGAAAACACTCCAAAGGCAGCATCAGTGGCTTTGGATTAAAAGGCTATGAAATGGCTGTGGAAAGTTTTTTGTGATTTTACTTGAATAAGATCTCTTTGCAGTTAAAACTCTACCCGTGACTGTATGTAATCCAAAACGGCTTTCGTCTTGGCAATACTCATTTCCATTTATAAAGTTGGGAAGTATATGTTCTATTTTTTCTTGGTAGATTTCTTTAAAGTTTTTTAAAAATCTCGCTTGATTCTACATCTTTTTTTATGTAACTTTTTCTAGCCACCTTTAAACCTGCACCAAACTTCCGCCATACATAATTTCTAAGCTATTGTAGTTAATTTCTTTATGTAAATTACTATCAACCCAAGTATGAAGCTGCTTGTAACTAGTAAAAGTAACGCTTGATTCATTCACTTTTTTTTCGACCCTATTATGTCAATTTTTTGATAACGTTGGTTTTTTTAATCTAATTCTGCAGTTACTTATGAAGTAGGGTAGACCAAATGGAATGTATTTTGTTCCTCAAGGTTAGATACTATTATGATTGACTCCAATTCTCTTAGCGAGTTCGTTTTTACTCAATACGGTTTCAGAAACCTTTAATTTCAATCAACATTCTAAGTTTTAATTGATGATGCGACGGAACATTTTTTTTACTTTAATTTTAATTCTTTAATAGTCGCTACTATTATAATTGATAATGCATTTGCCATAATACAAGTATTCATAGCTTTCATAAAATAGTCTAATTTATTATAAAAAAATATTCGCAATTTAATTATTAATATTAGACTGAAAAATAATAGCTAATGGTATTATTAATTTATTTTATGATGCGTTTCAAAAAATTTAAAAACTGGGTTTTCCTTTCATTTGTAGTGTTGAAGGACATACAAAGTCTGTTGTTTTAGCATCTGTATTTTTAATGGCTCCATAGCCACCCGCTATATCAACTAATTTTGTGTAACCATTTCTTCTTAAAAGTGATGCCGTGATCATACTGCGATAACCACCTGCACAATGTATATGGTATTCCTTTTCTTTGGAAAGAGAATCCTGCCAGTCAATAATAAAATCAAGAGGATTAGAAGTAACGTTTTCCAGATGACTGGATGAGTATTCTCCAGGTTTTCTTACATCCAGTACATTTAAAGATTCTTTTTTAATTTTTTCGGAAAACTCTTCAGCGGAAATTGATACAACTGATGATGTTGCATTTCCAGCTTTTTTCCAGGCATCAATTCCTCCATTTATAAATCCAATACAGTTATCATAACCAACACGGCTCAAACGCATCACAGTCTCTTCTTCGCGTCCACTTTGAGTTACTAAAATGATGGGCTGTTTAAGGTCAGTGATTAATGCGCCTACCCAAGGGGCAAATTGTCCGTCTATTCCTATGAAAACAGAATCCTTAATATGTTCCGTAGCAAATTCGTGCGGTTTTCTAACATCTAATACAATAGCTTTTGTAGTATTTAAAATATCCTTCGCTTCTTTAGCATCCAATGCTTTTGTTCCTTTTTCAGAAACACTATCATAATTTTCATAACCTGCCTTATTCAATGCGGCATTTTTTTCAAAATATTGTGGAGCCGGTAAAATACCCGTTGTAAGCTCTTTTATGAATTCATTTTTTGTTAGGTTACCTAGTGCATAATTTACTTTTTTCTGATTACCCAATGAGTCAAAAGTTTCTTTGCTCATATTTTTCCCACATGCCGATCCGGCACCATGAGCAGGGTAAACAATCACCTCATCAGGTAAAGTCATGATTTTTTGATGTAAAGAATCATAAAGCATACCTGCAAGATCTTCCTGTGTCAAATCAGATTTAATTGCAAGATCTGGTCTTCCAACATCACCAATAAATAAAGTATCACCTGAAAAGATACAATGTGGTTTGTTATTTTCATCCAGCAATAAATAGGTAGATGATTCAAGTGTATGTCCGGGAGTATGAAGAACTTTAATCGTTAGTTTCCCAACTTTAAATTCCTGGTTATCTTTTGAAATTATACTTTTAAAATTTGTTTGCGCATTTGGCCCGAAGATAATTTCTGCGCCCGTCTTTTGAGCAAGGTCAATATGCCCGGAAACAAAGTCAGCATGGAAATGAGTCTCGAAAATATATTTAATTTTTGCTTTATTCCTTGAAGCCAAATCTAAATATGGCTGATATTCCCTGAGAGGATCAATAACAGCAGCCTCACCATCAGATTGAATAAAATAAGCCCCTTGCGCAAGGCAGCTTGTATATAATTGTTCTATTAACATATTTACTTTTTTGTTCTGTAAATTTACAAAAAAAGTGCATTATTTTTTTCAAATAATGCACTTACTATTGCATTGATGACAACAATCATTTCATATCATTAATAATATTACTTGCTTCAAAAATATAATTATCTTTTTGAATATTGCCGGTCCACTTAATTTCCCGGTTCAGTTTGGTTGTATCATTCTTCAATACCTCCCGATCATAATTCGGCAGTTCAACAGAAAAATTTTTGATATTGACTTTTAGTTCATCGTATTTTTTATATTGCTCACGCAACTGTTTTTGTTCAGCTCTATACTTATCAATATTCAAATTATAACGGGTATCATCTTTTTTAGCTTTTAATTCTTTGGATTCTGTTTCAATTAATTTAAATGCAGTACTCGATTTAATTCTTTCGGCACTTCCTTTTTTTACTTTTGGATAATTAATGGCAGTATATTCGTTATAAGTTGCTTTCATAATCTCATCCCATACCATAGGGTAATCCAGTTCTTTTTCACCAACTTCAATAAATGCATAAGGATCAGGTAAAACTACATCTGGCATAACTCCTTTTAATTGGGTTGCTCCACCATTGATGCGATAAAATTTTTGGTTAGTGATTTTTACTTCTCCCAATGGTCGAATTGTATCAAACTGAGGTAACAAATATTGATCTAAATTATAAAAGGATTGCACGGTTCCTTTTCCAAAGCTTTGCGTACCGATAATCACCCCACGTTTGTAATCCTGTATCGCCGCTGCTAAAATTTCAGAAGCAGAAGCACTGCCATGATTTACTAAAATGGCTAATGGTCCATCCCAAGTCACATCCGAATTTTTATCTTCCATTACGTATACTTTTCCTACTTTATCTTTTACCTGAACCACCGGACCTCTTGGAATAAATAAACCGGCCATTTCAACCACTTCCTGAAGCGAACCACCACCGTTATCTCTTAAATCAATAATAATTCCTTCAACACCCTGACTTTTCAATTTTTCAATTTCTTTTTTCATATCCGCTGAACAACGGTGGGCGCCATTTCTTGTAAAATCAGCATAGAACATTGGCAAATAAATATAGCCAATTTTCTTTTTATTATTTAGAATCGCCGACTTGGCATATGTTTCATCGATCTCAATAATATCCCTGAAAATAGGAATTACTTTAAAAGAAGCATCCGGTTTTTTTACAGTTAATCTTACTTCAGTGCCTTTTTTTCCTTTGATCAAATCAATCGCATCGTCCATATCCATATTAGTAATATCAATTGGCTCATTAACTCCCTGAGCTACTTTATGGATTTCGTCTCCCGCTTTTAATTCACCTTGTTTAAAAGATGGGGAACCAACAATTACTTCTGATACTTTTAAAATTCCATCTTTTGATTGTAGACGGGCTCCAATTCCTTCAAATTGTCCGCTCATGCTCTGATCAAATTTCTTCTTATCCTTTGGTGCAAAATATTCCGTATGAGGATCATATAAACCAGTAATAGTATTGATGTAGGTTGAAAAGCGATCTTTGGAAGTTATTTTATTTAAACGTTTAAACCAGTCAGTATTAGCTTTCAGTGTTTTTCTTCTGGCATCAACTTCTAAACTATCAAAAGTTTTTTCAGTAAATACAGTGTCTTTTTTTGCTTTTGCTTTTTCTTGACCAGTCAGCATTTCATCCAAACGAGAAAGTACCTGGTATTTTAACATTTTTTTCCATTCAGATTTCAACTCATCTTCACTGGATGAATATTTAGCTTTCTCTCCATCTGTTTCATATTCTTCTTCAATAGAATAATTAAAAGGAGTAGCCAAAATTTCTTTACTCCAGTTTTCTTTTTCTTTGATCCTGTTGGAGATAATTTCAGCAGAAAGTTTATAAAATTCAAATGAACCGGTATTGATTTCATCATCAATACTTTTTTTGTATTTACTTAGAATATCAACATCACTTTGAAGTATGAATTTCTTGCTGATATCGAGGCGCTTTAAATATAGATTATAAGCTTTTTCACTAAAGTCATCGTCGACTTTTAACGGACTATAATGTGCCTGATTTAAAACTGACATAAGCATGTCCTGCAATATCTGATTTTTTTCAAATTGAAAAAATTTAAAAGAACATAGCCCAAGGGCTAATATGATGAAGGATGAAATTATGATTTTACGTTGCATAGTAGAACAAATTTAAGGGTAAATTCCCATAGTAATGTTAATGATTATAATGAATTATGGCCGTTAGTAACATTGTTTTATTGTTTAAACTTTGTTAATTCAACCAATGTTCAAACCATTACATTTACGATTCATTTATAAAAAAGTTGCACGATGATAGATTTTACACGTTCAGAATTAACACGTTTTGTGATACATTATGTTGGTAATAAAGGATTAGGAGAGGAGTTAACAATTAGTGAAAAAGAAATTAAAATCAGTGATGATTTTTTAAAAGATACTGTCATGCGTTACCTTACTTCTCCATTTAAAATGGACATTTATTACCAGTTTAAATCAAAAAATGAAATGCACTATCATGATGTGCAAAGCTATATAACGGATGTGTTTACTTCTGAAAATAAATTTATAGACAGCAGTAAACATATTGCCGAACATTTGTATAATCAGTCCATGCACCCAAAAATCAAAGGTGGAGAATTTTACACCTGTTATTTCAAAGATTGTAATGTGGATGGGGTTATCTGTGATGCCATAGGTTTATTTAAAACAGAAAATAAGGATACTTATTTAAAAGTTTTTCAGCACATGGATAATTTTGATATTGAGTGTGATAATGGTATAAATATTAATAAATTAGATAAGGGTTGCATTATTTTTAATACAGAGGGAGAACAAGGTTATAAAATTAGTATTGTTGATACAAGTAATAGAATTGCAGACTGTGCCTTTTATTGGGTAGAAGATTTTTTAAATACCAAAATGAAAGAAAATGCTTATTTCCATACTTCTAATTTTATTGATACCTGCAAGGGTTTTTGTGAAGAAGTATTGACTGAAGGGAATAATGTGACTAAACAGGATCAAATGATGATGCTGAACAAAAGCACTAGTTTTTTTAAAGAAAAAGATAAATTTGATATTAAGGAATTTGAAAAAGAGATTTTGCCACAAGCGGAAATAAAAGAAGCTTTCAGAGAATACAGGCAAACCTACAATGACAAAATGGATTTGACTGCTATTGACGATTTTGATATTTCGCCTACTGCTGTAAAGAAAAATCAGAAATTCATGAAAAGCGTTGTCAAGCTTGATAAAAACTTTCATATATATGTTCATGGACGACATGATTATGTTGAAAAAGGCTATGACGAAGAAAAGGGTTTAAAATTTTATAAGTTGTTTTACACTAACGAAGATTTCGGTAATTAACATTAAGATCTTAATTGTTTTATTGTTTGTTTATTATATTTATGGTATAATTATCTAAATTAGCTTCGTTTATAAACCTATTTTATTTTGTACAAAGCTATTTATCTGTTTCTTTTTTTCTTTTTTTACTCCTGTTTATTGGTAGGACAAGGATATGTAAGACCCAATGCCTGGAAAAAATTCAGAAGAGAAATTGTATTTCAGGTAGGTGCGGCGGGTTTTTTAGGTGATTTAGGAGGAAGAGATAAAATAGGTACAGATTACAGCCCCGTAGATTTAGAATTTGCTCTGACTAGGCCTGCTGTTAGCGCTGGCTATCGAATGAAGTTTAATAAAAACATTAATTGGTATTCAGGGTTTAATTATTTGGTTTTAGCAGGCGATGATAAACTAACCAATGAACCCTATCGCAACAACCGGAATCTTAATTTTAAAACCAATGTATTTGAATTAGCAACCAGAATAGAGTTCGGTATTTCTTCCTTCAGGAGAACCGGTGTGTACAGTTTAAAAAAATCATTAGGCAGAACCAGTAAACGCCAAGCCCTGGAATTAATAGGTTTTATTGGAATTGGTGCATTCTATTTTAATCCTAAAGGTAAAAACCCGGAAACGGGTAAATATGAAAAATTATACAAGTTACATACAGAAGGACAGGGTTTGCCGGGCGGCCCAAAACAATATAAAAGAATAGCCATCAGCATTCCTGTTGGCATAAATTTACATTATATTGTTGACAAATTATGGTCAGTGGGTCTTGAATTTAGTTATCGAAAAACATTCACGGATTATATTGATGATGTAAGCACAACTTATTATGACAAAGCAGCTCTAAATGATGCTTACGGTGAAACTTCTATGCTCATGTCTGACCCTACCAACGGAGTTATTGAAGGTGCCAGTTCTCCAAATGCCGATGGAACCAGAGCACAAAGAGGTGATAAAAACAAAGATTCTTATGCCACTCTTCAAATAACAATTGGCAGATTTATACCACAAAAACATGGAAGAACCAAATTAAGGTCAAAATTCTAAAATTTTACCTCAATTTTTCTTGGTTTTATTTCGATTAAGCCCATATTTTAACACTTAAATTAAATTGTTTTGATTATATTTATCATTTTTTAGGGTAAATTTGAAAACTATATTTTTTTTGTATAAATGATAAAAATGAATACCAAGCGTTTACTATACTTCTTTATATTTTTTACATTTTTTTTACGGAATTTTTATTCTCAAAATTTTACGAGACCTAATGATTGGAAAAAGTACCGTAAAGAAGTAATTATTCAGGTTGGAGCTTCCGGTTTTTTGGGTGATTTAGGGGGATTAAATAAGATAGGAACAGATTTTAGTCCTGTTGATGTCGAATTTGTACTCACCCGTCCTGCAATTAGTTTAGCGTACAGATATAAAATAGCTAAAAATTTTAACTGGCATACGAGTTTTAATTACCTTTTAGTTGCTGGAGATGATAAACTGACAACAGAGCAATTCCGAAACAACCGTAACCTAAATTTTAAATCCAATATTTTTGAATTCGCCACCAGGCTGGAAGTTTCTTTTTTTAACAGCAAAGTTGGGCATCGCTACGGGATAAAAAAAACGCTTTCCCGTCGACACAAGAGTAGATCAAGTGAGTTTATTGGTTTTATTGGTATTGGTGGTTTTTATTTTAATCCAAAAGGAAAAAATCCATCTTCCGGACAGTGGGAAAAATTATATCCGCTTCATACAGAAGGTCAGGGCTTGCCAGGTGGGCCTTCACAATATAAAAAAATAGCTCTATCCATACCAATGGGAATTGCATGGAGAACGATCTTGAATAAATTATGGTGTGTGGGCTTAGAGTTTAATTATAGAAAAACCTTTACAGATTATATAGATGATGTGCATGGAACATATTATAATAAAGCTGCATTGTTAGATGCATATGGCACAAAGTCTGTTGCTTTAGCTGATCCAAGTTTAGGTAATATTCCCGGCGCCACTTCGCCTAATGGAGATGGAACAGGTGCGCAGAGAGGCGATAAAGATAATGACACATATATGTCATTACAGGTTACTGTTGGACGTTTTTTTCCACCTAAACGTAAGAAAACCCGTTTACGGTCTAAATTCTAATCTTGCTTGAAATTTTCTTCAATTAAGGTTTCAAAAACTTCTTGTAAACACAAGTTTGTTGCTATAATTTCTTTACCCAAAAGCCAGTTATCGCTTCTACTGAAATCACAAACCGTACCACCCGCTTCTTTAACAATTATTGCACCGGCGGCTACATCCCATGCATTTAAATTATATTCAAAAAAAGCATCAACCCTGCCACAGGCTAAATAACAAAGGTCGGCAGCTGCCGCACCAATTCGCCTGATTCCATGCGTGTTTTTCATTAAATAGGCAAGGGTATTCATATAATTATCCAATTGCGAAAAATTATAAATAGGAAACCCAGTTGCTATCAAACTTTCTGATAACGTTTTCCTTTGTGAAACAGAAATTTTTTCATCGTTTAAAAACGCGCCACCACCTTCATAAGCCCAGAAACATTCGTTCTGTGCAACTTCATAAACTACACCAACAATAACTTCCCCTTTATATTCTAATGCAATACTAATCGCATAACAAGGAATTCCATGAATAAAGTTGGTAGTACCATCCAATGGATCAACAATCCAATTATAATCTTTCGTTCCTGATTTTGTATTTTCTTCAACAATAAAACCAGCCTGCGGAAATATAAGAGTCAGCTTTTCAACTAATAATTTTTCGGATGTTTTATCTACATAACTAACAAGATCGTTCAATCCTTTTATTTCCACTTTATTGTACGAAAAGGTTTTGCGTTCTATCCGGATAAATTCTCCTACTGTTTTTGCGCATTCAACCACCTGTTGGGTAATTTCTTTTAAATCCATTTTGATTAAAATTATAGTGTAAAACTAAGTATTCCAATCGAAGCTGCCATAAAAACAACATATTTACAAATAATCGGAAACTTTGCTAACAATATTTTGAAGTGATAAGGATTATATATATTTTTCAAAAAAATTAATCTGATGAGTACTTCACTACAAAAACAAAAACCCAAAGTATCAAAACTAGCCGAAAACATTATTGGTTCCGAAATTATTAAACTAGCGGGAGAAGTAAATGAAAAAATAAAGCAGGGAGAGAAAATATATAATATGACCATTGGGGATTTTAATCCTAAAGAATTCCCGATACCAGCTGAACTTAAGCAATATATTGTTGATGCTTATTTTGATGATCAAACCAATTACCCGGCAGCAGATGGAATGCTCGAATTAAGAAATGCTGTTTCGAATTTATTAAAAGAACGAGGAAATTTGGATTACAAAAACGATGAGATCTTAATTGCCGGTGGTGCTCGTCCTGTAATTTACAGTATTTTCAGGGCATTGGTTGATCCTGATGATACTGTGATTTTCGCTGTTCCGTCCTGGAATAATAATCACTATTCTTATTTAACATCTGCTAAAGCGGTAGTGATTGAAGCAACTCCCGAGCAAAATTTTATGCCAACGGCAGCCGACATTAAACCATATATTAAAGAGGCTACTTTATTAGCTTTATGTTCTCCTCAAAATCCTACGGGTACTATTTTTAGCAAAGAAGGCCTGGAAGAAATCTGTGACATGATCCTTGCAGAGAATATCCGTCGTGGATCTGATGCTAAACCTGTTTATTTAATGTATGACCAAATTTACTGGGCTTTAACTTTTGGAGAAAATAAACATTACAATCCGGTTGTATTGCGTCCTGAAATGAAAGCATATACAGTATTTGTAGATGGAATTTCTAAATCATTAGCAGCAACAGGTGTGAGAGTAGGATGGAGCATGGGGCCAAAAATGATTATTGATAAGATGAAAGCAATTTTAACTCATGTTGGTGCATGGGCGCCAAAAGCAGAGCAAATGGCCACCGCTAAATACCTAAGTAATCTGCCAATGTATGATGCATTTATTGAGCAACAAAAAACTAAGGTAATTACACGATTAGAAGGATTTTATAGAGGTTTTCAGGCTCTTAAAAAAGAAGGATTTAATGTAGATGCAATTACGCCACAGGCAGCTATTTACCTGACGATAAAATTTAATCTGCACGGAATGAAAACAGCTGAAGGAACTATATTAGCCACCACCAAAGACATTACCAAATTTATATTAGATGAAGCTAAATTAGCCGTTGTACCATTTTATGCATTTGGTGCCGATGATAATTCACCATGGTACCGTATGTCGGTTGGAACCTGCAAAGTGACTGATGTGCCGGATGTTATTTCTAATTTGAGAAATGCTTTAAAGAAATTATCCTGATTTTTAGTCCTTCAGATTGCGCGAATTTTCACGGATATTTCTGTATTATCTGCAAGATCATAGTGAAACTTTATTAGAAATACAATAATGGCTCATATTAATTTATGGGCCTTTTATTTTTTAACCTATCTTTACTAAAACAATTTAGCTAAGATGAAAAAAATTATACTTTGCCTGCTTCTTTTATTAATAATTACCCCGGAAGCTATTGCTAGTCCCGGTGATACAACTTGGGTAACTATTTATAATATTAGAAAAATAACCCAATGGGGTAATTACGATACCACTGCTGTTTTGCCAACCGGAAAAACATATAGAAAAATCAAATTGCATTATATTCTTGGGCGATATGCTTGTCCTGCTGGAACACAATATTGCGGTTCATGGGATTACACGACCCAGGTATATGTAAAACCTGCTGCAAATGATACAATGGAGATAGCACGTATTATTACACCATATGCTACTGATTGGTTAGCAACTAACCGTAAGCATGATTTTGTGGTTGATGTGTCGGATTATGCATCAGTATTAAATGGTAACCTTGATTTCAGGTATAAATACGATGGTTATTCATGGGGCTTTACTTTAACTTTAAAATTAGAAATGATAGAAGGAACGCCACCAATGGAGGCACTGGCCGCTAAAAATATTTATGATGGAAATTATTCTTACGGTAATACTTCTGACCCTATAGAAAATCATTTAATTGAAAAACCATTTATATATAATTCGCCGGTTGCAAAAGCATTTGTGAAAAATACGATAAGCGGACATGGTTCCGACGATAATGGTTGTGGCGAATTTTGCAGTAAATATTATGATCTTAAAATTAACGGAGCTGCTGTTTCTCAAAAACAATTATGGAAAAGCGATTGCGGATTGAATAATATTTCTCCTCAAACAGGAACCTGGTTATATGAAAGAGCTAATTGGTGTCCTGGACAAATTGTGTATCCTATCCATCATGATATATCTTCGTTAACTTCGCCTGCAGCTACTTTCTCTGTTGATGTAGATATGGAGCCCTATACTTCTCCTACTCAGTCAAATGCAGGTGGATTTAATGTAGTGTCTCAGTTGATTTCTTATGGCGCTCCAAATTTTAATACCGATGTTTCTATTGAAGATATTATTTCGCCGAATGCTGATCCAAATTATGCAAGAGCCAATACTATTTGTGTAAACCCAAAAATTAAAATTAAAAATACAGGTACAAATCCCATTACTCAAATTGTGTTTAGTTATAGTGTTACAGGAGGTTCTGCAGCTACTTATACGTGGACAGGAAACTTAAATTTTTTGGATGAAGCTATTGTAGAACTAGGACCGACATTACCATTGTATAATGGGAATGCAACAAATCAATTCAATGTGGTTATTGATATGGTAAACGGTTCTTCGGGGGATCAGAATCTGTTTAATAATACTTATAGATCCACTTACAACGCCGTTAAAGTATATCCTAATAAATTCATCGTTTATTATTCGGCTAATGCTGCTACAAGCACTATAAATCCCGGTTATAATGAGTCGCATTGGAAGATCACCAACGATCTTGGAACCGTTGTTTATAGCAGGACAAATCTTGCAAACACTACTGTTTATAAGGATACCGTAACTCTACCGGATGGATGCTATACATTCACTATGGACGATGATGGTTGTGATGGCGTATCCTGGTGGGCCTATCAATATTATAATCCAAATCCCGGCAGCGGTTCTTTAAGATTTAATAAAATCAGTCCCGCTATTCCTTTAAAGAGTTTTAACGGAGATTTTGGATGTCAGGTCAATGAACGTTTTATGACGGCCAGTTTGGTTACTTCTATAAAAGATACAGAAGTGAAAAGTGATATTCAGTTATTTCCAAATCCGGCAGCAAATATTCTTAATCTATCAATTGATGTGTTAGAGGACCAAAAAATGATCTTTGTAATAACAGATATAACCGGTAAGGAAGTAAAAATAGGACAGATCAGTACTTCAGGATCAGAGATCTATACTATCAATACGGAGAATTTATTAAACGGTATGTATTTTATAACCTGTAAATTTGAAAAGGCAGAAGCCAAAACCTTAAAGTTTATAGTAGAAAAGTAAAAGGTGCAGAGTTTAATTTGTTGATTTTAATTAAAAAAAGCCGATTAAATATGATAACTATTGTTTGTTTAACAAAATACCTTATATTTGCAATTCTATTTAAAGATAACATTAAACGAAGAATAACATGTATTTAACATCAGAAGTAAAGAAAGACATTTTTAAAAAACACGGTGGTAGCGATAAAAACACTGGTTCAGCAGAATCTCAAGTGGCATTATTTACTCACCGTATAG
>JACMNO010000027.1 GCA_014378485.1 Bacteroidia bacterium
ATTTTTTATCGCACAAAATGTCTCCGCAGTGCCGCCTAAAAAATCGTAGTTCGCTCTCTTTATTCATGTTGTTTTTATTGTGCTTTAGGAATAAATGAGTGCTCCGCAATTCGCCAAAAGCCACCGCACCATTACCAGCGTATGATAAGTTTGCTGCAATACGATGCAAACCTTTTCAAATATTTTCTGCAAAAGTCTTGCATAAAAAAGAAAGTAAACTCTTTAAAATAATTGAATCTATTACTATTTCAGTGATTTGAGTGAACCCTAAATACCTGAGTAGGAACTTAAGGTCATTTCTTTTGGCACAGCTTATTCTCCAAATCTTTCGGACAGGAAGATAAAAAAAATCATTTTCATTTGAAATTTAGGAAAATTGAAATATTTACTCTACAGTAACACTCTTTGCCAGGTTTCTTGGTTGATCCACATTACAGCCACGCATCACCGCAATATGGTACGATAATAACTGCCATGGGATCACTGAGATCAATGGAACCAGTGATTCATCCGTTTCAGGAATTTCGATAACATGTTCGGCCATTGCTTTCACATCTTTATCCCCTGCTGTAACAATAGCGATGATCCTGCCTTTGCGGGCTTTTACTTCCTGAATGTTACTTACAACCTTTTCATAATTAGGACCTTTAGTGGCAATTACGAATACCGGCATTGCCTCATCGATCAATGCAATAGGGCCATGTTTCATTTCTGCGGCAGGGTAACCCTCTGCGTGTATATATGAAATTTCTTTTAATTTTAAAGCACCTTCAAGGGCAACCGGGAATGAATAACCCCTTCCCAGATATAATGCATTGGCGGCATCTTTGTATTCAAATGCAATTTTTTTAATAGAGTCATTTAATTTTAATACAGCTTCTACTTTTGCAGGAATTGATTCCATTTCACATAATAACTGTCGGTAACGGCTTTCTGCAATAGCGCCTTTTACTTTAGCAACATGCAACGCCATTAAAGTCAATACAGTTACTTGGGCAGTGAATGCTTTAGTTGAAGCTACGCCTATTTCAGGTCCGGCATGCGTATAAGAACCCGCATGTGTTGCACGGGCAATGGATGAACCAACTACATTACAAACGCCAAAAATAGTAGCTCCTTTAGCTTTAGCCAATTCAATGGCTGCTAGGGTATCTGCTGTTTCGCCACTTTGAGAAATCGCAATTACTACATCATCCGGATAAATGATTGGATTTCTGTACCTAAATTCTGAAGCGTATTCAACTTCAACAGGAATACGAGCATATTCTTCAAATAAATATTCGGCAACCATACCGGCATGCCATGAGGTACCACAGGCAATAATAATGATTCGCTTTGCATTCTTGAATTTGCCTTCGTGCTCTTCAATACCGCCCATTTTTAAATGGCCTGTTTCAGAATTTAATCGTCCACGCATACTGTCAAAAATAGAACGTGGCTGCTCATAAATTTCTTTCAACATAAAATGATCATAGCCACCTTTTTCAATGGCTTCCAGTTCCATTTCCAGTTCCTGAACATATGGTGTAATTTCTTTATCGCGAATGGTACGGATCTTTAATTCATCATTGCGACGGATAATTGCTACATGCTCGTCCTCTATATAAACCACATTTTTAGTGTACTCAACAATAGGTGAAGCATCTGATGCAATAAAAAACTCATCTTCCCCAATTCCGATTACCATTGGACTACCTTTTTTGGCAGCAATTAATGTATCAGGATCGTTTTTATCAAGAATTACAATAGCATAAGCACCGTTTACCTGTTTTAAAGCCGCCATCACAGCATAACTCAATTTCATGCCTGGTTCATGTTGACGTATGTCTTCAATGAGGTGAATCAATACTTCTGTGTCAGTTTGCGACATAAAAGTATGCCCCCGTTTTTGCAAACCCTCTTTTATCGAAGCGTAATTTTCAATGATACCATTATGGATAATGACTAGATCTTTTGTTTGAGAGTAATGCGGATGTGAATTGACATCATTCGGTTCTCCGTGTGTTGCCCAACGTGTGTGGCCAATACCAATGTTGCCGGATTTGTCTTTATCCTTGCTGAATTCAAGCAAGTCAGAAACTTTACCTTTTTTCTTATATACGTTCATGGAACCTTCTGGATTAATCATTGCCACACCGGCACTGTCATAACCACGGTATTCCAAACGTTGTAAACCCTTAATTAAAATAGGAAACGCATCACGGTTTCCAATATATCCTACAATTCCACACATAATAATAATATAAATCTATGGCTAAGATAACACATTTTTTATGTATTTATTGCGTTGAAAGCATAAAAAAATTAACGCTTACTTTTTGGAAACAATTTCTTTCAAAGCATCACAAAGATTATTGTATTTAAAGTTAAAGCCTAAATTAATGAGCTTTTGATTACTTACGCGAGAACCTTCTAAAAGTACATTTGCCATTTCGCCAAACAATAACTTAAGAGCAAAAGCAGGCACATTTGGTAAGAAAAATGGCTTTGAAAGGCTTTTGGCTAACTGTTTTGAAAATGAATAATTTGTTGTTTCTTCTGAAGAAACTGCATTGTAAATTCCAGAATAATTTGGATTAAATAATGCTTCATGAAAAACAGAAACTAAATCATCTAAATGAATCCAAGGCATATATTGTTTTCCTGAGCCAACCGCTGAGCCCAAACCTAATTTAAATAATGGTAGTAGCCTCTTTAAAGCACCACCTTTATCACTTAAAACAACTCCAATTCTGATAACGCAACTTTTACTTGCAAGCGATTTAATTTCTTGATACGAATTTTCCCATTGTGTGCAAGATTGCACTAAAAAATCATCTTTGCCTGTATCAGTTTCAGTAAATACTTTTTCGGAAGTACTCATTCCATAAATGCCAATAGCACTAGCGCCAACAAAAGATTTTAATTGAATATTTCTTTTTTTGATTATAGAGCTAATCAATTTCATACTATTTACTCTCGAATCAATAATATCCTGTTTTCTATCATCCGTCCACCGTTTATCAGCAATGCCACTGCCAGCTAAATGAACGATATGTTCTACACCGTCAAAAGCTTTCTCATCGATTTCATTTTTGTTTACGTCCCAATAAAATGATTGTATCTGAGATGATGATTTAGGATTTCTAGATAAGATCCTGACTTCGTGACCTTTTGAAATTAAATATTTAGTTAACGCTGTTCCAACTAAACCTGTACCGCCTGATATTAATATAACTCCCATAATATATAATTGCAAATAAGCTGTAACTTTGTTTAAAGATAGATAATTATAGCATAGCTTATCTATTTTTTAACGCTACTTGATTTACAAAAATACAATATATGAAACCTATTTACGATGTACATATTTTAGTATGCACCAATCAACGCACCGGATCTGAAAAAATAAGTTGTGGCGAAACTCGCGGACTGGAGTTGGTAGCTGAATTTAAAAAATTATTGAAAGACCTGAATATAGGATTAAAGACACGAGCCAATAAAAGCGGGTGCCTTGGCATTTGTGATTTCGGGCCGACAGTAGCTATTTACCCCGATGGAATATTTTATGTAGGGGTGAAAAAAGAAGATGTGAAAGAAATAGTAGAGTCGCATATTATTAACAAAAGACCTGTGGAGCGTTTATTGCTAAATAAATAAATGATCCCTGACATTTTACATAGTTTAGAAAAACCCGACCTGTTTGAAAAATTCAAGACGCAGGTTTACAGAGATTTTGAATTGGCAGGAGTGATCGACTATTTGCCGGTTATTGAATCCAATCAGTTAGATCATTTAAAAGAAGCCTTTTTTAATTCCATCCTTAAACTAGAAGTGAGCAATGCATTGAATAATTTATTGTACCGCGTTGATATTAATGAGATACAAATCAAAAAAGCAGCATTAAAAGATCCTTCACTTTCATTGCAGCACTTATTGTCGGAGCTGATGATCAAACGAATTTTACAAAAAGTAGTATTAAAAGAATTATATTCTAAATAACTAAATTATGAAAACTAAAATCTGTAGTTTATTTTTTTATTTTATCTGTGTTCATGCTTTTGCTTCGCATATTGTCGGAGGAGAAATTTCATATAGGCCTTTGACAAATAACAATTATGAAATAAAAATTACGGTGTACCGTGATTGTTATTTTGGTATTCCTCCTTTTGATAATCCCTTAGTGGTTTCTGTATTTAATTCGGGTGGTACGCTTGTTCAAAATGTACCATTTAATTTCCTCGGATTGGATACTGTGAGTATGGGGGCCTATCTTGGAGCATGCTTGGTAGCCCCTGTAAGTTATTGTATAGAAAAAACAACCTATTGTGATACCCTTAATTTGCCGCTTTTAACTGGCGGTTATACGATTGTAACACAGCGCTGTTGCCGGAGTTCGAACTTATTAAATCTATTAAATCCAAATCAAATCGGGTCAACATACTGGACTCATATACCCGGCCCGGAAGTAACAACTATTAATAGTTCACCTGTTTTTTCGAACGAGCCGGCTTTTTTATTTTGCAACGGGAACAGTAATAGCTACAACGATGGTGCAACAGATGCTGATGGAGATTCTTTGGCTTATTCTTTTTCGACGCCATTTGCAGGACTTGATGCGTGCTGCCCTCTTGTTAGTACAACTGGCACTGTCCCTTCAGGAACATGTACTAATCTGCCACCATCATGTCCTACTGCCTGTTCACAACCTCCATACCAACCGGTCGTTTATATTAACCCTTATCAATCGAATTATCCAATCGCATCTTTTCCTGCAATTGCTATAGATCCTTCCACAGGTATTATAAATTTAACTCCAAATTTAACAGGTGATTTTGCGGTTGGTGTTTGTGTAAAAGAGTACAGGAATGGTATTTTACTCGGAACCTATTACAGGGACTTTCAAGCCAAAGTATATAATTGCCAGGTTTGCACTAATATAAAAGAGAGTTCACAAAAGCCTTTTAGTTTTTATCCGAACCCCGGAAAGCAGTTTATTACAATTAAAGATGTTCAACCAGGAAAAATTTTGTTCTATAAGTTCTTTAATGTTTCAGGTAAGTTGGTTTTGAATGGAAAAATCGATCATGAATACAAAATAGATGTCAGCTCTATAGATAGAGGAATGTATTTTATAAAGATCACGGATAACGAAAATACAGACTACAAACCGGAGAAAATAATTATTGAATAATGAGCATTGAATTAAGAAAAGGAACAGAGGAAGATATTCCCCAGGCTTTACAGTTGGTAAGGGAATTAGCGGCTTATGAAAAAGCACCGGATGAGGTAGAAGTTACCAATGAGGAAATGCTGGCATGGGGTTTTGGTAACGATAAACAATTTGATTTTTTCGTAGCCACAGAAAACGAAGTGATTGTTGGACTTGCTTTATACTATTTTAAATATAGCACTTGGAAGGGCAAATGTTTGTTCTTGGAAGATATTATTGTTACAGAATCAAAAAGAGGGAAAGGTCTCGGTAAATTATTGTTTGACAAAGTAGTGCAGGTGAGCAAGGAAAAGAAAGTGCGAAGAATGGAATGGCAGGTTCTTGATTGGAATAAGCCAGCGATAGAATTCTATAAAAAGTATGATGCTATTTTAGATAATGAATGGGTCAATTGCAAATTAACCGATCAGCAGTATTAAAAACTTTTCTGAATACTCAGAAATTGTTTCAATTCGAAATTCATTATTAATCTGTACGTATTTAATATACCACATTTAAGGTATTGTGTAGAATCATTCTAAATAACAATTTTGTAAAAAATATTATTATGAAAAAACACATACTTTTCGCTTCATTAGCACTCATTGGTTTTATTTCCTGTAAAAAAGACACTAAAACTGAGCCAATTCAAGAACCATCTCCTGTGTTACCATCATATGTAATTCCTACAACTTATACATTTCAAACCGTAAACTATTCGGGTCAAACAACCCGTTTATCAATGTTAGATGAAATGATTAATTATATGAAAACCGGAAGAGTGCCTAATACCTTAGTATCGGCAACAACTTTAAAAAATATGTTTTCAAATACAGCAAGTCCATTTGCAAATGCTGCTTTAAATACTTCCGGTAAACAATTAGAAAATAAGTTTTTTTCATTAGATGTTAATTTAGTGAAGAGCTATATGGATAGTATTGCATCGGCCAGCACTAATTCCTTAAATATTGTTGTTAGTTCAACTGATCCTACAAGGAAATATTTATTAAATGCTAACGGTTTTGATTATACAGAAATGATTGAGAAACTAACAATGGGTGCTGTATTTTACTACCAGGCAATGGAAGCATATATTTGTAGCGTTGGTGTTGGAAGCTCTGTAGATAATACCACTATTGTGACAGGAGAAGGAACTGCCATGGAACATCATTGGGATGAAGGCTTTGGTTATATGGGGGTTCCTATAGATTATCCAACAAACACTACTGGAATTATATTTTGGGGCGAATATATTGAGGATGTTGGCGGTGGTGTACTTGGAAACAAAACAACTATTATGAATGCATTTTTAAAAGGTAGAGCCGCTATTTCTAATAAGGATTACACAACCCGCGATGAACAAATAAATGTAATTCAAACAGAATTTGAAAGGTTAGTGGTTGCATGTGCTATACATGAATTAAACGAAGCTAAGGTAAACCTTTCTGATGATGCTATCAGAAACCATGTATTATCGGAAGCAAAAGGTTTTATTATGTCTTTAAAGTATAAAACGAATAAAGCTATTACGCTAACGCAAATTAATAATGCAATAAATACTTTAGGTACTAACCATAATTCCATCACCTTAACAGCTATTAACCAGGTAATTGATGATCTTGCTAATATATATAGCATGCAAAGTATAAAAGCTAGTTTGTAAGAGGTTTTTTGCAAATCATTATTACATACCTTTTTTTAGGTATTATTTACTGCACTTTTAAACAATATCTTTAATATCTGATTAACTATCATGAACAAAAAAATTATACCATTATTCATTGTTTTAATTTTTTGCCTGTGTTTTTGTAAAAAAAATAAAAATACAGAACCTGAAGAGATTAAAAATCCTTTTGATAAACAAGGAATGCTTCAGAATATGGCAGATAATGTTATACTGCCAAATTACACAGCTTTTTCGATCTCTTTAGATAGTTTAATTTTTTCTTACAATACATTTAAAACAACAACATCATCCAATGATTTCCAAATTGTAAAGCAACAATTGCATAGTGCTTATTTAAAATATCAACAAATAAGTTTATATGAATTTGGTCCTGCAGAACAGTGCGCAGTTCGGATGAATTTTAATGTATTTCCTACAGATTCAGTGCAAATAAAAACCAATATTTCTTTAGGAATTTATGATTTATTAATGGCTTCTAATTTAGATGCCAAAGGATTTCCTGCATTAGATTATTTGTTTTACGATTTGAATAAAACAGAAGCGCAAATCATTCAATCATTTTCAACTTCCGCCAACAAAAAACAATATGTAAGCGATATTTTAACCGAAATGCAAACAAAAATAAATTCCATTATTTCTACATGGAATTCATCCTACAAAAATCAGTTTGTAAATTCATTAAGTACGGATGTTGGAAGCTCCATTGGGTTTTTGATAAACCAACTGAATTTTGAATTGGATTATTTAAAAAACGCAAAAATCGGCATTCCTTTGGGTAAAAAAACGCTAGATATTGCATTACCAGAAAAATGCGAAGCTTATTACGGCACGCAATCTCTTGAATATGCATTAGCAACGTTAACAACTGTAGAAAACACCTATTTAGGCAAAAGCCTTAATGGTAATGACGGCAAAGGCTTTGATGATTACCTTGATCATTTGAACGTGTCTTACGGAAGCGGAACTTTGAATGCAGCTATTAAAAATCAATTTAATAATGTTAGAACAAAATTAAATGCTGTTAATGGAGTATTGTCGAGTCAAATTATTAATAATCCAGCACTGGTAAATTCAGCGTATATTGAATTAGTAAAGTTATTGGTATTATTAAAAACCGATATGCCTTCTAATTTAGGTGTTGTGATAACATACCAAGACGGTGACGGCGATTGATAAACTACTAAAATACATTAAACAACCTGTAAGCATTGCCCCCCTTGTTATTTTTAGAATAACATTTGGGGCATTGCTGTTTATATCTACGTTGCGTTTTTTATTAAAAGGCTGGGTACATCAATTTTATGTGTTACCAAAGATGTATTTCCCGTATTATGGTTTTGAATGGGTAAAACCATTGTCTGAAAACACAATGTATCTGTTGTTTTTTATTCTCCTGTTTTGCGCATTACTTGTTATAACTGGCCTATTTTACAGAGTAGCAATAGCATTGTTTTTTTTAATTTTTACTTACGTCGAGTTAATTGATAAAACCAATTACCTAAATCATTATTATTTTGTAAGTATCGTTTGCTTTATTCTACTGTTTATTCCTGCCCATTTATCTTTTTCGTTAGATATTAAATGGCGAAAAAAAATGGAGATCGAAAAAATTTCCCGTTTTTATATTTTATTGATTCAGGGACAACTTTTTTTAGTTTATTTTTTTGCGGGCATTGCAAAAATCAATTACGATTGGTTAATTAATGCTCAACCATTAAAAATGTGGCTTCCGGCGTTTTCACACTTTTATATTATTGGTAATTATTTAGAACAGGATTGGGTAGCTTACTTATTTTGTTGGTTTGGTTGTATTTACGATTTAAGCATCGGATTTTTTCTGTTTAATAAAAAAACAGTTGGCATTGCCTATGTATTTGTTTTAATTTTTCATTTAGCAACTGCCTTGTTTTTTAATATCGGTATGTTTCCTTATGTGATGATTGTTATTACAGTAATTTTCTTTAAGGAAGAAACGCATATTCTTATTTTACAAAAATTAAAAACTGTTTTCAGGTATTCTATGCCCCGGAACTCAACAAATACTTTAGATTTGAAACCTTTGCTAATCGCCATTTTTAGTGTGTATTTTATTATGCAACTTATTATGCCATTCAGGTATTTGCTATACGATGGTAAATTATTTTGGACAGAGCAAGGTTATCGTTTTTCGTGGCGCGTGATGTTGATGGAAAAAGCCGGGACAGCCTTTTTTTATGTAAAAGATTCAAAAACAAATAAAGAGATAGAGGTTGATAATAAAAAATATTTAACATACATGCAGGAAAAACAAATGTCAACGCAACCAGATATGATGGTGGATTATGCGAAATTTTTAAAAAAAGAGTTTTCTGAAAAAGGATTTCTAAACCCAACAGTGCGGGCGCAAAGTTTTGTTACATTAAATGGGAGTGGCTCTAAGGAATTTATAAACGATACTATTGACTTAAGTTTAGAAAGTAATTCTTTTCTAAAAAATAAAACCTGGATTAAAGATTTTAATTGAAAACTGCATTTACATATTTATTTATATTTCTAAGTATTCTTTTAGCTTCTCAAAACGATACTATAAAAACTGATTCTATTAAAATTAAAAAAAAGGTAGAGTTAGTTGAGGTTGTTGTAACTGCAGAAAAGGATAATACATTTGGCATTTCACGTCTTAATAATGTAGAAGGCACAACTATTTATGCAGGAAAAAAAACGGAGGCTATTTATTTAAACGATTTAAACGCTAATCTGGCATCCAACAATAGCCGGCAAATTTTTGCCAAAGTTGCAGGCATTAATATTTTTGAAAACGATGGAGCTGGTTCAAGCATAGGAATTGGCGGCAGAGGATTAAATCCCAATCGTATTTCTAATTTCAACACCCGTCAAAACGGATATGATATATCGGCCGATGCTTTAGGATATCCTGAAAGTTATTATGTGCCGCCGGCTGAAGCTATTGAACGAATAGAGATTTTAAGAGGAGCTGCCAGTTTACAATTTGGAACACAATTTGGCGGTATGATTAATTACAAGTTTAATGATCCAAGTTCAAGAAAAATTGCCCTTCATTCACGTCAAACGCTGGGTTCCTTTGGTTTCTTTAATTCATTTAATCAGTTGAGTGGCACGGTAAAAAAAATAACGTATTCTACTTTTTATGATTATAAACATTACAAAGGCTGGCGTCCAAATGCCGAATTAAACTCACACACTGCTTATGTTCAGTTGGGCTATCACATTAATGATCGAATATTTATTAAGGCAGAGTACACACATCTCAATTATTTAAATCAACAACCGGGCGGCTTAACAGATAAACAATTTTTGAAAGATGCTACACAAAGTAATCGAACCCGAAATTGGTTTAAAGTAAACTGGAACTTATACAACTTAAATGCTGATTTCAAATTAAATGATAGAACCCGTTTAAATGTACTGGTTTTTGGGGTGTATGCCGGTCGCGATGCTTTAGGAACACTTGAACGAACCGATAGACAAGAGGACACAACAAAAAACAGAAATTTATTAAGCGATGTATATAATAATTTTGCTACCGAAATCAGATTACTGAGACGATACACTTTTTTAAAAAACCAAAGTAATTTTTTAATTGGCGTACGAGCGTATAAAGGTATTACAACAAGGAAGCAAGGAGAGGCGGATAAAACCAACAAACCAAACTTTGTGTTTTTAAATCCTAATAATTTGGAAAACTCTTCCTACCAATTTCCATCTACTAATCTGGCTGCATTTTCTGAAAACATATTTCAACTAACCTCAAAATGGAGTATAACGCCTGGTATTAGATGGGAATATATTAATACAAATTCTAATGGCTATTATCGCTTATTAAATAAAGATTTGGCGGGAAACATTTTATTAGATAAAAAAATAGAAGATATCAGAAGTAGCACAAGAAGCTTTATTTTGCTGGGTATTGGTTCGCAATATAAAATAACAAAGGGTATAGAATTGTATGCGAATTTCAGTCAGAATTACCGTTCTATTAATTTTAACGACATGCGCGTTGTAAATCCTAATTTTCAGGTGGATCCTAATTTAAGAGACGAGAGCGGTTTTACAACAGATGGTGGCATAAGAGGCGTTATAAAAAATCTTCTCTATTTTGATGTTAGTGGCTTTTTGTTAAAATACAATAACCGTATTGGTACAGTTTTAAAAGTTGATAGCTCTACCTACCAAATAGTTAGATATAGAACTAATGTAAGTGATAGCAGAAATATAGGAATTGAAGCATTTGCTGAGTTAGATTGGTTAAAATTATTCAGAAAAAACACGAAACATAAATTATCAACTTTTATTAATACATCGTTTATTGATGCGATTTATGTCAGCAGCCAACAAAATGGTTATAATAATAAGAAAGTAGAATATGTACCTGAGTTTATTATCAGAACAGGTATAACATATGGTTACAAAAAGTTTGGAATTACTTGCCAGTATGCCTATACCAGCCAACAATTTTCAGATGCCACTAATGCAATAACTACACCTTCTGCTATTTACGGGTTAATTCCAAGCTACAGTGTTGCTGATGTATCAGCAAATTATACTTATAAATTTATTGGTATTAACGCCGGCATTAATAACGTTTTAAATGCTGCCTATTTTACAAGAAGAGCGGAAGGATATCCGGGACCCGGCATAATTCCGTCAGATCCTTTTAATATATACACAACCTTAATTATAAAGTTGTAGTGAGTGCGTCTTAAAATTAGTAGTTACAGTCCTTTAATACAATCCACAAAAAACTTCACTTTATTTTTATCGATGTCGGGGTATAAACCATGTCCTAAGTTGGCTATGTAACGCTGCTTCCCAAAATCCGCTACCATTTTACGGGCCGTAGCTTCAATAGTTTTTTCATCAGCGTATAACATGCAGGGATCGGCATTGCCCTGTAATGTTTTTCCATTACCAATAATAATACGTGCATCCTGCGGGTTAATTGTCCAGTCTAAACCAATCGTATTACAGTTTAATTTTGCCATATCTGCTAAAGCAAAGTGGGCATCTTTTGCAAACACCGTTACCGGAACCAATGGTTCAATGGCATCGCATATTTTTGAAATGTATTTTAAAGAAAATTCTAAATATTGATCATGGCCTAAAACACCCGCCCAGCTATCAAATAGTTGTATCATGTCGGCACCGGCAGCTACTTGCCCTTTTAAATAGTTGATGGTACTTTGCGTGATCTTTTCCAATAATTGATGAGCCAACGTTGGTTCCTGATAAAAAAACTTTTTAGCCTGACTAAACGTTTTACTTCCACTGCCTTCAATCATGTAAGCCATAAGTGTCCATGGGGCTCCTGCAAAACCAATTAAAGGAACGCGGTTATTCAAGTCTTTTTTTGCCAATTTAATCGCCTGCATGACGTAATCCAAATCACCGGCTTCTGCAATGCGTAGATCATCAATATCTTTTTTTGACTGAATGGTCTTTTCAAAGTTAGGTCCTTTTGCTTCGATCATCTGATAAGGTAAACCCATCGCTTCAGGGATTACTAAAATGTCGGAAAAAATAATAGCCGCATCCACTCCTAAAATATCCACAGGTTGGATCGTTACTTCAGCAGCCAGTTCAGGATTCTTGACAAACTCAATGAAGTTTTTAGCACGTGCACGGGTGGCTTTATATTCAGGTAAGATACGGCCTGCCTGTCGCATCAACCATATAGGAACACGTTCTACCTTTTCACCTTTTGCTGCCCGTAATATTAAGTCGTTTTTATACATTTTAATTTAAAATTTCGTTGAGGTTTGTTTTTATTTTGTTACAAATGTCATTTATAGGAAGGTCATTATCATCTTCACCAAAAGGGTCTTCAATTTCTTCAGCAATTAGTTCAATGCTGGCAAAAACATATAATACGATCACAGATATGGCCACAGTGATGTATCCGAATTCAGTAGCAAAAAATATAGGCAGAGACATGATATATAAAAAGATCATTTTCTTAAGGAAGATATTATAAGAGTAAGGAATTGGCGTATTCTTGATCCGTTCACAGGCGCCGCAATTATCAGTAAATGATTTTAATTCTTCATTCAGGATGATCAGATGTTCATTGGTTAATTGTTTGTTAAGATAAAGTTCATTGATCTTAGTATACAAAGCTTTTGCGATCCTATTGGGTTTATGATTCGCGGATGAAAAATCATCTAAACTTATGGATTCAGTAGGTGTAAATTCTTCAGGAATTTCTTTGTCCCTTAAGTGATTTTTAAAACTGAAAATGTGATTAATGATCAGGTGTTTTAGTTCCAGCCTGGTTTTTTGATCGGCAATAATGGCTGAAAGTTTAAGAGACAGATTTCTTGAATTATTAACGGTGCTTCCCCAGATCTTTCTTCCTTCCCACCAACGATCATAAGCAGAGTTGGTCCTGAATACTAATAACATTGATAGGACAAAACCTAAAATGGAATGCATGACCGTTGGATTCTTTGTAATTATAGGGAAGTAATGGTTTTCCAGGAATACAACAACGGCGGAATATAAACCAATACAAACCAGCGAAAAGAAAAGCTGCCTAAACGTATCACTTTTGTGAAACTGTATGATCAGCGTAAACCAGTCTTTGGGATTATAAGTTACCATAATTTAAGTTGCAAAGTTAACAGCTTTCGTCAATTCAGCACTTTAAAACATGACCAAATCGGGCAATAAACCTTTTATTTTTAAGATAGACGAAGTGTTGTTTCTTTAAGGAGTTCTCAAAAAGTCCTATAAACAATTCCTCGTTACAAGAGATGCCACATTTTTTTCCTTTGATGAAACGAACATGCGTTACTTTCCCGGCATCATCGATCTCAAGATACACATCAGCATAAAAGCTTGTGCAGTTTTTACAGTTCAGTTTTGATACCTTATAATTTTTTTGAATCTTATTGTATTCAAAATAATTCCAGTTGTTTTCAAAAGAGGTCCATTCTGCTTTTTCGGTGTTTGAAAAAGAACTGTAAGCCTGGTAAAAATGTAGCGTGTCCGATTGCGCTAATAGTTGATGAATAAAAGAATGGCCAAGATAAAATACGGTAGCAAAAATCCAGAAATTTTTCATAATTGAGCAAATATTATACTATTTCATGGATATAATTTACCGTCTATATAGTTTTTAACCAAAGACAGTGTGTTTAACATTTTTATAACCTAGATTCGAGATTATATATTTAAAAATTGCACAAAACAAGCTACTAAAATTACACTATTCATGAAAAAATTATTATTATTCTTTGCTATGACTTCTTACATAGCAATTCATGCACAAAACCATTATTGTGCAGATCATAAAGCACAACGTTTTAATAAAACTCTGGCGGTAAAGCAATCAGCAAATAAACTTGGTTCAACACAGGGAACTAGTTCAATTCCGTTAGAGAATAAATACGACCTGAAATTCTATCACTTAAATGTTAATGTAGAACGTACTACCAATTACATCAGTGGTAATGTATTGAGCAAAGCTAAAGTTATTGTTGCTGCTATGGATTCCTTTGCTTTTGTGCTTCACCAGAATTATACAATCGATTCGGTTTATGTCAATGGTGTTAAACGAAATTTTGTGCGCAGGGATAGTTTGATAAACGCGAGTGCCGGAACACCTGTTCTTCAAAACCAGTTATTTGATGCTGTTGTTTATTATAAAGGATTTTCACCGACCGGTGGTGGTGCTGCCATTGGAGATGGTTACACAGCAGGTACTTCAGGTTCCTGGGGTAACCAAGTTAGCTGGAGTTTAAGTGAAAGTTTATGTGCTTATCATTGGTTTCCCTGTAAACAGGACCTGAGAGATAAGATCGATTCCTCATGGGTATTTGCTACAACAGATTCTGCCAACATGGTTGGATCAAATGGTCTTTTGAAAAATGTTGTGACAGTCGGAAATAAAAAACGTTACGAATGGAAATCAAGTAACCCGATTGATTATTACCTCATCTCTGTAGCTACAGCAAAGTACAAACCTTATATATTGTATGCAAAGCCAATGTATCTGCCGAATGATTCTATTCTTATACAAAATTTCATTTACGATAATGCGATTAATAATTCGGCGTGGGCAGGTCAGAAAACAGCTTTGAATAAAATTGTTCCAACCATTGAACTGGAATCCAAACTATATGGTATGTATCCTTTTTATAAAGAAAAATACGGTCACTGTATGGCTCCGTTTGGCGGCGGTATGGAACACCAGACCATGACCAGCCTAGGATTTTTTGATTTTGAAATTGATGCCCATGAATTGGGACATCAGTGGTGGGGTGATAATGTAACCTGTGCAGCATGGAAAGATATTTTCATCAATGAAGGATGGGCAAGTTATACGGAGTATTTATGCGACCAGTATTTACCGGCTATTTCTGGAACAAGCGCTACTACAAAAATGCTGAACGTTCATAATAATGTAATGTCACAAATTGGCGGAAGCTGTTATTTTACGAATGCGGATACGATGAATGCCAATGTTATTTTCAGTTCGCGCTTAACGTATGATAAAGGAAGTGCCTTAATTCATACGATGCGTTACGTCATCAATAACGACTCTGTATTTTTTCCCGCAATCAGAGCTTTTCAGAATACTTATAAAGGAAGCACTGCCAGTGTAATCGATTTTAAAAACTTTATGCAAACCTTTAGTGGACTTAATTTTGCGCAGTTTTTTAATCAATGGTATTACGGAGAAGGTTACCCAACCTTTGCGGTTTCATGGAATCAATCCAACAATATATTTTATTTAAAGTCATCACAAACAACTTCAAAGCCTTCTTCTATTCCTTTATTTATGACATCTGTGGATTATCGCATTTCGAGATCAGCAAAACCGGATACCATTGTGAGGTTATATCATGGACAATCTATTGAAAATTATACCCTTGCATTGACGGGTACAGTAACGAGTATTGGTGTAGATCCGAATAACTGGATCCTGAATAAAGTGAGTACTAACACCAAAGACATTAATCTAAGCACCGGAGAATTAGAAGCAGATGCTCCGTTGGTTTTTGTTGGGCCTAATCCCACATCGGATGCCCTGAATATTTATTTATATAAAAATGACCAGGCATCTGTAGAAATAATTGACATTACCGGTAAAACAGTTTTACAACATAATATTAATTCTCATGCTGAGTTCGATATTTCTAAATACGCTAATGGGATCTATACTGTTACTGTAAAGAATAAACAAGGCGAGGTTTTAAAAACCAGTAAGGTGGTGAAGAATTAGTTTTCTTTTAATTTATTTGAAAAGTTCCGATCTTGTGATCGGGACTTTTTTGTTTGAATTTAATCTGATTCTTTGATACTTTTTGCAGCTAAATTAGAACTTACTTTCGTTGCCTGCCATGCAAAGAAAGTAACAAAGAAAGATCATCGCCTTTTAAATTTACCTTGAAAATCTCGAAGCACTTCCCCGCCCGATTTTAGAAACTCGGCCGGGTGAAAAACTCGCCCTCAGACAGTCTAAAATCGTCGTGCAAAGGCCTTTATGAAAGTGCTTCATTTTCTTCGTTAAATTTAAAAGATGGAGTATACAAGTCAGATGTTCATGATGCTTTTGTGAGATGTAGATGTGCTAAAAAACGCCGATTGGATGTTTTGATTTAGAGTCATGAATATTTGAAACAGCGTAAAACATTATTTAGAATGGTGCGGGGATGTGAATGAACGGTGCGAACTACAATTTTTTAGGGAGTCCTTGCGCTGTGCGCCCCTAAAAAGATTGGAGTTGGCGTTCGTTCTTGATTTTTTTGTTACTTTTTTCATCAAGGAAAAAAGTAAGATAAAGAAGCTTTTGGATACTTTTGCAAAAGTATCGACTACTTCATCTTCCCGCACCAGTGCGGAAAAGAACCTAACTGTTTAAGTATGGGTTCTTCCTCAAAAAGTCCAAACACGGCACTTCCGCTACCACTCATGCAGGCATATAACGCACCGCAATTATACAAATCCTGTTTTGTTTTTTCAACGATGGGATATAAACTAAAAATGGACTTCTCAAAATCATTTACCAATTCATGTTTCCATGAAGATATGGGTTGTTTGATGAAGTCCAATAAAGAACGTGAAGGCTGTTGAGGTCTCACGAGGCTATAGGCTTCTTTCGTATTGCTATGTATGTTTGGGTAAATGATGGCAATGAATAAATGACTCAGATCCAGATCAAGATCTGCGAATACATCTCCTTTTTGAGTAGCGTAAATAGGTTTGTTTTTAATAAAGAAGGCGCAATCACTTCCCAGTTGCCGAGCCATATCCATGCGTTCAGTTTCTTGGAATTTGAGATCGAATTGTTCATTCAGTAAATTGATAAAAAAAGCAGCGTCCGCACTTCCGCCGCCAAGGCCCGCTCCCATGGGCAATACCTTATGCAAGTAAACCTCCAAAGAAGGAAGGGATTTTTTTTGCTGCATAAGCTGGTAAGCTTTATATAATAAATTGTCTGAGATGTTTCCCGATACCGGCAAGCCGCTTAAGTGCAGATTAAAGTTCAGAGAACGATTCTCTGCAGAACTATCCCGCTTTAAAGTCATAGGTCTTTCAATTACCTCCAAAGCCTCATTCCAGCCAACAGGATAAAAAATGGTCTCAATATTATGAAAACCGTCTTCCCGTTTTTCGGTCACATGTAATCCTAAATTTATTTTAGCGTTGGGGAAACAAATCATCACACAAAACTATTATAAATATTTGAAACACATAGCCACATAGTTTTTAAGGTCATACCGGCCGTTGTCGGCACCTACAAAAATCAAAATACTATGTGGCTCCGAAGCAGATTCACCAGATCACCTTTTCTTCGCAAAACTATGTGACTATGTGTTTTACCCATAAATCACCATTGACTATCAACAACTTACAAACGTTGATTTTTTATTTTTTTAGTATCTTTGCCCTCTAACTAATTACCACTATACAATGATTTATCTTGATTTTGAAAAGCCGATCCAGGATTTGGAAGAAGAATTAGAGAAGCTGAAAGGGATTGCTGAAAAAAGTAAAGTTGATATGAGTAAAGGTATCGCCGAAATGGAAACAAAAATCCATGCCAAGCGTGTAGAGATCTTTTCAAATTTAACAGCATGGCAACGTGTACAGGTGAGTCGGCATCCCGAGAGGCCTTATACTTTAGCATACATTGATCACGTTTCCAGCAGTTCTTTTATTGAGCTGCATGGCGACAGAACAGTAGGTGATGATAAAGCCATGGTGGGTGGCTTTGGAGATATTGATGGACAAACTGTGATGTTTATTGGTCAGCAAAAAGGAATCAACACCAAGATGCGCCAGATCAGACGTTTTGGTATGGCCAACCCTGAAGGCTACCGAAAAGCATTGCGCTTAATGAAAATGGCCGAAAAATTCAACAAACCTATTGTTACTTTCATTGATACACCCGGTGCTTATCCGGGATTGGAAGCAGAAGAGCGCGGACAAGGTGAAGCCATTGCACGTAATTTATTAGAGATGGCTCAGTTAAAAGTTCCTGTAATCTGTATCATCATTGGCGAAGGAGCCAGCGGTGGTGCGTTAGGCATTGGTATCGGTGATAAAGTATTAATGCTAGAAAACACTTGGTACTCTGTGATTTCCCCGGAATCCTGCTCTTCCATTTTATGGCGTAGCTGGAGTTTCAAAGAAACCGCAGCTGAAGCGTTGAAATTAACGGCAGATGATATGAGCAAAAACGGATTAATCGATGGTATCATCAAAGAACCATTGGGAGGCGTGCATAATGATCACCAGACTATGTTCGCTACTGTTAAAACAGAGATCCTTAAACATTTAGCAACCTTAAAAGCACAAACACCGGACGAGCGTATTGATGCCCGCATTAAAAAATTCAGTTCTATGGGTGTGGTACATGAACTGGAATCAGAAAATTTTACCGTATAAATAAAAATTAAAAACATAAGCAAATGGCAGATACAGGCGATATTAACGTAGGCTCAATTATAAAATTCAATAATGAATTAATGCAGGTAACGGATTGGCAGCACCGTACTCCCGGAAATTTACGAGCCTTTTATCAGGCTAAGATGCGAAACTTAATTAACGGCAAACAAATTGAGAACCGTTTTCGTTCAGGTGAATCAGTGGAGATCGTTCGTGTGGATTTTAAACAAATGCAGTTCATTTATGTAGAAGGAGATTTTGCCGTCGTAATGGATAACGAAACGTTTGAGCAGGTGCATGTACCAATGATGTTGTTTGGAGCTTCAGCACAATTCTTAAAAGAAGGTATGGAAGTGAAAATTTCTTTTGAAGGCGATAATGTTATTATAGCAGAAGCACCAACTTTTGTGGTATGTGAAATCTCTTATGCAGAGCCCGGTATCAAGGGTGATACAGCAACCAACACCTTAAAGCCTGCAACATTGGATTGTGGCGCAACAGTAAGTGTTCCTTTATTTTGCAACGAAGGAGATTTAGTGAAAGTGGATACTCGCACCGCTACTTATGTAGAACGTGTGAAGAAATAGTTTTTATTGTACCCCATCAGCGATAGTATTACTGATTTGACGCCTCAAGAAATTGGGGCGTTTCTTTTTTATTAGTTTCGGTTTATTATTTGTGAGCCGTCACCCTGAGCGGAGTCGAAGGGAGAAGCAAGACATTTGGGCGTGCCGGCACAAAGGAGACAGTGCCCTCGGGCTATCACTGCAATCTTTTTGTAAAGGAACACAAAAAGGATTTTCGTTCTATCCCTCACGCAAGCTTTAACGTGTTCTACAAAACCTCCAATCTATTCCCCTCCGCCATGGTAACGGAGCGGTTAATATAGGTCTTCATCAGTTCCAGGTCGTGAGAAGAAACGATGATGAGCTTGCCCTGTTCGGTGCAGAGTTGTTTGAGAACAGAAAATAAATGATGGCGGGAACGGTGATCTAAAAAGGCTGTTGGTTCATCTAGCACAATAACAGGTGTTTGCTGCGCAAGAGATTTAGCAATCATTACTTTTTGTCGCTGGCCGTCGCTGAGCTCATCGATCAGTTTGTCTTTTAAAGGAAGGAGGTTCAGTTGCTCCAAAGCTGTTATCACAGTCTGTTCATCGGTGTCGCTTAATTTTCCGAAGATGTTTATGTAGGGTGTTCGGCCCGTGGCCACTACATCCCACACGCTCAAATTAAATCCGCCAACTTTTTCGGTTATCACCACCGAGAGTTGCTGCGCCAGTTCCTGTGCAGAATACTGCGTGATGCTTTTGTTATTTAAAGTGATCTCGCCCGAAAGAGGTGTTAAATTTCCCATGAGGGTTTTAATGAAGGTGGATTTGCCAATTCCGTTATCGCCCATTAAGCCAACCAGGTCACCCGCATTCAGGCTCATGTTCATGTTACTGAACACGCTCACAGGATGTTTCCCCTTATTGTAACCTATTTCCAGTTGCTTCACGTTTATCATCCTACACTCAGTTTTGATTTAAATAATAACCAAATCACAACCGGGGAACCAATGATGGTGGTAACGGTATTGATTGGCAACATCAGCTGGTTGCTCACTAGCTGGCATATGACATCGGCGGTTAGTACCACGCAGGCACCCAGCAACAAACAAAAAACTAACTGGTGTAAATGATGTGAGGTCTTAAAAAATAAACGAGAAGCAATAGGAACAGAAATTCCCACAAATGCAATAGGGCCGCAAAATGCCGTGATCACGCCAACCAGCAAGGCCGTGATGATAATGATGGTTACACGTAAACGGTTCACATTCACCCCCAGGTTCTGCGCATATTGTTCATTCAGTAAAATGGCATTCAGCGATCTCACCAAAAAAAAGGCGGCAATCACTGCTGCCAAATATACCGGAAGCATGAACCACACATCTTCCATCGTAGTGCTGCCAACACTGCCCATGCCCCACAAAATAAATGTTTTTAAATTATCGGCACTGCTCACAAATTCAATAAGTCCCTGTAAAGCGCCTAGTATTTGCCCCAGCATTAACCCAACTAATAAAAGCGTCACGTTGTTTTTGTTTTTCTTCGACACCATTAAAATAATGAGCGTCACAAAAAAAGCACCGCCAATGGAAAATAAAGTCACAATGCTTTTTCCCATGAAATAAAATCCGGAGATATTCACAGAGCTAATCAGCATAGTAGCAATAGCCACAAATAAACTCGCCCCGCTGCTCACACCCAATACATAAGGCCCTGCTAAAGGATTGCGAAACAAACTTTGCATAAGCACACCACACAATGCTAAACCTGAACCGGCGATGACAGAAGTTAATGTTTTAGGCAGACGGATGTCGTAAAGGATCGTTTGAAATAAAGGATCCGAATGATCCAAAGAAAATAAGTTCACGCTTCCAAAGCATAGGTCGCAGGTGATTAATGCTGCTATGAGCAGTGTTAAATAACCTATCGTTAATATGAAGCGTTGTTTAGTCAATTTTTCAAATTTAAGGTTCTTTTTTTACTTTAAATAAAGTTTTAGAACTTACTTTCTTTGCCTGGCATGCAAAGAAAGTAACAAAGAAAAATCACCGCTTCTTAAATTTATCTCGAAAATTACGAAGCACTTTCCCGCCCGATTTTAGGACCTCGTCCGGCTGGAAAACCCATCCTCAAACAGCCTAAAATCATCGCGCAGATCCTTGCCGAAAGTGCTTCTATTTTATTCGTTAAATTTAAAAGGCGGATTAAATACAGTCGATGTTTTTTCTTGCTATGTAGGGTTCACTCAAAACGCTGAAATAGTAATAGATTCAACTCTTTTAAAGAGTTTACTTTCTTTTTTATGCAAGGCTTTTGCAGAAAATATTTGAAAAGGTTTGCATCATATTGTAGCAAATTTATCATATGTTGGTAATGGTGCGGTGGCTTTTGGCGAAAGAGAGCGAACTACGATTTTTTAGGAGGCACTGCGGAGACATTTTGTGCGATAAAAAATGGGAGTTGATCTTTCGCCTTGGGTTTTTGTTTCTTTTTTGCCAAGCAAAAAGAAAATAAAAAGTAAAATTGACTTATTGAGTGAGCCCTATGTAAGATATAGACGCGTTAAAAACTCCGATTGGATGTTTTGAATTAGAAACATGAGCTGGATGAAAACCAGGTTGAAGATCATTCGAAGTGGCGCGGGGATGTGAACGAACGGTGTGCACTACAATTTTTTTGGGAGTCTTTTGCGCTGTGCGCCCCGAAAAAGATTGGAGTTGGCGTTCGTTCTTGATTTTTCGGTTCTTTTTCATCAAGGAAAAAGAACAACAGAAACACTATTGGATACTTTTGCAAAAGTATCAAATAAAATTGTTAAGGAGAAAAGTAATCAAGAAGATTAACAGTAAGTAAAAGTTCTCGATACATTTTTTCGCAAGAGACAGGCAAAAAAACACTCGAACTGACAATTCATTGTCTTATTCTATTTTTTTATAATACACAAACTCATGCTCCGGCATCAACTGCGGTGAAAAAATTTTGATCAGGTCCGCTAAAACCTCATCGGGATGAGTGATTCCTGTTTCCCAGTAATTGCTGTAACCTTTGGCATTTTGTGTTTTGTTGTTATTGTAAAGATTTCCTTCCTTAAATGCTTTGAACAACGAATAACGTTCATCATAACTGGCCAGTTCTTTTTTTGTGTTAACGTTATATTGGTTGAGCCAAAAATCACAGTCTTTGGCTTTGGCATATACCATTTCAAAGGAAAGTGGTGTGCTGCCAACCTTCTGATCATCTTTCCAAAAATAACTGCCACCGGCATCGTTTATCAAATTAGCAATGTAGCTTTTGCCGGAAGGCACGTACCAGGCATCTCCGTATTTTATTTCCGTGAGCACGGTTGGTTTGTGTGTATTCTTTTGAGCAATTGTTTTCAGTTCGCCATAACGTTTTTCAGTGACTGAGAATAAGGAGTCTGCTAAGGCTTCTTTATTAAAAAAACAGGCAAAGAATTTGATCCATTCCGCTCTTGCCAAAGGTGTTTCTTCTAAATGATCAATGCTGATAGCGATTGGTAAACTAGATTGCAGGAGTTTTTGATCAATATCGGTTTGCGGGTTGCCCATACCGAAAGTTAGGAAGAGATCAGGTTTCAGGGCAATGGTTTTTTCAATTTCAATGTGAGGCCCTTTGGATAATTCCATTACTTTATTTTCTTTCACCTGTTGTTGAATGTAGGGATTGGTATAATAATCCACATTGTCAATGGCCACGATCGCCTGCTCGCAATGAAGTTCCATCAGCATGGTGGTGTAAATGGAACTCATGCAGGCCACGCGACTCACCGGAGTTTTAATATAATAAGTATTGCTGTTGTAAGCAGGTTTTTTATTTTGGTAAAGCACAAAGCTGGCTGTCACCACCGAATCGTTTTTGTTTCCCAATAGTTCCAACACGGTATAGTCAGTGTATTTTTTTATGGCGAAACGTTTGGCATAAGATAATGGAACCGTGGTTGAATTAGATGCGTGTTCTTTGGTTTCCGGATTATGTGTGCAGGAGAATAAAACTAATAGTGCTAAAAAGAGAAATCTATAAAACATAAGCTAGTATCTGAGCAGCTAAAATTACATAATTAAATTAATAATAAAGATTTGGGCGTGTCCGCGAAAATGCGAACCAGGCTTTCCGTTACAATCTTTTTGCAAGAGGCAGACAAAAAGGATTTTCACTGCAATCCTTCACGCAACTAAAAAATCAAAACTGCAACTGAAAAATACTGCCATTGGGAGAATGATTCAGCGCCTTAATATGAACATTATGCAGGTCACAAATACTTTTAACAATGTATAAACCAATGCCGGTGCCTTTTGTCTTGCGGGTATGCTCATTGCCGCTTCGGTAAAATTTATGAAAGATGGTTTCCTTTTCTTCATCGGGAATTCCGCATCCCTGATCTTTTATTTCCAGTAAAGGTTTATTGTGCAACATTTTTAGCATCACCTCAATGTGAACTTTGTCGAAAGAATATTTTATAGCATTCTCAATTAAGTTGATGAAGATCGATGGCAGTAGTTCTTTATCTCCTGAATAATAAATATCCTTTTCAATATTTATCGTAATCATTTTATTTTCCAGCTGTTCTGCGAAATAACGCTTCACGGTATCTTCTACCAATGCACTAAGATTTATATTTTCTTTCTGAACACTTAAATTTTTATTTTCAATCTGGTTCGCCATAAGCACATTGTCCACCAGCTTATGCAGGCGACTGGTTTCATTCAGTGCCATGTGTAATAATTCTTTTTGTTTGTCCCTTTCCAGTTCGTGTTTTAGTAAGGTTTGCAATTGCAGTTTCGTAGCAGCGATTGGAGTTTTTAATTCGTGCGACACGCTCAGGATAAAATTGCTTTTTTGGGTTGCCAGTTCCTTTTCTTTTCTAATGGATTTCCTTACGTGGAAAACACCGAACAAAAGAATTAATAAGAACACTGTTCCCTCACCAACGATCATATATACCTGTGTAATTTTTTTTTCCTGCAACAGGGCAATTTCTCTTAGTATAATTGTGTCATCGCTAGAGGAAAGTGCGGCAATGTTTTGCTTTAAAGAAATAATTGCACCAGATTGTTTAACAAGCAGGATTTCCCACCATAAAAATTGCAATACGATGTAAGCAACTAAAATGGAAAATATAAAATTGGTTCGTTTAAACACGCGTCTTAAAAACTATTTATGAAAGATCTGGAGGAAGCCTTTCAGATCCCTTGGCACGATTCCTTTGACCCGAATCTCATTCACCTGACAAACATAAAAATAAGTACCTTCTGTTGTCAAGAGTTTTGATTGCATCGCTTTTCCATCCCACATAATAAGAGGGTCGGTGGTTTCAAAGACCAGATTACCCCAACGGTTATAAACTTTCAAATCAATATCTTTTATGAATCTATTTTTGATTGGCTTAAAGAAATCATTGACTCCGTCACCGTTCACCGTGATCACATTCGGTAATTCATATTCAGGGCAATTATCTACGCAGATCTTAGCGCTCCGCAAGCTTTCATTACCAAAAGAATCAACTGCCGTGATCTCGTAACAACCGGCAATAGAAGTTAAATTATCAAAGGCCAGTAACGTATCACTCATGATCTTGATGGAGTCTGATAAAACAAGATCTTCGTTTTCTGTTTCAGCAAAATAGATATTGTATTTTACCGCATCATCACTGCAACTATTATTTGGATTATTCCATTTTAAGAGTAAAGACGGGATCTGGCAGTCAGAAACAATTTCTAAAGTTGGGGCACATGGTGGTGTAGAATCTTTTGGTTTATCACAGACTTCCTGCGAAAAATTCAATAGTGGTCTTAAAATAGAAGTATCGGAATATTGGCCTTTGGACTGAATTTTATAACAATACAAGGCACCATTTACTAAACCTGTATCTGTGTATGTTAGCAAGGATGTGCTATCTATTTTTGTGTATACGCTCTGCGTAGGTGTTTTTCTCCAGATGCAATAATTGTAATTGGTCCATGGAACCTGATGAACCCATGATAACTTTATTTTATTATCACTTGGTGTTAAGGATAAAAATACGGAAGAAGCTTTTTGCCCATTCCCAATAAATTGCCCATTGGCATAAAATTCTATTTTATAAGTATGCGCTTGTGTTTGTGTATTTAATGGCAAGAGTATATTTCCGAGATGGGTAAAGGTTGTGTCAGAGAGTTGATTTAAAGAACTATAGTTTGGCTTGGTCACAGAATATATTGTTGTAAATGTTCCTGTAAATCCATCATGATGTACTAACCTGAATTCATAAGGTCCGGGAATTGAGGCAGTATCTAAAGCATTGGTTCCTCGTAATGGTTTCACCCATCGAACAAAAACCGACCCAATTGCGGCATTTGTTGTTTGAACATCTACGTTAACTAAAATAGGAACATCTCGTTTTAACTGAATGCAGTCTGTTTGGTTTGATGCGTAACTCTCGCTGCCATCTGAATATACCGCAATAACCACATAATTATATTTTGCACCATGCGTTAATCCATTTCCGTTATTCGAATCTATAAAAGTAGTATCACTTAAATTATCGGTACAACCAATTCTTATAAAGCCAGTGTAGGCAGGAACGCCCACTTCGCAATACGAGCGCACCCAGGCATCACAATTTGTTTTTCTGTAAATACAGTATTTTTCAATCTTGTTTCCGGCAGTTAAGTGACAACTTGGTTTGTGCCATGTTAGCTTAATACTGGTTCCTAATGGAACAGCTGTTAAAGTTTGAGGTGGCGGCGCAACCACAGTAATGTTAAATGTTTTAAAATCTACCAGACTTGCGTTTTGTTTGTTATCTTTTACTTTAACCGTAACCTGGTAAGGAGATTTACGGATATGGGCACAGTTGGTTTGCCAGGTAAAAAGTCCGGTAACGGGAGCTGATCCAACTGGTGATGAGAAAGTGGCGATAGGTGGAGTAACATGGAACGGACCTCCATTAACTTCAAGAGTTAATACATCAGTATCAGGATCTGTAGCTGTAATAGTTTTAGTAATGATACTGCCTGCAAGCACGCAGGTATCTGTAATTGGTTTAATTATTGGCTGCATGTTATTGCAGGTGCCAACCGTTACTTGCAAATCTCTTAAAATATAGCCAACTAAGTAATAATCTCCATCATCATTTTTACGCCATTCCTTAATAATCATGGCGAGGTTATATTCTCCCTGCATTTGTGGAGTACACCAGGTTAATGTCCCTGTAATAGCATTTACATTATAAGTTCCACCACCGCCAGTCGCTGGGTAAGAATAGCCAGGGCAGGTAACACCCAAACGGCCCCTGCTGGTGGTCAGTTCATAAGAAAGACTGTCTCCATCCACATCATAAGCACCCGGGTTATGACTAAAACATTTACCTACACAGGCATCATCAATCGGTGGAAAGGTAAGTGTTGGAGATGTGTTTTTACCACTACCAAATGTTGGAACGATTATAAATGATTCAATGTAAAAAACCTGCTGTACCGAATTTGGAATATTAATCACCCCGGCATTCCGGTTTGGGTCTTCCATGCTGAGCTTGTAATTTCCGGGTCCGGGGTAGGTATGCGTAGTAACGTATTCATTCAATTTAATGGTATTTCCCGGCAAGGGTTGGCCTTCGCAGCCATTCGGACTACAGGAGCCGTTGCAGGGCCCATTGCTTCTTAAAACAAATGCTCTCGCTCCATCACCAAAATAAACCGTATCCACACATCTATCAGCCGGAGCACTGCCTGCACTATTCGTAAGATTTGTATATGTAGTAACCTTTATCTGATAAGTGTAACCATACAACCATTTGTAGGTAATTTCGCCGGCGCGGTTATGGGTTGCTTTGGCGTGGAAGAACATCGTCCCGCAAAAAAGAATAAATAAATAATATCTCAACTTAAGCATATTCAATATGTTTATTGTTTAATAATTTTTTTTGTGATAGTAGTATGTTGGTTACCTGAAATTTTAAGTAAGTAAATTCCAGGATTTATGTTTTCTAAATTTAAATGAATCGTATTTTCTTTTGTTATATATTCCTCACTTGTTAATGTTTTAATATTTCGGCCGGTTATGTCCATTAATTCTATCCTAAACGCTTCATGATTATTCGAATGAAAATTAAGCGTTATGGTTTCTGTAACAGGATTTGGCAATACAGTTACAAAATCATTAAATTGATTAAGTTCATAGATGCCAGAACAATACGATATCGCAAATTGCGCATCTCTCAATATGTATCCAATAAGGGAATAATTGCCATTATCATCTTTTCTCCATTCTTTAATTAGCGTTGCTACATTATAATCTCCTTGCATTTGGGGATTACACCAGGTTAAAATTCCGGTAATGGAATCGATTACAAAAACACCTCCTGTTCCGGATGAAGGAAAAGTATATCCGGGACAAACCCCTGAATTACCTCTACAACCTGTCAATTCAAATGAAATACTATCCCCATCCAGGTCGAATGGCGAAGAGTTATGATAAAAACACTGATTGATACAACCAAAATCGAGAGGAGGAAAACCAAACACTACAGAGGTGTTTTTGGCTGATCCAAAAGTTGGAATAACTAATAAAGACTCAATATAAAATATTTGATTAACTGAATTAGGTATATTAATAATACCGTTAGTCCTATTGGGATCCATTGTGCTAATAAGATAATTTCCTGGCCCGGGATACGTATGAGTTGTAACGTATTCATTTAGCTTAGTTGTTGAATTAATAGGTTGCCCCTCACATCCATTCGGACTACAAGAACCATTACACGGGCCATTGCTTCTTAAAACTATAGCTCCTGTTCCGTCTCCAAAATAAACGGTGTCTTCGCATCTGTCTGAAAAATTTGTCCCACCAATTTCTGTATATATTGATACTTTTACCTGGTAAGTATAACCAAAAAGCCATTTGTAGGTAATTTCTCCAGCACGGTTATGCGTTGCTTTGGCGTTGGTGAAAAACCCAACACAAAGAATTAGAAATAAAAAGTAACGCTGTTTGCTCATTAAAAATATTATTGTTTTACAATTTTTTTGGTGATAATAGTATTATGATTTCCTGTAATTTTCAAAAAATAAATTCCTTTTGCTATATCTCGAATACTAAAATTAAAAGTATTGTCTTTTGTTTTTACCCAGTCCCTTAAAAGCAGTTCAACTAACTTTCCGTTCACATCATATAATTCAAAACTCAGATATTCGGGGTGTTCCAAATGAATGTCAACCGCAAATAATTCCTGCGCAGGATTTGGAAAAATTAGTGCTCCGTTTGAGGCGTTTTCTTCTGATGCAGTTGTAATGCCTGTTACCATTCCGGGATCAACAGCCAGTTGTGCAACCCAGGCCCCGTGTTTATTTTTATTAAAGGCACTTACGTTGTACCCATAATAACCGCTCATCCATACTTCGCCCGGTTTGTTATATCGGCGTTGCGAACCTGAGTAATCACCCCAGCGTTCTAAATTACCACTCAATACATTTACGAAGTTTATGCCATTTTTAATCCGGAGAACATTAGAGAAATTACCCGCGGCATCCGCTTTAATAGCTGAAATACCGGCAAAGAGTTTATTGGAAGAATGGTCGAAAGAAATAATGGCGGTATTATCTGTGTTATTTAAACCGGCATAGGAAATATTTGGGTAAGCAAAATCAACCGAATCATTATTAATAATATAGCCTGTTGCAGTTGGAACGGTGTTTTGAGGATTATCAATCACTCCATAGTATATGGTGACATGATTATTAATTGGGTTATTAGTATTATGAACGTATTGAATCTTATTGTTTTCATAAAAGGCCCCGAGGTTTCGCGCATCATTGGTGGCAAGACTTTGGGTAGCTACCGTTTGCCTGCCGCTTGGCGGAAAATAATAAGACTGATTAATAACAATGGCTTTGGTATTAACTGTAATGGTTGGCGCACCAATGGTATCTGTTACTTCCACCACAAACACCGTATCATTTTGTGAAGCTAAATTTCGGTTAGATACAAAAAACATATTGGGTGTATATAACTTACTGCCACCTTTTGCCGGGCATAAATTACGAATTGCTTTTCCGTTAAATTTAATATTACTATGTAAGTAAGAACCTAAAGGCAGTCCGGCATAACCGCTGTCTTTTTTCATTTGCCAAATCACTGTTTCCACAAATCCTGTTTGCCAAGAACTGTCATTATACAACAAGTTAATGCTTAAAAACAATTCTTTTTCAGTCATGGAAATCATAGGGTAATCCGACCAAAGATTGTTGTTTAAAGGATTTCCGGGCAGGGTATATAAATTCCAATTACCATTCGGATCATTGGTTTGAGAAAACCCAACAATGATTTTACTGGTGGTATCAACAAAACCTACGGGGCACATCAGCACAAATCTGTCAGCCTTTGGATCGTACATTACCTTTGGGTCAAACTCCTGGTGCTTGTTATTTACTGGAGTTGTAAAAGCTGCTAATGATTTTACCGGAGAAGCCACAGATGTCTTTGTGTTGTAGATTAAAATATTTGTATTTATAACGGATACAATCATACCGGAATCTGAAATGGCAATATCATTATCGGTTGGCGTGCTGGCGCTGTATGGGTTGGCAAAAAAGTTAGTTCCAAGGTTTAGGTTTGAAAGTATAGTTTGCGAATTACTTAATTTTTGATTTTGTTTGTTAGCCGGATAATTATAGTATACTATTTTTTTGGAACCGGGTTTTGGCATTTCAGTAACCAAAAGAGTAGGGCTGAAGTCCTGTGTAATGTTTTCGAAATTCACCGTCGCTTTTTTAGCATGACTAAAATAGTTCCTTGATGTTTTTGTTTGCCCAAAAACTAGTGCTGCTGGTAATAAAAACATAAGAACATAACGATAGAAAACCATATAGTTTGGAGTATAAAAAACAGTAACTAAAGATAATGAAAATATTTAAAAATTCCAGATTATATTGCCTTTCTGCAAGTAAACAGTTTTTGAATGGAAAAATCAAATTTTTGCAAACCTTTATTTTATATTTATTCGTCTAAAAGTGACTTTAGCGTTTGGATTAGTAGTAATTTTACTATTCTAAATTACTTATCTAAATGAGCAATCAACAACACGGTCACCTCAATAAAATTACTGCAGCCGGCTTATTAGTTACTCTCGGTATAATTTATGGTGATATTGGTACTTCTCCGCTTTATGTAATGAGCGCTATTATGGGGAAAGAGGCAATTAATGCCGACATCGTAAGAGGTGGAATTTCCTGTATATTTTGGACCTTAACTTTACAAACAACAATCAAATATGTTATTTTAACACTTAGAGCAGATAATAAAGGCGAGGGTGGAATTTTTTCTTTATTTACTCTAGTAAGACGTACTAAATTTAAATGGCTTTTAGTCCCCGCAATCATTGGCGGCAGTGCCTTATTGGCAGATGGCATTATTACACCTCCTATTTCGGTATCGGCAGCCGTTGAAGGATTAAAAGTATTTAACGAAGAATTAAATACAGTTCCCATTGTTATAGGAATATTATGTGCTTTATTTTTTATCCAGCAATTTGGGACGAGTTTTATAGGAAAATTTTTTGGCCCCATGATGATGATTTGGTTCTTGATGCTTGGTGCATTAGGTGTTTATCAGTTAACAAATGATTGGGATATTTTATCGGCCATCAATCCTTATTATGGTTATCGTTTATTGCAAATTCATCCATCCGGTTTTTTAATTTTAGGGGCTGTTTTTTTATGTACTACAGGAGCAGAAGCGTTGTATTCTGATTTGGGTCATTGTGGTAAACAAAACATTCGCATATCATGGGTCTTTGTGAAGTCAATGTTGGTGCTTAATTATTTTGGACAAGGCGCTTTTTTGATTGCACATGAGGGACAAACGCTTGATTCATTTAAATCCAGTAATCCATTTTATGCCATGATGCCGGAGGCATTTTTACCTTATGGAATTGTTATTGCAACTATCGCAGCCGTGATTGCTTCACAGGCTTTAATTAGCGGTTCTTTTAGTTTAATTAATGAAGCCATGCGTTTAAATTTATGGCCTAAAGTACGTGTAAAATATCCTTCTGAATTAAAAGGACAATTATATATTCCATCACTAAACTGGTTATTATTAATTGGTTGCATAGGAGTTGTTTTATATTTCAGGGAATCGGCTAATATGGAGGCTGCTTATGGATTAGCCATTGTTTTGTGTATGTTGATGACTACTACTTTATTGAATTTTTACATGCATATGAAACGGTATAATAAGTTTTTTATTTACATTACAATTACCATATACCTAATCATTGAATTTTCATTCTTAGCGGCTAATCTTAGTAAATTTATGCACGGTGGCTGGATAACATTGCTTATTGCAACGGGACTGATGTCTGTTATGACTATTTGGTATTTAGCTAAGAAAATTCGTCAAAGCTACGTAGATGTGGTTAACCTTGCCGATCATCAACAAACGTTAATTGATTTAAGTAATGATGAATCTATTCCAAAATATGCCACCCATTTGGTTTACATGACAGGGGCCAATAACCCGGAGGAAATTGAATCAAAGGTTATCTATTCAATTTTACAGAAACGCCCTAAAAGAGCGGATGTGTATTGGTTTGTGCATGTGGATGTAGTTGATGAACCTTATCGTATGGATTATAAAGTAACGCACATTGGAGCTAATGATATTATCCGGGTTGATTTCAGATTAGGCTTTAGAGTTGCTCCAAAAGTGAATTTAATGTTTAGAAAAGTGGTTGAAGATTTGGTGGCAAATGGCGAAGTAGATATTACAAGCCGCTATGAATCTCTTAGCAAGAATAATATTATTGGTGATTTTAAATTTGTAGTTTTAGAGAAATTCCTCTCCTATGATAATGAATTACCATTATATGAGAAGATTATTTTAAATACTTACTTTCTATTAAAACGCTTCAGTTTAAGTGAAGCCAAAGCATTTGGTTTGGATAGCAGTTCAGTAAAAGTTGAGTTGTATCCTATGATCATCAAGACTCCGAAAGAACTTAACTTACGACGAATTGGTTAAGATTTCGTGTTAGTGGTAATAAAAATTTATCAAACAGCTTTTATTAGTTAAAAATGGTTTTACATTTGAGTAAAACTATTTTTTATGCAATTAACTATTTCCAATGTTTCTAAAACGTATGAAAACGGCTTAAAAGCTCTTACAGATGTTAACCTGACAATAGCCCCGGGCATGTTTGGCTTACTGGGTCCGAACGGTGCCGGTAAATCAACCTTAATGAGAACAATTGCAACTTTGCAGGATCCTGATACAGGAAGTATTATGCTGGGTGATATTGATGTAGTGAAGCAAAAAGAAGACTTAAGAAAAGTACTGGGTTATCTTCCGCAGGATTTTGGATTTTATCCAAAAGTAAACGCGGAAGATATGCTAGATCATTTCGCTGTATTAAAAGGCATTAATAATAAATCAGAACGTAAAGCTATATGCGACGCTTTACTCCACCAGACCAATTTATATGACGCCCGTAAACGCAACCTGAGCGAATATTCCGGTGGTATGCGTCAGCGTTTTGGTATTGCACAAGCCTTATTAGGAAATCCAAAACTAATCATTGTAGATGAACCAACAGCCGGATTAGATCCTGCCGAAAGAAATCGCTTTCATAATATTTTAAGTGACCTTGGAGAAAACATCATAGTTATCCTTTCCACACATATTGTTGAGGACATTAAGAATTTATGTCCGCGCATGGTGATCATGAACAGGGGACAGGTTTTACTGGATGGTAAACCAAGCGAAACAATTGAACAGATGCGCAATACCATCTGGAAATTAATGATCGATAAAAACGACTTAAATGCTTATAAGGAAAAATATAAAATTATTTCGGCGAAAGTGATTGATGGCAAAGTATTGATTCATGTAAAAAGTGACACCCTGCCTGATGCTGCCTTCTCGGTTGTGGAACCAGATTTGGAAGATGTTTATTTTTCAAATATTCTATAAGAAGTAACACATAGAAACATAGATTTAATTTTTTAAACTATGTGCCTATGTGTTTTTAATGCATTTCCTGTCCCTACCCAATACTAATCAAATAAAACAAACATATGTTTTCAGAAATTTTTCGATTCGAATTAAAATATGCACTAAAGAAACCATCCACGTATGTATTTTTCAGTATTTATTTTGCATTCTATCTGTTTCTTTCACTAGCAGCTTCGGGAGTTATTCCTTTAGGTTCCAGTGACAGTAATACTTTATTAAATAGCGCAGTAGCTAATGCAAGTTTGTATCTTGCTTTCAACCAAAATATCCTGGCGCTAATCCATAACATGATTATCATTGCTATTATGGCCACAGCTATTCAGCGTGATTTTGAATACAATTCTCATTCTTTATTCTTCACAAAACCCATTACAAAATCGGCCTATTTCTTTGGGCGATTTTTTGGCGTATTGGTAATAGCCCTGTTTGTTTTTAGCGGTCAATTATTTGGCTTGTTGTTAGGCAGTATTATTGGAAGCGGACAACCAACGATAGGGCCAATTCATTTATATAATTACTTACAACCTTTTTTATATTTTGTAGTTCCTAATACCTTGTTGTTTGGAACGATTTATTTTTCCTTAACAACCTTTTTGCGAAACACAACCATCGCTTATTTATTTACGGTTATTTTCTTTTTGTTTGACCTCGCAGCAAATGCTGTTTTATCCGACATTGAATACCAGTCTCTAGCAGCGATGCTTGATCCTTATGGAAATAAAGCATTGGGAAAAGTCACTCAGTACTGGACTCCGTCTGAACAAAATGAACGCTTATTGTCCTTAACCGATTACCTGTTATACAATCGTGCAGCATGGCTTGGATTGGCTCTGCTGATCATGTGGTTCAGTTATGTCAGATTTAGTTTCTCTCAGTTCTTAAATCCTTCCAAAGTATTTTTATTCAGAAAAATAAGAGAACAAAGTCTTTCGCCTCAAACGCCCGCTATACAGCATGTAGGCGAGTTGCCAAAAGTAACTATCAGCGCAAGTGGCAAAGCATTCTGGAACCAGCTCTTATTTATTTCGAGGTTTGAATACAAGCGCATCGTTAAAAGTTATTTCTTTATCATCATGCTGGTACTTGGCGGTGTATTGGCCTATGTGATCAGTAGTTTCAATTCATTGATTTTTGGAACTGAGGTTTATCCTGTTACTTATAACATCGTGAGTCAAACAGGTTCTATGTTCCAATTCATGTTATCAATTCTAATAATTTTTTATTCTGGCAACCTAGTATTTAATGAGAAACAATTTAAGGTAGATGAGCTTGTGGGCGCCTCACCAATTAAATCTTCCACACTTGTGTTAGGAAAATATTTAGGTTTGCTGGCATCCGTTGCATTAGGATTATTAGGAGCATTGATCACCGGAGTTGTTATTCAATCTCTCAAAGGCTATTATCATTTTGAATTTAATCAGTATTTCGTTAGTCTTTACGGACGCACATTTATTAACCTCGCATTGATCTCTGCTATATGTTTTGTGATTCAGTTTATGGTCAGTAATAAATATGTAGGTTTCGTTATTTCTTTTATTGTCGCGTTTTTATCTAAGATCATATTCAGTCAGCTTCAATTAAAAAACCCTTTATATAGTTTTAATTCAAGCGGACCTATGTTGCCCTATAGTGATATGAATGGGTATGGTGATTCAACACCAATTTTCTATTTATTTAAATTGTATTGGTTAGCCGTGATTGTTTTGTTATTCGTGTTTGCTATTCGTTTTTATTTAAGAGGTAAAGAGAAAGGATTGAAAGCACGGTTCCGTTTTTCAAAATATGATTCTCATAAGCAGTTCAGATTAGCAGCAATTGTTTCAGGAATTGTCTTTATTGGAATTGGATCTGTGATCTACTACAATGTTAAAGTGGCAAATAAAATTATTTCGAAAACGGAGGAAGAAAAATTAGAAGCAAAATTCGAACAAACCTACAAGCATTTTCAATACACCCATCAACCACGTGTGGTATCCAGTTATGTAGAAGTGGATTTATTTCCTGATGAATTAGGTGCTAAATTCAAAGGCTATTACTTTTTAAAGAATAAACATAAGGTGGCCATTGATACGATCATGATTAATTACAGTGGAGAAATACAACTAAAATCACTTCAATTTTCATTGCCCCATATTGAAATCATCGATGATACTGAGATGGATGTAAAGGTATTTAAATTGAACGCGCCGCTGCAACCAGGTGATTCTATCCGGTTGGATTTCGCAATTGACTATTTCCGAAAGAGTTGGTTTAGTAACAATGAAAAATCGGATGTGGTTTATAATGGCACCTTCATTAACAATAGTTTACTGCCTTCGATTGGGTATAATGATGACGCAGAACTTGATCAAAATGAAGCGCGTGCTAAATTCAATTTAAAGCCAAAGGCACGCATGAATAACATTAATGATACTGCTGCTTTCGCTAATACATATATCAGTAAAGATGCTGACTGGATCAATTTTGAATGTATTGTGAGTACGGTGGATGATCAGATTGCGGTGGCACCGGGTTATTTGATAAAAGAATACACAAAAGATAATCGACGTTATTTCCATTATAAAATGGATTGCCCGATCCTGAATTTCTATTCATTTTTATCGGCACGTTATAAGGTTAAGAAAGATAAATACAAAGCGATTAATATTGAGATCTATTATCATGAAGGTCATGAATACAATTTAGACCGCATGATCAATTCCATTAAAAAGTCACTGGCGTATTATGAGAAAGCATTTAGTCCATACCAGCACAGACAAGTGCGTATTTTAGAATTCCCTCGCTATGCTTCATTTGCACAGTCTTTCCCAAATACAATTCCTTATTCTGAAAGTATAGGTTTTATTGCAGATGTGGATGAGAATGATCCTTTGAGCATTGATTACCCTTTTTATGTAACAGCGCATGAGGTTGGTCACCAGTGGTGGGCTCACCAAGTAATTGGGGCTGATGTACAGGGTTCTACTTTAATGAGTGAATCACTGGCGGAGTATAGTGCGCTGATGGTGATGGAAAAAGAATATGGTAAGGAAGCCATGCATAAATTCTTAGCAGACGCTTTAAATAAATATTTATTGGGTAGAGCTACTGAAAAGAAAAAAGAGTTGCCTATTATGTTAGCAGAAAACCAGCAGTACATTCATTATAATAAAGGTTGTTTAATCATGTATGCTTTAAGAGATTATATTGGTGAAGATTCTGTAAACTCTGCATTAAAACGTTATATTAAAAAGGTTGGTTTCCAAAGCGCGCCTTACACAACAGCAAAAGAATTTGTGGCTAACATGAGATTATCTACTCCGGACAGTTTGCAATATGTTATTAAAGACCTCTTTGAGGATATTACCGTTTACGAAAATTACGTGAAGGATCTGAAGTCTGTAAAACAAGCCGATGGAAAATATAAAGTAACATTAACAGTAGGAACGTCAAAATTCAAAGCAGATAGTTTAGGTAAAAGCAAAGAGGTTCCTGTTAACGATTGGATTGATATTGGTATTTTTAATGAACAGGAAGTGAAGGGCAAGAAAACCGACAAGGAACTATTATTGAAAAAAATAAAAATGGATAAAGCGGTTAAGACCTTTGAATTTATTGTGGATAAAGAACCAGTGTCAGCAGGCCTCGATCCTTATAATAAATTAATTGACCGGATGCCTGATAATAATAAGTGCCGGTTTGATGCTAAGCCAACACCACCGGATCTGTCAGCCAACAGTTCCAATGTGAATATTACGATTAATTAGATTGATACTATAAGTATTTTGGGCGTGTCCCTGCGGGCCGGGCTTTCGGCACTCGCTTTTTTATTTGCCCTGCGGGACAAAAAAAGAGCTCAGACAAAGCCTCTATCCCTCACGCGGCTGTATGGTAAAATTTGGATTTTCGGTTCTTACGGCTATCTATATAGTAAAGGCTTACTTTTAAAAATTGAACCCGCGTGAGGGATGCGAGCGAAAATCCTTTTACTTAACGGAGTGAAGTAAAAGATTGAAGCGGGTCAGCCCGACGGCGCCTGTTCTTTGCGCCGACACGCCCAAAACATTAAAAGAAATTTAAAGCTAATGTAATTGTATGCGTCATTTTACGGGTGTCATTAATTTTATTTTGTGATGTTGAGCTAAGGGTGTAACAGATCTCAGGTGCAACGCTTTTTCCCTGGAAGATGTAATTGATCCCATATCCCATGATGAAGCCGAATGACAATTCGTTTTCAAATTCTTTTCGAAGATAACCCTTATCGTATTTTTTTAAATTCATTTTCGGGCCTATCAATAGATAAGGCTGTTTGCTTGTTAAGTAGCAGCTCATGTTACGAGCCATATATATAATACCATTTTCATCGGGTTGTTTTAAGTTTATGACGAAGCCATGGGAAATGTTCACATCAAATGAGGTAGCATAAACACTAGGAGATTGTCTTCGGCATGTATTAGAAAATACTCCTTCGATTTTTGGTTTGAATATTATATTTTCATTTAATGGTATCCACATAAATAGTCCAATACCAAACCCGTATTGTGTTTCAGAGATTCTTGGGATCTTTACCGGTAAACGTTGTTCAGGATTAAACAGAGGTCGTTGCTGAAAAGATTGAAAGCAAAGGCTTGTAAAAGTAGAGTGGGTGAAACCGAAACTCATGTCTGGAAAAAGTTTACAGGATGTTTGTCCCATTAAATGGGAGCTGACAAAAATAGGAAGGATGTATTTTTGAATCTTCATCTGCGAGAATAATGCAGATGTTAAAAAAAGTTACAGAAAATTATTTTTTCTGCAACTCTTCCCAAAACTCAGCACCGCGACGTGTATGTGGAATCACAATAGTTCCTCCAACAATATTAGCTACTGCAAATATTTCGTATACTTCTTCCGTAGTGCAACCTGTTTCAAAGCATTTTTCCAAATGGTATTTGATGCAATCGTCGCAACGAAGCACCATGCTCGCTACCAAACCCAGCATCTCTTTTGTCTTTACATTTAAAGCCCCTTCAGAGTAGGTTTGTGTATCTAAATTAAATAAACGTTTTATCACAAGGTTATCCTTACTTAAAATAACATCATTCATCTTGGCACGGTAGTCGTTGAATTCTTTTACCTGGTTTGACATATTAATTTAATTTATTTTTTTTAATAACATAAGCGCTCACAAAAATACTGATCTCATATAGGAAATACATGGGTACTGCTACAATCATCTGAGAAGTAACATCAGGTGAAGGAGTAATAATTGCAGCTGCTATCAAAATTATTACAACGGCATATTTACGATATTTACGCATGAACTCCGGAGTCAATAATCCTAAGCGTGTTAAAAAATAAACCAGAACCGGTAGTTCAAAAACAACACCTGATACCAATACCATGGTGGATATTAAAGAGATGTAATCATCCAGTGTATTATTAGTTTGCACAATGCCACTATCTGATAACTGGTAATTGATCAAGAAATTGTAGGACATTGGAAATAGTAAGAAATAGCCGAAGAAAATACCAATCAAAAATAGGAAAGAGGCGACAATCACAAACCATTTTGCGGGTTGAGATTCGGAATTTTTTAAAGCAGGCTTAATGAACTTCCATAACTCATAAAGTACATAGGGAAAAGCTAAAATAATGCCTCCCAGTAAGGCGATCCACATGTGCGTGAAAAACTGTTCAGAAGCGGAAAGTGTTTGCAGGTGCGGATCTTTAACGGTCATACACATCACATCGCCTGCACCAATCTTATAACCTAAAGAACATAATGCCCTGTAAGAAATGAAATTTTGTTTCAAAGGCCCAAATATAACGGTGTCAAATAAAAAATTATTAAAGCAAAAAAGTCCTACTGCAAAAATGAAAATAGCAATAGCGCTTCGCACTAAATGCCATCTTAAGGCGTCGAGATGCTGCATGAACGACATTTGCATAGATATTTCTTCTTCTTTATTATCAGCCATAGTGGCGACAAATTTAAGCATTATTACAAGTATTTTTTCAAAATTATATTATATATAATGCAATTAAAGTTATTCGATTATTTCGGATTCTTAAAATCAGATTCAAGTTCCATTACTATAACTTCCTACTAATGATGGGCAATTAATTTAACAACTTAAAGCATATTTCAACTTATAATTTATTTGGCATTTATATCCCCTTTAATAACTATACGATTTGGCTCTTTAGCTAATATTTAGGTATTTAACATTTTGCCAATTTACTTTTGTTGAGGTTAGAAATATTTGTTGAAAGTTTGTCCGGCTTTAAAAATGGTTTCATTTTTCATGAGGGAATAGTTAAAACGGAGCAATTAGCTTTAAAATTTAATTGGTTAGAAGTGATGCTAAAACAATGCAGATTAAATATAAAAAAATTAGTCTGCAAATTGTGCAAAGGCTGTACATAACGTTATGAAATATTTTTTGCAATTACATATTAATTGGGCAACAGCAAACTGAAGATTTAATCATTTTAAAATTAGACATATGAACAGTAATGAAAAAAACGAAAAAGATTTTTTAAAACAACCAATAGATAGGCTTGGTTTTTTTAAAATGTCCGGGGTTGCATTGGCAACTACTGCAGTTATCCTTTCGGGATGCAAGAAAGAAACAGCTGAGCCTATAACAACACCTACGCCTTCTCCCAGCAATAATGCAGTTGACCTTGGCAGCGGCGATACGGGGGTTTTAAATTACGCCTATGCACTTGAACAATTAGAAGCAGCTTTTTACACTCAGGTAATGGCTACTCCTTTCACTGGAATGACGGCTGCAGAAATTCAGATTTTAGGTGATTTAAAATTACATGAGATTGCACATCGTGAGTTTTTAAAAGCTGCGCTCGGCGCAAGTGCAATCATTGCTTTAACTCCAAATTTTTCATCCATTGATTTTACAAATCGCGCAAGTGTTTTAGGCACAGCAAAAGCTTTTGAAGATCTTGGAGTTGCTGCCTATAATGGAGCTGGTAAATTATTAACAGATCCAAATAATTTACTTTTAGCAGGCAAAATTGTTTCAGTTGAGGCGAGGCACGCTTCCGTAATCCGTGATTTATTAAACCCTAGCTCAGCTGATTTTGCAGGTGATGACGTGGTGACTGTTTCTCAAGGGCTAGATGGCGCTAAAACGCCCGCAGAAGTTCTTACTATAGCAGGAACCTACATAACCAATACATTAGATGCAAGTCATTTACCAACAACTTAAAAAATAAAACCATGAATTTATTTAATATAATATCAAAAATAGGAGAAATAAATACGAGTAGTTTATTTAATCTGCCAAACACTGAACCCTTTAACACGGAAGGAAAAACATTAAAATCATCGGGAGTTTCTGCCTTAAAAGGCCAGTCATCTGTAACAGCAATTACGGACGTTTTAAATTTCGCTCTTAAGCTAGAATTTTTAGAATCAGCTTATTATAACCAAGGAGTTTCTTCGGGAGTTATTCTTGCGGCAGATTTGGCAATTTTTCAGCAAATTAAGAAACATGAAGCTGCGCACGTTGCATTTTTACAAAGCACAATCTCTGCATTGGGAGGAACGCCAATTGCTTCTCCAAACTTTGATTTTACGGCCGGTGGCGCTTTTAATCCTTTCACAGTTTATGGTGATTTTTTGGCGCTTTCACAGGCGTTTGAAGACACGGGTGTTCGCGCGTATAAAGGCCAGGCCGGAAATTTAATTACCAATAACACTGTTCTTACCGCAGCATTACAAATTCATTCAGTAGAAGCTCGTCATGCTTCAATGGTTAGAAGATTGCGAAATAAAAACGGAATGGATTCTACTGCTAAAGGATGGATTACAGGCAATAGCCGTGGCACTCTTCCTTCTGCTACGCAAGCCATTTATAATGGTGATGAAAATACAACGCAGGGCGGAGTAAATGTTACTACTTTAACAAATGTTGGAACTGCTGCAATACAAGAGGCTTTTGACGAACCTTTAACGGATGTTCAGGTTGCTGCAATTGTTCAGCCTTTCATTGTGTAATGGCAGTTAAAAAATAAATGATTTATTATGCCTTCGTTTATTATGGGCGATGGTAGTAATGAAAAAATTGATTTTTTATTATACAATAAAATACATATTAATATTTAAAACAAAGTTAAAATGACAAAGTCAATAATAATGGGCATGTTCGGACTAGGAGGAACTGAATTAATAGTTATTATGTTAATTGTACTTCTCTTATTTGGAGGAAAAAAAATTCCTGAAATGATGAAAGGCTTAGGCAGAGGAATCAAGGATTTTAAAGATGCTTCAAGTGGAACAAATGCAGAAAAAAATGAAGAGACTTCTTCGGTAGAAACAAAACTTTAAATGGAATAATTTTTTAATGGAATAGGCTGTTCTTTAGATGGACAGCCTATTCATTTTAATTTATTTTGTAAATCCGTAACTGAAATATTTGTAAGCTTTATTTACTTAGTAATTGTTTTGCTGCAGGAAATATAAGTGTTTCCCAAATAGCATATTCTTTTGCTGAAGGGTGCAAGCCATCTGCGGCTACAAGCTCTTTATTGTTTTTCATTTGTTGAGATATTGGGAAAATATCTACACACATTAAACCTCTTTTTTTTGCTTCAGATTTTATAATGTCATTAAATTCTGAAATACCTTTTGAAATATCTCGTCCGCTTCCATATAACTTTCCTTGAGGTATTACTCCAAAATCAGGAATGGTAATTAAGAGCAGGTGCTTCTTGTTACTTAATTTTTTTGTATTTCGTCAATACTATAATTCAGATTTTTATGATATGTTTCAATATCTACTTGCCTTACCCAATCATTTACCCCAATTAATAATGTTGCAAAATCAAGGTTACTTGTTTTTAATAATGGCAATTCAACATCAATAATATTTTGAGTTGTAAACCCGTTACGCGATGGATTAGCAATTAATTCCGTTGCAATACCCAAAGCCGTCAGATGTTTGGTTAAAATGTTTGGCCAATGTTCATTAGTGTTTGAGGTACCTGTACAAATAGTATACGAATCTCCAAAAGCAAAATAGATAATTGGTTTTGGAGATTCTTGTTTCTTAGAAACAAACAACATTAGTATCAAAATTATGATTGATAGTATCTTCATGTTAATTATAGACGATAAATAGTATAAAAGAGATTAAAATTTAGTTCCTTGTATTTAAAATATCGATAACATCTTTTAAAGTACAATTTTTCGCCTGCAATAAAATTAAATAGTGAAAAAGTAAATCAGCGGCTTCGCCTTTAAATAAATCAGCATTATTGTCTTTTGCCTCAATTACTACTTCTACAGCCTCTTCACCAACTTTTTGCGCAATTTTATTAATGCCTTTGGCAAATAAGGAAGATGTGTAAGAGTTATCTGTCGGATTATTTTTTCTGTCCCTGATAATGGTTTCTAATTTGGTTAAAAAATTTGCAGATACATTTGTCTCATTAAAACAAG
>JACMNO010000028.1 GCA_014378485.1 Bacteroidia bacterium
CTAAAATATATTGTCATGAAAAAGTTATTTTATTTAACAGGTTTGGTTGGTGCATTGTTTGTTTCATCCTGTGCAAGTGATAAAAAAGACGATCCTAATGCTCCTCAGCCAACGACTGATGTGAGAGATAAATTTGTTGCTTACTGGAACGTAAATGAAAATAGCGCGACCGCAGGAACAAATACTTATACCGTAAACATTATTAAATCAACAACTAATTCTGGCGAGATTCTTTTAAATAATTTTTCGGGTTTATCTGTTTCGGCCAGAGCATCGGTGAATAATAACGTTTTAACAATCCCATATCAGACGCTGGGAAGTATAGGTTTTACCAAGGGAACAGGTACTTTAACAAGTGCTACAAATATTTCAATGAATTACACGACAACTATTAGTACGAGCCGAGATAGTTGTACTGCTATTTATACCAAACAATAATCCATTTTTAGCCAAAAACATACCACTTACAAAGTAAAACTAACCACATCTCAATCGGGTGTGGTTTTTTATTTTTCTCCAATCTACATTTACACCAGTAAACTCTTACATGCGCTGTAAGAGATTTTGAAAACTAAAATTAATATTAACCTCTAAAAAAACCATTATGAATATTTTAGGAAATCACTCAGGCAAACTCAATGACATTATTTTTGAAAACAGAAATAAAGACTATGGTGCTTATGCTATCAGGTCAGATTACAATGAATCTCTTAAAAAAGCATTATTATGCCTTGTTGGGATTGTATCTCTATTATTTGGGTCTGTTATTATAAATAATAAGATCAATGCGATATCAGAAAATGATCAACCAATTATTTTTGAAGATCCTGCTCTTAAACCTTTAACGTACACTACTCCTGTTGATCTGACTCCTCCAAAAGTCGAAGAACCTAATCACGAAAATTCAGCGGCGCCAAAAGGAACGATAGGAGCAGTGATTATCGACAATGCCATTGAAACAAATTCCATGATCATTGATAATTCTGTTAATGGTGTAGGTACAGCAAGTGCAACAGGTACTGATCCAGTTAGTATAAATGAATCAACGTTATCTTCCATCCCATCATCTGTTCCATCATCATCTGTTGATACCGGCCCTGTTATTGTAGCGGATGATATGCCGGAATTTGAGGGCGGTGTTGCCGGCTTAATGAAGTATGTTGGACAAAATATTGTCTATCCTCCGGTTGCAAGAGAAATAGGAAAAGAAGGAACCGTGTATGTGTCGTTTGTTGTAAATGAATTTGGGAATGTGGAAAGTGTAAAGGTGATTCGTGGAATAGGATTTGGATGTGATGAAGAAGTAATGCGAGTTATTGGAAAAATGCCACGATGGAAAAAGATCGGAAAAAATGCGGGACACCCTGTGAAAGTTAGGTTTAATATTCCGGTGTCGTTTAAGTTAAGATAGTAGTACATAAAAAAAGCCCCGCTTCTATTTTTAGAAACGGGGCTCTTTAGTTTTAGAAATTTAAGCGTCTGCTTTTTGTTTCTCCACAATCTTTTTAGCTGAGTCCAGCATTTTTTGAATAGCTTCTTTGCTTAATGGAGTTCCATCTGCAGGAACGATGTCTTCAAATACATATGTATTAGCACCCACTTTCTGAATGGAATAAAAATGGTATTCAGGCTTTGTGATTTCACTTTCCCACATGATTGTTAAAGGCTCTTCTATAACAAACGATTTGAAAATATTCACATCATTAGATTTAATATCACTTTTTCTCAATTCAATATCTCCCGGATCTTCTGTAATGGATAATTGAAATGTCTTTCCAATTTTAATTTCAAGTGCGCCCCAGGTTTGTTCTACAACTTCTAATTTAGACGCTATTGTATCAGGCACGAAAACAGAAAACGGTTTTCCGTATTTGCTAAGGTCTAAAGCAACCATTCCGGCGGGAGCTTCAATATTTTGTTTTGTTTCTTTACTACCGCAGGATGTAATTGCAAATGATAATGTAAAAGCTGATAAAAGAATAGTTAATTTTTTCATAATTTAGATTTTAACGTTGAACAAATATAATGCAAAAGCAGGTGTATCGGAACGCAACTAAATTTTAGTTTGGGTTATGAAACTCTTTTTACCGCACAATTTCAGACAAATATAACTGCTTTATGGACATTTGCAAAGCGCAAATAATCTTCTTTAACGAAAATAAGCGCCTTTGCAAATACCAACGCTGAATGCCCAAATTAAAATTAACTGATGTAAAGCCCAGGTTTTATTATTCCTCTGTTCTGGATAATGAATATATTACTAATCCAAAACCAATTTTATTTATTGCGTCAGCAATATTGTATACTATGTCCATGGCATGGGCAGCGGCAGTAGGATCTGAAACAAGTTGAATTCCAAACAGACCACCAGGTGTTCCTAAAATATAACCTAAAGGATAAATCGCCCAACCAACCAATACGAACCAAGCCAGTATTCTTGTCGCTTTGGCCACTTGAGGGCCAGCAGTTTGAGACAATTTTGCAACTTCACCAAACCAAATAAGGTAAGCAATGTAAAAATATGCAGCACCGGAAATTACGCCCCAAAGAACGCTACTATCTCTGTCAATTGTTTCCCCAAAATAACCAGTTACAAGCATAACTACTGATGCAAAAATCAACTTCCAAAGCAAAGATACTTTAGCCCCTGCTTTTTTGGTAATTAGGTAAAATTCTACGCACATTAAGGGCACAGTAAGAATCCAATCTACATAACGGAAGAATGTGGGAGATTCACCGGTATCAAGGTTGTATCCTCTCATGTAATAGTAATGTACTGCTGCAATGAAAGTTATTAGTCCTGAAACTAAAACAGAGGTTCTCCATTTTTTCGATGTGTTATTAAGTTCGAAAAAGAAGAATACAGATGCGGCCATCATGGCCATCGTTCCGATAAAGAACGTGAATGCGACGTAATTGTCACTTGCAATTTTTAAATGTTCCATATTTTTTTATTTTAAATTGTCCTACTCTTATGGCTTTTCGGTTGCTCCGTGTTTATTAAATGATTTTACACCTTCATCTGTTTAAAAACAACTTAAGTGAGTTTTTGTTTAGTTTTGAAACCAAACTTGCACTTAACAAAAACATAAATGCCACTATTTCAGATAGTGGCATTTACAAAGAATGTTTAAGAAACAGTGCTAAAAAAAACCCTCACTAATTAGCGAGGGTTTTTTTATTACTTCTTCTTAGCTGCTGCTTTTTTTGGAGCTGCTTTCTTAGCTGCTTTTTTTGGAGCTGCTTTTTTCACTGCTTTTTTAGCTGCTGCTTTTTTTGGAGCTGCTTTTTTTACCGCTTTCTTAGGAGCTGCTTTTTTAGTTGTTGCCATGGTTTTTTGTTTTTAAGATTTTTGTTACTACGAAGTAAATAAATTTATTAACGCTAACTAATTTCCAGGCAGTTATTTTATTAACATAAAATTGTTGAAATTGTTAATACCATTTTTCTAAAAGCATGTTTGAAAATACAATTAGATCCATCTGCATTAAATAAAAAAAATAAATACCTTGAATGTATTGATTTTACTAGATGTTCAGAGGCTCAATGTTTTTTATCAATGTTCAATACGACTAAGATTTTTAAAAAACATAAGGTAAAAAATTTAAAAATGATTAAAAATTATTTTTAAAATAAAATTATTTTTAATCCGAAAAAAATTATTTCACGATCCATTCGTTTTCAATTTCCCATCCGGCTAATAATTTTACAGGAGTTGGATTTACAAAAATTATTTCCGATTGTTGTTTTAAAAAATAATTACCCATGTCGAAAAGCCCGTTTTTATTGGCATCTTCAACGATTCTAAAAAAATAGGTTCCGGGAATTAAATTTTTGTACTCTATTGTTTTTTCAGAAGTAGAGGTTAATGAGAATTCAACCCTTCTTTCATTAATAATTTGTTCTTTGTCATTCAGTAGCAAAATAATGTAATTCTCTTTCTTTGGGAAAAACAACTTCATTTTAAGTTGTGCATAATCATCCACTGTTGTTGTTTTGAATTGAAAGCTGATCGAATCATTCACCCTTTGCTCATCATTAACGATAAAGCCTTTGTTCATCGTAAGTACATAGCTTATCTCTGGCTTGAATGATGATTGAACTTTAAATGATGTCAGACGATCTTTATCTTTTAGTATTGTTACAGGTAATTTTCTCGAACCTGAATCGGTTTTCTCAACCAGGCTGATTCTATCCTCCTTCAGACTTTTAAAATCAAAAGGAACGTTTACTTCGAAACCGGGCAAATCATAAAAATGCATTGACTGGTTAAAGTCAGGCCTGATACTATATTTAATTTCTTTGTTCTTAATTTGTTTTTCAAAAGCATTCCTGCTGTTAACCTTAATGTATAACGTATCCTCCTTCCGGGATCTATATGTTACATATGTTTCAAGGGTATCATATTTATTAGCGTAATATAAAGTGAGCGTATCTTTTAATCTGTTTTGCGTATAATCAATCAAGCCTTTCGCTACAACCCCTTTAATATCCAATTGTGGCTTATTATATATAACATACACTTTACCATATTCTGGTGAAAACGATTTTTTAATGAAATTTTTAGAAGGTGTTTCTTTAAATAAGACTAAAGAAATAAAATTAGAATCCCGGGGATTTACAAAATTATTTGTGAAAGCGACTTGTTCTTCAGATCCATCATATACTAAATTTTTATTTAGGTCTTTAATAGCAACTATCTTGAACAGTGAACCAGGAAGGTAATTGAATATAAAGTTGCCATCACTGGCTGATTTGGTAATATATAAAGGTTTATCCTTATAAATGATACTGTCATTCGCATTCATATTATATAAGCCAATGAGAATTTCAGAAGCAGGTTTCTGATCCACTGAATTTAAAACCTGACCGGTTAGTTTTAAACTATCAATAGTAGGACCGGTACTGAATATGTATTCGAAATTCTGTAACACATTAGTTTCATTCAAGTCCGTAATGGCATTTCCAAATGAAAGCCTATAAGTTGTATTTGGTAATAGTGGTTCTTTAAATACAATCCTCAATTTTTTTCCGTTTGCCTGGATCTCAGGCGTTTCTTTTAGCTGAGGGGTAATAATAAATTGATTGGCAATATCCTTAATAACAATGTATTCATTAAATTGCACTTCAATGACTTTAGAATTGAAATTCAAAGAAATGTTTGCGGGGTAGTAGTTTAATGCTTTTGGTGGTGTGCTGTCTTTTTTGCCTCCTGTTAAAGGTGTGATCTGAGCACAACGTATTCCAAAAAGGATAAGACATATATATATAAGTAGCTTTTGCAATTTTTTTGTACAAAGAAAGGGATTTTTTGGAAAAGACTATACATATATATAATACAACTATTATTACATACTTTACGCAACCCGTTCTGACGTTTTGACGGTAAAAACTTTTTGGCATTCATTTGGCTTTAGAGATTGCAACAAGTATATTTGTTTAACACACTAAACCCAATTCTTATGTTTGATCAAAATGAATTTAAAAAATACGCCACAAAACATGTTGGCATCAATAGTTTAACATACGATAGTTATGTTTCTGCTATTACTCCTGGAATCAGAAATCTAACTCCCAATATTATTGAAGAACGGCAATTGAATGTTTCTGTATTAGACGTTTTCTCGCGTTTAATGATGGATCGCATTATTTTCTTAGGAACCGGTATCAACGATCAGGTTGCAAATATTGTACAAGCTCAATTATTGTTCTTAGAATCTGTTGATTCTAAGAAAGACATTCAAATTTATTTAAATTCTCCGGGCGGGTCTGTTTATGCAGGATTAGGTATTTACGACACCATGCAGATTATTAAACCGGATGTTGCAACAATTTGTACAGGTATGGCAGCCAGTATGGGAGCAGTGTTACAATGTGCAGGAGCAAAAGGAAAACGTACAGCGTTGAAACATGCACGTGTGATGATTCATCAACCATTAGGCGGCGCTGAAGGTCAGGCTTCTGATATCGAAATCACTGCCCGTGAAATTCAAAAACTGAAAAAAGAATTATATGAAATCATTGCATTACACAGCGGACAAACTTATGAAAAAGTGTGGGCTGACAGTGACCGCGATTACTGGATGATTGCTCAGGAAGCAAAAGAATACGGTATGATTGATGAAGTTTTGATGAAAAAATAATTTTAAATTAAATATAAAAAGCCCCGATAAAAATATTATCGGGGCTTTTTAGTTTTTACTTTTAGATAAAACTAAATTCTTTATATACTACCCACTTATCTTTTACGTGTTTTAATAAACAAAAAGAATTACAACTAAAATTTCGCTCAAAGGATTTGTTTTTAAATTCTTCCCATATCTTATAAAAAACAGGTTTTTTTAAATCTCTAAAAGCAATAGTAATATGTGGATGAAAACCGCGCATATCATCTGATTGATTAAATAAATTCAGGCTTCGTTTTACATGATTAACTAGTTGTTTTTGTAGTTCAATAAGCTCTTCGTTTTTTATAATATTGATAAAAATAACACGAGGCTCAAAACAATCGTAGTTATTTAAATAAATAGGAAATGCCGCATTGTACTGAAATTCGTTTAAACAATCAAAAAGTTTATACTCTTTATCTCCTTCAAAAGAAAAAGGCATATGGAGTGTAATATGCCCAGGTGACATTAAGGCTCCTTTCGTTTGATATTTCTCAAAAATAGATTGCTTGATATCCTGAATTTCTACCAATAAAGGATCAGGAGGAACAATGGCTATGAAATATTTTTGAAGCATTTTAAATTTTTATCCCGATTATTAATACATCATCTATCTGTTCCAGATTTCCTTTCCAGTTTGTGAATTCAGATTCTAGTGTATGTTTCTGTTCTTCCAATGGCCCGTTCTTAGAACTAAGTAATAGCTCATTCAGTTTTTTATATTTAAATTTTTTTCATTTGGCCCGCCAAACTGCTCGGCAAAACCATCCGTATATAAATATAAAGAATCTTCTTTCATTAACTCTATAGAATAAAACAAAAACGATTCTTTTCTCTCACTTTACCAACAGGCATTTTATCTTTTTGTAATTCTATAATTTCATTATTACGAATCAAAATAGGTTCATTATTAGTTGCCTCTATAAAATCTAAAATTTCTTTTCGATGCCCTTGTAACAAATCTTCTTGTTTTGCAATTCTTTTTTTTAAAGTTGAATTAAATGATTTTGTCTTTTGGTAATTTCAAATTGATTGAACATAAATACTCTAAATAAAGCAAAACGTTATGTTTTTTCTTGTTGTAATTGGGCATTGGTTACTTTTTTTTCAGCAATTTTTATGTTATCAGCAGCGGCTTTTTTTCGTATTTGGTATTTTGGGTTATTAATGCTTTTTGTGAGTTAATTCTATTTATACGATCACGCATCACAATATATAATTTATGCATCTTAAATGCATCCATTCCTTTATTTTGCTTTTCATAAATATGATATAATGTATTAGGAGTAATTTGTATTTTTTCTGGCGCCCCAATTTCTTGAGCAATTTTAAGAGATGCTATGGCATTTTTTTCGGCTTCGTTAATTTTTCCTTGAACTATAAATATAGCAGTATTATTTACAAGGCATACTGCATCATGTTTTTCATTCTCTATCAGTAAATTTAAAATATTACAACGCGTTGCATCATGATTAGCATTCTTTAAACCAACTTTTAAAGAATCAGTTATGCTCAATTGAGAGAAAGCAAAACGGACGAATAACAAACAATAATCGTAAAAAATAATTTTTTCATATATCTAAAACTACCCTACAATAAACAAAACATAAGCTTCATTAGTAGTTTATATAATACAATAAATTATATTTGTATATAAAAATAAACAAATTTAATTACCTAAGAAATAATAATACCATGGCAGATGACCTCCAAATCATTGGTGAAACAAAAGAAGAAAAATACCAGTCTCTTTTGCCGCAGATAAAAGCATTAGTCGAAGGAGAGCGCGATGAAATAGCCAACATGGCAAATATTTGTGCGGCCCTTAAGTTTGGTTTAGGTTTTTTTTGGGTAGGATTTTATTTGGTGAAAGAAAATCAATTAGTGTTAGGTCCATTTCAGGGACCTGTGGCCTGCACGCGAATTCCATTAGGTAAAGGTGTTTGTGGAACAGCTTGGAAGAATAAAGAAATAATCATTGTGGATGATGTGGATACTTTTCCAGGCCATATCGCTTGTAGTTCCTTATCCAAATCAGAAATTGTTTTGCCGCTATATAATTCTAAAAAAGAAATTGTTGGCGTATTAGATGTTGATAGTGAAACTATTGCTTCCTTTGATAAAGTAGATGAATTGTATTTAAAGCAAATTCTTCAATTGCTTAGTCTTTAAAATGCGTACCAAAATATTTTAAAATTTCTAATTTGCATTTTCGTGCAATTTTCATAATCTTTGATAGGTAAAATTAACCTCATTTAAATATAATAATGGAGATCACACGAGTTTTTGATATTTTAGAATTGTATAGGACTAAATACAGAAAAGATGACATTCTATCTGCTAAAGAAAATAAACAGTGGAAAAAGTACAGCAGTGATGATCTGATCAATTACGCCAACCTTGTTAGTAGTGCTTTGTTAGCTCTTGGATTGACAGATCAAGATAAAGTTGCCATTATTTCAAATAACCGCCCAGAGTGGAATTTTTGTGATTTTGGTTGTCAACAGGTTAATATTGTTACTGTGCCCATTTTCCCAACAATTAGTAATACCGATCTTCAGTTCATTTTAAATCATGCAGAGGTAAAAGCAGTTTTTATTTCAGATCAATCGATCTATGGTAAATTAGTTTCTCTTGAAAAAGAATTACCACTTTTAAAACATATTATCTCATTTAATCCATTAGAAGGGATTATGTCTTTTTCTGATTTTTTAGAACTGGGCAAACAAAATGAAGTACCCGAGAAAATCGCAGATATAAAAAAATCCATCCTTCCATCCAATCTTTTAACAATATTATATACATCTGGCACTACAGGAATACCAAAGGGAGTGATGATCACACATCATAACCTAGTATCAAACATTTTAGCAGTGCAGGATTTTGCTCCGTTTCAAAGCTCATGGAAAGCATTGAGTTTTCTTCCTCTCAATCATGTTTATGAAAGAATGGTGTGTACCCTATATTTATATAAAGGCATTTCAGTTTATTATGCGGAAGGTCTTGAAACGATCGGTGATAATTTAAAAGAAATTCAACCTCAAATATTTGTTTCAGTTCCACGTTTAATTGAACGGGTGTATGAAAAAATTACCGCTACCGGCGAAAAATTAACAGGCACCAAACGAAAAATTTTCGACTGGAGTATGCGTCTGGCGAATAACTATGAACTAAACAATAAAAACGGTATATGGTATGGCATTCAACATAAAATTGCCGACAAATTAGTATACAGCAAATGGCGTGCTGCTGTTGGGGGTAAATTGGTTTGTATTGCCTCAGGTGGGGCTGCTCTTAATCCGAAACTGGAACGCATTTTTTTATGTGCTAATATTATTTGCCTTCAGGGTTATGGATTAACTGAAACCTGTGTTGTTGTAAGCGTTAATCATTTTGGAGAAGATAACATTCGTATTGGAACCTGTGGGCCTGTTATTGATGGTGTTTCGGTGAAAATTGCAGAGGAAGACGGTGAAATATTAGTGAAGGGTCCCAATCTGATGCTTGGTTATTATAAAAATCCTGAAGCTACAGCGGAAGTAATGGACAGTGAAGGATGGTTCCATACCGGTGATGTTGGCACATTTGTGGAAGGACGTTTTTTAAAAATCACTGACCGTAAAAAAGAGATTTTTAAAACGAGTTCAGGAAAATATATCGCTCCTTTAATGATTGAAAATAAAATTAAAGAATGCCGTTATGTTGAACAAAGCATGGTAGTTGGTGAAAATCAAAAATTTGCATCTGCCGTAATAGTTCCTTCGTTTACAAACTTTAAAGAATATTGCAAAGACCATAATATTTCATATACCACTAATGAAGAAATGAGTAAGCATGACGAGTTGAAGAGAATAATTAATGAGCATGTAAAATTAATGAACAAATCACTGGCTCCTTATGAACAATTAAAACGTGTTGCTGTTTTAAGCAAGGAGTGGAGTATTGAAGGAGGTGAATTAACGCCTAAAATGAGCTTGAAGCGCAAGATTATCAAGGAAAAAAACATGGAGGCTATTAATAAAATATTTGCGGTGGAGGATTAATTACAATGCCTCAAAACCATCCTGTTTCTGATAGATTAATTTCTTGGTACAAAAAAAATAAACGCGATTTGCCATGGAGGGACATTAAAGATCCATATAGGATATGGCTGTCAGAAATTATTTTACAGCAAACGCAGGTTGCTCAAGGACTTAACTACTACATTAAATTTACTGAAACTTTTCCAACAGTAATTGACTTGGCTAATGCCCCGGAAGATCAGGTAATGCGCTTATGGCAGGGATTAGGTTATTATTCGAGAGCAAGGAATTTGCACGCTGCTGCAAAGGCAATTAAAACAAATTATAAAGGAAAATTTCCGGATTCTTATTACTCTATTAAAGAACTAAAAGGAGTGGGTGATTACACGGCTGCCGCTGTTTCCTCTTTTGCGTTTGATTTGCCACATGCAGTTGTAGACGGCAATGTTTACAGAGTGTTATCGCGTTTATTTGATGTAGATACTCCAATCAATTCTACAATTGGCAAAAAGGAATTTCAATTTTTAGCAGACGAATTACTCAATAAAAAAAAGCCGGCATTACATAACAGCGCTATGATGGAATTTGGCGCTTTGTGGTGTAAACCTCAAAATCCAAAATGTGAAGATTGTCCGGTTCAAATACATTGTAATGCCTTTCAAAATAACACCGTGGTACTAAGGCCCGTTAAGAGTAAAAAAATAAAAATTAAGGAGCGTTTCCTTCATTACTTTATTTTTAATTATAAGAATTGTGTCTACATCCAAAAGAGGAATTCAAAAGATATTTGGCAAAACCTGTATGAATTTTATTTAATCGAAACAGATGAATCTACAGATCCCGAAATAGTGCTCAAACATAATGCATTAAAGAAAATCGTTCCGGATTTTAAGGTAAAATCTGTTATTACTTTAAAAAAACATGTTCTATCTCATCAACATTTGTATGCCACTTTTTACGAGATAATCATTAACGCACCTTTAAAATCTAAACCATTATTAAAAATTAAGCGCAGTGATTTGAACAATATTGGCATGCCTCAACTAATCATCAAATATTTATCAAATCCATAAAATGTTTCGAATTTCTATCGCTTTTATATTTGTGAAAATTTCCATAAGTATCTAAAAAATGTTACTTTTATTGCTATTCTAATTAAAAATTTAAGATAATGAGATTTTTTTCATTCTTTACAGTAGTGGTATGCTTTAATATTTTATTAGCCTGCACAAAAGATGTTGGACCAAATCCTGATTTGGTAAAAATAAATTCTTGTGATACTATCAGCTTTAGCAAGCATGTTAAACCAATCATTGAGGCAAACTGTATCTCTTGCCATACACCCGGTGGTATAGGAAATGGTGATTATACTACTGATATATATGCGGGTCTTAAATCAAAGGCAGATAACAATACTTTAAGAGCACGGGCAGTCGATTTAACCATTGCTCCAACTATGCCGCTTAATTTACCACCCCTTCCCGAAGAACAGAGAAATATAATTCGCTGTTGGATTGAAGCCGGAGCCCCAAATAACTAATTTTAAAAATAAACATATGAAAAATTTAATGATCACCACTTTACTTGTTATACTTTTAACAGTAAGTGCCAATGCACAATTATTCCGAGGAAAACCGGATGCTTCAAGTATCTCTTTTTTTTCTAAATCACCCTTAGAGGATATTGATGCCACTAATAAAAAAGCGGTAATTGTTTTGAAAACCACCACCAATGATATTCAGTTTGGAGTTCCTATGATCAGTTTTAAATTTCGAAAGCCCTTGATGGAGGAACATTTTAATGAAAACTATGTAGAATCAACTAAATTTCCAACCTGCACATTTAAAGGTAAAATAAATGAGACTATTGATTATACCAAAGACGGAGAACATAAAGTAACTTCAAAAGGAACCATGAACCTGCATGGCGTTTCAAAAGAGGTTGAGGCCGATGGAACAATAGCTATAAAAGGAAATGAGATCACCATCGTTTCTACATTTAAAATTAAAGTGGCAGATTATGGAATCAAAGTGCCATCACTTTATGTTAAAAATATTGGAGAAGTGGTTGATGTTAAAGTAAATGCTGTACTTATACCATTTGAGAAAAAATAATTAAGAACTATTTATAATTAGTTTGATAAAACACAATTCTTATGATTAAAAAAATAATTACCTGCCTTGTTGTTTCAATTTCACTTGCAACATTTGCACAGGATGATTTGTTGGATTTAGTAAAGGAAGAACCGAAAAATGAACCTGCAAAATCCGTGTACGCCACGTTTAAAACAACTAAAATCGTTAATGCACAAAATATAGAAACTGTAAAAAAACGTAATCTTGATTTCAGGGTAACGCATCGTTTCGGAAATATATACAATAGCACAAGTAAAAACGCTTTGAATGAAGCCGCCCATAGTGCCTTTGGTTTAGATAACTCCACAGATATCAGAATCTCCTTTGATTATGGAATCACTGATAAATTGACGATTGGCATTGGTCGCAGTAAATTCAGGGAAATGAATGACGGAACTATTAAATGGCGTTTTTTAACTCAAAAGGAAAATAATAAAATACCGGTATCTGTTTGTTTTTATGGTAATTTGGGTTACACCTCCATGACCACTGATAATTTATATGCCGGAACCATCCGCCCAAAAACAAATGAAGCACATCGTGTACAGTATGCCAGTCAATTGTTGATTGCACGTAAATTTAACAGTTGGTTTTCTTTACAGATCATGCCAACATATATTCACCGTAACTTTATTAAACAACAACTTAACGCAAAAAACGGAAAAGAAGATGAAAATTCCATGTTCTCTCTTGGTTTTGGAGGAAGACTGAAACTCACAAAACGTTTTGCTTTAGTTGCGGATTATTTTTATAATTTTTCAGATTTTCAAAAAAACAATCCTCTAGGATATTATAATCCTTTAGGTGTTGGTATTGAAATTGAAACTGGTGGTCACGTTTTCCATATCAATTATACAAATGGACCTGCAATTTTAGAAAGTAGTTTATTGACCTCAACACAGGACAGTTGGACAAAAGGGCAAATAAAACTTGGATTTAATATTTCGAGGTGGTTTGCATTATAATTTAATTTTACATTGAAAAAACAGGATTCCGTTTTGTCAGAAAAAAATGATTCCCTTTTAAATGATACTTCTTTGCCAAATAAGGCTTCTATTTTTTATAATCACTCTCTCAAAGCAGTTCATCATTCACCGATCTTTAAAGCAGGCAGCCCGTCTTATTGGCAGGGAATTTTGTTATTTATAATTTTCTCTGTTTACGTACTGATAAAAATTTCTGAACCAAAAAAAATTCTGAAAATCTTTGCTTCTGTTTTTAGTCTGCAGGAAGCTAAGCAATTATTCAGGGAAGAATTTAAATTAGCTAAGCGGATGTCTCTCTTTATGGCAATCTGTTTTATCCTGGTGGTGGCGTTTCTAATTCAAATCACTAATAATTACTTTGGATTGATTTTAAAAGATTATTCTCCTATTCAACAATATTTGTTTTTTATACTGGTTATTTGTTTAAGCTATTTGACAAAGTTTTTGGTTAACTATGTATTAGCGTTTATTGTTTTAAATAATGAATTGGGTAAAGAGTATATGTTTAGTGTGGTAGTTTTTTCTCAAACTATTGGGATTATTTTATTCCCGTTCATTGTTTGCATTCAGTTTACCCATTATCCTACCGAGTGGTTTCTTTATCCCTCGCTTATCATTTGTTGTGGATTTTATACACTAAGAATGTTTAGGGGCTTTATTCTATCTAACACGGAACAAAACATAGGAATTCTCTATATTTTTTTGTACCTTTGTGCTTTGGAAATTTTACCACTTTTGATCCTGATAAAATTTTTATTGATTAATTTTTAAGTGTTGATTTTGATATGCTAATAAAGAAAAAAAAATCTATTAAAGCAACTGCTAAAAAAGTAGTAGCTAAAAGCTCAGCAAAAAAAAATAGTAAGGCTAAAAAAGCGATTGTTTCCAAATCGGTTAAAGAATCTTCTAAAAAAATAATTGGTAAAAAAGTAACTAAAACAATTCCTAAAAAAGCAAGCACTAAAAAGTCTGCTTCAGTAAGTAAAAAAATCCCTTTAAAAGTTAAAGCAGCATCTAAAAAATCACTTTCAGTGGTGGCCAAAAAAGCAATTAAAAAGACTGCACCCGCTAAAACAACAAAGAGTGTTGTTAAAGCAAAAAAAGTTGTTTCGATTAAAGATACTAAACCAGCCCCGGAAGTTGTTAAGCTAAAAGAACCAAAATTAAAAAGTTTACCTGATCAGAAAACAGAGACTGTGATCAGTGCTGAAAAATTTGTTAAGGTTGGAGTTAAAACAAAAAAACAATTAGTTGCTGTTGCTCCGCAACCTGTGATTGAAGTATCAAACCATCCAAAGAGTAAAGTCAAAACAATTTTAATCTCCCAGCCAAAACCTGAAAGCGACAAAAATCCGTATTATGAGCTTGGAAAAAAATACAATTTAATTGAAACATTTCGTCAGTTTATAAAAATAGAAGGATTGCCGGTAAAAGATTTCAGAACTCAACGTATAGATATTTTAGAACATAAAGCTGTTATTTTAACCAGTAGAATGGCTGTAGATCATTATTTTAGGATGTGTAACGAAATGCGCGTCACTGTTCCAGAATCAATGAAGTATTTTTGTATCAATGAAGCAACAGCTTACTATCTTCAAAAATATATTCAATACCGTAAACGCAAGATCTTCTTTGGCCATCAAACGATCCAGGATCTTGTAGATGTGATTAGGAAGAACCGGGAAGAAAGATTTTTATTACCTGCTGCTGATGTGCATAAGGAACAGATATGTGAATTTTTAGATGCGATTGATATTAAATATACAAAAGCCGTGATGTACAGAACCGTAAGCGCAGATCTTTCAGATATCAAAAACCTGAATGATTTTGACGTCCTGGCATTTTTTACACCTGCAGGGATCAATTCTTTAAAATATAATTTCCCCAATTTTAAACAGGGTAATACGCGCATAGCTTGTTTTGGTGCCACCACTGCTAATACATTAAAAAAACACGGATACCGTTTGGATATTTATGCGCCCAATCCTAAAAATCCAAGTATGTCGGCAGCTTTGGATGATTATATCAAAGAAGCAAATAAACGATAATCCACATTATTGGTTTGAGATTGGAGTATCGATAACAATAATCGCCAGTACATCTCATGGAATTTACCTTTACTAAAATAGAACGTTTGTGCAGTAAAAAAGCGATTGACAATCTGTTTTCAAAGGGTAAATCAAAAACGCAATTTCCTCTAAAATTAATTTACAAACCAACTGAGTTTGAAAGTCCTTTTCCTTTGAGAGCTATGTTTGTGGTTCCTAAAAAAAAACATAAACGTGCTAATAAAAGAAATACCATTAAACGCAGAATGCGTGAAGTGTATCGTTTAAATAAACATACTTTATATGAAGCACTCAAAACTCAAAAATTAGATGTGATGTTCATCTGTTTAACTAGTGAGGAAATTGAATACAGTGTCATTGAAAAATGTATGTGCCAGTTAATGGAAACATTAGGAAAACAGGAATTTTTAATTGAAACGAAATGATTGCGTTTTTGCGTGAGGGATTGCAACGGTCCGCCAGCTGGCGGATGCCTGCCTCCCGCAAAAGATTGTAGTGTAAAGCCCGACGGCGCTGCCTTTTTGCGCCGACAAGCCCAAATAATTTTACTTGATATTTTAAAATAAAAACTACTACTTCTTTATCTCATCCAAACTCTTCATCACTTTATCCTTCAACTCTTCTTTAAATAAAACAAGTTTATCAAAAATAATTTTATCCTGACAACCTAAAATTTGAGCAGCTAAAATGCCAGCGTTTTGTGCTGCGTTAACGGCAACAGTTGCAACGGGCACGCCATTAGGCATTTGTACGATAGATAATAGAGAATCCCAACCATCAATAGAATTACTTGACTTTACAGGAACTCCTATAACAGGCAAAGGCGTTAAGGAGGCAACCATTCCGGGTAAATGAGCAGCACCGCCAGCCCCGGCAATAATCACTTTAAATCCATTCTTATAGGCATTTTTTGCGTACTCAAACATACGTTCAGGTGTGCGATGCGCTGATACAATAGTTACTTCGTGAGGAATATCCATTTTTTTTAGAAATTCTGCTGCATCGTTCATAATCTTTAGATCACTGCTGCTTCCCATTATAATACCTACCATACCTTATATTTTTAATTTTATTATTTTATAATGTCTCTTCGAGTACATTTGCCTGAATCTTTCAAATGAGTATCAAGAAGTGATTAAATAAAGAACGGTTCTCGAACCATTTTTTCGCAAAGGAGGCAGCGAAAAAATACTCGAACTGACTTAACTTACAATTTTTACCAAGTCCTTAACCGTTATTGCTTTCTTTTTTGCTAAATTTAAATCATCATCGATCACAGTAATGTGTCCCATTTTTCGGAAAGGCTTGGTGGTTTTTTTGCCATATAAATGAATATACACACCTTTGTATTTCATAGCATCCACCAGGCCCTCATATTTTGCTGTTCCTTCATGATTTTTTTCACCAAGGAGGTTTACCATCACAGCTGGCTTGATGATGCTTGTATCTCCTAAAGGCAGGTTTAAAATAGCCCTTAGGTGCTGCTCAAATTGCGACGTTATGTTTCCCTCGATGGTTTGATGTCCGCTATTATGAGGACGGGGAGCTACTTCATTTACCAATACTTTGCCATCTTTTGTCACAAAAAGTTCTACGGCCAAAATGCCAATAATATTTAATTTTTCAGCAATTTTTAGGGCAATTTCTGTGGCTTGCTTATCAATGGATTTTTTGATATTTGCTGGTGAGAATAGGAATTCTACCAAGTTAGCTTCCGGATTAAATTCGCATTCCACTGCAGGAAAACATTTTGTTTCACCACTTTCATTTCGGGCAACAATTACTGATATTTCTTTATCAAAATCTACTAATCGCTCTAATACGCTCGGCTCTTCAAAAGCATGGTCTATTTTGTTAGGATGGCCCAATTTCACAACGCCTTTTCCATCATATCCGCCTGTTCTAAGTTTCTGGAAAAAAGGAAAAAAATCTTTATACTTTTCAATCTGAGTTTTATTCTCCACTAAAAAAAAATCGGGGCTAGGAATATCATTGCGTTGATAAAACATTTTTTGCAAACCTTTGTCTTTTATGATCTCGATCACTTCAGGTTGCGGAAAAACTTTTTTTCCTTCTTTCTGTAGAGCTTTTAAAGCCTCTACATTAACGTTTTCAATCTCAATGGTAATAATATCTTTATCCTTACCGAATTTATAAACAGTATCGTAATCTGTTAAACTTCCTATTGTAAATTCGTTAGCAAATGTTTTACAGGGCGCATTGGCATCAGGATCGAGGCAACAGATGTACAAATTATAATTAATGGCACTTTGTATCATCATTCGACCTAGCTGGCCACCGCCAAGTACGCCTATTTTTATTTTATCTGGTTGAAAGTAAGTCACGGATTAAAGGTAAATATTTTTTTAGGATTGAGGTGAATGTTTGCTGTACAAAAGGAAATAAAAAAAACCGCCTTGAAGCGGTTTCTTTAATTATTTTGCTGCTTTTTTAGCCGCTGCTTTTTTCGGAGCTGCTTTTTTTTCAGTTGCAACTTCAGATTTTTCAACTGCAGTTGTTGTTCTAGCTTTTTTACGTGGACGAAGGTTTCCAAATGAACCTACTTGAATTTTTCCACGTCTTGATTTTTGATCCCCTTTTCCCATGATAAATGTGTTTAAATTTAATTGTTCTCAAAAATAACGTATTTAATGGTATTTTCAAATATAATAATCATTCAGCCCCCCCAATAAATAATATTAAAACCGCTTATTTGGATTAAATGGCTTTGTTGGTTTTTCGATGGTTGTTAGGATCGAATTGATTTTTTGTTTATTAACCAATAATTTTTTAGCTTCCAGAACTTCCTTGTCATATCTTAATGCCGTTTCAATCCGTCCTTTCTGAAACTCGAAGCGTGAAGCTATTTCTTCTTCAATAAACTGTTTTATTTCCGCTTTAAATCTTACCAAGTCATCTTTCTTATTGGTGACCATTTTATTTAATAGAGCCTCATATTCGGTTTTAATACTTTCATAATATTTTTCATTGGAAGCATCTGTTTTAAGGTCTTCCAAAGCAAAATCACTTTGTGTCTTATAATTGTAATCTTTATCCTTCAGGTAATTTATAAAACCGGCATAGTCATCATCAGAAAGAGAAACCGTTGACGCCGTTGTTTTATACTGAGGATGCGTCAATAAATAGTAATTCACATATGTGAAGACATAATTCTTATTTAACAAAGTTGCCAGGATATTACTGTACTTGACAGCTTCGGTTTTATAATCAGGTAAAATGCCTGCACCATCATAAATAATCCGTCCATTTTTGGTTTTAAAAGCTGTGATTAGTGAATCCGGAACTTTTTCTACTCTTCCTTCTTCATCTTTATGGGTATAATCCAAGGCCTGTATACAGCGTCCGCTTGGAATGTAATACTTGGCAACAGTTACTTTTAATTTAGTATTATAGGTAAGGTCTCTTGTTTGCTGAACGAGTCCTTTGCCATAAGAGCGCTGGCCAATAATTACGGCCCTATCAAGATCCTGCAATGCTCCGGCTACAATTTCTGATGCTGAAGCTGAATTATTATCCACTAACACTACTAAAGGGATTTGTGCATCAATTGGTGTGTATAACGAAAAATATTGCTTGCTCCATTCCTTAACTTTACCTCTTGTAGAAACAACTTCGTTATTTTTGTCTACAAAAAAATTGACAATATTCACAGCTTCCTGCAACAGTCCTCCCGGGTTTCCACGTAAATCAAAAACCAGAGATTTGCAATTCTGTTCTTTTAATTTGAGAATGGCTTCTTTAACTTCACCCGAACAGTTATCAGTAAAACTGGTTAATTTAATATATCCTGTTTCTGCATTTAACATGCTGTAATAAGGAACAGATTTTACTTTGATCTCTTCGCGTTTTAAATTCACTTCTGTTGCAGATGTTTGTCCAAGACGAATTACTTTTAATTTGATGGGTGTGCCAGCCTGGCCTTTCAGCATGGTAGTAATATCTTCTGTTTTTTTTCCGATAACATTAACACCATTTACTTCCACAATCTCATCTCCTGCTCTTAATCCGGCATTGTATACAGCAAAGCCTTCATAAGGCTCGGTGATTGTAATTTTTTTATTGACATCCTGTATTAAGGCACCAATTCCACCATACTCGCCGGTGGTCATGTACCTGTAATCTTCGATATCATTTTCGGTATAATAATTTGTGTATGGATCAAGAGAAGCCAGCATGGCCTCAATACCAGTTTTCATTAATTGTCCGGGCTTGGTTTCATCAACGTAAGCAATATTTAACTCACGGTATAATGTATTAAACACATCCAAGTTCTTGGAAATTTCAAAATAATCCTGTGAAAAATTGAATGCAAAAATGGAAGCAATACATAAACAAAGTATAATAATATATTTTTTCATGGTCTTAATTGTTTTCAGGTGTATAAAAATACAGCTAAAAATGCATTAAAATATGCCATTTATGCTTTTTTGTAACATTAAGGTATAAGAGGCTTGTTATATCAATCAGCGGCTTTACGAAGTGAGAAAGGGGTTTCACCTATTAGTATAAATTATTAGCATGGTTTTTGATAAATTTGTGACAACTCCCCGAGTTAATACAAACCATTAACCCTAAAAAAATGGCAACACAACAACTCACCATTCCGATGTTTCCTCTTAACCTGGTTTTATTACCCGGCGAAACAAAAACACTTCACATTTTTGAAGTACGATATAAGCAATTAGTTGCAGACTGTCTTTTAAACGATGCGAATTTCGGAATTCCGTTTCTTCACCACAAAGATGTTGGAGATTATGGAATAGAAGTTAAAATAAGCAATGTGATTAAAAAACATTCAAACGGTGATATGGATATTGCCGTAGAAGCTGTAAAAGTTTTTAAAATAGTTGAATATTCACAAGTACTTCCTCCAAAATTATATGGTGCTGGTATTATCAGGTATGAAGAAGAAATTCATGAAAAACCATCACATATATTACAGGAATTAATTAAAGAGTATATGTGGATTGCCCAACAAAATACAATTCCAATTGATGCTTTTGATCACTCTAACGTTTATGGAGTTGCCAGGTTGTTGGATCTGTCATCACTTGAAAAATATGAGCTAATAAAAACTAATAATGCGGTTCAAAAAGAAAATTATTTGAAACCCAAGATCAAATTATTTATTCACCTCATTAAAACAGAGACAGAATTAAAATCTAAGTTTGTGTTAAATTAAGCTTATGTTAAACTGAGCATGATTCAGAGACTATATGATAGCATAAAAAAATCCTCTTCCGAAACCGAAAGAGGATTTTTTATTTTATTAAGGATGATCTTATTTTTTAGCCGGGGCACCGGTTGGTTCAGCAGCAACTGCACGGGTTGTTTGAACAGATACTACGGATACGTTTTTAGCGTTTAACAAAGTAGCGCCTTCAACAGTTATATCGCTTACAGCAATTGAATCTCCGATATTTAATTTAGTTATATCAATTTCAATAGAATCCGGTAATTTATCAGCAATACCGCGTACTTTTAATTTACGCATCTTCAATACTAATTTACCACCTTTTTTTACACCTTCAGATTGGCCAGAAATAATAACAGGAATGTTAGCTGTAACTGGTTTACCATCCAAAATCTCTAAGAAATCTGCATGAATTAATTTATCATTGATCTTATGGTATTGCGCTTCCTGTAATACAGTTTTGTATACTTTACCGTCCAGGTCGATTTCAACAATGTGTGCATTTGGAGTGAAGATCACGGGTTTAAATGCACGGATATCTGCTTCAAAATGAATTTGTTCTTTTCCACCATAAATTACACATGGTACATTTCCTTTTTCTCTAACCGCCTTAGCGTTTACTTTTCCTACGTTCGTGCGTAACGAACCGCTCAATGTTACTGATTTCATTTGTTTTGGTTTAAATTGTTTTTAATTGTCAAATGCAGTTGCTTGCGCTCGTGCCATTTTTTTTATTTTTTGATGTTTTTAAATGCTCGCTTCACTTCTTGACATCTGTTATTTGTTAATTTAATGCGAGTGTAATTACATTATAAAATTGCTGCTGATCGATTCATAGTTTTGTACGCTATGGATTACCTTGGCAAACAATTCGGCCACACTTAATACTTTTATTTTTTCACTTTGCTGTTTCAATGGAACGGTGTCAGTCACAATTAATTCAGTTAATTTGGAATTGGTAATATTATCATATGCTTTGCCTGATAAGATAGCATGAGTACAAACCGCTCTCACACTTAATGCACCACGTTCCATCATCATATCTGCTGCTTTACACAACGTTCCACCCGTATCCACTAAATCATCCACCAACACAACATTTCTTCCTTCAATATCACCAATAGCAGTCATATGATCCACTACATTGGCTTTTGTACGTTGTTTGTAGCAAATCACGATCTCTGATTTTAAATGCTTGGCATAAGCGTTTGCACGCTTACTGCCGCCCATATCAGGAGCTGCGATTGTTAAATGGGGTAAATTTAAACTCTGGATGTATGGTAAAAATATAGAAGAAGCATATAAATGATCTACAGGAATATCGAAAAATCCCTGGATCTGGTCAGCATGAAGGTCCATCGTCATAACACGCGTAGCGCCTGCCAATGCTAACATATCAGCTACCAGTTTAGCGCCTATCGCTACTCGGGGCTGATCTTTTCTATCCTGTCGTGCGTAACCAAAATAAGGCAACACAGCAATTACTTCTTTTGCTGACGCACGTTTAGCGGCATCCAACATTAATAATAATTCCATTAAATTATCAGCAGGAGGCATGGTTGATTGAATGGCAAACACACTTTGACCGCGGATACTTTCATCGTAAGACACTTGGATCTCACCATCACTGAAGCGGTAATGAGACATTTTACCCAGCTCTTTCCCATAAGATGTGGCAATCTGCTCCGCAAGGGTGTTTGTGGCACTACCTGAAAATAATCTAACGTCTGTTTCCATTTTGTGAATAAGGGACGCAAATATAGGGTTTTTAGTGGTTTTTGCAATAATTTTACCTGTTTTTTTGATATCGAAAAATTCTCATTACATTTGCATCTCTTATTGTAGGGAAACTTACAATAAGTAGTCTAAAATGCCCAGCTGGCGGAATGGTAGACGCGCTGGTCTCAAACACCTGTGGGAAACCGTGCCGGTTCGAGTCCGGCGCTGGGTACTAAGCCGGAAAGGGAGCAATTTTTGCTCCCTTTCCTTTTTTTATTCTCCCCACATTGCCCGTCTCCGTAGGTCGTCAGCAAAATCAAATTATTTAATTTTTCCGTTCGTACTTTCCCTTCTGAAAACACGCCATTTTCCTTCAAGGTCGAACGGATAATATCTTGTTTTCCGTTAATCTCCGCATTATCAAAGAGATGTCCTAAATTCTTAATGGCGGTCAATCCTTTTTTCAAATAGCCTCTGTATTCGACTTCTATTTGGTTGAAGTTTAATTGTTGGGATAACATCGCTTCAATTTTTGGCTCAAGGTTGCGCTTAATCTCTTTATAATCGCCCATTTCCATTTCGCCATCAAGCATCATTTGTTGCGCTTTATTCAGGCGCTCTTTGTTCTTTTCAATCTCAACTTGTAAAGCCTGTTTATTGGCGTTTTTCTCCCCAACCTTGCCCTTAAAAAGGCTGTCGAGGATATGATCGTAAATATCATTAACCCCGGCTTTAAATTGAAACGTGGCGATATAATCAGAAAAGGCATCATTAGCCAAAGGTGCTTTTACCCTTTCCTTGCAAGGATATTTACAATGGTAATAATGGTGCTTAATACCGCTTCCTCCTGTTGAAGCACTTCCGCATAATCTACCACCACATTGTCGGCATTTCAAAAATCCCCTTAATGGCAATTCATCCTTAACGCAAATCTTATAGGTGTTTTTAAATCGCCTACCTGAAAGTGCTAATTGAACCTGATCAAATAATGCTTCAGAAATTAGCGGTTCGTGTTGTCCTTTTATTATTTGTTCCTCTTCATTCTTATAAGCTTTAAGAATAATTCGTCCGCAATAAGCAGGATTTTTAAAATAGTCATAAAAGTTACTTTTTTTAAACTCAAACCCTTTTTCAATACACATTTTTCTTACTTCCTCAACTCCGTATTGTCCGGTTGCTAAAGTTTCAAATGACCACCTTAAAATAGGAGCGTACTTATTAGGAACAATAATTTTTTTACCATTACCGTCCATTTTATTATCATATCCTTTAGGTGCAGATGAAATCCATCGACCTTCCTTTCTTGCCCTTCGCATCCCAACCAAAGTATTTAATGCCCTTCTGTCGTTTTCTACTTCAGGTGCAGATAAATAAAAGGCGAGCATGATTTTGTTTTCAGGAATACATAAATCTAAAGGTTGCTCAATTGCTTGTGGTTCTATTCCGATTTTATTTAGGGTGCTTATCATTGCATAAGCATCCGGTGCATTTCTCGAAAACCTATCCCACTTTGTGAAAATTAAATAGTCCGCTTTTATTTTCCGATTCTTCAGTCTCATTAAAATTGAGTTGAATGCAGGTCGTATAAAAGTTTTTGCCGAGTAATCTTCTTTTACCACTTCTACCATTTGGATCGAATTCATTTCACAATACTTTCTCAAGAATTCTTCTTGATGTCGCATGGAGTATCCTTTATCGGCTTGTTCATCTGTTGATACCCGAGTATAAATAATCGCCTTTTTCATTTTACTTTATTTTATGCTGCTTGTTTAAAATTCTCTTCTTCTGTTTTTTGTTTCTCATTTTCAAATTCAAGTTCTCTTTGTCTTTGTTTCAAGTACACTTGGTAATCTAATTCCGCAAGCATGTATAAAAACTCTCTTATTTCTAAAACCTCTTCGTTGGTATATTTTGAACCATCCGATTCAAGAACTGTTTTACATTTACTTAAACTTATTTTTTCAACTTCCTTTTCCATTTCTCTTTCCTTCTTTAATAATCAACTACTACCAATCCACCATCATCGCTAATTGAGGGAACTAACGACAAGTTCGATACACTTTTTGGAACGTGGTAGCGAATTCGACTTTCTTTTTTTGAGGGAAAAAAATTAAGGGAATAAACTTGCACGTTCAAAACATAAATGCCATACTCAATGGCAAATACCGCTAAAAATCGTCTATTTTATGGGGATATGTAGTATAACAAAACACAAAGCAAAAGTATACTCGGGCTTTAGGAAGGTATGAAGGTTTAAGAAATTCTCTTGAGGGCTTTAGATCTGTTCTTAAAAGCTTTGAGAAGATTTAGGAAATTTTTTTAAAAGATAAATCTTAATCATAGTCTGCCGATATTATTGCTAGGTTGATAATTCTAAAGGCATTAAACTTCATCATATTCAACTTGGAAAACCTAATCAGAATATTTACATCGAAAGATTTAACCGCTCGTATGGACAGGATGTTTTTGGATGCTCACTTATTTGAGGATTTAAATCAGGTAAGACTTTACAGCGATGATTTTATAGATGACAATAATTTGAAAAGACCACATGAATCATTAGGAGATCTAAGTCCGGTTAATTATAAAGTTCAAAAAACTGTGTGTGAGTTTTTCTAAGGCATATAACACAAAGAATAATAATGAAAAATACGTTATGCAAAAGCACAACGCATCTCCATTGGATATTCTCCGTGGCTATATCAATATCCCTGATGAGTTGCTCTTCAGCAGAGCTCACTTCCGTTTTATGATAAGCGCAACTAAAATAAATTTGTTTATGTCTATTTACAACCTGTCCTAATTATGTGAGGGTTGCGCGTTCAAGATAAAGATGCCATACTCTTAAGCATTTTAAGTGTCGTTACAGATTGAAGGGTTTTGAAGATTACTTTGCATTAAGCAAAGTTTGAGGTAATTAAAAAACTACTTTCCAGGTTTGAGGTCGAACTTCAAAATTCTTTCAGAAGTTTTCGCATACGATCGGTAACCTCGACATGAGGCAGGTAATTTTAAACCTGAAATCACTAGGGGATCATTCAGGGATGAGTGTTTCAACCTTTCAGATCTTTTCAGGTTTTAGCGGAATTATTCCGGGATTTATCGGGGATTACTACGGAATTATTCCGGGTTGATTCCGGCATAATTGAGTCAATGTCATTTTCAACAAATATGAAGCGATGTTTGAAACGTTTGTTATGCGATTAGGTTGCTATTTCAAAGTTTGATTAAAATAAAACTCATTGGAATACCTGTTATTTTCACAAATTCTTGTCCTGCATCTTTAATATCATCGTCATCTTCTTCATAGCACCAGTTTAAACATAAGTCAACGTTTTTATTCGTAGATTTAATCTTAGTCAGAGCATTAATTATATCTATTATGTATTTAGCAGATGATGAATTAAAATATTCAAATTTAAAGTCTACGATAATATTTATTTTTTTACTAGATTCATTACTAAAAAAATAAATGTGATTCATATATTCACTTATCCAATTAAGCACTGGCTCGAAGAACATTTTCACATTTTCAGGCCTCGAATCTCCAGTAAATTCAATATAATGTTTTTGTTTATCTAAGATAATACCTGGCGTAGAATCTGTTCCTTGAATAATTAAATTTTCCATAAAATTAGTTCTGTATAGTTATTTCTAATGAAAAAAAGTAAGTATCATTATTGAATTTTTTAGATGTAAAGTTAATAGTTTCCTTTGATTTTAAAAGGACATCAATTATCCCTACTCCCATACCTTGTTTTTCGGAAAGCTCATTGTTAATTAATTTGGTGCGGTATAATTCCCTTAACTCTTCGTTATTAGCAGTAATTATTTCATCAAACATTTTTTTTAGTATAACAAAATCTTTTTCTGCAATAAAATTCCCAACCCATACCGAATAGCGTGTAGGCTCTGATGCAAAAATAACATAACCATAGATAGAATCTGTTTCGTCGTCTTTTTTAAACGAAAAGCCATGTTTATTAATGTTTTCAAGACATTCTACTAAAATATTATAACTATCTTTTATCGTTTTCTTTTTAGAAATATGAGAGCTTAGATACTGTTTAAGTGTAACTAGATGAGAATTTACAGCTTGGTAATTATAAACGCCTGTGTATAGAAAAAGAGGAATTAAGTCATCTTTATTTATAATAGTTTTTATTTCGGCCGAAATGAATTTTTGTTCTGTAAACATATTTTAAATATAAGTGATTATAGGTTAATGTTAAAAAAAGATTATGTTATTTTTGTGTGTAACTATATTTTTATCCCAACTACAAGCATATCGTCCATTTGAGTCTTTGATCCTCTCCAGTCATCTATTGTATTATTTAGGGTATATTTTTGTTCCTCTAAATTAGAATCGGAAATTTGGAGTAAACATTTTTGAAAATTCTTTGTTAAAAATTTTTTATTGAGTTCGCCACCTTTTTGGTCTACAAAACCATCAGTGTTCATATAAATAATATCGTTTTTTTGTAATTGAAATATATGACTTTTAAACAATTCCATACGCTCTGTTCCTATGCCTCTAACATCCGATTCTAAAATAATGTGTTCTTTCTTTCTCATTATTAATAATGTATTATGTGCACCTGCATATTTTAATTGCAGGGAAGTTTTATCAATTGCTATAAGGGCTATATCCATTCCATATTTCGATGATGTTTCGTTAGTTTTTTTATTTAACTCTGAAAGTATTTTTTGATTTAATAAGTTTAAAATAATTGAAGGTAATTTTGTTGTGTTCACAATTTCATTCAAATAAGCATGCCCCATCATAGATACAAATGCACCAGGTACACCATGACCTGTGCAGTCAGCAACAGCAAACAAAATCATATTTTCAGTGTTGTTTAGCCAATAAAAATCGCCACTAACAATATCTTTTGGTTTATATAACACGAAGTGTTGATTAAATGCATTTTGCAACTCTTCTTCTGATGGCAATAGTGCTTGTTGTATATTTTTAGCATAAGTAATACTATCAATAATAACTGCATTCTTTTTTTCGATTTCTACTTTTTGGCTGTTAATGGCTTCGTTTTTAATAGCTAATTCATTATTAGCTTTTTTCTTTTGATGAAAATTTCTGTATATTAATAAACATAAAGCGGTTAAAAGCATTGCAAATATTGATATTCCAGCGATAATCATATTTTGCTTCCGTGTTTTTTCTTGAGAAGCAATAGCCTCAAACTCTTGCTCTTTTTTTAACAAATCGTTTATTTTTTTTTGATTTTCAACTTCCTTCTTTTGATTTTCGGCGTCAATTTTTTTTCTCAAAATCTCATCTTGCTGTGCCTTAATAGTTAGCTCTTGCAACTGAGCTTCTATACTTAATTGACTTATCTCGTGCAAGGACTTTGCATTTTGACCAACTAAAGAATTAATTTTATTCACTGTTTCAATTTCTTTTTTTTGAGTAAACGCAGTGGCTGTTTTCTGAACATTTTTTTTATTTTTATTTACCACTTCTAAATTTTTAGCGATAATGGCTGTTTCAGAGCGCATATTATTTTTAGTCGCAATTGCCAATGCTTTGGATAAGTAGGTTGATGCTTGTTCGTAGTCGCCATATTTCGAAAAAGCAGAACCTATACGATTAGCCGAAACCACCATTCCTTTGGCATCTTTTATTGCTTCGTAATTCTTTTCAGCTTTTTTAAATGTTGTAATCGCAACTTCTAGTTGCCCTTGTTTAACTTGCAAGTCTCCTAATTCCATTAAGGTGTAAGCCTCATCCAATTTATTGCCTCCTTGTTTATATAGTTCAGTAAGTTGTTTTAAAACAATAGTTTTATCTGCCCCGGTACTGGTATGTAGCTTTTGTTCAAGTTGTTCAATAGTTTGAGAATATGATATTGATACGAAAATATAGAAATTTAATATGATGAAAAATAATTTCATAAATTATAAGTTTATTAATGAATTAAGTAAAAAAATTATTTTAAGAACCCAATAATTTTAAATTCAGTTCTTCTATTAGCTTGATGTTGTTCTTCGTTACATGCAGGTAATTTCGTGCCTTCGCAAGCACAATTGCTTACAGGTTTTGTTTCGCCATAGCCTTTTCCAGTAATACGTTTTTTATCAATACCCTGACTAACAATATAGGCTGCGCTTGATTTTGCTCGATTGTCAGATAATTTCATATTGAATGCGTCACTACTTCTACAATCAGTATGTGAACCAAGTTCAATAATAATACTTGGGTTTTCTTTCAGTATATTAACAATTTTATTTAGCTCTAATGCTGCGTCACGCCTAATGTTGTATTTACTTAGATCAAAATATATATTATCAATTTTAATAGCTTTGCCAATTACAACTCTATCTAAATAGATGTCAGCGGTTGTTCCATTATCACTAACCTCATTTAGTGTTATGTAGTCTAAGTTTGATAAATAATCTTTTTTACTTGCTCCAATTTTATAGGGTGCATGAGTCCCCAATAAATCAGATTTATAAAACCCTTTAACATCAGTGGTTAACGAAATATCATTAATTGTAATAGCTGTATTAGCCAGCGGTTGTTTAGTTTCTTTATCATATACATAACCTTGTATTGCTTTATTTGGTTTTGCTAATAACACATCTATATTTCGAATTGTTTCTTGTGTTTTTAGTATTGTTCTTTTTGGAACATAAGTAGTATTTGAGGATGCAACGAATTCATACTCTGCATTGGGAAATAAATTAACATTGTACTCTCCATTCGTTTCTGTTATGTTTGTAATCTCACCCGTTTTCATGTTACGTATGTTTAACGTTGAAGTCAATAACGAATTTGTTAAACTATCTTTTACTTGTATTTTATATGGTTGTTTCTTAGGTTTATTATTTATAAAAGAATATATGTCATCATCTCCATTCTTATTATTTCTGTTAGATGAGAAATAACCTGTTTTACCTGTTTTATCCATCGTTAATCCTAAATCGTCACCACTACTATTAATAGGTGCGTTTAAATTCCTATTAATTATCCAATCTCCATCGAACTCGATTGCCTCATAGATATCTAAACCGCCTAAACCATCTAAGCCATTTGAAGAATAATATAACTTTCCTTCATTATGCAAGTACGGAAACACCTCACTACCTGCAGTATTTATTGAACCGCCTAAATTAAAAGGCTGGTTCCATGTACCATCTTTTTGTTTTGTACAACTCCACAAATCCATTCCGCCAATAGTACCTGGCATATCTGATGAAAAAATAAGTGTATTTCCATCGAAACTAATAGTGGGATGAGCGCAGTTATATTCATTACTGTTGTATTTAAAAGAAATTTCTTGAGCTGGGATTCCATCTGGATTTATCATCGATGAAAATATTTTTAACTTAATAGTTTTGTCACTACTTGTTAAAACCTTCCCTTCCTCAATATTATTGCGCGTAAAATACATCACGTTGTTATCTGAACTAAACGATACAGGTCCATCATTATATTTCGTGCTTATTCTTTTAAATAATGATTGTGGTTTTTCAAAACTTTTATCTGGTTCTTGTTTTGAAAAATACAGGTAATTAAACCCCTTGTTAGTCCAATCATGTTTTTGAGAAATCCATTGATTGCGTGCTCTGTTACTACTAAATATAATACCATCTTTATATGGCACGGGGGCAAAGTCGTTATCTTCTGAATTTAGGCCATTTTCTTTTTTTATTTTCACGTAAGACGAGTCTTTAAAATAAGTATCTAATTGATCCAATGCTTTACTATAAGACCGTATACGTTTATCATTAGTAATTGAACCGGATATCGCTAATACCTCTTTGGCTTTTGTATATTTACCATTACTCATTAGTGCTTGAGTATAGTAAACGATATCTTGTCCATTGGCTTTTCCGGTTAATGCTAATATCTCATATGTTTCTTCGCATTTAGCTGTATTATTATTTAATCGGTAACAGTCGGCCAGTTTACGCAAAGCATCATCATTTTCTTTATCCCTCTTAATCACACTTTCATATTTAGGAATCGCATCTGAATAAGCCTTTGATTCATAAAATTTATTCGCCTTTATGAATGCACCTTCTTGGGCGTAGACTGTAGTAACTAATAATGCTAAAATAATACTTTGTTTAATCATAATTGTTGTTGTAAACTTTAAAATAGTAGTCTTTGCAATGAATTTTAATCTTGCTAGAAATAACGATTAGATAAAATCTTTTTTCCCTTAAATCCAAACAAATATCCCAATGCTATTTCGTGTGAACCCGCTGAAAACTTTTGAATAGTAGTTAATGAATAGTCGTATGCATAACTTACTATAAATTGTGGATTGACTTGTATGCCAAATATAACAGAGGCATCTGATTTTGAGCGATATGAAACTCCTAACCATATTTTTTCTTTAATTAATGCGTTTACATTGATGTCCATTTCAACGGGAGCATTACTCACAGCTTTTATCATTAATTGGGGCTTTAATTTTAAACTTTCGTTTAATGTATATATGCTTCCTATTGTAAAATAATAATGAAATTTATTAGCATGAATCTTAGCTTGTGTATTAAGGCTACCAGTAGATGTTACGCTTGTATTATCATCTATCATTCGAGGAATAGATAAACCAACATAAAATTTTGGAGTATAATAATAAATACCTGAGCCGAAATTTGTTGTCATCACATTTTTAGTATTTACAGTAAATTGTGAATCATTTGCCTCAGTAGTTTGAAGCTCTGTAAATTTATTAGTTTGACTATGTATTCCAGCCATTAATCCTAAACTCAAATGCCCTTTTTTACCTGCTTTTATTCTATAAGCATAATTTAAATACACTAAATTACGACTAAGCACACCGATTTTTTCGTTTAATACGCTTAATCCAATTCCCATTTTATTATTATACATTGGACCATGCAATGTAAAGGTTGTAGTTACTGGTCTTCCTGCAAAATTTACCCATTGCTGACGATGCAAAGCTGTAGCTGCTAACGCTTCTTTACTGCCAGCATAAGCTGGATTCACAAACATTTCATTAAACATATATTGTGTAAACATTGCATCGTATTGTGCTTTTAAATTAATGGTTGCAATGCAAAAAACATAAGTAATTATAAAAATTTTAACTCTTTTCATATTAGTAGAATTTAATATTATTAGTACTGTATAACTACAAAATTATTCACAGGCTTCATTCCATCTTTATTAAATTCTAAAATATAATAATATGTAGAGGCGGGTAGTTTATCGGTTCCTAAAACGGGACCACTTACGTTGGGATAACCAGCCCAACTATTATCATATTGTTTTTTACTATATACCAAATTACCCCAACGGTTAAATACTTTTAATTCATTATTGGGATAGTTTTCTATTCCTAAAATGACAAAGGTTTCGTTTTTAGGATCTCCATCTGGTGTAAAGGCTGTTGGAATAAATAGTGGTGTTTGTACCTCAATACTTTTTTTAATGGTATCGTTACAACCCCATTGATTATAAGCAATAAGCGTAATGCTAAAATTTCCATCCATGCTATATGAATAGGTTGGATTTATCAAGGAGGTTGTATTCCCATCGCCATAATTCCAGTTAAATGTATTGGCGTTAATAGAATTATTACTAAAATTAATTGTTGTAGATGATTGTACAGGTGATGATGGACTGAAATTAAAATCTGCAAAAGCATTTGGTACTACAATTAAAGGGATAGAACTACTATTAGTATTTTTACAATTATTATTTGATGTTGCTATTAAGCTGATGGTATAATTTCCCGCATTCGGATAGCAATGAATAGGGTTTATATTTGTTGATGTAGTTCCATCCCCTAAGTCCCATAGGTATCCATTGATAGTGCCTCCTGTTACAGTGGATGTATTTACTAGATTAACACAAGCCGTTTGGCAAAGTGTATCATCGTTGATTGTAAAAAACGCGGTAGGTAAAGGATTTATAGTAACCGTTACGATTTGTGTAGCATTGGGACAGTCTTTTAATACAGCTATTACGGTATACGTTACATTTGTTTGACCTCCAGTGGTAATATCTAATACATCTGTTATGCTATTACTATTTACTGTCATTAAAGATTCGCCAGTAATTACTGGATTATTATTTGCTATCCAACTATAACTTATTCCACCAAATGCAGGTGTTATTATTTGATTTACTGAGGTACCTGAACAAATGGTTTTAGATGCTGAACTGGTTATTGTTATTCCGGAACTAACATTTACGTTAATTATTAAGGGTAATGATGAACACATTTGGGCTGTTGTTACTACCACGGTATATGTAGCAAATCCAACTCCTGTTAATATATCATTTATCGTATTGCTTGTATTACCTGCGGTTGCCCCTGACACTCCTATTTGTGAAGTTGCACCCCAATTATACGTTGTTGCATTAGCGTTAGATGTAATAACTATATTTAATGAGCTGCCATTACATAATGTTTGCACCGTGTTGACTGTAACTAATGGTGTAGGGTTAATCGTAACTGTAACTATCTGTGATATGCCAACACAACCCCCTGCCGATCCTATTGGTGTTATATTATAGGTTACTGTTTCCGGAACTAGTGACGTGCTGAGGATCGTGTCGTTAATAGCAGCAGTTGTTTGGCTATTTATGCTTTCGCCTGTAGTATTTGTGTTATCAATTGCAACCCATGTGTATGTTGAAGGAGCAGTACTTGTTAAATTTAAACTAAAAGCTTCATTACTACAGATAATTCCTGTATTGGTATTTGTTATTTGTGGCCTAGGATTTACTGTAACAGCGACTATTTTAGCTGCGCCAAAACAACCACCAAGAGTAGCTTGAGGCGTTACTGTATAGCTAAGGGTTTCCGGTGAACCGGTATTATTTATAATAGAGTCATTTATTAAGGCAGTGATTTGATTTGAAATACTTTCGCCGGTAGTATTACCATTATCAGTGGCTAACCATGTGTAGTTTGACGATAATGTACTTGTAATAGAAATGTTCAATGCAGACCCACTGCATATAGTGGGCGACAAAATTGGGTTTATGTCTGGTACCGGATTAACTATGACGGACGCTGATGAAGATTTTGTACAGCCAGTTATGGTATTTGTTGCTATAACGCTATACATACTAGTAGTAGTTGGTGTAAACGACACGCCATTTGTTACTCCCCCAGACCAAGTGTATGTTGATGCCCCACTTGCAGTAAGTATTAAATTGTTTCCGTTACAAATAGTGCTACTTGATTGAACGATTGACAAGGTAGGTAAAGGATTGATTTTAAAAAAAATGGTATCGTATGAACATTTATTAGGTAACGGTAATCCTAAATCACAAATATTAACTACTGCAAAATCATTACCAAAATAACCGGCATTTGGGGTATATGTATAATTACCTGCTGATGTAAAATTAAATGAACCATTAGAAGGATTTTGAATAATAGTTCCACTAACCGATAATGCTGTTAAATCTGGATCGTAATCACCATTAGATAGAATAGTATTTAAAACAGAAGACGTATATGTTTCATTTTCGCATATTACGTTATTTTCATTTATTGTAATGGGTTTCCAATTAGCGCAATAAATTATATCTTTTATACCAATTGCACCGGAACCGCTATTAGAATTGTCATAATATTCAACGACAATTTTATCAATAGTGGTATTGAACATAATATCCAAAGAACCTCTGTTTGTGTTACCTGAATAGTTGCCACTTCCACCAACTCCAGTTGAATCAATATTATAGGGACTAACGCAAGGCATACCAATTGCTTGTACCTCAGTATTAAAGTTATAATTTGTATCTAATGAAAAAGTGGGCGAATACAGTGTTGTGTGAACTATATTGGCTGACGGTTTAATTTTGGTAGACCCAAAGTATCCATAAACTCTAGCTTCATCTGCCCTTAAAGTGCCTAAGTTACATACACCATCAATATCAACAATTGTAAATCTAACATCATTTAAAGGCTGGTTGGGGGTAATATTTAATGTAACAGTATTTGATGTTCCGTTAATAGCTGTAAATACAGTTAAAATTCTTGAAGTATCAGGCGTAACAGCGCTTAATCCTCCTGTATTTGACCAATAGTTACAAAGAAAAGGTGAATAATCATGATTACAAGTATAATTTTGAATCATATTAAAAGTCGAAGCTCCAATAGTATTTACATTAAATGTTACAGGATCAACTGTATTTAATCCCGTAACATTTTGCATAAATAAATTGCTAGCATTATACCCACTCTTAGCCCATTTTAATGTATCTAAATTATGAGGGCAAACTTGGGATTTTACTTTAATGCTAAATATTACAATCGATAAGATTACCAGTATTTTAGGTGTCATTTTTTTGCTATTAAGTATAATTTGAACAGTATCTTGAATGCTTGGGTTAAATAATTTAGTTATAAATAATTATTTTTTGCGCAGGTGTGCTTACCTTATCATCCACAAGGGAATGAAGATCATCGAATAATATTAATCTTACCAATCTCATAAGTATTGTCATAATTTATTTTCTTGAGATATGAACCATTTACTACATATAACTAATGCTAAAATATCTAGATTTTTTAAAATGCATAGGTTAAAAGCGTTTATCGGTATTATTTCTAAGTTTATCGGTTCTCTATTTGAAAACAATAATAATTGTATTGATTTACACTATAGTCTATTTAAGAATGCGCCTTTTTTGGTTTAAAAATTATGGTTTATCTAAAAAGATTTACTGTGCCATTTTTTTCAATTTCTGTACCATCAAAACCAGTGGCTTTCACGAAGTAGAAATAAGTCCCTTCGGGTACTTTACCTCCCTGATTAGTTAATCCATCCCAAGCTGCTTTTGGTCCGGCAAATTCATATAATTTTTCCCCCCAACGGTTAAATACTTGTAAAGATATTTCTTTTATACCTGTTGATTTGATTGTAAAGTTGTCATTTGACCCATCATTGTTCGGAGTAAATACATTTGGTATCACTAACGTAAAACCATCTTCAACCACAATCTCAACCCTTGCTGTTGCAGTACATGAGCCTGATAATGTTGTTAAAGTTACTGTATATGTTCCTGTTGTAAACGTATGGTTAGGAGTTTGAGAAGGAGAAGTATTTCCGTCTCCAAAATTCCAACTAAATGATGGTGTTCCTGCACCTGCGCCAGTAAATGCCACATCTAAAGGAGAAATACCAGATGTTGGATTAGCTGTAATAGATGCCGTAGCAATGGCTTGAGTTACATTTACATTTGCTGTTGCCGAACAACCGGTTACGTTATCAGTTACTGTTAATGTATAATCACCTACCTCAGTAGCAGTTGGATTTGCAGTAGTTTCGGTTCCAGCAACGATGCTTGTAGCAGATGGACCAGACCACGAGAAGCTAGTATTTGAAGTTGTTGTTACTCCATTTAATGTTACTGTTGAATTACCACAAGCAATATTTGCACTTGTTCCAGCATTAACACCTTGCGGTGTTAATGTACTTCCACTTACAGTAATTACAGTAAAAGATGAACATCCACTATTTACATCTTGAACATTTAATGTATAATCACCAGCAGTTGTTGCTGCAAATGTTTGTGTAGTAATACCTCCTGGCATCCAAGTATAAGAAGGCGCAGTTGAACTAGAATTACCTTGTAATGTTACTGATGAATTGCTAGCGCCACAACCAATAATTGTATTAGTAGAAGTCGTATTAATACTTGATGTTATACTACCACTAATGTCAGTTACAGTATATGTATTAGCCGTGTTTGTTGATGATGATACACAACCTGTTAATGTATTTGTGACAACTAACGTATAGATGCCTGCAGTTGTAAAAGTAGCATCATTTATAGAACTAGATGTAACTCCACTTGGCGACCAAGTATAAGTTAAATTAGCTGTTGGCGTTACAATTGGAGCAATTGTAACAAATGTATTTGTACAAGTAATAGTTCCATTATTCCCAGTTAGAGATAATGTAATTGAAGGAGCTGCATTATCTAAAGTAACATCAACTACATTACTTGATATGCTAGTAGCACAACCACTTACTGTATTCGTAACTACAACACTATACAAGCCTGCAGAATTAAATGAAGGATTTGCTGTTGTTTCAGTACCAGGAACAATTCCTATTGTTGGCGTCCAGCTGTAGCTTACAGGCGATGCAGTGGTTGTAATAGCAACACTTGGTGTTGGATTAGAACATGTAATTGAAACAGCATTTGTAGATAGTGTTACAACAGGTACATTTAAGTCGGGAGTAACTTGAACTGTATTTTGAGTTAATGAAGAATTACAACCAGATGCGGTATTTGTAACTACTACAGTGAAAATACCACTACCACTGGCTACAGGATTAGAAATATTACTTTGACTCAATGAACCAGTTCCAGGAGAAGCCCAGCTATATGTAACACCGGTAGCTGGTGTTGATGAAGCAACAATGATCTCTGTTGGATTTGAACAGGTTGTCGTTACGGAAGGCGCAGCAATATTAACTACAGGTAAAACTGTATTTGATGCTACTGTAATATTCGCACTACCAACACAACCATTTATCGTATTACTTATTGATACGGAGTAAGTTCCTCCATCTGTTATACCAGGGTTTTGTGACGAAGGATTGCTTAATGCAGATGAACCTGTCCATGTGTAAGTATGCGGACCTCCAGGCAATGCAGTTAATGTTAAACTTGGTACACTACATGTAATAGTTGATGAAGGATTTATTGATGCAGAAACCGGAGTTGTATTTGTAGGAACCGTTATGCTAATTTGTATAGAACAATTATTTCCTGGACTATTAGTTAATGTAACATTATACACACCTGCTAATGTTGCAGTAGCTGTTGCATTAGTTGTTGCACCTGAAATTCCAGCTGATGGCCATTGATAAGTAAATGGTCCCGCAGATGTTGGAGTGATGCCAATAGTTACAATTGAGTTAGTACATGTAATAGAATTTGTAATAGCATTTGTTGTTGCTGTTGGAGCTCCTATTGATGATGTAACTTGAACTGTAGACGTGATAAAACATCCCGTAGCAGGGTTAATAGCTTGTAAAGTATAAGTACCTGCAGAACCTGTAGTTGTTGTAAAGTTTGTAGGCGAAGTAACGCCACCTAACCAATTAGCGGTCGCTGTTCCTGGTGTTGCAGAACCACTTAAGGTTACTGTTGGTACACCACAAATTAACGTTTGATTCGTTCCAGCATTTACAGAAGTTGGTGCAGTAGTATTTTGAATGGCTGCAACAGTTGTTGAATAAGAACATCCAGCTGGGCTTAAAATATTTAAAGTATAAGTCCCTAAACCTTGTCCAACGGCACCTTGTAAATTTGGAGAGCCAGATATACTGCTTCCGCCTGGCGCAGTCCATGTGTAATTCATGCCTGCTAATGTTGAATTAAGATTTACGGTATTAGCCACACATGTTATAGAGCCAGTAGTTGACGCTGTTGTTTCAGGTATAGCATTTACGGTTACGGTTATAGTTTGGGAGGACCCCAAACAGCCGGCGATTGTGCTGGTGGGCGTCACTGTATATGTTATTAACTCTGCAAATGCTGATGTACTGGTAATTGTTTGATTTATGCTTGTAGTTGTTTGATTGGTTGTACTTTCTCCTACTGTGTTGATATTATCTGTTGCACTCCAAATATAGTTTGCTGGCGTATTACTTATTAAGTTTAAACTGAAAGTATTACCACTACAAATAGTACCTGTATTTGCGCTACTCATTATTGGTTTTGGGTTTACTGTAACTGTTACTTGTTGGGTTGCCCCTAAGCAACTACCAGCTGTGCCTTGCGGGGTTACGTCGTACATCACATATTGTTCGTTTGCTGAAGAATTTACAATTACATCATTTATTAACGCGGTATTTTGGACGGATAAGCTTTCACCTAAAGTGTTTGTATTATCTGTTGCAACCCAATTGTATGTAGCTGCTGCGGCACTATTTAGCGGAATGTTTAATGCCGCATCTCCACATATAGTAGCGGTATTGGGACTACTCATAAAAGGAATTGGATATACAGTAACGGTAAGTAATTGTCTTGTCCCCGTACATCCGCCAATAGCTGTGCTTTTAGGCGTAATTGTGTAGGTAATAGTTTGGTTTATGTTAGAATTATTTATGAGTGTATTTGATAATATGGATGCTGTTTCAGTTGTAATACTTGCACCTGTTATATTTGTATTATTATTTGCGGACCAGCTATAGGTTGCTGGAATAGATGCACCTAAATTAATATTAAGGGGAGTGCCACTACATAAACTCGTTGTTGAAAATGAAGGGGTTGTAACAAAAGGAAGCGCTGATATAGTGAAAGTTTGACTAAATCTGGCTGAACCAATATCAGCAAATATGGTATAAGTCCCTACTGTATTTGGCGGTGTCCAAACAGATGGTTGACCAGGAAATGTAATAGATGGCGAAATAGTACCCCCAGACGCCGTTAGAGTCATTTGTTTTGATACGGATAGATATGGAGTTGAATTAATTAAAAAATTATATGCTGTATTTGTGCTTTGTATCTCCATAATATCATTTAGAGCAACGTTGGGGGCGCCTGGAATATTTATTTCAGTTTGGCTTGCTGCGGTGCCATGTAAATTATCAGCGTATCTATATTGTGTGCCTAATGCGTTTGCATTTATTCTTACAAAACCTACCTGTGTGCTTTGATAAGCACCATCTAAAATTTGTGTCTTAACTGAAGGGTTATTATAAGTAGTTGATGATGTGATTTTAATATCGTTAGGAGCAACGTAAGATCCGTTTTCCTGAAACAAACCAAGTGTTGGGGTTGATAACACACTTGCCCCGGCAGTGTTAAAATCAGAATTCGCTAATCCTGCACCGTTTAATGTCATTCCAAATATTGGACTACTTGTTGCAACAGCACTACCGCCAAAATAATAAACAATGTCATCATTGAAAGTTGGAACTAATGTATAATTAGTTTGGCAAGGAATTAAAGGGTTATTAAAAGAAAAATTTAAAGATTTTGCAATAACTGTATTAGACAAAATAGCTGATGGTGAGCAAGCCGCACAGGTTAAAGATAAATAAACAGATGTTGAAGGCCCAACTAACGCACCTGGAGGTAAATCAATTTTCATTCGACCAAAACCCCAAGATACTGTTGTAATATTATATGGTACACCATTCACATACAAGGTTAAAGTTGCTGAAGGAATTACAGAGGCTGTTGCACAAAATCCGGTACTGCTATATGTTGGACAAGCTGTAAATGAAAAGCAAGGACCTGGATCAGGTGTGGTAAAGAAATTACACTGAAACTGACTTGTTCCTTCATTAAATGGTAGCAACTCAGAATTTTGTGCAGAAATTTTTGTAATTGCTGATATTACAATTAGAATGAATAGATTTAATTTTGTCATTTTTTTATAAAATGAATGGTTCTGTTTAATGACTTAGTTATAAATGATTATTTTTTGAGCAGGGGCGCTCATCTTATCATCCACAAGGGAATGAAGATTATCGAATAATATTGATCTTACCAATCTTATAATTATTGTCATAATTTATTTTCACGAGATATGAACCATTTACTAAATAAGGTAATTCAATTTTTTCAGTTGTATTCCCATTAATTAATTTATGATTATATACAACCTTACCAACAATGTCAATAATATCTATACTAGCATTATCGTTGGTGATAATATTAGTAGAAAGCATGAAATAATCTCCATTATTAGGATTCGGGTAAATTTGAAATAAATCATTTGCTGTTATATAATTAACAGAATTAATTAAACACATATTTAAAGTTTGATTATAAGTTGCAACACAACCTCTATTATCCGTAATTGTAAAATTAGCTGCGCCATTATAGTTTGGATTAATAGTAACAGGGTATGGTACATAAGTAATCATTTGATTATTGTTGTAATAAACACTACTACTGTTAGACGCATTTTTTATATCAACAACAAACGGACTTAAATTAGCATAACTAGATTGAAGACTCAGAGATAATGTTTGCACTGAGCTCACACAG
>JACMNO010000029.1 GCA_014378485.1 Bacteroidia bacterium
ACTACGATTTTTTAGGCGGCACTGCGGAGACATTTTGTGCGATAAAAAATGGGAGTTGGTCTTTCGCCTTGGGTTTTTGTTTCTTTTTTGCCAAGCAAAAAGAAAGTAAAAAGTAAAATTGACTTATTGAGTGAACCCTAATTAGAAACTTTGTCACCCTGAGCAAAGTTTAATGGCGAGAACACTTAAATCAAGGTAGTTACCTTACAATCACCAGTTTTTTATTGGCAACGCCTTCTTTCCCTTTAATTTGTAAGTTATAAATCCCTGCTACCAAATGGTTACCATCAATAATCGCTTTTGCGTTTTCAATGGTTTGAGATAAAACAACATTTCCGGTCATATCAAATAGCTGTATGTTTTGTTTTTCTTTGGTATTTAACTCAATAGTAAAACTTCCGTTAGATGGATTAGGATACAAATTCATAATTGTTTCTGTTTGTTTATGCAAACCTGTTGGAATCAAAATCGAATTTAAAGTGGTATAGGTTACAATGGGTGTATTGTAATCAAAATAAATGTAGGCCGTATTTTTTATTTGGTATGGCGCCGCCCATGTTGTTTTTGGTTTAGCACGGTACTGAACAAAACCCATTGAACCTGCCGAATTTGTTGTACTATCCGGTAACTGAATATTTGGGAAACGCACATTTAAAATTCTGCCTGTTAAATCAACTAAATTTTGGTGACTGTAATTTATCACCTGAAAAGTGTTTAAATCCATCATATTATCCAGAGTATCCGCTAAACGAATATTAAAAGCCGGTGCATTACCTGTATTTTGAAAGTGAATAGTATAAGTTAACCACTATGGGTATACCTATCTTTTGTTTTTTATTCATTTTTTTACTTTTAATTGGATTTGATACGGTTTTTGGTTTATGTTATAATTATACTTTGCTTTTTTATTCGTCAATTTACGGTTAGTGTTTTTTGTTTGATATAACAAATGTCGTGTCGTTTTTTGCCGTAGGTATAGGCTATGGTTATACCTATCTTTTGTTTTATTATGAAATTGTTATTCAGTGAAGATTTTTATTGCTGTTTGCCTTGTTATTCTTTGATTTGCGACTCCATACACCAATTTAAGTCGCCGTTTTAAAGTAATTTGTGTAAACCGCAGAAAAGCGCATATTTCCGCATAAAACCGCAGTAAATAGTGACAGTTTATTTTCATGAAATGTCATTTTTTTTAATTTAATAAAACGTCAATTGACATTTTAAACAATTGTTATTAAAAACAAAGGTATATCGTGATTATTGGACGCTTTCCGAAAAGCGCAATAATTGCAGAAAAGAGTAAAATATAGTTGAAAGTGCATCATTTGTTGAATGATATTAAACCATAATAAATATTTAGGTGAAATTTTAATAAGTAAAATATTTACACATAACATTCATCAATTATTATCCAGGAAATTCTCAATATTTAGTGTATATTGAACAAGGAATATTGTTTCTTCACCATCATATATCGATATAATCATAAGCTAGAATTGGTTCAATGATATATTTTTGAACTCTTTCATTCTCGGTAAATAAATTAATAACTTTATATGAATTAATTAAATGAGAATAAAAACCAAGAAAAGTATAAAGCATTTTGTATAATTCATAGGCAAAATAAAATCAGTAAAAAATATAATATGAAAAAAATTATTACTCTATTATTCGTTAGTCTTCTCGTATTACCCCACTTAAATGCGGTATCACAAACCAATCGGCGGAATATAAAAAAATCAATTCCATATAGAGCAAATTATCAGCGTGTTGCTACAGCGAGCTCAGCTTCGCATATGCTGGAACTAAAGGAGGGAATGATTCATTCTTGGGGCGAAAACACCTACGGACAACTTGGCGATGGCACTAATACAAACAGCTCCATTCCTGTTGCTGCAGATCCAGATACAAAGTGGGTAAGCGCTGCTACTGGAGGGTTTCACAGCCTCGGAATAAAAACAGATGGAACTCTATGGACATGGGGACTAAATAGCAACGGACAACTTGGTGACGGAACAAATACTAATCGAAATGCACCAGTGCAAATTGGTGTTGATGATAAATGGATCGGCATTGTAGCAGGAAATATGCATAGCCTTGGATTAAAATCTGATGGAACACTCTGGGCATGGGGAGATAATACAAATGGACAATTAGGGGATGGAACGACTACAAATCGTAATAACCCTGTTCAGATCGGAACGGATTTTAAATGGGTAACGATTTCTGCTGGAAGCTCACACAATATATGTGTGAAATCTGATGGGACACTTTGGGCATGGGGAGATAACAGCTTTGGCCAGCTTGGAGACGGAACAATCACTCAGCGTAACAGTCCAACACAGATAGGAACCGATAATAAATGGGTGAGCGTTTCTTCTGGATTACATCATAGTCTTGCCATCAAAGTAACAGGAACTTTATTTGCATGGGGAGAAAACAACTTCGGTCAATTAGGCGATGGAACAACAACAAATCAGACTGCTCCACTTCAGATAGGAGCAGAAGTGAAATGGGTAAGTATTAACGCAGGAAGCATTCACAGCCTCGCCTTAAAGGCAGATGGGACTTTGTGGAGCTGGGGTGATAATTCCTATGGAGAATTAGGTGATGGAACTGTAGTTCAGCAAAATAGTCCGGTCCAAATCGGAACAGATAACAGTTGGGTTACATTTGCAACAGGACTTGGATATTCAGTAGCATTGAAATCGAATGGAACATTGCATACATGGGGTAAAAATACTTCTGGACAAATAGGAGACGGGACAACTTTACAAAAAAATCTTCCAACTCAGGTCGCGTTTGATTTTACTGAATACGTAAATGTATCAACGGGTGCATATCATACATTCATTGTTAAGTCGGATGGAACTCTTCTTGCATGGGGTGGTGGCGGATACGGAAGATTGGGAGATGGCGTAACTAGTAGCCTTAGAACAATTCCATTTCAGATTGGAGCAGATACAAAATGGGTCAGTGTTTTGGCAGGAGGTTCTGGAAGCATCGGAATCAAAGCGGATGGAACATTATGGACTTGGGGATATAATTACAATGGACAATTAGGCGATGGTACTACAAGTGATAGAAATACGCCTGGGCAGATTGGAGTAGATCATGATTGGGTGAGTGTTTCATTAGGAAGTTCACATTGTCTCGCTTTAAAAGCGGATGGAACACTCTGGGCCTGGGGAGCAAATTATTACGGAGAAGTAGGAGATGGAACTAACGTGGATCGTTACAGTCCAGTGCAGGTTGGAACTGATACTAAATGGATGAGCGTTACTGCAGGCATCAATCATTCATTCGGAATAAAATCGGATGGAACACTTTGGGCTTGGGGCGATAATCAATACGGAGCTTTAGGTGATGGATCGAATACTGTCCGTTACAACCCAGTCCAGATCGGTGTGGATAATAAATGGGTGAGCATCGCTTCTAATCTTTATCATACAGTCGCATTAAAATCGAATGGAACACTTTGGACTTGGGGAAATAACAGTAATGGACAGTTGGGTAGTTCAACTACAGTAAACAGAAATTCGCCTGGGCAGGTAGGTACAGATAACCACTGGATCAGCGTAACAGCAGGGCTTTTACACAGTGTTGCTTTGAAATCAAATGGTACTGACTGGGAATGGGGTTACAATACAGATGGACAATTGGGTGATGGAACAGTAGCGCAAAAAACGTTTCCTATCATGATCGGAACAGATAATACCTGGGTGCAAACATCAGCGGGCAGAGCGCAGAGCTTTGGATTGAAATCGCAGCGCTTGATTTATTGCGCAACTGGCGATAATGCATTCGGTCAACTGGGAGATGGAACTCTCACGGATAAAACCATTTTTACCTGCAATACTGGTGCTTGTTTTGCTCCTGCATTACCCATAACGTCTAATCTAACAATCTGCAGCGGAGCTTCCGCAACGCTTTCTGCATCAGGCGTAGGAAACATTGGTTGGTATAGCGCATCAACAAGCGGAACTTATTTAGGTGGTGGTGTAAATTATGCAACGCCCGTGCTAACAGTAAATACAACCTATTACGTGCAGGATAGTACCTGTTCAGGAAGTACAACAAGAAAAGCGGTAGTTGTTACGGTGAACCCCATGCCTAATGTTTCAGTGGTAGCTAGCTCAACCAATGTTTGTCTTGGGAATGAAATTACACTCACTGCTTTTGGTACGGGAACTTATTCTTGGTCGGGTGGAGTGACTAACGGTATAGCTTTTTCGCCTTCTGTTACCACAACATTTACGGTTATCAGTTCCATTGGTGCCTGTGTAGATACAGCGAGCGTGCTAATCGCTGTAAATTCAAATTCGTTACCAACCGTAACTGCTAATGCAAGTTCAGTCATTATTTGCAATGGGTCAACTGTAGTGCTTACTGGGGGTGGCGCCACGACTTATTTATGGACAGGTGGTATAACCGACGGAATTGCATTTACTCCAACTTCTACATCTACTTATACTGTTACTGGAATAGATGGAAGTAGTTGCTATAACACAGCGATAATTACTCTGAGCGTAAATCCGTTGCCAGTTGTAAATGCCAATGCAAGTTCTATAACTGTTTGTCCAGGATCATCTATAACTCTAAGTGGCGGAGGTGCGTTATCATATACATGGACAGGTGGGGTCACGGATGGAAATGCTTTTACACCCACTTCAACTGTAGCGTATACTGTAACTGGAACAGATGTAAATGGCTGTGTTGATTCGGATTTTGTCGTGGTAACGGTATTCCCTGTAAGTGCTTTTTCTCAATCACTTGTGGTTTGTACCGGCGGAAGTGTTACAGTAGGAACTAATACATACTCCACCAGCGGAACGTATACGGATATTCTTACTTCATTTAGAGGTTGCGACAGCACGGTTACAACAAATGTATCAGTTGCAGCCCCAATTAATGTCAACACTTCACTCAATGGAATAACAATTACAGCTAACCAGGCAGGAGCTGCTTACCAGTGGCTGAACTGCAATACAGGATATACTGTTATTCCTTCTGAAACAAACCAAAGTTATGCCCCAACTTCTAATGGAAATTACGCTGTATCTGTTACGATCAACGCTTGTTCCGATACTTCAAGTTGTGTGAATGTGATTTCTGTAGGCCTGATTGAAAATACAATAAACCACAGTTTTCATGTTTATCCGAACCCCAGCAAGGGCAATTTTATTATTCAGTCTGATGTGGAAGGTGATTATTCAATTGTGAATGCGCTGGGGCAGACGATTCAAGTATTTAAACTAAATACTGCTAATAATTACATATTTAAAGTTGATGGTATGAGCATTGGAATTTATTTTATTATTGGATTTAATGATAAAATAATTATTAAACAAAAAGTTTTAGTGGAGTAAAAAGCAAATCATTTTTGTAAGCTCCCAAAAAATAGGACTATTTATTTGTAGTTGTAAAAATAGTGAATTATTTTGCTGGCTTAAACATTTCTAATATTGTTGGCAGGTCTTTTTTATATTGTCCAACATCCCATTTTAAATGCCAAGTTTCAAAATAATTTTCGAGAACTATTGATAATGGTTCAAGTCCAATTTCGCCTCTGCGTTTATCAACATTGTCAGGGTCTTCTAATGGAGAGACATAATAAAGCTTTGTTTTTGAGTCAAATCCAATTTGACTGCCATATATTTGCTTCTTTCCTTGTCGTAATAAAATTCTATCCTCTAATAATGTCAATTGTGATGGATTAGCTTTTCTATTTTTAACAGCATCTTGCATTATCGGAAGATATTGTTCCTGAGTTTTTATATCAGAGTGTTGAATAACTCGAAATAATGCAGCATTACATTGAATTCCAACATCATCAATCCCTAACCAACCGTACTTATCAAGTATCGATTTTACTTTTACTTGATTAATTGAGTCTGTTTTATTCATCAATAACCATACTGTATCTACTTCTTTAGAAAATAGTCCAAATTTTTCTCCGAGTTCTTGAACTTGTATTCTGTACTTTATATCGTTATTATCAATGATAAGCAATTGGTCAATAATTTCTTTGTATTTATTTTCTTGACCATAAGTCAATAAACTTAATATTACAAAACCTAAAATCAGAAGGATGTTTTTCGTGAAAATTAGTTGCCATAAGCTAGTACTAAAGTAATATAGTTTCAATTTCTTTCCAATCAGGTTAAGGACTATAAAGGTCATTTGACTTTAGTTAGGTAAAGTCCGCAAATATCAATTAGCATGAGAATTATTCATAAAACTATATTGCTGTAAAAAACACAAAAAACATTGTCAACTTTGCGATACAGAACCTTTGCTGTTGCGTATACTTTGAAAAAATAAATGATAGGGTTGTATTGAAAATTGCTTTAAATAATAAACGAAGGTAATGGTTTAGCGGTTTATTGAACTATTCAAAAGCAATTGATTACTCTTTTGAATTTTCTATTGCGTAATCTGGGTTTAAACAAACATTTCTGTATAAAAAGTTTCAAACCGCAATTCTACTAGTCCAAAACGTCAGGAATAATTATATCATGAACTTATTATCAAAAGATAAATTAAAAGAGACACACTACAATTTTAATCGTGTTATCGAAACATTGAAAGAAATTGAAAACAGTACTGACATATTAGAAATTGTCGGTAAAATCCAACTTGTTCGTTATGACCTTAATTCTTTTGTTAATTCTTCAAGGTCTGTTACTTTAGTGTTGCAAAAAGATTTTAAGACAAAGTTTAGACCAAAATTTGAAAACTGGTATACAAAGGAGAAAATGGATTTAGATAAATTACCATTTGCGAAAATTTTACTTGAATTAAGAAATATCAATCAAAAGGAGGGTAATATATATCCAACATTTGAATTCATTTCGGAATTAGAAAATGACTTTTTTACTTTCGAATTAGATTATACAAAACCGATTGACGAAATATTCGTAAATGAAAAATTAATTGCAAAGGGATATCCTAATGAAAAACCTAATCTCAAAAATAAAAGTGATGAAATAAAGATTAAAGAACCTAACAAAGATTTTGAAGATGAAGTATTCAAATTTGCCGCAATTAGATATAATAACGCTATCAAAGAAGTAAATGAAAAAAATAATTTTAAGCTACATATGTTAAAGATAGACAGATTTGATATTGATTTGTCAAAAGACGAATTCCTACAAAAATGTCGTGAAATTTTAAATGTGTTGACTCAAATTGTAAAGAAAAGTTCGGACTTGAATAAATAACTACCCATAACATAGCTATTTATAAACCAACAAACTATTGTAAAATTGTTAGATTGATGCTATTTTCAATTAACAAAACGTCAATTGACATTTTATTTCCCAAAAAATGATTTCAGTCTAACAATTTTCATCATCTTTTTATAAAGATTACTTTGACATTTTGTACCTTCGCCTGACAACTCGAAGTGACAAAAAAGCATTAAACAACATACCCAGCCTTTTCAGCAGGATAAGTATTAAAAGTGCCCAATGCTTTTGCAATTACGATATTGTTTCGCTCAGGGCAAATAATATCAGCACTGGTTACGATCAGGCGTTTGCCCTGGTGTTCCACTTTTCCAATGCCCTGCAAGGTATCACCAACAAATGCTGCAGCAAAAAAATTGAGCTTGAATTCCACAGTGGAAACAATATGGTTTTCTTTTGCAGAAAGGGATAGTGCTGTTACTCCCAGCAAACCATCCATGAAGGCAGAGATTACTCCACCGTGAGCCGCTTTCGGAGTAGCTAGGTGTTCTTGCTTTATGGTTAAAAAATAATGCACAAGGCCCGGTTCAATGATCTTAAAATCCATTCCCAGTGTTTTCCCGAAGTTATTTTGTGCAATGTATTGTTCAATTAAGGTCATAGGTCTTATTATTCAGAAATTAATTTAGCAATTCCAAAGGCAGCACCGGCCGCTATTAAGCCAATCAATGTTACTTTAAAAGCACCGTAGAGAGGAGGTTGTCCTGTAACCTTACTCTTAAAATAACCAAACACAAATAAACAGATGGTCGTTATAAGGGCGGATAGCAATAATCCGTTGCCCGGAGTTTCAGTAAAGAAATAGGCAGTTAACGGTAATAATCCTCCTACCACATAGGATAATCCAATGGTTAATGCACTCCGCTGGGCTCTTTTAGGATGCGGTTTTTCAAGGCCTAACTCAAACTTCATCATAAAATTTACCCATTTATCTTTATCCTTTGCTAGTTCACGGGCAATAATGTCCTGGTGTTCTTCGCACAAGCCGTATTCAGCAAATACTTCTTTTACCTCATGAATTTCTTTTTCGGGAATACGCTCCACTTCTTCATATTCTTTTTTGAGCTCGCTTTCATAATGTTCCAGTTCAGTTTTCCCGGCCAGGTAACCGCCGAGGCCCATGGCAATACTGCCGGCAACAATTTCTGCAATTCCGGCTGTGATAATGATCCCGTTTTCCTGAACAGCACCGCTTAAACCCGCTGCTAACGCAAAAGGCACAGTCAGTCCGTCACTCATGCCTATTACCATATCGGTAATAAATTCGGAGCTTTTTAAATGTTTTTCCTCGTGTTCCATGAGCTTTTTTATATGACGACAATTTAAAGAATATTTATCATTCCTGAACCAACCGATAAAATTTGACCAGCATATTTTATAAAATAAAAAACCCCCGGTGATGAATCGGGGGTTACTTTTAATAAAAACAGATTAAGCTTCCTGCGCTACTTTTGGTGCTGCTGCTAAAATTTCGGCATTAGCTGCTGAGGCATACTGATCAAAGTTTTTTACGAATTGCTCTGCCAGATTTTTAGCCTTTGCATCGTAAGCGGCCTTATCAGCCCATGAGTTACGTGGATCTAAAATATCAGTGGGAACATCTTTACAGGTCTTTGGAAATTTTAATCCGAAATAATTGGTTGTTCCAAAATCGGCTTTGTCTAATTCGCCGTTTAATGCAGCTGTAATTAAGGCACGTGTATAAGATAACTTAATACGGTTACCAACACCATAAGATCCACCAACCCATCCTGTATTCAATAACCAAACGTTTACATTGTGTTTCTTTAATTTATCTCCTAATAACTCAGCGTATTTTGTTGGATGTAATGGTAAAAATGCCTTACCAAAACACGCAGAGAAAGTTGTTGTAGGCTCTGTAATTCCCATTTCTGTACCCGCTACTTTAGCTGTGTAACCAGAGATAAAATTATACATGGCCTGTCCAGTTGTTAACTTCGAGATCGGAGGTAAAACACCGAATGCATCACAGGTTAAGAAGAAAATATTTTTAGGAATATCACCCACTGCCGGTGTTACTGCATTATCAATATAATTGGCAGGGTAGCTTACACGTGTATTCTCCGTACGGGAAATATCAGCGTAATTTACAGTTGATGTATTCTCAAAATATGCGATGTTCTCCAGTAATGAACCAAATTTAATAGCGTTAAAGATCTGTGGTTCTTTTTCAGCAGTCAGGTCAACACATTTTGCATAGCAACCACCTTCAAAATTAAATACTGACTTATCAGCCCATCCGTGCTCATCATCACCAATTAATTTACGGTTAGGATCAGCAGATAAGGTTGTTTTACCTGTTCCTGATAAACCAAAGAAAATAGCTGTATCACCATCCTTACCAATATTGGCAGAACAGTGCATTGAAAGCACTTTCTTTTCATGAGGCAAAATATAGTTTAATACAGCGAAAATAGATTTTTTAATTTCTCCCGTGTAACCTGTTCCACCAATCAAAATTGTTTTTTTAGTGAAGTTGATGATTGCGAAATTGTGCTGACGCGTCCCATCAATTTTAGGATCTGCTTTAAAGCCGGGAGCATTAATGATTACCCAATCGTGTTTGAAGGTTTTAATTTCTTCAGCAGTAGGGCGTAAAAATAAGTTGTATGCAAATAAATTACTCCATGGGTACTCATTAACCACACGGATATTGATTCTATAAGAAGGATCAGCACAGGCATATGCATCTCTCACCCAAACCTCTTTGTTACCTAAGTATGCTAACATGCGGTTATGTAAAGCGTCAAATTTGTCTGTTTCAAAGCGGTTATTTACATCGCCCCACCAAACGCTGTCTTTGGTGTTTTCGTCATAAACTACAAATTTATCTTTTGGCGAACGTCCTGTAAATTCTCCAGTATCAATAGCTAAAGCGCCAACATCAGTTAATACACCTTGTCCACGAACAATCGTTTCTTCAACCAGTTCTGATGGATGCAAATTCCAATAAGCCATTTCAACATTTGCTAAGCCTAATTGGGCAACAGAAGCATCTTGTGCTTTTAATCCAATTTCGTTCATTATAAAAAGAATTTAGTTTTAGTTAGGGTGCAAAAATACAAAAAAAAACGGGTCCTTTCCGACCCGTTTTTCCACAATTTTGAGCTAAAAACTAACTATTTTGTTGAAAGCGAAATTATAATAGCTAAAAATATAATCTTTATAGCTAAAAAGTTTATCTTCCTTTGTGCTGGCTAACCACATTCTCTGAAATTTGCATCATATCGCTACCCCCTGCAATTTTTTTTACATTTTCTATAAAAGAGGTAATCTCCGCTTTTGTTTGCAATTCTGAAAGGGTAAAGCAATAATCATTTTCACCCTCCCTGCCCCATAAAATGGATGAGTAAGCTGGTTTTTTGGGATGCGAGTCAATATAAGCTAATAAAGCAGACTGTTTAGTACGATCAAGACCGGCACCTTTGCTAATGAATGAAACGATTAATCTGTAAATGATAGTAGTTTCAGGTGCTTGTTTGGTTTCAGTAACTTGCGGTGCTTCTGAAATCTTTGTCGCTTCTTTTTTAGCTTTGCATGATATGCAGGCTAGGGTAACTAGAGAAGCTAAAAAAAATAATCTTTTCATAAAGAGAGTTTTGTTTTGAATTATTTGAATTTCCTGTCCATTTCCCGGTTCAGGTCTTTTGTTTTAAGGTCATCGCGTTTGTCAAACATCTTTTTTCCTTTGCATACTGCAATTTCAACCTTCGCATAACCATTATCAGAGGTGAATAAAAGAGTAGGGATGATCGTAAGTCCTTTATCCATCATCTTCTTTTGAAGTTTGTTTAATTCCTGTTTATTGAGCAATAACTTACGTTCTCTTGTCGGTTCGTGGTTATATAAATTGCCTTCGGTATAAATGCTGATATTTAAATTTTTAATGAATATTTCACCGTTTCTGAAATAGCAAAAACTATCCACCAAAGACGCTTTTCCTTCACGTATCGCTTTAATTTCCGTACCTACCAACACAATACCTGCGGTATATTTTTCAATAAAACTATAATCGAAACTGGCTCGGCGGTTTTTGATTGATATTTTTTGCTGTATATTCGGTTTCAATTTTAAACTCAGTTTTTTATAAACGCAAAGATACACAAATACTTGTTGGGATGTTAAACTTAAGAAAAGCAACAGAAAAAGATCTGGACACAATTTCAAAATTGGCGAAGCTAATCTGGAACGACCATTATGTGCAGATCATAGGGCAGGAGCAGGTTGATTATATGCTTGATAAAATGTATAGTCATAAGAGTTTAGTTGAGCAGATCAATGAAAAAAAACATCAGTTCTATTTCATTAAAAAGGATGAAAAAGATATTGGTTTTATATCCGTAAGTTTAATTAAACATTCAGAGTATTTCCTTCATAAATTTTATATTGATCAGGCTCAATCTAATACCGGAATCGGCACCAAATTACTTAATCTTTTAATTGAAACGATCAAACCTAAATTATTGACACTCACGGTTAATCGTAGAAATTTTAAATCCATAAATTTTTATTTTAAAAATGGGTTTAAGATTGAAAAAGTTGAAAATTTTGATATCGGTAACAACTATAAAATGAATGACTTTGTGATGGTAAGAAATTTTTAAATATAATATCAAAACTCACTATGCATTATCCGTTTCTCTATAACTCAGTTTTAAAAAAGTTGGAATTTTTCAAGAACTTACATCAGAACCCTTTATTTTATTAACGTTTGACTCTTTATATCTCTTAAAAAAGGGTCAAAACATGATGTAAAATTCCTTATATTTATGCTTTATAATTAAGCTATGGAATATAACACTCAACTTCCCCATTTAGAAATCCCCGAATACGGAAGAAATATCCAGGTAATGGTTGATCACTGTATTACCATTGAAGATAGGGACGAACGAAATAAATGCGCCCGGGCTATCATTCAGATCATGGGCCAATTGAACCCTCATTTGCGTGATATTGCTGACTTTACTCATAAATTGTGGGATCATTTATTTTTAATTTCCAAATTTCAGCTCGATGTAGATTCACCATATCCGCGCCCTAATGCAGAAACGTTTACGACCAAGCCGAGGAATGTCCCATATCCTGCAACCAAGATCCGTTATAAACATTATGGTAAAACTATTGAAAGGATAATTGACGAGGCAAAAAAATTCGAAGACGGACCAGAGAAAAATGAATTGACCCGTTTGATCGCTAATCATTTAAAAAAATCATACGTAAACTGGAACAAGGATTCTGTGACGGATGATGTTATCTTTAAACAATTTAAAGAAATGACCAATAATGAATTGGTTATTGATGAATCAGCAGCATTAACACATGCTAACGAACTCAAAAATAAAACCCATAACAATCAAATGCCGATCACGGTGAATGCCGGTGGTGGAAATAATAAAAATCGCCACAAGAAAAACAACAAAAGTAAATTTAAGCACAGAAGCAATAACAATCGTCCAACATCATAATATATGGCTATTTTTGAAGTTACCGGTGGTAAACAATTAAAAGGGGATATTATCCCGCAGGGAGCAAAGAATGAAGCGCTTCAGATTTTATGTGCTGTACTATTAACCCCTGAAAAAGTAACAATAAGCAATATTCCTGATATTGTGGATATCAATAAATTAATTGATTTGTTAGGTGACCTTGGAGTAAAAGTAGAAAAGACGGGACATGAAGAATTTACTTTTCAATCAGATGCCATAAATGTTGATTACCTGGTTTCTCCAGAATTTAAAAAGAAAGGCGGAGGCCTGAGAGGTTCCACTATGATTATTGGTCCTATGCTTGCCCGATTTGGAAAAGCTTATATGCCAAAACCGGGAGGAGATAAAATCGGACGAAGAAGAATGGATACGCATTTTATCGGATTCGAAAACCTTGGGGCAAAATTTGAATATGACAGTGAAACAGAAAATTTTAAAGTTACAGCCGATAAACTGAAAGGCGCCTATATGTTGTTGGATGAGGCATCTGTAACTGGTACTGCCAATATTGTTATGGCTGCCGTGTTGGCAGAAGGAACTACCACTATCTATAATGCGGCTTGCGAACCTTATTTACAACAGCTGTGCAAAATGCTTAACCGCATGGGTGCTAAGATTACCGGAGTTGGCTCTAATCTATTATCTATTCAGGGAGTAACGTCCCTAAAAGGAACCACACACCGTATTTTACCGGATATGATCGAAATCGGTTCTTTTATTGGCTTAGCTGCAATGACACAATCAGAAATCACGATCAAAGATGTGTCTTATGATAACTTAGGATGCATACCCAAAGTATTTTCACGGCTGGGAATTCAAATGGAACGTCGCGGAGATGATATTCACATTCCATCCCAGGAGCATTATGAAATTGAGTCATTTATTGATGGCTCCATGTTAACAGTAGCCGATGCTATATGGCCTGGCTTTACTCCCGATCTATTAAGTATCATGCTGGTTACTGCCACACAGGCGAGGGGAAATATATTAATTCATCAGAAAATGTTTGAGAGCCGTTTATTTTTTGTTGACAAACTAATTGATATGGGAGCACAAATCATTTTATGTGATCCGCATCGTGCCACGGTAATGGGGCTCGATAGAAAAGTTCAGCTGCGTGCCATCCAAATGGCATCACCTGATATAAGAGCAGGAGTAGCGTTATTAATTGCAGCCATGAGTGCCAAAGGCAAGAGTACTATTTTTAATATTAACCAGATTGACAGAGGTTACCAAAATATTGATGGACGTTTGAATGCCATTGGTGCCGAAATTATAAGGAAAGAAAATTAAAATAAATGAAACTTAATACTATAGTTACCTGCCTGCTTGTTTGCTCCTTTTTGTATGCTTGTAAAAGCAAAAAAGCCACAACAACATCTAATGCTTCTTCACCCTTAGAAGGAAATAAGAATGTATCTGTTATAAAGGTTGAAACGGTTGAAGGAATTAATTTAGGGAACAAGGCTCCTGAAATCATGATGGCTGCTCCCAAAGGTAATGTAATAACCTTGTCATCCTTTAAAGGAAAACTGGTGTTGGTTGATTTTTGGGCAAGCTGGTGCGGACCTTGTCGTGCCGAAAATCCTGCGATAGTTGCAGCTTATAATAAATACCACACGAGCGTTTTTAAAAACGGAAAAGGTTTTGAAATACTGAGTGTTTCTTTGGACCAGAATAGTCTGGCGTGGGAAAAAGCAATTGAAAAAGATCAATTGATCTGGCCTTACCATGTGAGTGATTTGCAGGGTTGGAATAATGCAGCTGCAAAACGCTATGGAGTTAATAGTATTCCTTCAAATGTGCTGATAGATGAAAACGGGATTATCATTGCAAAAAATTTAAGAGGAGAAGCATTGGAAACTGCATTGGAGTCGAATTTAAAAAAATAATGATTCACGCATCACTACAAGTAAACAATTTAAAAAACATAAGGAGTAAATATAACTATATGAAGCAGGCCTTTTTTTATTTTATAGTGATACCGCTCTTTTTTTCGAGCATATGTCTTGCACAGGATGTCGCTTTAAACGTTGGCGATAATTCTCCCGGGCTGGTTTTGCCATCCACTAATAATTCTATTCAGAGCTTTTCATTTCCTTACCAAAATAAAATGGTTCTGTTGTTTTTTTGGTCATCTTCCGTCTCAAAATCAAAAGAAAATATTTATAAATACAAAAAAGTCTATACAAAATATTCCGACATCGGTTACAAATCTGCCGATGGATTTGAGTTGATTTCTGTAGCCTTGCAAAGTGATAAAGTTGCATGGAGCCAAGACCTTATAAAATATGACCTTTTAAAGTTGAATAATTGTATCGCACAAAAAGGATACAACGACCTCTTTGTCAAAAATTATAAAATAAAAGAAACCAACAGTAGTTTTTTAATTGACGAGTTTGGTAAAATTGTGGCGATCAACCCTTCTCTTAAAACAATCATAGCCTATCTTGACTCAAAAAGAAATGTTGAGTTAAGCACAGATGTTCAGACAAAAATAGCCGGTAAGATCATGTATGGTCAGGGATCATTAACCCCACTTACCAATGAAAAAATATGGTTCATGAATAGCCCTTCAGATACCATCCAGTCTGTTGTGCTGAATGAGAAAGGCGCTTTTCTTTTAAAAGACATTAATGCCCAGCTCCCGATGAACATCTTTATTAAATCAAGTTCTAAAATAGCTGAAGACATTCCGTTTTTTTTAACCACGGAATTCGGGGAGATCATTTCACCTTTTATAAAAAACGAAATAGGGTACGAGTATAATTTAATGGATGTTGAAATGCCTTATTTGAAACCCATGTCAGATAACAGTTCTGCTTCAAAACCAAACAATGATAAAAGTTTAAAAAACCTGTATGTTACTGAACAACTCTTCAAAACAAAAGAAACGGTATTACCTGCTGATGCCATTGCTAAATTAGCAAAAGTGATTTCTAAATTAAAAGAAAATCCGAAAACAAATGTTGAAATTATTACTCATACTGATAGTAATGGAGAATCTGCTTCCAATAATATAGTAACAACAAAACAGTCGGCTGCCATTTTAACTTTTCTGGCATCCAAAGGTATAGTGAAAACAAGATTGAAAGCCACCGGCAAAGGTGAAACAGAAATTTTAAATATTTGTAAAGATGGCATCAAATGTTCTGAACTAGACCATGGTAAAAACCGTAGAACAGAATTTAAATTCTACCCGGCACTATAATTTTAAATAACTAAGTTATGAGGTTCTTTTTATTGATTGCATTCGGAGCAATATTCTATTTAAGGCATTTCGCTCAAAGTTTCCCCAATCCACTTCCTTTTAAAACTATCGAGTATATTGATAAAGCCCATGCTAAATATACCTATGACTTTTCAAAACCTGAAAAAAAAGCATTCCTGTTCTTCGATGTCAAATCCGAGCCATTGGCTGAGGTAATGTATAACGGATGTAATTTTGTGTTTACTGAAAAGAACATTGCCATCTTTCCTGTTTATTTTACCGGGCAATTGAATAAAAAAACAAGTAAAGATATTCCGACAAAAATCCCCACACAGTTATTTAGAAGTTCTGCCACGTCCATTTTCAAAGAGTTTAACCTGACAGAAACTGATTTTCCGATATTGGTTGTTTATAATGAAAAAAATGAGTTATGTGGCTTCTCAAAAAATGTAGAAGGTCTTACCGAAATTGATTGTGGTGTTGAAATGGTAAAGTTTAAAGTGCTTCGTTTAAAGATTATGGTTGAGGAAAAAGGAAAAGTCCTGTCACCTTATGCCAATAAACCCATTGTTATTCTTGGTGGAACGAAGTATGATACCGTTGCTAAATTAATCACCAATAAATATGGCGATTTTAATGCGGAACTTCCTGACCTGAACCAGGACTACCTGATCACTGTAAATGAACATGACTCGAATATTAATTTCGTAATGCTGGGAACGCAGAGTGGGAAGATTGTTGGCAAGTTCAAATCAACTGATGCCGGGTTTGAATACAGGATATTGAAAACAGAATTATTAACCCTTCCTGATGTGAAGATTGAAGATGATGTTGAAATGCAGATGACCAATTTCAGGGATAAAGACCTAAAGGATTTCATCATTACCGAAACATTGTTTTATGAGTTAGGAGAAAGTTCATTATCTTCGGGTTCAAAGAAATTGTTGGAAAAAATTAAAAAAATACTGGATACCTATCCGGCCTTTCGTATGAAAGTATCCTCTCATACCGATGCTCAGGGAGATGATGACAGTAATTTGAAATTATCAGTAAAGCGCTCTGAAACAGTAATAGATTATATGAGTAGCCTGGGAATAAATAAAGAACGACTTAGTGCTGAAGGTAAAGGAGAACTTGAGATCAGGAACCGTTGTAAAAACGATGTGGACTGTTCGGATAAGGAACATGAATATAATAGAAGAACAGAATTTAAATTTTCAAAAAAATGAAACACTTAATTTTATTAGTCTCTGTGTTTTTAGTGTTTTGCCTCAAAGCTCAGAAAGCTGATAAACTCAGGGTAGGAGAAAAGATCCCTTTTTCCCGAATCGTTCTTTTGAATCAGGATAAAAAGAAAACCAATATTGATCTTCCAAACGGTAAAAATACCACCGATCGTTTTGTACTCGTTTATTTCTATTCTACGGAAAAATCGGTAAAAGAACTGATCTCTTTCAATAATGATGTGGAACGCATTCTGAATAAATACCAGAACAATTCTTGTAAAGGCGCTAGTGATATTGAGTATGTTACTATATGCATTGAAAAAGATTTTACCAAATGGCAAACATTGCTAACCGAAACCAATTATAATAAATCCAAATTCAGCGGAAAAAAAACGAATTATCTGGCAGAAGATGGCTTAAAAGATAAAACAGTATCAGCCTTTAAAGTGTCTAAAATGCCTTCATTATTCCTCGTCAACCCAAAAGGACGTTTATATTTAGAGACCGATAGTTTTGAAGTACTTGAAAAAACCTTCCAGAACATTTGTAAGGTCAATGCAGCGTATTCTACAGCCGATATTTCAGGGAAACTACTGATTGGTGAAAAAAGCAAAAGCCCTTTATCTCTGCATAATGTGTACCTCGTAAAAAGCAATATAGATACTATCAAAAGAACGACTACAGACGGTTATGGCGATTTTGTATTTAAATCAATTGATACCACGCAGAATTTAAGTATCCGTATTGAGCAAAGTGCCAAAACAAAAGGCGGCCCTAAAGTTTATCTCGCTAAACAGAATGGGGAAATCGTTTCTGAATTCCGCAAAAATGCCTCCGGTAATTTCGAATACAAATTACTTTCGGTAGACGTTGAAAAATTAAGTGAATTGGAAGAGGATAATGATATAACTATGAAATACAAGAAGTTCAATTCCACTAATAAAAAGGATTTAACTGTAACAGAAAATATTTATTATGAATTGGCAAAGTATAGCCTGGAAACAGAAAGTGAAATTGTACTGGATAAGATTTTAACGATTTTAGAAGCAAATCCCGTTGTAAAACTAGAAGTAGTTTCCCATACTGATGCCCAGGGCGATGATACGGGAAATTTGAAACTTTCCGAAAACAGGTCCTCTGCCGTGATCAATTACCTGGTCAGTAAAGGTGTCAGCCCTTCCCGTCTCAAGGGAGTGGGAAAAGGAGAGCTGGAGATCCGCAACCGTTGTGCCAATGGTGTGCCATGTTCTGACAAAGAGCAGGAATATAATCGCCGTACGGAGTTTAAGTTCATTAAAAACTGACAATTTTACGGTTTTTTACTCGTGGCAAACATATTGATTAACTACATTTGCCAAAATTTTTTACTATGGAACACAACGAGAAAGAACCTATTGATCAAACAGAAACAAATACAAAAACTAATCAGGATGAAACCACTGAGCAATCTGCCGAAGAATCCGCTTTAGAGAACGCCACCGAAAATACTGAACAGCCCGTTAACCATGAGGCTAAAATCGCAGAATTAAACGATAAATACCTGCGTTTATATTCAGAATTTGATAATTACCGCAAACGTACCATCAAGGAAAAATCAGATATTATTCGTGCTGCTGGTGAAGATGTTTTTAAAGCCATCATCCCCTCAATCGATGATTTTGAAAGGGCAATGAAAGCCAATGAGAATGTTGGAGAAGTTGAGCCAATAAAAGAAGGTATTTCCTTGATTTATCATAAATTAAAACTGGCTTGTACTCAAAAGGGACTTGAGCCTATAGAAAGTATTGGCAAACCGTTTAATGTGGATTATATGGAATCTATTACAAATATTCCTGCACCAACTGATGATATGAAAGGTAAAGTAATTGATGAAGTTGAAAAAGGATATAAGCTTGGCGATAAAGTTATTCGTTTTGCGAAAGTAGTCGTGGGAAGTTAATTATTGACTTCTCCACAGATTATTTCATTTCGATCGGAGTCGAGAACCATCGTATCACAATGAATAATATTGCATTGAGCGCATTTTGAAATGTGTATAAAAAATATAAAAAGGAATTTATTATAAGTCTGAGGTCTAAAAGAAAATGAGCAAAAGAGATTTTTACGAAATACTAGGTGTAAGCAAAAGTGCGACTGATGAGGAAATTAAAAAAGCCTATCGCAAGCTCGCTATTAAATATCATCCGGATAAGAACCCAGATGATAAAGCAGCGGAAGATAAATTTAAGGAAGCAGCTGAGGCTTACGAAGTATTAAGTAACGCTGAAAAAAGACAGCGTTACAACCAGTATGGCCACGCAGGCGTTGGTAGTGCTTCGAGTGGAGGTGGCAACTACGGTGGAGGTGGCATGAACATGGATGACATCTTCAGCCAGTTTGGTGATATTTTTGGCGGAGGCGGTGGTGGTTACAGCGGTTTTGGCGGAAGCTCACGCAGTGGTGGCAGAAGAGTTTCCCGTGGTTCCAATTTACGTATTAAGGTAAAACTCACTTTGCAGGAAGTTGCTAAAGGTGTTGAGAAAAAACTGAAAGTTAATAAATTCGTCAGCTGCGGAACCTGCAAAGGAAGTGGCGCAAAGAACGGGCAATTAGAAACCTGTAAGTTATGTGGTGGCTCCGGTGTTCAGGTAAGAACCCAGCAGACATTTTTAGGCGCGATGCAAACACAAACAACCTGTAGCGGTTGTAATGGAGAAGGTAAAACAGTAAAAGATAAATGCAATACTTGTCATGGTGATGGGATCGTAAGATCAGAAGAAGTAATTACCATTAATATTCCTGCCGGCGTAGCAGAAGGCATGCAGCTTTCTGTGGGTGGAAAAGGAAACGCAGCACCACGTGGTGGCATCAATGGCGACTTATTAGTATTGATTGAAGAAGAAGAACATTTGGAATTGAAACGCGATGGTAATAATTTATTTTATGACAGTTACGTGAATTTTGCAGATGTTGCTTTAGGCACAAGTATAGAGATCCCAACCGTAGATGCAAAAGTAAAAGTGAAACTGGAGCCCGGTACACAAAGCGGAAAAGTATTGCGGTTAAAAGGAAAAGGATTGCCCGATGTCAACTCTTATGGCACCGGCGATTTGTTGGTAAACATCAATGTATGGACACCACAAAATCTGACGCCCGAAGAAAAAAAAGCATTGGAGTTATTAAGAAGCTCTAAGAATTTTGAACCAAATCCAAACCGTAAGGAAAAAGGTTTCTTTGATCGGATGAAAGAGTATTTTGAGTAAACAGATACACTGAGTAGATTACAAAAGCTTTCCATAAGTGGGAGGCTTTTTTATTTTTAAATATTTATCCCTAATAGTTAATTTAAAAAAGGGGTAAACTTTCGTCCACCCCTTTTATTTTAATATGTGAACTATACTAATTTTTTTACTTTTTGTTGTTTTGCTTTGCAGCAATTAAACAAATTATAGAACATTTTTTACAGTCTCGATATTAAACTTATTATATTCGGTAGCGTAATTTCAAAAACTAATCGCATCCCGTACATTTTCTATTTGTTTAAACTCTTAATTAAAGGTAATACATTTAAAGTCCTGATGTATTACATGAATCATGAACAATAGTTATAGATTCCTGATTTAAGAATAATTTTTGCAGTTATTGCTTCTTAAAAATTCTGCTTTAGATAAATGGTCTTCACTGTTTTTTCACCTTGTACCTTTATTTCCATATAATAAATTCCATTTGGTTGATTTCTTAAATTGAAAATTGCACACTCTTCGTTTTGGCATCTTATATATTTTAGGCATTTTCCCTTCCCATCAAACACACAAATTTCTGAGTCTTGGCAGTTGCTTAAATTTACAGACACAATTCCTGAAAAAGGTTCAGGATAAACTTTAACTCCAGGTTTGGCGATAGAATTTGTTTTTTCTTTATCAGAATCTGTAATGGTATTATTTGCTATAGCCTCATTATTTTGTGAATTAATAGTAACTGTTTCATCGGTCACAAAGTTATTATTTATTGTGCCAGTTTGTGCGTGTGAGAAGCCAAATGAAAGGCTTAAAGAAATACAAAATATATGTTTAAAAGTTTTCATTGTAATAATTTTAAATTGTTTCTATGACAAAGGTAGAACGTCAGTTTTGAAGGATCATTTAATTTCGCTTAGTAAGTATTCTATATAGCCACCGAATTGATTTTAATTTGATTAATGAATTGCAATAGATTTTTCATTTGTAAAAAGGCTCATGAAACTATTATTTTTGGTAAGATGAAAAATACAATTGGAAAATTAACTGAAACAGCATTCGTAAATTCATTAAACTAATCTTTGTTTTGAAGATGTATTAGAAATAAAAGATTTCAAAATGGCTTCAGAAAGGTATCTTCAGACGCTTAAAAGAGTAGAACATAATTATTAATACAAATTACTATGCCTTTCATTGATTTCAATCCAGGAAAGAAAATAAAGATAGCTGAAGTACTGAACGGCTCTTTGTTTAATTTAGATAATATCATCATTTAACAAACCTGAACATATTCAAATTCATGTGCAATAAACGCAGTCATTTGACAGGCTGTTTATCCCAAATATTTACCTGATATTGTTGTTCATAAAAAAATCCTTTCGAACTAAACGTGTGAAGTCAGAAGAGGTTTAAATAGACAATAAGAAATAAGGTGTTTGGAAATATTTTTATCCGATGGGTAAAGTAAATGATTCTATGATGTACAAAATGATATTAAAGAGAAGAATTAAAAAAGGATTATTGAAAGCTCTGCATATCGCACAACTTTTTGTAAAAACCATTAATGGCTAACAATTCATTGTGGTTTCCGCGTTCAATAATTTCACCATTATTCATTACAATAATTTCATCCGCATTGGCAATGGTAGACAAACGGTGAGCGATCACTATGCTTGTTCTGTTTTTCATTAAATTAGTTAAAGCATCCTGCACCAATCGTTCACTTTCAGTATCCAAAGCACTGGTCGCTTCATCCAGTATTAAGATTGGTGGATTTTTTAAGATAGCTCGTGCAATACTGATCCGCTGACGTTGTCCGCCACTCAATTTACCGCCTCTGTCACCGATATTTGTTTGATAACCATTAGGTTGTTTTAAAATAAACTCGTGAGCGTTGGCAACCTTGGCAGCTTCAATCACTTTTTCGGGATCAAAGTTTTCCATGCCAAAAGTGATATTGTTTTCAATGGTATCATTAAACAAAATACTTTCCTGTGTTACTACACCAATTTGCTTTCTTAAACTTTCAATATCCATTTCCTTTAATGGTATTCCATCGATCCTGATTTCTCCCAAATCAGTATCATAAAACCTCGGAATCATATCTGCCAGTGTGGTTTTACCGCTTCCGCTTTGTCCAACTAATGCGATGGTTTTGCCTTTTGGAATAGAGAAATTGATGTTTTTTAAAACGTATCCTGCATCGCCATTATGGTAAGCAAAGGACACGTTATTGAATTCAATTTTAGAAGAAAAGTGTTCAATCTTTTTAGCATTGATACTGTTTACGATCGGATTCTCTGCATGTAATATTTTATCAATGCGTTCTTCCGAAGCTAATCCTTTTTGAATATTATTATAAGCCAAAGTGATTTGCTTAATAGGAGGCACGATCTGTGAAGCAACAGCAAAATAACCTATGAACTCAGCCCCTGATAAACCGCCAGTTCCATCAAACACCATGGTACCACCAATATAAAGGATCAATAATAACACGCCGAGTACAACAGTTTCACTAATTGGTGAAGTCAGGTCTGAACGGCGGTATAAGCCAATAGAGATTTTGTTATACTCCTTGTTTACGTTTTCAAATTTATCCTGCACAAAGCGTTCTCCGGAAAAGGCCTTGATCACTTTTAGAGCACCGAGGGTTTCTTCCATAATATTAAAGAGCTGACCAAAAACTACTTTTCCTTTTGCTGACCGACTCTTTAAACTTTTACTAACCAGCGCTACTACTAAACCAGCCACAGGTAATAATAAAAATACATAAAGCGTTAAATAAGGACTGATGAAAATAAGTGTTGCTAAAGAAAAGATAATAATCAGGGGTTCCCTAAAAATGAGTTCCAATGATTGCATAATTGACCATTCGATCTCTATAACATCGGTGGTCATACGACTCATCATATCACCTTTGCGCTCATCGCTAAAATAGGATAATGGCAAATGAAGGGCTTTGTGCATCATTTTATTTCTCAGGTCCTTCACTACGCCATTGCGGATAGGTGCTAAAAAATACATGGCAAAATAACGCGCAGTGTTTTTTAATAATGTTGCAAAAAATACCACAACACAAATCATCATTAAAGCGTGCGCTTTTCCATGGCCTATAATAATAAAAGACATGTGGTAGTAGGCCCATTCTGTTATACCTTTCATAGAAAAGTGTAAAAGAGGTGCACCATTATTAACGATTAGCTGGTAATCAGTAACGTTATTTTTAAATAAAAGATCTAAAAAAGGAATGATCAATGAAATGGAGAATACTGCAAACAATGAAAATAAAATATTAAACAGGATGTTGAGGGCTGTATATTTCTTGTAATCTTTAGTGTATTTAAGAACCGAAAAAAGCTTTTTCATTGCTCACGAAAATACAAATAAATTATCCTTTTAACACTCTTTTAAATAGCTAACACTTATTATATTTGTATTTAAACCTAAAATTAATGATTGTAAAGAAATACTTCTCTCACCTTTTGGCTGTTATAATTTTTGCTGTTATAACCATTATTTCTTTCAGACCTCTGTTTTCTGGAAAAGTGATTAATCAATCAGATATTACACAGCATAGAGGTATGAGCAAAGAGCTGGTTGATTTTAGGCAAACTGAACATAGTGAAGGACTTTGGACCAATTCAATGTTTGGTGGTATGCCAGCATATCAGGTTTCCACATTATATCCGGGTAATTGGATAACTCATATTGATCGTTTTTTTCATTTATATCTTCCTCATCCAAGTGGGCATATCTTTATGTGCTTTTTTGGTTTTTTTATTTTACTGTTATGTTTAGAAATTAATCCCTGGCTGGCATTGGTGGGTGCTCTTGGTTATGGTTTCTCATCCTATTTTTTTATTGTTCTTGAAGTAGGCCACAATTCCAAAGCCAATGCCATTAGTTATTTGGCACCTGTTTTAGGTGGCATTATATTATTGATGCGTGGCAAGTATTGCTTGGGTTTTGCTGTAACTATGTTGTTTATGGCTTTGGAACTAAATGCTAATCACGTTCAGATTACTTACTATGGTTTCATGATCTTTGTGGTGGTTTTTATTTCTTACTTTATAAAAGCTATTAAAGAAAATCAAATAAAATCGTTTTTAAAAGGTTCAGGTTTATTTATCGCAGCCTGTTTTATTGGGTTTTTGCCAAATGCCGGCAGTTTACTGGCTACGGAAGAATATGGTCATTACTCAACACGGAGTAAAAGTGAATTGACCATTGATGCTAATCTTCAAAGTAATAAAGCAGATGTCACATCCGGACTCGATAAGAGTTATGCTTTAATGTATAGCCATGGAATTTGGGAAACATTTACTTTTTTAATTCCGCATTTTAAAGGAGGTGCTTCGGCAGCCATTGGTAATGTTGATAAGGATGCCTTAAAAAAAGTGGATCCTCAATTCAGAGAGCAGATCGCTGGTAGCAATGCTTATTTTGGCGATCAGGGAGGAACTGCAGGACCGGTTTATATTGGAGCTATCATTATTTTTCTTTCATTTTTAGGAATGTTCATAGTTAAACATCCATTAAAGTGGCCTTTATTGATTGTTACAGTTTTAGCAATCATGTTGTCCTGGGGAAGATTTTTTGAAGGGTTCAGCCATTTTTTTCTTGATTATGTTCCCGGCTATAACAAGTTCAGAGCAGTATCTATGATTCTTATAATTGCTGAACTAACGTTGCCTTTACTGGCTATTTTAGCATTGGATAAATTCATCAAACTATCTGATAAAAATGAAACGGTAAAATTGTCTTTTGTGAACAGTAAATATGAACTAAAAAAAATACTCATCATTTCATTTGCTATTGTTGGCGGTTTCTGTTTGATAGGATACTTAATGCCAACTGTTATCAATACATTTATTGCACCAAATGAAGAGGCAACAACCATTAGTCAATTCAAACAAAGTGGTGCTACGGATGAACAGGTAGCTCAGATTATTCCAGGTTTCATGGAAAATTTAGAGAAAGCAAGGATTGAGATCTTTAAAAGCGATTCTATCCGTTCTTTTATTTTTATTGCTTTGGCCGCTCTTTGTTTGTTTTTATACATGATAAAAAAAATAAAATTGCCGGTATTATTAACATTAGTTGGTGTTAGCCTTACAGTTGACTTATGGCCTGTGGCAAGTCGTTATTTGAACGAGCATAATTTTGTTCAGCGATCACAGTACGAAGCACCTCCACAAAAAACAGCGGCCGATGAACAGATCTTAAAAGATAAAAGTTTGGACTATCGCGTATTGAATTTATCTGTTGGCCCTTTCCAGGATGCAACAACTTCATATTACCATAAATCCATTGGAGGATATCACGGTGCTAAACTAAAAAAATATGATGAACTCATCAGTTTTCATCTTTCCAAAGAAATGTCAGTATTCTCTGATAATTTAAGGAGTGTAAATAATGATTCATCGTTGAATGCTTTAACAAAAAAGTTACATGTCATTAATATGTTGAACACTAAATATATTATTTGGCCAGGTAAGGAACAGCCTATTGCGATTGCTAATCCACAGGCTAATGGCAATGCTTGGTTTGTGAAAACTATTAAAACTGTTTCCAATGCCGATTCTGAGATAGTGGCTTTATACAATTCTAATACAAAGGACGAAGCTGTTATTCAGAAAAAAAACAATTTAGCTTCAACAAATTTTACTTATAAGGGTGAAGGAAAGATTAACTTAAAGTCCTACAAACCAAATGTCTTGGTTTATGAAACAGAAACAGCGGATAGTGAGTTTGCTGTATTCTCAGAGATCTACTATCCGAAAGGTTGGAATGCATACATCGATGGAATATTAACTCCCTATGCTTGCGTTGATTATTTATTAAGAGGTATGGAAATTCCTTCTGGTAAACATATAATAGAATTTAAGTTTGAGCCAGCAATATACAAAACTGGTAATATCATCAGCATTATCGGGTCTGTATTAGTGTTATTATTGGTTGCGGTTGCAGTTTATTTAGCAATGAAGAGAAAAGAGTTTACTCTATAAGTTTGGCATAGAATCCTGATCTCAGCTATTTTTTGTGATAACGCTATCAAATTTCTTTAACAATTTAAATTCTTATAAAACCATATTAACACCTATTCCTAAAATCTGTATTATGAGTATATTTGCCTAAAAACCAATTATATGAACTTTAAAAAGTATTTACCACACTTAACGGCGGTTGTTTTGTTTGCCATCATCACCCTTGTTCAATTCAGTCCGTTATTATCCAATAAAGTATTGGAACAAGGAGATATTGTGAGGTATAAAGGCATGAGCCAGGAAATGACTGATTTTAGAAAGGCAGAACATTCTGAAGCGTTATGGACAAATTCCATGTTTGGCGGTATGCCGGCTTATCAGGTATCAACGTTGTATCCGGGTAATTGGTTAGGACATATTGATAAAGTATTTCATTTGTTTTTACCGCATCCAAGTGGGTATATTTTCCTCTGTTTTATTGGATTCTTCTTGTTATTATTATGTTTGGAAATAAACCCTTGGCTGGCTATTGTTGGTGCTTTGGCTTATGGTTTCTCTTCTTATTTCTTTATCATTATTGAGGCAGGTCATAATTCTAAAGCCAACGCTATTGGTTATTTGGCCCCACTCTTAGGCGGAATTATTTTGCTGATGCGAGGAAAGCATTGGCTTGGCTTTGCAGTAACCACCTTATTCATGGCTATGGAATTAAATGCCAACCACGTTCAAATCTCCTATTATGGTTTTATGTTTTTTGGCTTAGTGTTCCTGACTTATTTTATATTGGCTTTCAAACAGAAAAACATGAAACCGTTTTTTATTGGTGTTGGCCTTTTTATTGCAGCATCTTTAATTGGTGTATTACCAAATGCCGGTAACCTTTTAGCGACCTATGAATATGGTAACTATACCACGCGTGGTAAAACGGAATTAACAATGAATGCAGCTTTGCAAACAAATAAAGGAAATATCACGTCTGGTTTAGACAGAGATTATGCCACGCAATGGAGCTATGGAGTAGGAGAGACCTTTACTTTTTTAATACCTAATTTTAAAGGAGGCGCTTCGGGTGCAATTGGTAGTGCAGACAAGGGTGCCTTAAAAAATGTGGATCCGCAGATGCGCGAACAGGTTTCTCAAAGCAGCGCCTATTTTGGTGATCAGCCCTTTACCAGTGGTCCGGTTTATATTGGTGCTATAGTAATGTTATTAGCTTTTTTAGGTTTATTTATTATCGATCATCCTTTAAAATGGGCTTTAGTGATCGGTACGTTATTATCCGTGATGCTAGCCTGGGGAAAAAATTTTATGGGACTTACCAATGTTTTTATGGATTATGTACCCGGTTACAATAAGTTCAGGGCGGTTTCTATGATCCTTGTAATTGCCGAATTAACCATTCCTTTATTAGCAGTATTGGCCTTGGATAAATTCATAAAAGCATCTGATAAGGGCCAAAAGTTTATGCTTCCGTTTATAAAAAAGGAAATTGATTTAAAGAAAGTATTAATCATTTCAGTCTCGGTAATTGGAGGCTTTTGTTTAATAAGTGCTTTTATGCCAAATGTGGTTAACTCTTTTATTCCTGCCGGAGAAGAAACACAGATTGTAAATCAGTTTAAACAAAGTGGTGCTCCGGATGCGCAGATTGCACAGTTCGTGCCTGAATTCTTAGCCAATATTGAAAAAGCACGCGAATCTATTTTAAAAAGTGATGCCCGCCGTTCTTTAATATTCATTGGTTTGGCATCCATCTTTTTGTTTTTATACTTAACTAAAAAATTAAAACTGGAATTGTTTTTGGTAACCATGGGAATTTTCATTTTAGCGGATCTATGGCCTGTTGCCGGACGTTACGTGGATGCTAAAAATTATGTGCCAAAAGCGCAGTATGATGCACCGCCTGCTAAAACAAAGGCAGATGAACAAATCTTGCAGGATAAAAGTTTGGATTACCGCGTATTGAATTTATCTACCAGCACTTTCAATGATGCTGCCACTTCTTATTACCATAAATCCATTGGCGGTTACCATGGAGCTAAATTGAAGAAATACCAGGAAATCATTGATTTTCATTTGGACAAAGAAATTAATTCTTTTTATGATGGATTAAATGCAGCCGCTCAAAACGATTCATTGATGAGAATTCACATGGCAAAACTTGGAGTATTGAATATGTTAAATACTAAATATGTGATTGTTCCTGCAAAAGACCAGGTGTTTGCAATTCCAAATCCACAAGCTAACGGCAATGCCTGGTTTGTGAAAAACATTAAAACGGTTGCCAATGCGGATTCTGAAATTGTTGCCTTGTTTGGTTTAAATACGAAGCGTGAGGCGGTTATTCAGGAAAAGAACAAAGAACTTGTTCCTGTATCCGATCATTATAATGCAGATGGTAAAATCACATTACAATCCTATAAACCAAATAATCTTGTTTATGAAACAGACTCTAAAGAAAAAGGTTTTGCCGTATTCTCTGAAATTTATTATCCAAAGGGATGGAACGCCTATGTAGATGGAAATTTGACACAACACACCGGTGTGAATTATATATTACGCGGTATGGAAATTCCTGCAGGTAAACATAAAGTGGAATTCAAATTTGAACCACAAGTCTACAAAACCGGAAACAGTATAGCAATGATAGGTTCAATACTATTGTTATTAGTGGTTGGTGCGGGATTATATTTCGCGGGTAAGAATAAAGAGATAGTGTTTTAATAGAACAAATTCTGCTTTTATAACTTATTAAATGAAAACCGCAGCATTGCAAATGCACCCCATCAGGAATTGTTTAAATAACTAACTTATTCTGTACCTGCAGTTTTTTTGCTTTTAAACTTATCGGGAAATTGTTGTATGATTCCCCTTGTTGGTATTATCACTGATCGCAATACCAACATCACTTTGTTTGAAGGCACCGGCATCATTTAAACCGTCCCCAATCATCAATACTTTTTTGACATGGTTCTGCAACTCTTTGATCACTTTCAATTTATCTTCCGGTTTTTGATTGAACAGCATCTTGGTTTTTTCACCTAACAGGGTTTTTAAAAACATTTCTTCGGAATCATTATCACCCGATAAAATTTGCAGGTTGAACCTGGATGTTAAAGCGGAAACAATTTTCTGAAGGTCTTTTCGATAACTGTTTTTAAGTATAAAATAGCCTACAAATTCATGATCAATGCTTATAAATATTTTACTGCCGGTATTGGAGGACATAAAATTTTTACCGAGTACAAACTCTGCCGATCCCATTTTTAAATAATGACCATCGATGGTTGCACAAGTGCCTGATCCTTTAAATTCCTGATAGGATTTTACAGGAAGCGCTTTACTGAAAGACAAATAAGAAACTATTCCCTTGCTCAAAGGATGATTGGATTGATTTGCCAGGGATCTTATTAACTGGCATTGTTCATCGGTTAAAGGTGATCCCTGAAAATTTATTTCAGACCGCGTTTGTTCTGTGATTGTTCCTGTTTTGTCAAAAACGATCGTATCAATATCCGCCATCCGTTAAATAACAGCAGCATTTTTTACATACAACTGATATTTGTTCAAAATGCGGATCATGTTGCCATTAGTAAAAGTGGCACTTAATAGCAAAGCGCATGGACACGTCACAATTAAAATGGAAGTAACAGCGTTCCAAATCTTTGACGGATCATTATATCCCCAAAATAGTGCTGTCATCAGAGCTATGGCGAATAACATATAAGTGAAATAGCGGCTTACCTGATGAATAAAGGATTTACTAGCTCCTTCTTTATTTTCTTTAAAGGTTTCGTTATTCCACAACTGAGTCAGATAACTTTGGGATACTTCTTTAACAACCTCCAATTCAATTGCACCTGCTGTTTGTTTTCCTCCGGCATAAACAATTTCTCCGATCGATTTTTCAACAGGCAGCGATTCACCTGTGACAAAGCTATAATCAATGGTTGCCTTTCCTAAAAACAAAATGGCATCTGCCTGTATAATTTCATCATGATGTATCTTAATTCTATCCCCTGGTTTTAAATCAGCAACGGAAACCTGTTTTTCACGATGGTCGCCAGCTATAACAACAACACCTAAGGGAAAATAAGATTTAAAATCACAATCGAATGAAATGCTTTGATAGGTTCTGTTTTGAAAATTCCGACCGATCAGCATAAAAAAAACAATACCACTTATCGAATCCAGGTAACCGGATCCTGCTTGGGATAGTATTTCGTAAACGCTCCTGGAGAATGTAATGAGAACTGCTAAAGCAATTGGAGCATCGATATTCAAAAACTTTTGGCGCAGTCCCTTGTATCCCGAAATGAAAAAGCCGGATGCCGAATAAAGAAAGACCGGTAATGCCAAAAGCAAGTTCAGATAGTTGAACCATTGTTTTAAGGAGGCATCTTCCATTTTACCAAATGAAAAGTATTCCGGGAAACTCAGCATCATGATATTACCAAAACAAAAACCCGCAGTACCTAGTTTGACAATACCCGAGGAATCCGTTTTTTTAATTTTATGATCGCCGGCATTATTTAAACTGATGTGAGGTTCATAACCAATGAGCGTGAGTGATTCAGCTATACTTTTTAAAGATGTTTGATGGAAGTTATAGATAATCGTGACTTCTTTTTTTATAAAATTGACCTGTGATCTGATAACACCTTTGTTTATTTTATTTATGTGCTCCAGAATCCAAATACACGAACTGCAATGCATTTGTGGCAAATAAAATGTGATATGTTGCTGAGTTTCATCTTTAAAATGAATGAGTTGTTGAATGATCTTTACATCATCCAGGAAATCAAATTTCCCTTCTCGTACTTTTTGTATTTGATTGATACCGGGGGAATTTTCCAAATCATAATAAGAGCATAAGTTGTTCTGATTAATTATTTAATAAACCATTTTACATCCCTGGCAGCAGAAATGCTTGTCTTGAAGCTTAATGGACTCATGCTCGCATTTTTCTCCACAATGGTAACAATTCAATTTTTGAACTCTATAAAATTCTCCAAAAAAACCTGCTTTATTTTGTGAGTATGATCAATAACAAATATGACTTTTATCATAATTCAAGCCGTTTATTCCATTTATTTTCGTTTTTGAATAATTGACTATCTTAGCTTTGAATAACAACAGAAATATTATAATGCAAACAAAAGAAGGCATTGACGCCCTGTTTCTATATGCAACAGAGGGGATATTAATAACGAATGAAAATGGGGAGATTATACGAATTAATCCCAGTGCCGAAAGACTATTTAAATATGAACCGGATGAGCTTTTAGGAAAAAAAATAGAAGTTCTAATTCCAAAACGTTTCTCCGCCCACGAAAATCATCGTGAAAAATATAATGATCATCCACATGCCAGATCTATGGGAGCTGATATTGAATTATTTGGACTTAAAAAAGATGGAATCGAAATTCCTGTAGAGATCAGTTTAAGTCCATACTCGAATTCGGAAGGAAAATTTGTGGTGGCTTTTATTATAGACATTACTTTGAGAAAACAAACCGAAGAACGAATGAAAAATTATTCGGCCGAGTTAGAAAATCAGGTAAAGAACAGAACTATGATTCTTGAGGAAGCGATACAGGAACTGGAAAAAACCAAAAAAGATCTTCATCATGCTTTAAATAAAGAAAAAGATCTAAGCGAACTTAAATCTCGCTTTGTCTCAATGGCTTCGCATGAATTCAGAACACCATTAACTACGATGATGTCATCCCTTTCCTTAGTAACAAAGTATGGTGAACAAAATGATAAGGAAAATCAAAGTAAACACGTTGCCAAAATTAAAACATCGATTAATAATTTAACTGATATTCTGAATGATTTCCTCTCCGTCAGTAAACTAGAAGAAGGTAAAGTTGAAAATATGCCCGTGGAAATAAACGTAAAGAATTATATTTCTGATGTGATTTCTGAAATGAAATCAATGGCAGTGAATGGCCAAAAACTCCTGCAAATACACACCGGGAATGATATAGGAACCGTGGATAAAAAGTTTTTAAAAAATGTATTATTCAATCTGATTTCTAATGCAATTAAATTTTCTCCTGAAAATGGCTCTATTGATATTTCCTGTCACGTTGCACATTCAACATTAAAAATATCTGTAAAGGATAATGGCATCGGTATTTCAAAAGCAGATCAGAAACATTTATTTGAGCGTTTCTTTAGGGGACGTAACGCCACACATATACAGGGAACCGGTTTAGGTTTAAATATTGTTGCAAAATATGCTGAACTGATGAACGGCTCCATTGATTTTGAAAGCGAAGAAAATAAAGGAACAACATTCACCATTATTATACCTCAATAAATATGCTATGGGTCAGCATTCATGAATACATTATAATTTAAAAGTATATGCGAAAAAAAATATTATTGATTGAAGATAACCAGGATATACGTGAAAATACGGCAGAAATTTTAACGTTGGCTCAGTATGATGTTGTAACCGCGGTGAATGGAAAAGAAGGGGTTGAAAAAGCGCAAAAAGAAAAGCCGGATCTGATTATCTGTGATATCATGATGCCAGTTTTGGATGGGCATGGAGCGCTGCACTTGTTATCAAAGAATAAGGAAACTGTCGGTATCCCCTTTATTTTTTTAACGGCTAAATCTGAACGGGGCGATTTTAGAAAAGGGATGGAGATGGGTGCTGATGATTATCTGACCAAACCTTTTGATGACGTTGAACTGTTAAGTGCCATAGAAATCCGTTTGAAGAAAAATGACATTCTGAAAAAGGAATTCACTAAAAATTATTCTGGAATCAATTCTTTTATTAATGAAGCAAAAGGAATGGAATCCCTAAAAGAGCTTTCGGAAGAACGTGATATCAGAAACTATAAAAAGAAGGATGATATTTTTAAAGAAGGTGGCTATGCAAAAGGAATTTATTTTATTAATAAAGGAAAAGTGAAAACGTTCCAGACAAGTGAATCAGGTAAAGAATTGATTACTGAACTTTATAAGGAGGGCGATTTCTTTGGCTATTTACCATTATTGCAGGATGAAAAGTATATGAGTTCAGCAACCGCATTAGAAGATTCTGAAGTATTGATGATCCCTAAGGAGGATTTCTTTTCGCTACTATATAAGAATGCTGAAGTTTCACGTAAGTTTATTGAACTATTATCTGATAATTTGCGTGAAAAAGAAACGCAGTTGGTAAAGCTTGCTTATAATTCTGTGCGAAAGAGAGTAGCAGAAGCCTTAGTAAAGCTTTCTGATAAGTACAAAAAAGATGATGATCAGATATTCAGTATGAATGTTTCTAGAGAAGACCTGGCCAATATGGTTGGAACGGCTACCGAAACTGTGATCAGGACGCTGAGTGATTTTAAAACAGATAAATTAATAGAAATAGCAGGAAGTACTATCACCATTTTGAATTACGATAAACTTGCCAAAATGAAAAATTGATTTTTTCATGTAGTCACACGATTCTGCTAATCCGAAATTACTGACACCAGTTATGTCATTCTTCCCTATGTACGACTGGGGTGGGATCCTCTCCATAAATTATAAGATATAGTATAAGTAGTAATATTTTTTTCTGACAAAGATCATATCGTTCACTGATTATCATCATTTTTAAACGTTGCCAATCTATGTAATTTTGTTTAATCATTTAATGAAATAATCTAAAAACATAAAATCATGGAAACATTAATCACATCAAACCACACAAAAAGCACCATCAAATTAGTTAAAGCAGAATCAACTACTGCATCTGCCTTTTGGGATACTATTGAGTTTAATCGCTTCGGCATCATCTCGATGTTAGTTGTGATTTTGGGTTGTATCGGTGGAATAGCAGCTGCTTATGGCGCGCAGGATAATGCATTAAAAATAGCACTCATCGCTTTCCCTACAATTATCAGCTTAGCACTGGTATTGGCCGTTGCACCAATGAGAGCAATTATATATTTAAGTTCTGTTGCAATTATACTTGACCTGATTATCCTTATTTTTTAATCAATCATTCTTTTTCAATATGAAAACATTACAGCCATGAAAATAGCAATTAACGATCATAGGAAAATTTATGCCATACAGGAAGAATTTAACGGGAACTATCCTTATTTAAAATTGGAATTTTTCTCAAAGTCTCATAAGAGTGGTGGTGCTTCTCCCAAAACGCAGGTGAAACATAATAATGAAACTTTAGGAGAATTCAGAACAGTGCATCATAAAGGTGATTTAACCATTGTTCCTGATATGACCGTTTCGGATCTGGAACAAAATTTTGGAGATGTTTATGGACTGGCGGTTCAGGTATTCAGGAAGTCAGGTAAAACCTGACTGGAAACAACTGTGACTGATAACTGGACACTTGCTGAGCAAAACAGGCAAGGGGAAGATTTAAGTAAATGGGCTTAGCTGGTTCAAATTATAATATGACAAAAAAACCGAGCTTTAGAAACTAGAGAAAAAGCAAAAAAATAGCAACGAAATGCTAATGCAAAACAAGTTCCTTCTCGACTATGCACAAACTGGTTAGTTAAAACATACACTATTATATTCCCACTATTTAAAAAAAGGTTTCGCAGGTAGGCGAAACCTTATCCACAAAATCTAAGAGCCCTCCTGGGATTTATTTCACAAAATTATGATGAACATTTTTGAGCGAAACGAGGCAGATTTTGCAGCAATAATTGAACAAGTTATTGTGAAAAAATTCAACAAAGTTGCAGTCAAAAAGGCTCATAAGAATAAAGTAAAATGAATTTTAAACAGGCTCCATAACAACAAATTTAAAAAATTAACAAAAACCTTTTACATAAATACTATTTAATGTAGTATATTCGTGCTACAAATCGTAGCAATTTAAAATCATGAGTAAAGTTTTTGGTAATTTAAAATATTTGCGTTTGCAAAAAGGTCTGTCACAAGAGCAATTGGCAGACAACCTAGGAATCACCCGTTCCCGCCTGGGCGCCTATGAAGAAAACAGGAACGAACCATCGATTGATCTACTGATCGCTATTTCCGATTTCTTTCATGTAGCTGTGGATGCATTGGTGCGTGGCGACCTGAGTAAGACCAGCCTGGACGGCTTAATGAAAATTGGTAAGAACAGGATGTTATTCCCTGTTTTGATTGATGACGATGGTCGTGATATGGTGGAACTGGTGCCGTTAAAAGCGAGTGCCGGTTATTTAAAAGGTTATGCCGATCCCGAATACATGGAGCGACTGCCGCGTATGAAATTACCATTCTTACCGAGTGGTAAACACAGGGCCTTCCCTATAAAGGGCGACAGTATGCCGCCAATTAAAGAAGGATCATTTGTAGTGGCTAAATATTTGGAGAAACTGGAAGATGTGAAGAATGGGCAAACCTATATTATAGTGACCAAGGATGATGGCTTGTCTTACAAACGAATTTTTAATTTAAATACCAAGAAAGGATTTTTGGAATGCCACTCCGATAATAAAATGTACCAGCCATATAAAGTAAATCTCAAGGATATTGTGGAGCTTTGGGAATACACCTGTTGCATCAACATGACCGATTACCGTGAGGAAGAATTAAACGTAGGCAGCATCATGAATATGCTCAAAAACCTGCAGGTAGAAATGGAAGTCATCAAAAAGCAGGGCAGCAAGAAATTGAATTCTTAATAATATTTCCCTGTTGGCGATAACACCAACAAGGGAAAAATAAAATTGATTAAATTATAAAAAACTAAAGGTTTATGGATGCATTCAAGCAAAGTATCTATAAAAAACTGGATACAGAAGGCATAAAAGGAACTCATCTTAGTTCATTTTCATTTTCGGTGAATGAATATTCCGCTAAAATGTCAACGCAAGAAAGACAAAGAGTCTTTGATCCAGACCTTTCTGAATTTGGCCTATCTGGGCCTGAAACAGAGGACTTTATTATAGATTATGTTTACGATACCGTTAATGTAAAAATATCATCTGTTAATGAATTAATGCAAATGAGAAGTGTTAATGGTAAACCGTTCTTCTTACTACTGGAATCTTCTAAAACAACTTATTGTTTAGCCTTGGAAAAAATACCTGGCGCAGTGACTTTTCGTAAAGATGATGGAATTATATCCTTGGGATACATTAAAGAAATTAATGGGGGTCTTGGATTTATGGATTCTACAGTAAATGACCTTGGTACTCTTAAAAAAGTAATAGGTGACTTCTGGGTATGGGGTGACTCAGTAAGTCAATTAACCTCATTATTTAATGTGGAATTTATAGGCGGTGATCTTAATTTAAAAAAGTCTCAAATCACGGACTTCGGTGCACTTACTCACATTGGTGGTAATTTAAATTTAAGAGGAAAAGAACCATTTTCATTTGGAAACCTAAAATATATAGGAAAGAATTTAATGCTTTCTAAGAAATATAAAGACAAATTTATAACTGAAGACATAAATATTATCGGGAAGATAAAATACTTTGACGATAAAGAAATTTAATTTTTCACCCTTGTTGCCGTTATCACCAACAAGTCTATTTATAGTTTTTATAACCCCGTTGTCGCGGACTTGTAATCTGTGAACATGTTTTTCGCTTCAATATTACATTATTCAGGAAGCTACCCTCATTAGTTAAAAAACTGTAAACCACTTTCAACTTAACTATCGAGGTTATATATTCGGTAAATCATCATTCAATAAAATCATCTTATGAATTACTTGGAATGTAACCATTGCAACTTTAAAAATACAATCACTACAGAGCGTATGGTGTTTTGTAAAGAATGCGGTAAAAAAATAGACAATAATTTTGTTGACTGGAAAAAATCAAAGTTTGATTCATCCTTTGAAACCTACATTGCCAGGGAGACGACAGAAAACGGTGAGTTTATTAAAATTTCAAATCCTATCTTTAAAGAAAAAGAAAATCTGTTTAAACGTACCCATCATTTTATTAGATCAAGAACGAGTTCAGAATTTAAGATCTTTTTAGGTTCAACCATTCTCCAGTTCATGTTATGTTTTATCCTGATGAATAGTCCTGTTTCCGTCAATTCATCAACAAACGAAAACAAACACTACCTCAACGAAGTAAAATGGAATAATTATTCTATATCACAACAAATCAGCATTACACTTCCTTTCGAATTAAAAAAATCAAAATCAGTATTACCCGAATACCTGCACAACTACTTAAGCTACGATAAGGCTTCAAAAGCAGAATCTGCAAATTCTTTCTCTGTAACTATTGAAGAATTTGATGTTTATGAAGGAATAAATATCGATGAAAAATCCTATTTAACAATCAATGATGAATACATGCAAAGTCCCGGAACAATTATTGCATCAGCTTCGGTAGTGGATCATCTTAAAATAAAATATTTCAATTCGTCTTCGCAATATGGATCATACACAATGAATAATAAAAACTATGTGTATGAAAATTACACATTAACCAAAGGAAACAAAGCAATTAAAATCATAATTAGTTATTTGGACGGTGATATACTCCTGCGCAAATACGCTGACATTGTATCACAAAGTTTACAAAATAATATAATAGCTTAATTTAAAAGTTACGGGTTCTACAACAATTTGTTGTTTGAATATAAATTCATTTGAATATAGTTGGACGCAATACACCATAAAAAACCAAAATAACTTTTGTCTAATTTTAATTTATCTTAAACGAATTAGTTTATATTCAGTGCAAAGCATAAATACCATTGGATCAGAATTCACTTTTCACATAATTCTTTACAAAATATAAATTAGTAGTAATTTTATTGATAACATCATTCTTAAGTTTATCAATTACCAATTGAAATTGAAGGAAAGTTTGCATAGCAAAAAGAAAAATCTGTAATGTAATGAGATTGCTTATTTATAGTTTTGATTTTTTTCATCTAAGCTATTAAACTACTATTGTTAGTTAAAAAACTTTAAAAGTCTTTTAACTTCCCTCCCAAGGTTATACTTTAGAGTTTTAAATATATTCCTATGAAAAAGTTTTTATCTTCAAAATTATTCCGTGCCATCTGGTCAATAGGATTGGCAGTATTTTTCTTTTACATAACCCCTGCTTGCTTCAGCAAAACCACGATAGGTATTGTATTGGGAGTTTTAGTGCTGTTGGTAAATGGGTCAGGCTTTCTTAATAAATTACCTATTATCACACATATTTCACGCTTTTTGGTAGGGGGCTTGTTTATCTTCTCAGGCTTTATCAAAGCAAATGATCCCCTTGGCTTCAGCTATAAATTACAGGAATACTTCGAAGTGTTTAAAGCCGATTCAGGTTTATCCATATTTGAAAGTTTTGCCCACATTGCCTTGCCTTTGGCAATTTTATTATGTGTGAGCGAAATGGCTTTAGGCTTTATGCTACTGGTTGGTTACAAACGTAATCTTACCCTTGGACTCTTATTTACTCAAATCGTTTTCTTTACTTTCTTAACTTTTTATTCAGCCTGTTATAACAAAGTTACCACTTGTGGTTGCTTTGGTGATTTCCTCGTATTAAAACCATGGACCAGTTTCTGGAAAGATATTGTACTACTAATGCTAATCACCTTATTGATATCCGGTAAAGAACATGTCAACGAATTATTTACCGGATTAATTACTATGTCTTTAAGTGTCATTGCCATTGTTCTCTCTTTTGCTTTCCCGATCTATGCTTACCGCAATCTGCCACCTTTAGATTTCAGGCCTTATGCTATCGGCATGAACATCAAAGACAATATGAAGGCAGGCGCCAATTATACTCCTGCAGAATATGAATCTGGATTTATTTATGAGAACTTAAAGACCGGTGAACAAAAACATTTTGATATGAAAAATTATCCATGGCAGGATACCCTAACCTGGAAATGGGTTTCTACAGATAATATCCTTATCCACGATGCTGTTAACCCTCCTAAGATTGTTGATTTCTCTATTACGTCGCTGGATGGCGTAGATCTCAAAGACAGTATTCTGAATAATAAAGATTATTTGTTCTTATTGGTATGTTATGATCTTACCAAAGCTGAAGACAATGAAACACTTCAAGCTAAAATAAATGACCTTTATAAATTGGCACAAGCAGATCATAAAAATATGATAGCTTTAACCGCCGGAGATGCAAAACAAATTGACGATTACAAGCACAAGAACCAGGCCATGTATGACTTTGTTAATGCGGATGGAATTGTTTTAAAAACTATGGTACGGGCTAACCCGGGATTAATTTTGATCAAAGATGGAACAGTGATCATGAACTGGCATCATAATAATTTTCCTACTTACAGTGATGTGAAACAGAAATATATGAAGTAGCAAGTTTTGAAATCAATTAAACTCGTATGAATATTTTATTAAGGCTTCTTTTTTGATTTATTTAGGTATAACATCATTTCGGTTTATTGAATTTAACAATAATGAATATTATTCGTGGAAGTTTCGAATCTCAAAGTAAATCAATTTGTTTTAATAATTTAACTATTCTTATTTCTTTCAAAAAGCCTAAGCAATTGTTCAATGCCGCGACAGATCTTGCGGCGAATCTCTTTAATTTCGCGCTACAAATATTGCTCCGACCATTTCAACATAGGAACAGGATTTTGCTCACCCATTTTTTTAATGGAACCTACCACAGTATTACTTACCGAATGATATCCAGTAAACCTTAAATATAGAAATTAACTTAATTAAAGGATTTTAATTAAATTTGAGAAGTAATGTATAATTTCAAATTCTGATTCAACTATGTTTCAACGGAATTAGTATAATTTCATTAAATGTAGTGTTATCAATGCAAAACATGAATATTTAGAATCCCCGCCAGGGGTCGGGCACGGCGCTCAGAGTGACAGTTTGAAGTGACAATTCATCATGACTCTAATATTTTTTCATCTGATAATAAACAATTATTTGACTTCAAATTCCAAAAACAATTCATCTTTAATATAACCCTGCAGTTTATCACCGATTTTTACAGCACCAACACCTTCCGGAGTTCCTGTATAAATAAGGTCACCAACTTTTAAGGTTACAAACTGCGATACAAAAGCAATGATTTTATCAAAGCTGAACAGCAGATCTTTGGTGTTACCAATTTGTTTGGATTCGCTATTAATTTTTAATTGAAAATCGATGTCTGAAAGATTGCTGAACAAACTTTTAGAAATAAATTTACCAATAGGGGCAGAGCCATCAAAAGCTTTTGCTTTTTCCCAGGGCAATCCTTTTTCTTTGGCAGTATTTTGTAAGTCTCTGGCAGTAAAATCGATACCTAATCCTATTTCATCAAAATATTTATGTGCAAATTCTTCTTTAATGTGTTTGCCAACTTTATTGATCTTTAATACGATCTCAATTTCGTGGTGCAGGTCTTTGGTAAATTCCGGATAATAAAATGCTTCGCCATCTTTTAGTAAAGCCGTATCAGGTTTCATAAAAAAAACTGGCTCTGTTGGAATGGCGTTGTTTAATTCCTTGGCGTGTTCAGCATAATTACGGCCTATACAAATGATTTTCATGTGTGGTTAAAAGATTTATTACAAATTTAAATTATGATACTTATTTCTTAATTATTAAGCAGGAATATAAATATCAAAAGTTACTCCTTTATTTAATATTCCGTTTGCAGTAATTGCTCCATTATGGCTTTCAATTATACGTTTACAAATAGCCAATCCAATGCCGGTTCCTTTAAATTCTTCATATTCATGTAGCCGTTGAAATACCTCAAAAATGCGTTCTTTGTATTTAGGATCAAAGCCAATTCCATTATCTGTGTAAGTAATATGACAATACTTCACTTCTGGTAAAAGCATACCGCTAGGTAAAAGACTTCCTGCTATAATTTTTGATTTAATATGGATGACCGGAAATCTTTTTGGATGAGAAAATTTGAGCGAATTACTGATTAGATTTTGAAATAATTGGCGAAACTGGAACCGGATTATTTTTACATCGCAAAGGTCATCTGATTTTATTACCGCCTTTTTTTCTTTCAGCAATTCTTTAAATTCTTCCTTCACTTCGTGAACAAGATCATTAAGATTAGTCTTTTCAAAAACATGGCCTTTGCTTTTCACTCTTGAATAAGCCAGTAAATCTTCAATCAGCATTTGCATTCGATTTACCGTTTCACGCATTCTTACCAGGTAATTTTTTCCGGGGCGCGATAAGTTATGTTTCTCTTCCAAAAGCAGGCATGAGGCAAAATTCTTTATTTTCCTTAAAGGTTCTTGTAAATCATGACTCGATACATATGTAAACGTTTCCAATTCCTTGTTCATTCTTTCAAGAAACGTATTTTTTTCTTCCAGTGTCTTATAGCTCTGTTCAAGTGCTGCAGTTCGTTCGCTGATAATCGCTTCTAACTCTTGTTTCTCTGCTTTGCCTTTTCTAGTTCTTTCTGTAACATCAGTAAAAGCCAATAAAATCAATTGTTCGTTTTGTGATTTTTGTAAAATTTGGCGCGCATTTAAAAGCAGAATTTTTTTACCAATGTTTGGAAAAACACTTGAAATTTCAAATTCCTTAAAATTAGTATTTTTACTTAGCACGTTTTCTAATAATTCACGCAATTTTCTAATATTCCATTCCTGATTACCAAATTGATATAAAAGTTTCCCTTCTGTTTCAGTTTTAAGGGTCATAAATTTGGAATAAAATGCATCGTTTGCCGACCTAATCCTTAGGTTTTTATCCAGGATAAGAAAGGGTTCATGAAGTGTCATTAAAATTGTGGAGGCAAAATCATTGGTCTCTACCAATTGTTCGCTTCGGGTTCGCAATTCCAGGTTGGCTGCGGTCAATTCCTCATTGGTAGCTTCTATTTCTTCTTTGGAGGTTTCAAGCTCTTCGTTCAGCGTCTGAAATTCCTCATTGGTTGAAACTATTTCCTCATTGGCAGCCTGTAATTCTTCGAAAGCAATTTCCTTAGCTTCAATCATTGCATTCATTTCTGCATGCACATTTTTTAACTCATCCGCCTGTCGTTTTATTTTTTGATCTTTAAGGATAGTATTTGACTTGAGGTTTTTTTCCTTAGTGCTATTTTCTGGCAGTTCCTGTACATTAAAAACAACTACCATATGTGGTTCATCCCCTTCCATTTTAAGAGGACTAACTTCTAAAGAAACCGTATGCGAGACAGTGCCAATGATCCCTGAATTTAATTCTATTCCTGATTTACTTACAGGTAAACCCGTAGTATTTACCTGGTGAATGGCGCTGCGCAATTCAAAAACAAATTCAGGGCGGGTCATTTTTAATATGTTTAAACTGGCATTGCCGGAGGCATGGCTTAGATAGATAGAAGTTGAACCGCGGAACTTTATAATCTCCATCTCTTTATTAATGATGGCACAGGCAGGCATATAATTCGATAATAAAAAATCATCAATGGTTTTATCCATTTCAATAGAAATGGTAGAATCATTTTTTTTGGAATATGATTTAATGTTTTTATCGGCAAAAGGTATATTAGGAATAGTTGTAGATAATTCAGGTACTTTTCGAATACCCCCGTTTTTTTTTCGGCTATAAATTTTAAATATTTTATTTACCTGCGAAAACAGAGGTGATACAGAGCCTACACTTTCCGATTTACCAAGCATTAAAAAACCTCCGTTGTTTAAAGCAAAATGAAAAGAAAGAAGTGCTTTTTTTTGGGCGGTGCTGTCAAAGTAAATAAATAAATTGCAGCATGAAATAAAATCCAAATGCGCAAAAGGTGGATCCCGTAAAATGTTATGCGGAGCAAACACACACATGCTCCTCAACTCTTTGTTAACCCGGTAATAATTTCCTCTTTTATCAAAAAAACGCTTGACCTGTTTCTCTGGTAATTTTTCAATATCACTTTGAGAATATTCACCGTTGCGGGCATCATGTATGGCCTGGTCGCTCAAATCAGTGGCAAATATTTTGATACCTATTTTGTCAGTTTTATCTTCCTGCAATTCGGTTAATAGCATTGCAAAGGAATAAGCCTCCTCACCTGTTGAGCATGCCGGAATCCAGATGCGAAGCGTTTCGCCGTGAACTTTGCTTTTCAAGAGATTTGGAAGAAAAGTTGTTTTTAAAAATTGAAAAGTTGCTTTATCCCTGAAAAAAAGGGTCACATTAATCAGTAAATCCTTATAAAGTAACTCTATCTCTTTTTTATCTGTAAGTAAAAAGTCCACATATTTTTTTATGCTCTCAACATTGCACTGAATAATACGATGTTTAATCCTTCTTATGACGGTGGTCATTTTATAACCACTGAAATCAACATTAATTTTTTTATGAAGGATTTCAAGTATAATTTTTAGGTTAGGATCATTTTCTTTAAAAGGAATTTCATGATCTTGCTGAATATCATTGGTGCGTTTAAATTTATTTTTACTGAAAGTGGCAAGGTTTTTAGCAATATCTTTTGGGGATAAAATAAAATCTACTACACCTTCTTCAATGGCTGATTCGGGCATACTACCTGCCTCTGCAGATTGATCCTGTGCAAAGGTCATACCTCCTGCTTTCTTAATAGCCATTATTCCTTTTGTGCCATCTTTTCCATTACCTGTTAAAACAATACCAATCACATTAGCACCATGAGTTAACGCGAGCGAAGTAAAAAGTACATCTATAGAAATAGGTCTTACACCTTTTGATCGTGGGATCAATTTAATGTGTCCATCAGTTACTTTAATGCCTTTATTGTTGGGCATTACATAAACATTGTCCGGTTTCATCAACTCCATGTCATCAATTTCCTGTACGTGCATATCAGTTGTTTTTGCAAGTATTGAAGTCAGGTAACTCTCATGGTCCTTACTCAAATGTTGAACAATAATATAAGCCATACCGGTTTTAGCTGGCAAATTCTTAAGGAAAAGTGATACCGCTTTAAGCCCTCCAGTTGATGTGCCAATAGCCACTACAGGAAAATATTTCGATGTTTTGGCCGCCTTGGTTTTAGTTGTATTTTTAACTGGCCTGGATTTGGTATTTTTTTTTAAGGGAGATTTGGTTTTGGTAGCAGCAGTTTTTTTTAGCATTTGCTTAATTTTTTATTTTAATTCTTTTAAGCGTATAATAAATTTATTTCTTGGTGGCCTACTTTTGCTTTTTTCCAAAAGATTAAATATCATTTGCAGGGTTTTCGTTAAATCAATAAAGTCACATTTTTGTAAAAAGTAATGAGCGCCATTTTGGTACAGCACATCCGCTACTTCTTCTCTAAGAGAGGTTGAGTAAATGATAACAGCCATGTCCTTGAATTTTGCATTCGTTTTTATCTCCACAAGGCATTCATTTCCATTTTTTCTGGGCATGTTTAAATCAAGGAAAAGAACGCAGGGAAGTTTTTCTGAGTTTTCAGAAAGGTATTCCATCAGGCGCTCTCCATTGGGAACTGTGGCAAGTTTAGTGTGGATCGTAATGTCAGCCAATGCTTTTTTAAAAAAGAAACGATCATCCTTATCGTCATCGGCTAAAAGTACATTAAAGGGCATGTGAGTTTCTTTATTACTCATTGGATTATATGTTAATTGTGAACAGCCTAAAAAAGTAAATATAGTGAACGAAAAGCAATAACACGACTAAAAGTAAAACTAATTGCATATATATACGTAAAAAACAGTTGTAATTTACAACCGAGAAAAATGCAAACTATGTTTTCTTCTGATGATTCTATAACGATATGATTATAACCTGGTTCAGGATTTATCACTGTACAAGTCATGTTATTAAACCATAATAATTTGTATTTTTGACAATTTACAATCATTACAAATGAGCACTACAAATTACGATATTATTATAGTTGGTGGCGGAATCGTTGGATTATCAGCTGCCTATAAACTAACTATTCAAAATCCGGATAAAACTATATTGGTTCTTGAAAAAGAGAAAGAAGTTGCATTTCATCAAACCGGACATAACTCAGGGGTAATCCATTCTGGCATTTATTACAAACCAGGCTCATACAAAGCCATCAATTGCGTTGCTGGCAGGCGAGAACTTTTGGAATTTGTAAAGGAACAAAATATCCCCCATGATATTTGCGGAAAGATTATTGTAGCAACAGACAAAAGCGAACTGGAGCACATGCACAAAGTGTTTAATAACGGTATTGCAAATGGTGTTGAAGGAATTGAATTGATCGATACTAAACGCATTAAAGAAATTGAACCATATTGCCATGGCATTGCCGGAATTTGGGTGCCATGTACCGGAATTATTGATTATACAGATGTTGCAATAAAGTATGTAGAACTGATTCATGCAAAAAATAACGGCAGTAAAGTATTAACGGGACATGAAGTCACCGGCTTTAATAAGAAAGGCAATTCGACTGATGTCATCACTGAGCATGGAACATTTAATTGCAAATATTTGATTTCCTGTGCCGGTTTACAGGCAGATCGAATCACGAAAAAAGATAAAGTCAAAACGGACGCTGCGATTGTTGGTTTCCGAGGAGATTATTATGATTTGACAGAGAAAGGTCGAAAGAAAGTAAAGAATTTAATTTACCCCGTTCCAAATCCTCAATTCCCGTTTTTGGGCGTTCACTTTACCCGAATGATCAAGGGTGGAGTAGAGTGCGGGCCTAACGCGGTGTTTGTATTCGACAGAGAAGGTTACAGCAAGACTGCATTTAGTTTTAAAGATACTTTGGCAGCGTTTGGTTTTATAGGCACCTGGAAATTTTTTGCCAAGCATTGGCGTTTTGGAATAGATGAATATCGGGGCGCATTCAGTAAAACTTATTTTTTAAACCGTTTACGAAAATTAATTCCTGACTTACAGATGGATGACATTGTACCAGCTGAACGTTGCGGGATCAGAGCCATGGCATTAGGGCCGGAAGGTGATATGCTGGATGATTTTAAAATTGAATACCAGGGCAATTCAATGCATGTAATTAATTCACCATCGCCGGCGGCAACAGCTTCACTCGCTTATGGTAATGAAATTGCCATGAAGGCAAAAGAATATTTTAAATTGAGTTAAACAAATTTTTGTAAACCAAAAAACTAAATTTAAGCGCCCATATTAAATTCTATTTTATCACCTTTTTCCATTTTATCCAAGGGCTTTTGCAATGGTAACGTGAAGTAAAATGATGACCCTTCACCTTCTACACTTTCTACCCAAATTTCGCCACTATTTTTTTCAAGAAATCCTTTTACTAAAAGTAATCCAATGCCGGCACCTTTATTTTCTTTTCTTGCTTTGGAGAGAGAACTAATTTGCGGGGTAAAGAGTTTATCTTGTATTTCTTTAGACATGCCAATGCCATTATCCTTTATCTGAACAACCATTCGGTCTTCTTTTACTTTTGCTGTAATTGCTATATCACCATCCTTATTAGAATGTTTTATTGCGTTTGACACTATATTTTGAAGCACAGAAAGCAACATTTTTTCATCTGCGAATACGTTTACATTTTCTTCAATTTCGTGATGGAGATTGATAGTATTTAACGAAGCTGTTTCCTTTAAAGTCTCAAAAACTTTATTGACATATTTTGAAAGTTGAATTTTAGAAGGTGTAAAAACATCTGATGCATATTTAATTCTTGCCCATTCAACCAGGTAGTCTAACATATTCAATTCATCTGTTGAAGCTTTGTGTAATTGCTCAAGTAGTTCTTTAACTGCTTCAGGTTTCATTTTTTCAAAGTTTTCTTTTAGGTAGTTCGTGCCTTGTATTATCCCAGCCAGCGGACTCCTTAAATCATGAGAGAGAATTGCCAAAATACTTTCTTTGTGAGTGTTAAGCTCTTCAAGTTCTTTTACATACTTTTTAATAGCTTCTTCAGTATTCCTTCTTTCTGTTAAATCCCGCAGAATCTTAACATACCCTAATAATTCTCCCTCTAAACCTGTGAACGGAAAAACAAGCCCATAAGCATAGAATTGGCTGCCGTCTTTACACACATGCCACCTGTTATCAACTGCACGTCCTTCTTTTATAGCGTTATCAATTTCAGTTTTCGGAACACCGTTTTTCTTATCTTCTTCCGTAAAAATAATATTAAATGGTTGTCCAACAGCTTCTTCTGTTGTATATCCAAATATTGTTTCTGATCCAGAACTCCAGCTATTAATATTAAATTCCTTATCAAGGGTAAATATTGAATAGTCCTGCAAGCTATCAATTAACTGGCTGTAAAATTCAGCCGTTGGTACATACTGATTTTTAAGAACTTTCTCTTTAGGTTTTTCTTTTTTCATGATGAATTTGTTAGAAGCAAAGAATCTTCTTTTTAAACATTTGTTTTTGTTGAAGGTAATACTATCATAAAGCATTAGTATTGTAATATTCATTAGAAAATTTGAAAAAATAATACAAATGGGTTTATATAAACTCATCACGGTTTTCTTATAATAACACAATGAAAAATTAAAGAACATGTTTTAGTTGAGATAAAAAAAATTAAACACATAGAAACATAGGAAATACTTGTTAAAAGTATGAATATAGAAAACTATGTTTTATACAAAGGTCACTATATAGGGTTCACTCAAAACACTGAAATAGTAATAGATTCAACTATTTTAAAGAGTTTACTTTCTTTTTTATGCAAGGCTTTTGCAGAAAATATTTGAAAAGGTTTGCATCATTTAGCAGCACATTTATCATACTTTAGTAATTGTGC
>JACMNO010000003.1 GCA_014378485.1 Bacteroidia bacterium
GGCAACGTTTTTTTGCTGATGAAATGGGTAGAAACTTTCAAATTCAATTAAAATTCAATTATTAAAAAGGAAACAAAAAACAATAAAATGAAAAATTCAAAAATTATAGCAATCGCATTAGTATCAGTATTCACCTTTTCATCTTGTACTAACGACGATCCAATTGCAGTAAATGAGGAAGAAGTAATCACAACGGTGACTACGACTCTTACCGCTGGAAGCCAAACGGTAACTTTGACTTCTAGAGATCTAGATGGAGACGGACCAAATGCTCCGGTAATTACTGTTTCAGGAGATTTAATAGTGAACACAACGTATACAGGAACAGTACGTTTCTTAAACGAGTCCGTGTCACCAGTTGATGATATTACATTGGAAATAAAAGAAGAAGGCGATGAGCACCAGTTGTTTTTTCAGGCACCAGCAGCAATTGGAGCATTTACCTATACTGATGCCGATGTTAACGGGAAGCCCATTGGATTGGCTTTTACTTTGAAAACAGGAACAGTAGCAGCAACTGGAAATTTAGTGGTTGTGTTGAGACACGAACCAGCTAAAAGTGCAGCGGGTGTTGCAGCGGGAGATATTACAAATGCCGGTGGAGCAACGGACGCACAAATTACATATTCAGTTCAGGTCAAATAAGTGCTTCGCTCTGATGTCAACCATTCTAGAAAACGCTATTCGAAAGAGTAGCGTTTTTTGGTTTTTAACTTACATAACTTACGTGTTTAATTTTCTCAACATATAAGTCATATGAGTAGTTGTTGTATTGTCGTTAAAATCAATTATTTATTAATCAAGCTTTTTAACTTACATGACTTATATGTTTAATTTTATTAACATATAACGCATATAAGCAATTGTCATTTTCATGTTGAAAGCTGATGTTATTAGAAAGAGTAGCGATTTTAACTTACATGACCTAAGTATTTAATTATTTAACATATAAGTCATATACCTAGTTGTTGTATTGTCGTTAAAATCAATTATTTATTAATCAAGCTTTTTAACTTACATGACTTATATGTTTAATTTTATCAACAGATAAGTAGCAGTGGTTTTCTTGTTGAAAGTAAATCCTAATCGAAAGACTAGTATTTTTAGTTTTATTTAAGACTTTACCACCTTTACAACACTAACTAATTCCTTATTTTTGTAATAACCTAAAACAGAATCTAATGAAAAAAACTTTTTTAATAATGGCTGTATCTTCTGCAATGGCATCTTTTGGGCAAAACCAAAAACCGAAAACTTTAACCTATCCCATAACTAATAAAGGAGAGACAGTTGATGTTTATTTCGATACCAAACTTCCAGATCCTTACCGCTGGCTCGAAGACGACAAATCTGCTGAAACCGGAGCCTGGGTAAAAGCTCAAAACGAAGTAACCTATGGCTATTTGGCTCAGATTCCATTTCGGGATTTGCTAAAAGCTAGAATGGAAAAACTGTGGAATTACGAAAAAATAGGAGCACCTTTCAAAGAAGGAGATTTTACGTATTACTATAAAAATAACGGTTTGCAAAACCAATCCGTTTTGTACCGAAAAAATGCTAAAGGTACCGAAACCGTATTCTTAGATCCCAATACATTTTCTAAAGACGGAACCACATCGCTTGGTGGATTAAATTTCTCTAGAGATGGTTCTA
>JACMNO010000030.1 GCA_014378485.1 Bacteroidia bacterium
CACAGTGGCATCAACAGGCAAAGCGTTATCTGTAGATATTAACGGAGATGTTGTTTTGATACCATCGGCCGCTAACGCCTGGCAACTATTGGGAAACGCAGGTACAACTGCCGGCACTAATTTTTTAGGAACTACAGATGTACAGGATTTGGTTTTTAAAACTAATAATGTTGAACGTGCCCGAATTTTAGCATCTGGAAATTTTGGAATAGGAACACCGTCTCCTCTTGAAAGACTGCATGTAAATGGCAATATTTTAGCCAATGATGGTGTTTATCCGCAGTCTAGTTTCAACATTGGGTATTCAACCGCTTCGGTTATGTCTGATATTTTTGAGCCATGGACAGATAACGGAATAAAATTTTATGATGGAAACAGTTTTTCACATCTCCATGTTGAGGCTTTAGGTTATTGTGTTCTTCAGGCATACAGTACGGGCGGTTCACCAAAAGGAAATTTAGAAAACACAAGTTACTCCGCATTAATATTTCAGGATAAAGGCGGAAATGTTGGCGTAGGAACAACGGCACCCGCTCCTTCAGCTATAGTTGACATTACCAGCACCAGTGCAGGTTTTGCTATGCCGCGCATGACCACCGTTCAGCGAATTGCTATTGCAGCGCCTATTGCAGGCTTACAAGTGTATGATACAAATCTTAAAGGATTTTATTATTATGATGGCACTAAATGGGACTGTGCAAATAATCCTGCCGGCACTGTTCAATATTTTGCTAACGTCGCAGTTCCAAATGGATATTTAGAATGTAACGGTCAAGGTGTTAGCGCTACCACTTATCCCGAACTATTTGCTGCTGTAGGATACTTGTATGGCGGCGGCGGCGCTACATTTAATGTGCCGGATTTAAGAGGAGAGTTTGTACGAGGTTTGGATATGGGTAAAGGGGTAAATGCCGGCAGAGTTATTGGAACAAATGAAGCGGCTTCAACACACAGAGAATTGGGCGGCACAGGAGGAGTGGGTACAATTAATGATTGGTGGTCTGATAGTAAATTAAATGTTGTTACAGATGGATTAACCACATCAACACCACCAAGTAATGGAGGACAGTTAGTAAACCCATATATTAATAATCCTGCTACTGTTTTAGTATATGAATTTTCACATCGTCCTCGTAATGTGGCGCTGTTACCATGTATCAAATTTTAAAATCGGCAGAACTAATTTTTTGTAAAATATTAATGAAGAAATTTAAACTAAAAATATTTAAACATGCTATCCTGCTTTTTTCAGTGGGAATGTTTCAGTATTCGTACGGTCAATCAGAATTTTATAATAACGGGAGCGGCATCACTGTTCAAAGTGGCGCATTAATCGCTGTTCAGGGCGAGGTGGTAAACACCAATGCCGGCGTTAATGTTGGTTTAATTGATAACTCGGGCTTAATTTCGTTTTCAGGAAACTGGACTAATACGTCCGCATCAGGTGCCTTAACGCCCACACTTGGTTCTGTAGATATGGTTGGAGCTAACCAAAGCATAAATGGATCTCAACCAACCCGTTTTAATAATTTAACATTATTAGGCAGCGGCGTAAAAACATTAAATGTTAATACATACGTCAGCGGAGTAGTAGGAGTTTTAGCGTTAACTTCCAGACCGTTAGATTTAAACAGCAACACTTTAATTGTTACTAATCCATCTACCGGCGCAATTACCCGAACAACAGGTTACGTTATCAGCGAAACTGCCCCTTTGCCGGGTTATGGCATTATTCAGTGGAATATTGCAAATAGCGCGGTGGGTAATTATGTTTTTCCTTTTGGTTCATTAGCAGCTAATTATATCCCTCTTGCATTAAATATCACAACTCCGGGCGCGCAATCAACAACCGGAGGTATTAGTGCATCCACTTATCCAACAACCACTAATCCGGCAATTAATAACAGGCCATTACCAACAAGTGTATTGGATTTGGATAATAATTGTAACACGGAGCATGCTCCAAAAATGTTAGATCGCTTTTGGGTTATCAATACAAATAATTACAATGTTAATCCCCTCACGGATAAGCAATTTACTTACATTGAAAATGAGTGGGATTTAACCGCAGGTAGTACAAATATGATTACTGAAAGTAATTTGCAAGCCTGGCATTACAATTCAGGATGGAGTAATTTACCAAGTTTAAACAATAGCACTAGCAACAATCAAAACTTAGCGGCTAATTTAAATTATGGTGTATTTACACTTGGAGAGTATAAGCAATTAAGTATGCAACTATTAGATGTGGATAGTGTTGTTTGCTTTGGCGAAAGTAACGGATTAATTCAAGTAACTTCAAACCAGGGTTATGGCATTAATGGTTATTATTGGAATGGTTCAGCAAGCCCGGACACTATAAGAACAAATCTTACCGCAGGAACTTATACCATTATTGCAGAAGACATTATGGGCTGCAGAGATACAGTTAATACAATTAATGTATTTCAACCCGCACAACTATTTTTAACTATAACATCTAATGATTATTCTATTTGTAAAAATAATCCTATAGTTTTAACTTCCCAGTTTTCAGGTGGTATTAAGCCTTATACAGTGAATTGGAGTAATGGCGCTTCTAATACAAGTGTAACCACTTCTTCTTTAACTCAAAATCAGATCCCGCAAACATCAACAAGTTATTGGTCGGTGTTAACCGACAAAAATAATTGCATTGTAAAATCAGACACCATTGATGTCAATGTGAACGCGCTTCCGAATATTGATTTTAAGGCAGATAAAGTTGAAGGTTGTCAACCTTTGAAGATAAACTTCACGAACTTATCTGCTGCCACACCGAGTATTACCTCATGGCTATGGAATTTTGGCAATGGAAATGTTTCTAATGATAATTCAGCAAGCTATACTTATTACACATCAGGCACTTTCAGTATCAGTTTGAAAGCAACTTCTGATAGTGGTTGTATCAATACACTCACAAAACCGAATTATATTTTGGTGCATCCAAAGCCTGTTGCAGATTTTTATTATACTCCGGCAGGTGCAAATATAGATGTTTTAAATCCAGAGGTTTCGTTTCATAATACTTCATTTTTAGATGATGATAGATTTTGGGACTTTGGTGATGGCCTTACAATGCTGTCTGAACAAAATCCAAATCATGTTTATGCTGATACAGGCTTATATAATATCACTCTTATCGTGTCAACCACATTTGGTTGTTTCGACACTATTTCTTTACCTCTAAAGGTTAATGAAATAACTACGTTATATATTCCTAATGCGTTTACGCCCAATGGAAATGGCACTAATGATGTGTTTACGCCGGTTGGACTCGAGCTTCATGAATTTAATATGATGATATTTAACCGGTGGGGAGAAAAGCTATTTGAATCAGCTACATTAAACCAAGGTTGGGATGGAAAATATGGAGGCGTTTTGTGTAAACCTGATGTATATGTATATAAAGTTACATACAAAGAAGCAAAGGGCTCAACTAAACTTCAGGAAAAAACAAAATTTGGACATGTTACGCTAATTAAATAAAGGGAGTTAGTTTAGTTTTTTTTATTTAGCATGCACGCCTAAACTTTAAGTAATAAAAACATTACTTTTATGTTTAATTTTACTTTAATGAAACCAGATACTCACTCTACAGAATCTCCTACATCTACGGCCGTTTTAATTGGTGTTATTAATAAAAGACAAAATGAAGCTTTGGCTTTTGAGTATTTAGATGAGTTGGCTTTTTTAGCTGAAACCTATGGTGTAGAAACTAAAAAAACTTTCACTCAAAAACTGGAAAAACCTGATAAAGCTACTTTTATTGGAAAAGGAAAATTAAAGGATGTTAAAACTTTTATTTTAGAGAACAAAATTCCGGTGGTGATCTTCGATGATGAATTGTCACCTTCTCAACAACGTAATTTAGAAAAAGAATTAGGAGCAAAAATTTTAGACCGTACCACACTTATTTTGGAAATATTTTCACAACGTGCTCAAACGGCTCATGCCAAAACACAGGTCCAGTTGGCGCAGTATCAATATTTATTACCGCGCTTAACCGGTATGTGGACCCACTTGGAACGTCAGCGTGGAGGAACAGGAACCCGCGGTGGAGCAGGGGAGAAGGAGATTGAAACAGATCGCCGGATTGCGCGTGATAAAATTGCGCAGTTAAAAGAAGATCTGAAAATCATTGATAAGCAAATGGCAACGCAGCGAAAAAACCGTGGAGAATTTGTTCGTGTTGCTTTAGTGGGTTATACCAATGCCGGTAAATCCACCATCATGAACATGATCAGTAAAAGCGAAGTGTTTGCTGAAAATAAATTGTTTGCCACAGTGGATACTACGGTAAGAAAAGTAACCATTGATAATCTATTTTTCTTATTAACAGATACAGTTGGATTTATTAGGAAATTACCGACACAATTAGTGGAAAGTTTTAAAAGCACTCTAGATGAAGTACGCGAAGCAGATATTCTTTTACATGTAGTTGATATTTCACATCCTAATTTCGAAGATCATATTAATGTGGTTCGCCAAACGCTGATTGATATAGGTGCCGGAGACAAAGAAACTATTTTGGTCTTTAATAAGATTGATGCCTTCAAGTACATAAAAAAAGATGAGGACGATTTGACACCTGTTACTAAAGAGAATTTATCATTGGAAGAGTTACAAAAAACCTGGATGACAAATCTTGATCAGACCTGCGTTTACATCAGCGCTAAAAACAAAGAGAATATTGCTGACTTTAAAAAACTGGTTTACGATACCGTGAAGAAAGTGCATGTGATTCGCTTTCCTTATAATAATTTGTTTTATTAAGTAATTCTTAAAATTCAAACCTAAATTAAATTTCAAAGTTTATTTAAACTTGATATTTGATTTAATAATTCCATATCCTGTCCTGAAGTTATAGGACTTGCCATTTATTGTTTGAATATTATTTTTATAAAAATTAATTACTAATGAGACATTTGTATTCACTCCAATAATTCCCAAATCAGTACTTGTGAAATTTAAAGATGTAGGTGATCCGGTTATATTTTGGATAGATGTATTGGCTACCGGATTGGTAGATGTTACAAAATAGGTTTCTATTTCATCAGAGCCACTATAATTAGTTAGTGGAATTGAAATATTTCCTGAGACAACAAAAGAATCGGCTATGGCCGTATATCCTGTATAAACAGGATAAGGATTGGTATTTGAAAAGCTGAAACCCGGAACAGCCGTTGTGCCTAAAATAATCCAGTTAAGCGGTGTATTATAAGTAGATGAAGTACTATCTCCAAAGAAGTTAGAAACCGAATAGGCATTTTTTTGAAATAAAGTTCCGTTTAAATTAACCGAGCCCATATCTTGCAAGGAGCCAGCCGTAGGGCTATTATTTATCAGTGCGGCATTTGATGCGTAAGCCGTGCTGAAATTGCCGAAAGAACTCACCAGAGTAGATGTGATAATGGCTTGTTTTCTGCTGCCAAACACGGCATAGTTTCCTGTTTGTGTAACTGGGGCAGTAATGTTATTTGGTTCAGGAGAAGAATTATCTTTTTTCTTACAGGAATTAAAAATCAGAAAAAATGAAGTGATTATTATTAAAGGAATTATTGATTTTGTTTTCATAAAGTATTATTAAGTTAAATTCAAATGAAAGTTTATTTTTTAAATTTTGCACTACCGATAAAGCAGTTTACAGTACATTTTAATTCTCTTTAACATAAAGATATAATTATTTTTATTTCCTGGAAAGCAATTCACTGATTAACTCTTCTGTTTTTTGAGTATAATCCTCATATGCCTTACCGGTAGCAGGACCACTAAATCCGGTGTAAACCGTTTTGACTTTATGTTGTTTGTCTAAAATAATAGTGGTTGGAAAAGCCATCACCTTATTTAAAAACGGTAAACTTTCAGAAGCTTTTTCTTTTCCGGTGAATCCGGTAAGTAAAATATCATAACCAATATCAAAACGTTTGGTCAGGCGCGTTAAATTTGTTTTCGCACGTTCTTTATCGGCTGTTCTTTCATAAGCCAAAGCAATAATTTCCAAACCTTTTTTATTGTATTTTTTATACACTTCAGAAAGGTAGGCACTTTCGTCCATACAGTTCGGACACCAGCTTCCCATTACTTGTATAATGACTACCTTATCTTTGAACTTTGCATCATCCAGACTTATCTTTTGATCTTTGATATTGTAGAAGGAAAAATTTATTTTTTTAGTTGAATCTTTTAAATATGTTAGACTCTCCGGATTTTGTAGCTTAAATGAATCGTTGCGTTTGCCCATCCAACTCTCATGCCATGTAGAGCCTGAATAAAAATCGGCTTTATTGATATCCTCTCCATTATTTTCTGCAACAAATAAAAAGGCATGGGAACCATCAAAGCAACTTAAATACATCATTCCATTATGTATCATGCCCTCTAAATAACGGTAATCTCCTGTTTCGGTTAAGAAAGTACCATCTACATAAGCGCTTTCGTTTTTATGTTTAAATAATCCAATGGCTTTAGAGCTATCAGCGGATCCAGGACTAAAAGTTACTTCCCATTTACCTTCATAAAGTTTGTCCGGTTTTCCCGGTACATATAAAAAACGCATACTGTTGCCGTATTTGGCAGTAAAAGCGATGGTCTTATTTTCTTTTTTGGTATGGTTAATCCAAACTCCGGTTAAAATGCTATCCCCAATAATCTTTGTTTTGAATTCCGTATCAAAAACAGGCATCTTAAAATTGAAGGAATCTTTTTTAAGAATTGTTTCATTTACTACAATACGCTCCTGTGCGTTATGAATAATTAATTGATATTTTCCCTTTACAGTTTTAATTTCAAAATTAAAAGGGAGTTCGGTGCGTTCGTTTGGATTTAAAAAAAGTACGCCACGCCATATTCCGGATTTAAGTTGCGCTGAACAAATAAAAGATGTAAGAAGAAGGAAAAGGACAAAGGGTTTCATAATGCTAATTAAAAAGTATTTTTTGATAAAACCTATTATCTTGCTTCAATTTCATCAATAAAAATAAACGCATCGCCACCTTTTCCTGCATGCCAGTCTGGTAATCTACCAAAATTAGTCGCTTTTACTTTTATAAACCTTGCAGCAATTTTAGTGGGATTTTTTTTATAGAAAGTCCGCATCTGTAAATTGTAATCATCAGCGGCTATACCATTTTCAATTTCACCAAATGGAATATAGTTTGTTCCGTCTTCAGAAATAAAATACTCTACCTGCTTCGGGTAAAGAATCCAGGAACGGGTATCCTGCAAAAAACTGGTATTCATAAATTGAATGGATGTTACTTTTCCTAAATCAATGATGCAATTAAAATCCTGTCCCTGATAACCCTGCCAACCACCGCTCCTCCAATTTGTAGTGCCGTGTTGTCCATCAATAATTCCATCATCACCTCCTGCATCATATTGTTTTGAATAATTACTTTGGATGCTGATCTTCCAGTTATTTGGTTTTTTATATACAAGTGCAGTGGTAGTGCTGCTCATGTCGTTTTTAATAAATGCTTTTGCTTTGATGGTGGTTGATGAATCACAATTAAAAGGCGAGGTATAAATTTTTGAATTTTGTCTTGGCTCAGAACCATCCAGGGTATAGATCAGACTTACTTTACTGTCATCATGTTCTATACTAATGGTCTTGGTTTTTTCTGTTATCTTGATAGGAGAATTAATAATTGGCGCTGCAATGATTGGTTTGTCAGTAATGAAACTGAGAGGCCTTAAAGATTCCGATTTTCCGAACATATTTTTGTCATCTAATTTATCCTGCATCATGAACTCAATTTTTCCGCCATTCATGATAGCACTGTGAGATAAAGCAGAGCTGTTATTTACCTTTCCGTTTAGTGTAGAGGATTGTATGTATTGAAATGTTGAAGATGAATTTTGTTTGCTGATCTCAAAATTCTTTCCATTCTCTAAATGAATTTTAACATTATCAAATAATGGGGAGCCAATCGTATATTCTGGTTTCCCCGGACACACCTGATAAAAACCAATAGAGCTTAAAACGTACCAGGCACTCATTTGTCCGCAATCTTCGTTGCCAATCAAACCAACGGGATTATTTTTATAGAATTCTGTCAGAATCCGGTAAACTTTTTCCTGTGTTTTATATGGCTTGCCTATGTAATTATATAAATAGGCCATATGGTGACTTGGTTCATTGCCATGCGCGTATTGCCCGATCAGTCCTGTTATATCGGCTTGCGTTCTGCCTTCTGTAGTGCTATTAGCAGAAAATAATTCATCTAGCTTTTGTGCCATTTTATTTTCGCTACCTAATAAATTAATTAACCCCGAAATATCCTGCGGTACAAAAAAACTATACTGCCAACTGTTGGCTTCTGTAAAATGATTATTGACTTCTCTGGGTTCAAACGGAGACAACCAATTACCATTTTTTCGAGGCCGCATAAAACCTGTTTTTTTGTCAAATATATTTTTGTATGCCTGTGCACGTTTTATGAATAGATCGTAATCGTTTTTTTTATTAAGTTTTTTAGCGACTTGGGCGATACACCAATTGTCGTAAGCATACTCTAAAGTCTTGGATACACTTTCGGCTTCATCCTCTATTTGCAAATAATTGTTTTGATTAAATACGGGAATGCCAAGGTTAGTATAATTCGATGCTGCAACCATAGCGTCATAAAGCGCACTCTTATCAAACCCTTTTATGTTTTTGGTGATAGCATCAGCGATTACCGAAACGCTATGAAAAGCGATCATACAGTTGGTTTCATTAGCGGAAAGTTCCCACATTGGCAAGCGCCCGCTTTCTTTATATTGTTGTAAAAAAGAATTAATGATATCAGCTGTTCTTTTCTGCTCCACTATCGTAAATAGCGGATGTAACGCCCTGAAAGTGTCCCACAAAGAAAATATTGTGTAAGGCGTAAAACCGTTAGCCTGATGTAATTTTTTATCACGACCCCTGTATTTTCCATCCACGTCTCCGGCTAAGGAGGGGTGAATAAAACAATGATATAAAGCTGTATAGAAAATGGTTAATTTTTCAGGATCTTTACTTTGAACATCAATTTTTGACAATTCTTTTTCCCAACTTTTTTCTGCGTCCTGCTTGTATTTTTCAAAGTCCCAGTGCCTTGCCTCAGCTGCTAAATTTTTTATAGCGCCATCAATGCCCGTCTGTGAGATTCCAACTTTAATCATCAATGGTTTACCGTCACTGATGTTAAACTGGAGTACCGCCGCCTCAGTTTTTTCCAATTCTTCATTTGGTTTTTTGATTGAAGCATGAATCGTGCTGATGGTTTTAACGGCAATGGGTTTGTTGAACTTCATCACAAAATACACATGTTGTTCGTTGGCCCATCCTTCGCTCACCCTTGAACCAACAACCGTGACACTGTCTATTATTTTAAAAGTGCTTGTTAATGTTTTGTCACGATGTAAAAGATCGATCACGATTGTTCCGGTATCACCTTTAGGAAATGTGTATTGATGAATCCCAACTCTTTGAGTAACGGTTAATTTCACATCAATCTTATTTTCCAATTGTACCTGGTAAAATCCTGCGCTTGCTTTTTCTTTTGAGTGTGAAAATTTTGTGGCATACTCTTGCTTTTTGAATCCGGTCTCTCCAATGGTTGGCATAATTAAAATGTCGCCGTAATCACTCACTCCTGTTCCGCTTAAGTGCGTATGGGAAAAACCATAAATGATAGAATCCGAATAATGGTATCCCGCGCATCCTTCCCAATTGCCATCTATGCGTGTATCGGGACTTAATTGAACCATTCCAAACGGAAGAACTGCTCCCGGGAATGTATGTCCGGCACCACCTGTACCTATAAAGGGATTAACGTACGGCGCACATTTTGTTTGAGAAAAAAGACATTGAACCTGAATAAAAAAAACAAGATATAAAATAAAAAAGGCTTTCATAAAGTTAAACTATATACACTTTAAAAATACTGTTTTATTAGAGTTTACAAACTATTAATGCGACAATTTCCTTGTAGAATATAGATTCTAAACAGCTTATTGTAGTGTCTACAACATAAAGTTTACGTAACAGTTTTTATTCTTCTTCATCAACGTAAAGCGCCAATAATTCTTTTGGATAATCATCTTTTAAAATGTACACTCCTGTCATAGGGTTAACTACTTCTCGTATACTTTTTAATTGCACATAAAATGTAAAACCATTTTTTGTTTCTTTCTTCTCTGTTTTATTAATCGCTTTTTTAGAGAAGGGCAGTAAAGTAATAACACCACTATCTAAAGTGCATTCCAATACTGTCATATCAGGAATTTCAAAACTGAATTCATCATCATTGGGATATAAACCGTTTAATAAATAAGTGGTGTTATTAATGACTTTGAAGTTGGTGACATTTCCCTGAACTTCAAATTCATCTTCCCACAAATATTTAATATTGTCTTCTGTTTCTTCACCTTCATTCTCTTTATCGGCATAGGCCTGGTTAAACTTTGAGTTAACGAGTTTAACATTGATTGTTACTTCCATTTTTTATTTTTAATTGTGTTGTTTTAATGCCCCGCGGCAACGCTCTTATCAAAATTCACCCCCTGTTGTTTTAATAATTGTTTTGTTTTGTATCCATAAAAAGCAAGGTATAAAAAACAGAATATCCCAACAATATAACTTAAGTTGATGCCAATAACGTCAGGACCCGCTAACCATCCCTGGAATAAGCTGATAAAGCCTCCGCCCATGATCATCATAATCAGGTAGCTTGAGCCTTGGTTGGTTTGTTTACCTAAACCTGAAATAGCTAAAGTATAAATGCATGGCCATAAAGTAGAACAGAAAAGGCCAACACTGATGAAAGCATACACACTAATTAAACCGGTGGTGATCATTCCAATTATTAAAGCGGTTATACCACAGGCAGAATAGATCAATAACTGTCGGGCAGGATTTCCTTTACTTAACATATCAGCAGCGATCATAAAAAGAATCACAAATGAATAAGGATAAAAGGGTGTCAGGTCGTGTCCTGCAATAACATTGGCTAATAAAAATACACCAAAGGCCGCATAAGGAATGACAATGCGTAAAATTAGTTTCGTGTTTTTTGCCAGGTTAAAAGCGCCCACTGAACTTGTCCATCTTCCAATCATTAAACTAGCCCAGAATAATGAAATATAAGGCGCAGCTTTTTCTGTAGGAATACAGGCATGCTGTTTCATATAATCCGGCAAATTGGAGGCTGTTGATACTTCAACACCCACGTAAACAAAAATGGCAATCATTCCCATCCAAAGTTGTGGATATGTGAAAATACTTTTTTGTTCTTTAGCCGAATCTTCTATAACACCTGATGATATCTCGATTTTGTTTGGTAAGGAAGAAAATTTGAATAGTAGTGCGACAATAAGAAATGCGGCACCAAGTATCAGATATGGGAATTTTACTGCCGATAAATCACTTAATGCATTATGATCACCAACAGAACCAAATATGGCAAATCCAACAACCAAAGGACCAATAGTAGTTCCAACGTTATTAATTCCTCCCGCAAGGCTTAGGCGTTGTGCACCATTTGCGGGATCACCGATTACAATTGCTAAAGGGTTGGCGGCTGTTTGCTGTAAAGAAAATCCGAGGGCAACAATAAATAATCCGGTTATCATTAAAGGAAAAGATACCAGTTGTGCTGCCGGGTAAAATAATAATGTTCCACAGGCAGAAATGACAAGTCCTAAAGCAATTCCGTTTTTATAACCTATCCTGTTCAATATATCGCCACCGTTTAATTTTGAAATAAGCACGTAGATGATGGATCCTATAGTATAGGCCACATAAAATGCAAAAGAAATCATCTGGCTTTGCCATTGCTCTAAATGCAAAGTATCTTTAAATACAGGAATTAAAATATCATTGCTTGCGGCTACAAAACCCCAAAAGAAAAAAACAGATATTAAGGTAACAAAAGCTGAACGATTAGTTTGCATAAAATAGATTCTTAAACAGTACAAGTTATATATTTGCGGTACATTATATAATTTAAAAAACAGTACTTTATCAACACTCTGTGTTTTACTACTTGTTCTAATATATTATATCGCCTAACAGAGATAACTTATTTTTATACTATGCAATTATTAACGCCTACCCATTGGAAAGATTACGAATTATTGGATTGTGGTGATTTTGAAAAACTGGAACGTTTTGGTAAATACATTACAATAAGGCCTGAACCACAAGCTGTATGGAAAAAAGTATACAGCGAGAATGAATGGGAAAAACTGGCGCATGTGAAGTTTATTCCTAAAAGCAGCTCCAGCGGAGAATGGAAAATGCTGAATAAGATGCCTGAACAATGGACCATTGAATATGGATTACACGAAGAAGGAAAAGGGTTAAAAGATACGTTGACGTTTCGATTAGGTTTAACGTCTTTTAAACACGTTGGAATTTTTCCTGAGCAAGCTTGTAACTGGGATGTGATCTATAATTATTTGAAGCCTTTAGAGAAACCAAAATTTTTAAATTTATTTGCTTATACAGGGGGAGCAAGTATTGCGGCGAGAGCAGCAGGAGCAGATGTAACACATGTAGACAGTATAAAACAGGTAGTGAATTGGGCCAATGAAAATATGCAAAAATCCAACCTTGATAATATCCGCTGGATGATTGATGACGCTTTGAAATTTGTAAAAAAAGAACAGCGCCGAGGAAATCTTTATCAGGGAATTATTTTAGATCCTCCTGCTTTTGGACATGGCCCGAACGGAGAGAAATGGAAACTGGAAGACAATATTTTAGAAATGATGGATTGTGTGTTGCAAATACTCGATCCTCAAAAACATTTATTAATCTTAAACGCTTATTCATTAGGGTTTTCAGCCCTAGTGCCTGAGAATTTATTAAGACCCTTTGCTATAATAAACAAGTCAGATTTAAGTATTGGTGAATTGTACCTTAATGCAAAAAGTGGTGTAAAATTACCGCTAGGTGTTTGGGGCAGGTTAGAGAAAAAATAATTTATTTCTTCTCTGACTCTTTAATAAGTTCAATTTTTGTGTTTCCGATTGACAGTAATTTTGATTCTCTTAAAGTTTCATTCCATTTCACCTGTAGGCCTTTTAATTGCATATCTCCTGCGCCGGCCACTTCGGCATAAACTAAAGTAAAATCATCCTTTTTACCTTTTTCTAAAATCATGGGTTGATTTTTTTTGGAGTTTGCGTTTTCTTTTCCGTTAGGCATCAAAGCGGAAGCTTTCATTGGGTTAATAATCCCAACGCCATCTCCGACGTACTGACATTCAAATTTCACGGCGGATTTATCAGTTTTAAGGTCTGCTTTTTTAAGAGTACATGTAAAATTCTCCACAGTGAAATCATTTTTGCTGGCAGGTAATTCAAAATTAGGAATCGAATAGGCTTTGCCACCTGCCGAAGCTTTATAAATTCCTTTAAATTCTACCGCGAATTTTTCTGATAGCATATCAGCACCTTTAAAATCAATCACTTTGCTTTCTTCTTCATTAGGAGCAACAACATATGTTCTATCAAAACTTAATATTGTTTTATCTCCCGCTAGGTAATTAAACTCTGTTGGTTTTATTAATAAGTAATCATTGGTTTTATTAAATATTTTGATTTTAAACTTTGCTTGTTTGAGAGATGCTACAGCGTCAATGATGTAAATTTTATAATCATCTGTTTCAACAGTTGCTTCTTTATACAGGTATTTCAGATTTTCCTTTGCCTTGTTTTCTTTTGCTTTGTCTTTTTCCTGCGCCACCGCGCAGAAACCGAAAAATAGTGTAATGATTAATAAAAAATATTTCATACTTAAGTTATTTTAGATAAACAAATATAGCTGATAGATGGAATTAATCACTTAGAATCACATTTTTATTTACTGATTTTTTTGTTAATTTTGGCTATGCACATTGATATCATTACGGTTCATCCGCCTTTGCTGGAAAGCCCGTTCAGCCATAGTATTTTGAAACGAGCTATAAATAAAGGTTTGGTTACTGTGAATGTTGTGGACTTAAGAAATTACGGCATTGAACCTCATAAGAAAGTAGATGATTACGCTTTTGGTGGAGGCGCGGGAATGGTGATGATGATAGAACCGATTGCGAACTGCATCAATGATTTAAAAAGTAAACGTAATTATGATGAAATCATTTATATGACTCCTGACGGAGAGACTCTGAAACAAAGCACTTGCAATCATTTATCCACTTTAAAAAATCTTATTATTCTTTGCGGCCACTACAAAGGTATTGACGAACGCATTAGAGAACATTTTATTACCAAAGAAATTTCTATTGGTGATTATGTGCTAAGTGGTGGCGAATTACCTGCGGCAGTTTTATGTGACGGGATCATTCGTTTGATCCCCGGTGTATTGAATGACGAAACATCTGCATTGTCAGATTCTTTTCAGGACAATTTATTATCGCCACCCGTTTACACCAGACCGGCAGACTATAACGGCTGGAAGGTTCCGGAACTTTTAACCAGTGGCAACACAAAAAAAGTGGAAGAGTGGAGGCATGAACAATCCTTAGAGAGAACAAAGTTGAGACGTCCTGATTTGTTATTGTAAATCTGCAAAGATTTTATTTTTTAGGTTTAGGCTTCACTTCTTTTACGGGCGCCACGTATTTTGCATCATACAATACAAAATTCTTTATTTGTTCTGGTTTAAAATCCGACTTATCATAAACGGTTATGTTTTCCTGAATAGGTTTATTTCCCGGCGAAGTAATTTCAATTTGGTATTTACCGGGAATGACAATAAATATATATTTGCCAGTTAATTTATTTACTGGTTTAGAATCCAATTCTTTATTTGTTTTTATATTTTTAATGGAAATAAATGCGTCAATTTCTTTTTTTAAAGTATCAGCCATGACAACATTACCTGTTAGAACGGTTTGTTGCTCTTCAACAGAATTGAATCTTATTTTATAAATATCTAAATCACCTAAACCTTCTTTACGCCAGGCAGAAATATAACCATCCCGGCCATTTTCGCATACAGAAAACATCATATCATCATCCGTTGTATTTAGCGGATAACCAACATTAATGGGTACGTTCCAGTTTTTTAATTGTTCGTTCCAGGTAGATTTAAAAATATCATAACCTCCCATGTTTGTGTGGCCCTGTGAACTAAAAAACAATGTTTTACCATCATCCGTAATTTGCGGAAATGCTTCTTTGTAAATTGTATTAATATTTTGACCTAAATTTTTCGGAATTCCCCATTCACCATTTGGTAAACGTTTGCTAAAATAAATATCTGTTTCTCCTATACCGCCTTTTCTGTTCGACACAAAAAAAAGCGTATTGCCATCACTTCCATAGCAGCCTTCTGATTCTAACATATCAGTATTTATGGGCTCGTTAAACGGAATAGATTTTACAAAGGATTTTGTTTTTTGAATTTCGGTGTGAAATAAATCTCCGGGAAAATCAACATTATCAACGTACAACACTATGTTTTTTCCATCCGGTGAAATCCCAACACATTGTTCATCTTCGTTGGTATTAATAATTGGCCCCATGTTTTTTGCCTGAGCCCATACTCCATTTTGAACAGTGGAAGTATAAATGTCAGAAGTGAAATAACCATTGAAACTTCTAATTTTACCAGGGTTTTGCTCTCTTCGCGAGGTATAGAAAAGCGTTTTCTCATCTTTTGTAACAAAGGGGTAGTAATCAGCAAACTTGGTATTTATTTCTTTTCCCAAATGTTCGAATGTTACGTTGATTGGTTTTTTTATAAGGGCCTCTGCGTTTTCACACGTTTCAATGTAATGGTCAATTAACGGAAATAGTTTGGAAGGTGCTTTTTCTCTATACTTATTGTAATAATTTTTCGCATCTTTAAACCGATATGCAAATTGATAGGCTTTTGCCATTTCCAACAACAACTCATTTTTATAATTACCTTCTTTATAACACTCTTCTAGGTAAGGAATTGCTAAACTTTTATCAGCATAAATATTAAGGTAGCAAACCGCTATTTGATGTTTTAATTCATAATCATCAGGATATTCTTTTTCGTATTTTTTAAACTGTTCTAATGCCTGTATGTAATTTTTTGCGTCAAAAAGTTCACCGGGAGTTGGTAATTCGCCCTGCCCTTTTATGTTTTGAATAAAAACAATATTGGTAAGTAGAATTGATAAGAATATTAAGATTTGATGCTTCGACATTTAAAGTAAATGTTATATAATTATTAAATTTAAGAAATTAAACACAGTTTTCCCAGAATAAAGATTTCTATTTCTTTTTTCGCAGGCTCAACAAACAATAGCTTGTTAATTATTACTTTTTTAAATAAGACATTGCTTTTTATATTCAGCTTATTTTAGATGAATAGAAAAATAGCTGTGTCAAATAGAACTACTACTCAAAAATTAAAAACTTCCGCTGTTACCGTTGTCATTAGTCTGGCCTTGGTTTTATTCATGTTGGGCCTTTTAGGCCTGGTGGTGATTAATGCCAAAAAACTATCTAATCACATTAAAGAAAATATTGGTTTCCAGATTGTTTTGAAGGATACCACTACTACTGCAGAACTCGATATTTTAAAGCAAGAAATCAGTTCATCTGCTTTCACAAAACAAGTGGATTATATCAGCAAGGATGAAGCCGCTAAAAAATTACAAAAAGACCTTGGCGAAGATTTTATTACGTTTTTAGGATATAATCCTTTATTATCTTCTTTGGATGTTAAACTGAATTCTGACTATGCAAACATTGATAGTTTAGCGGGTTTTGAGAAGCAAATCATGCAAAAGCATTTTGTGAAGGAGGTGATCTATCACAAAGACATGATCAAACAGGTCAATGATAATGCCAAAGTGATCAGTATTTATATTTTAGTTTTCAGCAGTTTATTATTGATAGTAGCGATTGCATTAATTAATAATACCATTCGTTTATCCATTTACTCCAAAAGATTTTTGATTAGAACCATGTATTTGGTTGGCGCAACCCAAGGCTTTATTCGCAAGCCATTTATAATGAAAGGCATCCGGCAAGGTGTGATTGCCGGACTGGTAGCCGGATTTTTACTAGCTGGATTTTTAATATTAAGCACGAAATACATTCCTGATCTGTTACAATTACAGGACCCTAATTTATTGGCCGCGTTGTTTGGATGTATTGTTTTATTGGGTGTCCTGATCTCAGGTTTAAGCGCTGCACTTTCTGTTAGCAGGTATTTGAAATTAAAAACTGACGACTTATATTTTTAAGATCATCAGGATCAGAAGCAAATATTTTAAAATTGGTATTTTAACTGTGTTGTGTTTAGGTTTTCTTTTCGCTTTTCGAAATCAGAGTATTCTGTTTTAGTTGTGCCAATCGGTACTATTATATCAGAGCGGCTCTTACAATTGAAATGGTTTTAAAAACAAAAGGCTGTCTTTTCAGACAGCCTTTTAAAAGGGTAAATGAAGGGGCTCGAACCCTCGACCCTCGGTACCACAAACCGATGCTCTAACCAGCTGAGCTACATCTACCATTTAGGGCTACAAATGTAATAAAATATTTTATTTCACGAAAAAATTGATTGAAAAAAAGAATAGAGCAGTATTTTTATTATAATGTCGCCCTGTCACGCCAATGCTTGAGATTTAGGGTTTAGTCGATGCTGCCAAGCTAATAGCGTGATCAGTAAGACCTTGTGAAATGTCTTACTCTAACGATTCTTTATGATAATTCACCATATAATGCAAGCCTACAGACTCTTTTCTCCGGATGGACTGTTTGATGATTAGGTAGCCAATGCAGATTAGGTTACGTAATTCACATAATTTTTGGGACAGGGTGGTTTTTTCGTAAAGTGCTTCGTTCTCTTTGTATAATATTTCTAAACGGTCAAAGGCGCGTTTTAAGCGGAGTTCAGAGCGAACAATTCCAACATAATTACTCATGATTTGTTGAACCTCCCGTTGTGATTGTGTAATGAGGATCATTTCCTCCGGGTTTTCAGTCCCTTCTGCATCCCAATTTGGAATACCTTCTTTAAAATTAAGCTGCCCTAATGTATCAACTCCTTTTTTTGCAGCGCGATGAGCAAACACTAATGCTTCTAATAAAGAGTTACTTGCTAAACGATTTGCGCCGTGCAAACCGGTGCATGCACATTCACCTACTGCAAATAAATTACCGAGTGTGGTTTGACCTTCTTTGTTGACTAAAATCCCACCGCATAAATAATGCATAGCAGGTATCACAGGGATCATTTTCATAAAAGGGTCTATTCCAAGTTTCATGCATTTTTCATAGATATTTGGAAAATGATCAATGAAGGCTTTTCGATCAATGTGACGGCAATCTAGGTAAACAAAATCTTCACCTCTGGTTTTAAGTTCATTATCAATGGCCCTGGCGACTATATCGCGTGGCGCTAAGGATAAACGCTCATCGTATTTATGCATGAACTCGTTCCCATCAATGGTTTTTAAAACAGCGCCAAAACCTCTGATTGCTTCTGTTATTAAAAAACTGGGATGCTCTCCGGGATTATATAAAGAGGTTGGATGAAACTGCACAAATTCCATATCCTGCACTGTGCCTTTAGCACGGTAAACCATAGCAATTCCGTCGCCGGTAGCAATGGTTGGATTTGTTGTAGTTGCATAGACATGGCCTGCACCGCCGGTTGCCATAAGTGTAATTTTGGAAAGAACGGTTTCTATTTTTTGTGTTTTAGTATTTAAAATATAAGCGCCAAAACAAATTATGTTTTTTGATTGAGAAGTGACAACTTCTCCTAAATGATGTTGGGTGATGATATCAATAGCGTAGTGATGATCAAGAATTGTAATATTTTTATGGTTGCGCACCTGTGCTATCAGTGCACGCTCTATTTCATAACCGGTAATATCTTTATAGTGCAGGATGCGGTGTTCCGAATGCCCTCCTTCTTTTGCGAGGTCATAAGCGCCTGATTTGTTTTTATCAAAATTAGCACCTAGTTCAATGAGTTCTTTTACTCGTTCAGTTCCTTCTGTCACTACAACTCTAACGGTGTCTTCATCACATAAACCACCACCTGCAATTAATGTGTCCTGTATGTGTTTTTCAATCGTGTCCTTATCGCTCCATACTGCCGCAATTCCTCCTTGCGCATATTTGGTATTAGACTCATCCTCATTGCTTTTGGTGACAATAAAAACAGAGCCATGAGCAGCAACTTTGAGCGCGTAACTAAGGCCGGCAATACCACTTCCAATTATTAAGAAATCTATTTTTTGCTGCATGTTGCGATTATAAGTCTGTGTTTGCTAATTAATTTTTCCTAAAAGGCGTGCTACATATTTACCAACAATGTCAAATTCCAAATTCACTATATCGTTTACTTTTAAATAGTTAAATACAGTGTGTTCAAATGTATAAGGGATTATACAAACTGAAAACTCATTATTTTTTGAATTAACTACCGTTAAACTTGTACCATTAATTGTTATGCTTCCTTTTTCTACGGTTATGTTTCCCGCGGTTTGATCGTAAGCGATAGCATACGTCCAACTGCCTTTGTTGTCAATAATTGAAATCACTTTTCCTGTCTGATCCACATGCCCTTGTACAATATGTCCGTCGAAGCGGCCATTAGCTGGCATACATCGTTCAATGTTCACATAATTACCAATTTTTAAATTACCTAAATTAGTTTTTTGGAGCGTCTCATCAATGGCGGTTACAGTATATTGATCAGCGTTGATCTTAACAACAGTCAGGCATACGCCATTATGCGCAACACTTTGGTCAATTTTTAATTCATGGGTAAAAGCGCAGCTAAAAGTAAAATGCACATTCGTATTTTCTTTTTCAATCGCTTCTACTCTTGCCAGCGTTTCTATAATTCCTGTAAACATTTTACAAATATACTAAATTAGAAAAACGCCCTTACCTGCGCACCACCTATATTCACGATTTTGCTGTTAGGGGATTTACGCCCATCGTAATTAATGCTAATTTGGATGTTATTTGATAAATTTCTTTGATAACTTAATCCCCATGTGTAGTTATAACCGATCTTTAGAGCGTTGAGCATTTCATAAGCCACCGGCGTGTTTTCGGGAGCATTATATGATATATTAATAAAATCAGCCTTTCCGGTTATGCTGCCTTTCTCAACCTGGTTAAATTTAAACTCCAAACCAAAATCATTCAACTCTGCTTTTTCTGATGTTGATGAAGTTACAACATCGGTTTTATTAATCACATTTTGTTTTTTGTTATGCTTGTATAAAACACTAATTCTAAAAGCTGTGTTAGGCTGGTAGCTTAATTTTTGTTCGAAGTCATAAGATTCAATTTTATAATTACGGGTACTTAAAAATTCCGATTCAACGGATTTGATACCGTAAATATTAGTACTGTTTAAACTCCATGCTCTTGTTAGGTTCCACCTCCAGCGCCATTCATGAGTTGTGTTTTCACGTCGCTCAAAGCCATTGGTGAGTAATTGTTTACTTAAATTACTTTGATATGTATAGTCAGTTCCAAATACTGCGGCGCTTTGGTTAAAGAACAAACTCTGTCGCAACGAATAGTTCATGGCCGTGATTAGAGGGTCGGTTAAGTTAATGTCTGCAGGGTTAAACGTAAATAATTTGCCGTTATCATTTGATTTTTTATCTATGCGATAAACAGATTGAGATGCAAAACGGCCGATAAACTTTAATGCTTTACCGGAACTATCCCTTAAAAAAACAGAAGGACGCAGGTTCAATGAAAAACTAAACTGATCATGCAATACTTTTACATATTGGCTAGTAGGCGTATAGACTTTAATGTACAAAGCCTGATCGGAAAATTGAGCGATCTCAAACTCATCAATTTCCTGGGTGCCATTTCCATTATAATCTTTCCAGGCATAGGTTCCTTGGCCGGCCGCCACTAATAAATAATAATATTCTTTTTTGTTCTCAAGTCCATAACCTGTTTCATAAAAAATGGTTGAGGTAATAAAGCCTTTAATTAAGCGTGGAGAATATTCGACACGACTTAATAAAGTGTTATCCGGTTTCAGGTATAAGGGGTTTGCGTTCTTTAAATGTAATTCCCTATACGTAAACACTACTGAAAAAGGATGATTTCTGACACTATTGATATTTGCCGAGAAGCCGGTGTTTTGTGCAAAGGTAGAGTCTTTTAATATTGAACTGTAAGCCTGTTTGTCCCTGCGCTCTCGATAAAATATTTTGTATAAATTTCCCGAAGTGTCCTTATTGGTAATATTCGCTTCCCATTCCCAAAACTGGTAGCTCCTCGAAAGCAAACCATCCGATGTACTTTTTCTGAATTTATTTTGCTCGAACTCATCCAAAAAATTTAACCTGAGTTTCCAAATTGATTGTGAGAAAGAAGCCTTATGCCTATAAAAATCACTAAGCTGTGAATTATAATTACTGGTCAGGTAAGAACCATTGTAAGTGACGGTGTTAGTTTTAGTATTGTATAAACTCTGTACACCGTGTTTTAAACCATCATAAAACACACCCTCTTTAAAAAAATTAATACCGTACAATAATTTCAGTTTATTGTTTTTTTGAATTCCAACCTGAGCAAAACCCACATGTTGATCTGTATTAATTGGCGCGCTAACTGGCCTGTTCCAGTCACGCTCAAACTCAATGGCCCTGTATCTTTCAATAGGAGTAAAAAATTGCTGCACGTATTCGTAACCTAAATTATACACTGCATTCAAATGTTGTTTGGTAACTGTATCTTTTTTAATAACGGTTTGGTTATTGCTGTTTACTTTCAAGCCATAACCATCATCGTTCTCTGAATTAAACTTACTGAATGTGTTGATGTCGTTTTTGGTATAAACCCCTTCAACATCCAACCCATGATTTTTACTGAATTGATAATTAATACCTGTGGTGAACATTTGTTTTTTCTTGGGGGTTACCAAAGGAATAACGGGCTCATAGTTTCCTTGTAAAATGCCTCCTATAGGCGCTACCCATTTATATACCTTGCCATTGGCGGTTGTTGAAACCTGTATGTAGTAACCGTTGTTTTCCCCCACGTAACTATATTTTACGCGGTATCTGGCACTGTCGGGATTCGTAGAATGTATAAAAATGCCCTGATAAAGGGAGGATGCAACAATCGTATCTTTTTTCCAATAAAACACATCAGAAGTATTGAACTCTGCTAATTCAGCACCACTGGTCACTGCTTTGCTTAAAGTATCACCAATATTAAACATGGTTAATTTTTGAGATCCAGTAAGCGTTTGTTGCAGTGTTTTATTTTTATTATCCTGTTCACCAAAAAAATTGAGGCGTACATTTAATTTATCAGCATCTATTTCTTCGCTAAAAAAATAAAGTGAGCGGGCATAGTTTCGTTCAGCATATTGAAATTCAGCAATGATTCGTTTGTCTTTGGTAATGATTCGTTTTGCCGTAAAGGTTACTTCAGAAGTGTTATAATCAATGATGTAATCATTTTCCTGTCCACGCTGAAGTAATTGTCCGTCAATATAGATTCTTTCTGTTCCTGATAATACAATGATGAACTGTTCATTATCTGCGCCCCTTAACCGGTATGGCCCCTGATTGTTTTCGGTTCCTTGGATAATATTTCGCGCAAACTTTCCTTTACTCACGGCCCCGCTTACCTGTGTTTTAAACAATACAGTTTTTTTATTAATGGTGTCAGTATAATCATTTGCGAAATAAGCGCCCTGCGACCGTTTATAAAAATTCATGAAGTAACTGTTTGGACGCTGTAGCTGAAAATCACCAACAATAAGTTTGGAAGTTTTATTAGATAATTGTACAAATACTTTATCGAATTCCTGCAATTGAGCAGTAGTTCCATCGGCCTGAAAAGGAATGTTATCATCCGTTGCAGCCAACAATAAATCCACTTCCTCGGTTAATTTACCGCTCACCTGTAAATTCAAACTAGAGTTAACTACTACATCCTGGTTGTTTCCAAAACTGATCCCCCTGCTAATGCTTCCGTTTTTATTGAGCCCATCAGACACAAAAGATTCGCTGGCAGGTGCTGAGCCGGCAAAAGCTAATGTGAGTGGGTTAATTGGTAAAGACAGGTCTTTGGTTAATTGTGAAACATTTTGATGGTAATATAGCTTTTCAAAATTATAAGGAAATGTTTTATAAGAAACCGCCACCGGATCTAGTGGCCTTTTTTTAAAGATAATGGCTTTTAAAGCATAGTTGATTTTATAAGTTGCGGAATCTACTGACGTATTCTTTACAGATATTTTTACTGTTCCCGGTATTAAACTTAAGCTATCCAGGTATAAGGTATCTGATTTTAGAAAATAATATTTTTGTTTCAGGTTCGTTTGAGCTTGCGCCCGGACAAAAAGGCCACACAACAAACAACTTATTAAGATAAATCTAAAACTCACCATGCTAATAACGGTTTATAAATATAGAAATTGTATTTTTAAAGCCACAAAAAGGTATTGGAATGAGAATCATTACATATAATGTAAACGGCATACGAGCCGCAATGAATAAAGGATTAGTTGAGTGGATGAAATCATCTGCGCCAGACGTATTGTGCCTCCAGGAGATTAAAGCAACTCCTGACCAGGTAGATGTGGCACCCTTTGAAGCAATGGGCTATCATTTATATTGGTATCCCGCACAAAAGAAAGGATACAGTGGAGTGGCTATTTTTACCAAAATAAAACCAAACCATATTGAATATGGCTGCGGAATTGAACATTACGATTTTGAAGGACGTGTGTTAAGGGTGGATTTTGATCATTGCTCGGTTGCAAGCATTTATCACCCAAGTGGCAGCAGTGGTGAAGAAAGACAGGCTTTTAAAATGAAATGGCTGACTGATTTTCAGAAATATATTGATGGATTGAAGACAACTATTCCAAACCTGATCCTTTGTGGTGATTATAATATTTGCCACAAACCAATCGATATTCACAATCCAAAATCAAACGCTAATACATCCGGCTTTTTGCCCGAAGAAAGAGAATGGATGGAACAATTTATTCAATCCGGATTTACAGATTCATTCAGGCATTTTAACCAGGATCCGCATCAGTATAGTTGGTGGAGTTACAGGGCAGGGTCACGGGGTAAGAACTTAGGCTGGCGGATCGATTATAATTTAGTGGCTAACCATTTAAATGAAAAACTTCAAAAAGCTGAAATATTACCCGATGCCATGCACAGTGACCATTGCCCGGTAATGTTAGAAATTGGTTTTTAAACTTATTTCTTACAGAACTTAATTCAAATCTTGCCCAAAACCCCTATAGAATCGGATTTTGACCGCTCATATTAATATAAATTTGAATTTTAACAAATTTGACTATTAGTTTAGGTTTTTTAGATATTAAGATTATATTTGTAGTTAGTAAAAACTTAAGTACTTAGGTATGAAAAAAATATTTATTCCACTACTAGCAAGCGCGTTTACACTAGGCTTAGCTTCATGTTCATCATGTTCAGACGATTCAAAAAACAACCATAACAGCGAAGAAGGTAAAGGCGGTGTTTATATGGGTGGAGTTATGAGAATGAATGAAGTTGAAGCTTTCAAAAGCTTAAACCCTATTGCCGTTAATGAAATTGTAGGTTTCCACGTTGGTACTCAATTGTTTGAAGGACTCGTGAAATTTGATCAGAATAATTTGTCTATTCAGCCAGCTATAGCTCGTTCATGGGACATTAATGAAAATCAAACTGAATGGATCTTTCATTTACGCCAAGGAGTTTTGTTTCATCCGGACGCTTGTTTTGCAGATGGAAAAGGTAGAGAGTTAACTGCCACTGATGTGAAATTTTGTTTTGATAAATTATGTACGGCAGATCCAAATAATGCGCAGTTTGATGTAACTTTCAAAGACCGTGTAATTGGAGCGAACGAATCATTCGAAGCGTCAAAAGCCGGTAAAAATCTGGCTGTTTCAGGAATTAAAGTAATTAACGATACCACTCTGGCGATTAGCTTAAAATCCCCATTTGCAGGCTTTTTAAATATCATGGCTATGCCGGGATGTTGGATCTATCCGCAGGAAGCATTAAAAAAATACGGTATTGATTTACGTATTCATCCTGTAGGAACAGGACCTTTCCAGCTTGAAACAGTGAAAGAAGGTGAAGTTCTGATCATGAAGAAAAATCCGAATTATTACGGTGTTGATAAAGACGGAAATAAATTGCCTTACCTGGATGGATTGAAATATACTTTTATTCGTGAGAAGAAAGCTGAAATTTTAGAATTCAAATCAGGTAACCTGGATATGGTATACCGTTTACCACCTGAAATTTTTCACGATATTATGGGAGACCTTGAACATGCTAAAGACCGTAAAACAGAATTCCAGATATTAAGTTCCCCTGCTTTTAATACGAACTACTTAGGGTTTAATTTATCAGGAACTATTTTTAGTAAAAAAGAAACTAGATTGGCTTTTAATTACGCCATTGATAGACATAAAATTACAGATTTTACGTTACAAGGAGAAGGTACTTCCGGAGATTATGGAATGGTGCCATATGTTGATGCATTTGAAAAAGACGGATATGATTTTAAAGGATTAAAAGGCTACAAATTTGATGTAGCTAAAGCGAAAGAATATTTAAAACAAGCCGGTTATCCTGATGGAAAGGGATTCCCGAAAGTAACTTTACAAATCAATAGCGGTGGTGGAGATAGGAATGGGTTAATTGCTGAGGTAGTTCAAAAAATGCTTAAGGAAAATTTGAATGTTGATATTTCTATTAACATTGTTCCTTTCGCAGAGCATATTGAGCAAATCACTTCAGGAAAATCTGATTTCTTCCGTTTCGCCTGGATTGCAGATTACCCGGATCCTGAAACATTCTTAACCTTGTTCTATGGAAAGCACGTTCCTGCCAATCCAACAGAAAAATCATTCATTAATTATTTCCGTTTTAAAAATGCTCGTTTCGATTCTTTATTTGGCGCCTCTTTCACTGAGCCTGATAAAGCAAAGCGTTATGCACTATTAGCGAAGGCAGAGCAAATTGTTCTTGATGAAGCTCCGTTCATGCCAATATTCTATGATGAGAACTATCGCCTGGAGCAGTTAAACGTTCGTAATTTTCCTGAAAATGCAATGAACTATATGGATCTTTCAGTTGTTTACTTAATCCCTAAGGATAAAATGCCTAAAAAGTAACCAGGGCAAAAATATTTATATAAAGAAGCCTTCTGAATTCAGAAGGCTTCTTTATTTTTAAAATAATTTCAATTTATATTTTTCCGCCATTTTTTGTAGTTGCTCATCACTCACACCATGTGTGTTTTTATTATTGTGGTAATTTTCTACTGTTACAACAAACAAATTATACTTAAATTTCTTTGCTAATTTGAAGTAAGGCTCAAACTCCCAGTCCATCGTAAAGGTATTATGCACAAACACTTTTGATATCACCTGCTGCATGGCGTCGTGTGTTAATGTTTCACACTGTTTGTAAGCCAAATGGTTGTTTTGAAAATTGAAGATATATTCCCCGGTAATTTCATTAGTAAAATAATCATCCACGGAAAAAACAGGATAAGTGTTATTTTCAGAAAGTACTTTTGCTAATGTTGTTTTGCCGCTACCGGGTAATCCGCGTAAAAGAATTAAGGAGTATTCATTGAGCATAAAAAATTTATTTTATCTGTATAAAGATAAAAGAATTACTTATCGAAAACGAACCTGGGCTTAAAAGAACCGTGAAGTAGTTGCCCCTCTTCTGTATGTATCAAAAGCATACCTTAAAGAGATCTCATAGCCACCCTTTGTGTTGGAAACGGTTTTTAATTGAGATAAGTTAACATCATAGCTAAACCCAATTGCGCAACTGTTGTATTCCAATTTAATAAGTCCGATGAAAGCATCCTTTGCTCTGTAATACCCACCCAAAGAAATCGCAGTGAATTTTTTAATACCGGTATATTTTGAATCTCCTTGGATAATATATTGTGCTGTTAATCCAGGTGTGATCTCTTTAGTAGGGCCTTGTAAAAAAACTATGTATGATGGTTTTAAAACTATGTTGGAATTTGGTATGCCAATAGCAGCGTCTCCGTGAAAAACGTACTTCATGTATAAACGGGTGGCGTCACCATAAAATGAATACGCTGGTTGGTGAGGATGAAATATGGCAACCCCAAGATTTAACCTCTTGGCATTATTGGCGGTCATATACATTTCATGTGAACCGAAACTGTATTGTACACCCGCACCAATATCGATAAAATTAAAGTTGAGTGCCTGGGTTGATTCTCCACTAGGTCTTCCGGCATTATAGGCAAGCCCGTCATATTGATTGGACCAACTATAAGAATTTGTATTAATGCTTCGCTGAACAAACCCGCACATTAAACCGGCAGAGATCAGGTTGTTTTTATTGATAAGTACCATCCCTGATAATGAAAAATTAATTTGAGTTGTTTTAATTTGTCCTGCTCCTGCTTTATCCGAAAAAAAATCAAGACCAATACCCAGATGATTTTTTTTCTTTTTTAATAACCTCCCGTCAGCAGTTACAGCAATGGTTTTAAATGGTGCATTGACGCTTTGCCATTGCGATTTATAGTTAGCAATGACTCTGACTTCATGCGGCACACCAACATTAGCAGGATTAAGCAGCACCGGAGTTTCATCGAACTGAGAGAAATGGATATCCTGGGCAATAACAAAGCCGTTCGTAAGTATGATCGCTGTAAAGGCTATTGTTGTTTTTAATATTGTTTTCATGTTCTTAGTATGTTATTTTACAATAGAGATACTTCCTTTTTGAACGACATCTTTTCCATCTACTGTTGCTTTTAAATAGAAGGCAAAAGCAGCAGGGTCTAGTTTTTTGCCATTAAACGTTCCATCCCAGCCAAAAGCAGGGTCGTTTGACACAAAGACTTTTTCGCCCCACCGGTCGAAGATCACGAATTCCATATTTTTAATGCAATTACCCATCACAAAAAGCATATCATTCTGACCATCATCATTAGGTGAAAAGGCGCTTGGAATAAATAATTCCCCGCATTTAATATCAACAAATATGGTTACTGTATCAACTCCTGTGCATCCTCCAGAAGATGCAGTTACCGTGTATGTAGTAGTGATTGTTGGAGAAGCAATGGATGAAACACAGGTTGAACAACTGAGAGAAACGGATGGCGACCACACAACTGTTGAGCCACTTGGCACGTTAGCTGTTATTCCTGTACTTTCCCCGGAATATATTGTTGTACTTCCTCCTGCATTAACTCCAAGAGTACCGGATGAGCTTACTACACAAATGGAAGATACTGAACAACTACTCGCATCAGTTACAACAACGCTGTAAACCCCGGCAGATAAACCGCCGACTGTGGCATTATTACTATTGACGCTCCATAATATGCTTAATGCTCCGTTTCCACCTGTGGCAAGCACAGTTGCTGTACCATCAAATGCTCCGCAGGAAGCGGGTGTTGTAGTTAATGAAAGATTGATCGCAGCCGGTTGAGATATACTAACAGTTATCGTATTGACACATGATGTACCATACCCTACAAATACTGTATAAACTCCCGCACTTAGCCCTGAAGCACTGGTTGCATTCCCACCTAATGGTGACCATGTATAGGTGAATGGACCGCCCGGGCCAGAAGCATTAATAGCAGCAGCACCATTGGATGCTCCATTACAATTTAAATTAGTTTGTGACGAAATTGATAAGGTTGGCCCGCCGGCTGAACTATTAATTGTAGTTACTGAGGTGGTTTGACAACCTTTTGAATCCGTTACGGTTACAGAATAATTTCCCGCTGAGAGATTAGATATAGTTGTAGCACTTCCGCCGGGAGAACTCCAGCTATAAGTGTAAGATGGTGTTCCTCCGCCGGCATTGACTGTCGCACTTCCTACACTGGTTCCACAACCTGTAGGCGAATTTGAAATAAGTGCTGAAAGTCCTACCGTTGGTTGAGTGATAGATAATGTTCCTGAGCCAATGCAAGCCGCGGAGTTACTTGCATTAATTGTATAGACGCCGGCCGCTAAAGCGGAGTTACTTGCTCCGGATAAATTTCCCGGCATCCATGTATAAGTAAAAGGGCCGGTTCCACCACTTGCGTTAACTGTTGCAGTTCCAGTAGAGGCACCAAAACAATTGACGTTGGTTTGAGAAACAATCGACAATGTTGGTCCGCTTGTGGAATTGAGCGTTAGTGAAAGTGTTAATGAACAGCCTTTCGTATCCGTAATGAGAACTGAATTCATTCCTGAAGCGAGGTTGGATGCAGAAGAGGCCGATCCTCCATTTGGACCCCAACTGTAAGTATATGGCCCGGTTCCACCACTTGGCGTAACAGATGCACTTCCATTACTTGCGCCACAACCCCCTGCTATTGTATTAGAGAAGACTCCACTCAGGGAAGCAACTGGCTGTGTGATCAATACTGTTCCGGAGCCTGCACATAAACTGCCATCTGTTACATTGATTGTATATGTTCCTGCGCTTAACGCCGATTGACCGGCTCCTGATAAATTCCCGGGAGACCAGGTATAAGAATAAGGGCCTGTTCCTCCACCGGCATTTACTGTTGCAGTTCCAGTGTTTGCGCCAAAGCAGTTCACGTTTGTTTGTGAAGTGACGGAAAGTGTTGGTCCACCTGCAGTGGTGATATTAGCAACTGCTGTTACTGTACAACCTTTTGAGTCAGTAACGGTTACTGTATTACCTCCGGAAGCTAAGTTTGAAACTCCTGCGGTTGTGCCACCCGATGGAACCCAGCTAAAGGTATATGAAGGAGTTCCGCCGCTTGCAGTAACTGTTGCGCCGCCTGTACTTGCCCCGCAACCTGCTGCCGAAGTAGCAGAGATGACCGCAGATGCAGCAGCCGTTGGCTGGGTAATGGACAATGTCCCAGAACCAACACAGCTATTCCCATCCGACACGTTAATGGTATAAATACCTGCTGATAAAGTTGTCTGGCTGGCACCTGTTAAATTTCCGGGAGTCCAGGTGTATGAATATGGCCCGGTTCCACCGCTACCGTTTACAGTAGCGGTTCCCGTACTGGCACCAAAACAATTCACATTAGTTTGTGATGTAACAGAAAGGGTTGGCCCACCTGTGGAAGTAATATTAGCTACTGCTGTTGCTATACATCCCGTGGCATCAGTTACCGTGACCGTATTATTTCCTGCATTCAGGCCTGTCACACCTGCTGTTGAACCGCCGCTTGGCGACCAGCTATAATTATAACCTGGTGTTCCACCATTGGCTGTTACTGTTGCTCCACCTGTTCCTCCTGCTCCTCCGGCAGTGGTTAAAGTAATATCATCAACGGCGAAGGAAGGATCTGTCCCAACTCCATCATCATTATTTACCCAGCGGAAGCCGATTTTTACGTTTGGATTATTATTTGCCGAGGCAGGTAATGAAATGTTATAGGCGGTCCAAAGTGCCTGAAGAGAACCATTACAGGTTGCGCCTCCGCAACAAAGAGTTTTCGATAGATTAAAAAGCGGAGCCCACACAGTACCATTGAAATAAAATAAAGAAGCGTCATCGTTGGCGGCATCACCAAATTCAAGATAATTGAAGTTAAGAGTAATATTAGATTGTCCTGCACAATTAATAGAAGGTGACTCAGCCCGCCTATCAGTTGCAACGCAAAAGAAAGTGCCACAAGCGCCACCTGCATTATAAGCTGCGCCATTGTCAGCCGTTAATCCTAATATTGGTGCTGCTACATTACCAACATGCAAAGAACGGTCACTCCCACAAGCTGCGCCACATGTGCCGGCTGCATTTCCGTTTTCCATAGCACTCACAAAAAATTCATTTGCTTCAGGATCATTTGTTCCCATAGCAGTTGTGGCCCACGCTCCGTTTGTACCTGTATAAGCTGAGGCCAGGTTACCCTGGTTACACCCTGCTCCAAAATCTTCTGTCCAAAATACAACAGTGGTAGTTCCGCTGCCACAGCTCGCTGCAGTTGTCGCAGTAATAATAGCAGATACTGCTGAGGTTGGTTGTGTGATAGTTAGTGTTCCTGAACCCGCACAAAGGTTAACGTCCTTAACGTTTATCGTATAAGTTCCGGCACCTAAAGTTGTTTGGCTTGCACCTGTTAAATTTCCGGGAGTCCAGGTGTATGAATATGGTCCTGTTCCTCCACTTGCATTAACAGTGGCAGTTCCTGTGTTTGCACCAAAGCAATTCACATTGGTTTGCGATGTCACAGAAAGAGCTGGCCCGCCGGATGTTGAAATATTAGCAACCGCTGTTATAAAACAGCCTTTGTTATCTGTAACTGTTACTGTATTATTTCCCGCACTTAAATTTGAAACACCGGGCGTTGTACCGCCTGATGGCGCCCAGTTATAGGTATAACCAGCTGTTCCGCCGCTGGTTGTTACTGTAGCGCCTCCGGTACTAGAACCGCAACCTGCAGCTGTAGTAGAGGAAATCACCGCATTTAATGCAGAAGTTGGTTGTGTGATTGTTAAAATTCCTGTTCCTGTACATAAATTCGCATCTTTAATGGCTATGGTATAGGTTCCCGCCGCTAAAGCTGATTGACTAGCTCCGTTTAAATTTCCGGGAGACCATGTATATGTATAAGGCCCAACGCCACCACTTGTGTTGACACTAGCGGTTCCCGTACTGGCACCAAAGCAGTTCACATTAGTTTGAGATGTAACTGCTAAGGTTAGTGTAGGACAAGCTGTTGTTGTACATGCCGGAATAGAAGCAAGCGTGTTAAACGTATACGTGATGCCGCTGGACAGATCCTTCACTTTTATAGGAAATACTGTGGAAGAAGGCGCAGCTACCGTAATCCCTGATGCTGTCCAGGTTGGAACAGTTACCCCTGGACATAAAAAAGAACAAGTTCCTCCAAAACAACCGCTACAATTAAGGGAAGTAGTTGTACTTGCCCAAGTGTAAGTGCTTGCCCCTCCAATAACAGTTAATGACCCTGAATTAATGCAAAGTGATACTGTTCCACAAGAAGAAACAGTTATGGTTGTTGTTCCAACACCGCAGGCCAAACTATATGTGATCACATGTGAACCCACGCCGGCGGTGGCTGGATTAAATGTTCCGGTTGCACCATTTGTAATTCCGGTTCCACTCCATGCACCTCCTACAGTGGCTGCTGTTAAGTTAAAGGCCGAGGCAGTGGTGCAAACGTTAGTAGGTTGACAAATATTAGCATCGCAGCAGGTAAGTGATAAAGTACTTCCAGCCGTTAATGACGATATTAATTGTACATAACCCGTGCGGCTTGCCGTACCTGAATTTCCTGTTGATCCGCAGGCAATTACATCACCCCCGGCGCTCACATGAACATCGTAAACATTAAATGGAACAGCAGCGGTTGCCAATTGAACTAAAGCAGGACTAAATTTAGTTACCGCATTGGTTGATCCCACATAAATGTTGCCGGCAGCATCGATATCTATACCGCTACAGCTTACCACTTTTTGACCAAGGCTTGTTGTAGCAGCTCCACCAGGTATAGCAACAGATGATATAATAGAAGCATTACCTAAAGAACGTTTAAATAAAGTAGTACCATTATGTGTATACACAAAGTTTATGTCGGCACGGATCGCCATGATCCCGGTATTGTCATTTCTATAATTTTCACATTTATAAGAAAAGCCATGGGTGCTGGTTGTTTTGAATAAACCCGAACTGCTGCCACATGAGCTTAAATTTTGATTAATAAAACCTATGGAATCAAGTGTTAAAAAATAATATTTTCCATTCCCACAGGATGTTATCGATCTGACTTCCTGTATGCTTGGAGGGAATCCAAATGCGGATCCATAAGCAACTATTTTTGTAGTAAGCACAGCGCCGTTAGTTGTGTTGATGTCAAAAATGGCTCCTCTTAAATTATCTGTACCACCAACAATTAATTTTGTCTGATCGCAATTAAAAGCAATGTTCCAGTATTCTAGCAATGAGCCCCCACCTACGCTCCATTGAAGCGCTCCAGCAGTATTTACTTTTTGGATGCCTGGAGATGTACCATTGGTCACATAAGAATTTCCAACATTATCTGTGGCAAAAGTCCCAAGCCACGAAGTAGTATCATAAGGTGTATTATAGGTCCATTGAATGGCACCCGCGGAATTATATTTTAATAATTGTAATGGTGTTACGCCCCCTATGATATAAACATTACCGGCACCATCTCTTTCACATTCCCACACACAGTCCCAGTTGCTTGCAAAGGCAGGCGTTTGTGTCCACGGATCAATAACTACTGTTTTTGTATTGTCATAATTATCTAACTGGAAAGAAATCGTTTTTCCAGTTTTAATAAACGTTGAAGTAATCACAGATGACGAATTCCCTTGGTAAAATGTTAAAGGTGCATGATCGATAATGTCGCCAAACTTGGTATCAATATATGCGTCGCCGTTGTTTTTTAAAGTCACATGGCTGTTGTAGACCATCTTCACTAAAGAAGGATCAGCTCCAGGATGGAGGGTAAGGGAATATTTTAAGCCGTCTTTTTCTGAGAACACATAGTCGATATCAATATTTGGATAGATGTTTTTGTATGTGATTTTTTTAAAGCCTTTTATATTGGTTGCATTCTTATATTCTCCATTACTTTGTTTAAAATAATAACTGTGATAATCGGATGTTAACTCACTTGATTCTAATTCCACGTCTGAGCTCGCATTCTGCCATAGCATGGTTACCTGATCTGATTTTACTTTTAACTCATGTTCTTCCTTTTCGAAGCGGGCATGGGATTCAGGATCGTTAAATTCTTCACGGCGTTCTCTTTCCATTTCACGCTCGTCTTTCTTTTTTTTAGTGGATTCCAGAAAGGAATAGCTAATTCCTTTTTTAGTGAAATATATTTTGGTGCCTCCGTGATCTACTGCAAAGAGCACTTCAGATGGATTTCCGAATGAAGCGGGAATAATGAACTGCCCTTTGTTTTCAATAAAGGATTTCTGATATTCAAACTTTTTGGCCCAGGATGAACTGCTATTGCTGACTCCTTGGGCAATTAATAATACAGGGTTTAAAAACAATGCACCAAGAATAATTGATGAAAAATAACGTAAAATTGAATTCATGCTATAAAAGTTAAAATTAGACTAAAAACAAAGATCAAAAAATTCCTATCGGAAACTTAGGGGGCTGACCCCTTAATTAAACATATTCAGGACGTAAAACAGCGATTAAAACTTTTGAGTTTATTAAGCTGTTGCAAAAGTTCGTAATTATAAATGAGATATGCAAAAAAAAGAAGATAAATCAGGAAATCTCATCCAAATTAGTACAAAATAAAAAATGCACCACATGGGTGCATTTTTAACTTACACATAAACAAAAATTACATTTTGTACCTCAGGCTCACAATCACGTTTCTTCCGGCAGCATTGATGCCACTTGCAAAAACACGGTAACGATTGTCAGTTATGTTTTCGCATGCTAGATTTAAACGTAATGCCTTTGTTAAATTAACTCCTAGCCTGATATTTAAAGTAAACCAACCGGGCATATAACCCAATACTTTATCAGCGGAATATGCCGCATTATCTTCTCCGCTTGGACTATAATCATTTGTTGCTTTTTTACCATTATAACGTACAAAAAATTCGCCATCAACGCTTTTACCTTTATATAGTATACTGGTTTGTCCAAACAATGGAGCGATGTGATCTAATGGAACAACTGTGTCGTTTTTAGCATCAATATAACGCCCATAGGTATAATTCAGTACACTTTTAAAAGACACATTAGAATTAAAATCAAATTGCACACCGCCGTTTAAACCATATATATAGGCTCGGTCAACGTTTTGAGTTGCCTGTACCTTGCTTTTTGTGCCATTATACATGGCCGAATCATTACCGTTTAATTTAAAATCTTTAATCACAAGGGCATTGGTTAAGTTGGTATAATAACCAGTCAGGTCAAACTTATAACGACCCTGAACCACTTTACTTAAGTTCAGTTCAAAATTATAGGTGTATTCAGGTTTTAACTCTGGGTTTGGTACTATGACAGTGCTTCCTGAGCTTTCAAAAACTTTACTCATATCATCTACATTTGGAGAACGAAAGCCGGTACTGGTTAACAGACTTACTTTATAATCATCCTCAGACTTCCATGTAAAACCTAAATTACCTGTAAGCGCCTGATTTTTTTGCTGCGCTTTGGTAAATGGAAACTTATAGAAGGTAGTATCCTTAAAGTTACAGGTTAAGTTTGTGTTTGTAAAACGCAGACCATCTGTTATTATAAAATTTTTATTTACTTCCCAGGCATGTGAAAGGTAAATAGCTGTTGTTGACATTTTACTGCCGCCATCTGCGTAGCGGGTGTCAGCAGGTAGCTCTGCGTTGGTATTAATGTCTTTAAATTTCGCTACTGAATTCACATTATTATTTGTAATTTCCAGACCATAACGTAGTTCGTGTTTTTCCGCCAGTACTTTATAAATATCTATGTTGGCAGATAGAACGGCAACGTCTTCCATTTGTATTTTTCGGTTTGTATTTTGAAACCTGCGCGTAATGCGTTCCTGATTGATTTTTTGATAGGCCAAAATAACCTTTATGTTATCAGAAACTATTGTTTTTTTATCAAAATTTAGTGTATAGGCAGCTAGCAAACGGTTTTGCGGACCATAACCGTTTTCTGCAAATTTTAATTTACCCCCAGAATAATCTCCCGCCAATCTATCATATCTTGGTACGAAGGAGGAAGTGCTGAGTTGAAAATTTAAATTATGCGTTAAGTGTTCGCCGGTTTTAATCATAAAGCGCTGCATAAGATCTATTTGTTTATAAGCAGTACCAGTTTGCAGGTTATTATTATTTGTTTTAACCATGCTATCACGGTTATCAAAACGTTTTACGTAATAGTTTCTATCCCATGTGTTTGTATAGCCTGATAATTTTGTGGAACCACTCATTAAATCACCAAAATCTGAGAATGTAATATTAGTAAGTGAAGCGAATCTCTTCCAACCTAAATTAAAATCAAGGTGCCCTGTTTTTTCCTGAGCAGCTGAAGCAAACCTTAAAAGACTGTTTGCTTTTACCAGCATTTTATCATCAGGGCTGAACTGTGCATTTTTGGTATAAAAGTGCATAACACCGCCCAACGCATCGCTCCCATAAATGGTAGAAGAAGGACCAAAAAGAACTTCAGCACGTTCCAACATGTTGGGGTCAATTGTCATAACGTCCTGCAAGTGTCCTCCACGGTAAATAGCATTGTTCATTCGTACACCGTCCACAACCAAAAGCACTTTATTTGCTTCAAAGCCCCTTAATCCTGGACTTCCACCGCCTGCCTGACTTTTTTGAAGAAATACTTGACCGGTGTTTTGCAATAGGTCGCCACTGGTAGCAGGGTTGGAAAATTCAATATCCTTTTGTTTAATAATTGCAATTTGGTAAGGAACATCAATTTTAGATTCGGCCTTGCGATTCGCTGAAAAGATAACTTCATCTAAATTTACAGTCTTAGCTGTCAAATCAACTGAAGCATCATTGCCTTCGAAGATCATTACTTTTTGGGTAGCATACCCAAATTGGTAAATAAAGAGTGAATCTTCTTTTTGCAAGGAAGAAACAACCGCTTTCCCTTTTATATCTGTTTTGACCTGCATGTTGTTCTTATCCAGGATCACTACATCGGGTAACGGTTCTCGAGAAGATTTATCCCTAATGGTTATTGTTTGTGCCTGCGATAATAAGGATAGCCCGATGAACAAAATAAGTAGATTGTTTTTTTTCATAGAATTTTATATAATAAATATTAATAAATATCAGCATGATTACAAGGAAAATTTAGTCCTGGCATGCAATGGGAAATAAATAAAAAGAAAATTATAGTGTAAAGTCTGGCGGGGGAGTTTCCTGTGCAAGAAAAACTGTAGATATTAGAAATGAATCTGTATAATAGGATTGAGGGCGGAGAAAGCAAGTTATACCAAGATCAAAATCTGCTTGACATATAACGCACTTTAGAGAAAAAAAACTCTTTAAGTTATGAAAAGGATTTTTGGAAGACTCACGAGTATTTATATTAAACAGTTCGGCAAATTGTTTTTTTAGTGATGTTTCCTGTGTATCAGAAACGGCTACCAGGGCTATTTTTAAGCCTCTATTTTCAATTCTTATGATATCATATAAAACCCCTTTATATATAACTTCTCTATTTTCATCTTCCCATATTATATTGCATGAGTTGGTATATAATTCGCTCGGATTGATTAGGAGAACAGCAGTTGATATTTTTTTCTGATTAGCAAAAGTAAACGATTTAAATTCTTTTTTATAAGAATTAAGATAACATTTGTGAATTAGGTAACCAGCCGCAGAAAACACGGTAATTAAGATAAAACAACATATGATACTTATTTTTTTCAAGGCTTAGATTCTATCTTTATAAATTTAAAGATAGGGTAAAAGTCTGAAAAAACAAGCGCTATATAAAGTGGGGCTGCCCAATATATTCCTGTTTTTTATTTTGACTTGGTATCGGCGGCCTTACAATGTCTATAATGAACAACTCCCGCTTGTGACGGCTAATACATGTTTAAAGTGCATTTTTAAAGAGGACAATAACGATTGTGCATATTCTTTATATTATTGTAAGCGAAATTTAGCGAAGTTAGAAATGAAAAAATGATTGCTCGGGACAGTTCAGAGGTCTGAGAAAAAACATTATTAATCCTGTAACTCCATCCAACGTGTTGTCTTCTCTTCAATCTGAAAAGAAATAGCTGTAAACTCTCCTGACAGTTTTTCAATTTCCTTAACATCAGAAATACCACTGGCCAACAATTTTTCTATTTCTGCTTTCCTGCTTTCTAATTGTGGTAACTCTGCGTCTATAGTTTCCAATTCTTTTTGTTCTTTGAACGATAACTTTCTTTTTTCTGATGATGGTTTTTCACTAATGGACTCTGTTGGTTTTGGAGTAGCTGTAGCAATCTTCTGATCCTTCTCACTTAAAACTTTTTGTTCCTTCGCCAACTCCTCTTCTTCTGCTTCCGAATCATATTTCCATTGGCGGTATTCACTATAATTGCCTGGGAAATCTTTTACAACCCCATTTCCTTCAAAAGCAAATACATGATCTACCAATCGATCTAAAAAATAACGATCATGGGAAACTATCAAAACGCAACCTTGAAAATCCAATAAAAATTGCTCCAATGTTTGGAGTGTTATAATATCCAGATCATTAGTAGGTTCATCCAAAATTAAAAAATTAGGATTTCTGACTAGTACCGTGAGTAAATATAATCTGCGTTTTTCTCCACCGCTTAATTTGCTGACATGACCGTATTGTACTTCAGGAGCAAAATTAAAGCGGGTTAATAATCCTGATGCACTTAAGGAAGTTCCATTAGCTAAAGGAATAAACTCTGCAATGTCCTTCACAACTTCAATCACGCGTTTATCGTCTGCTACCTGTATTCCTTTTTGAGAATAGTACCCAAATACAATTGTGTCACCAACCATTACTGTACCACTATCCGGTGGTTCAAGACCCTGTAACATATTGATGAATGTACTCTTGCCAATTCCATTAGGGCCAACAATGCCTATTTTTTCTCCTTTAATAAACGTGTAGGTGAACGGTTCCATGATCTTCTTTTCGCCAAAAGCTTTTTTCAAATCACGGACTTCAAGGATTTTACTACCAATCCGTTCAACTTTAACACTTAACTCGATCTTTTTATCAACGCTCTTTTTTCTTGCTTTTGCTTCCACATCATAAAACGCATCTACTCGTGATTTTGATTTGGTAGTTCGGGCTCTTGGCTGTTTGCGCACCCATTCCAATTCTCGACGATATAAATTTTTTGCTTTTTCCAATTCTGAAGCCTGCATCATTTCTCGCTCCGCTTTTTTTTCCATGTAGTAAGCAAACTTCCCTTTGTATTCGTATAAGGAGTGGTTATCAATTTCAATAATACGGTCGCACACTTCATCTAAGAAATAACGGTCATGGGTTACCAATAAAATACTTTTTTTATAGCTCCTTAAATAATCTTCCAACCATTCAATAACGGTTACATCTAAATGATTGGTTGGCTCATCCATAATCAACAGATCAGGTTCATTTAAAATAACCTGTGCCAAAGCCAAACGTTTTTTTTGTCCGCCACTTAATGTGCTCACTTTTTGTTGCTGATCATCTAACCCTAAATTAGCGCACACTAACATGATTTGTGTTTCCACATTCCATGCTTCCAGATCATTCATTTTGTTGGTCAGAATGTCCAGTTGTTTTTCTGTTTTATCTGTTGGATTGGCATAATGACTTTCAACCAAATGATTATAATCAATGGCTGTTTTTACCATTTCACTATCGCCGGCATAAATTGCCTGTTCAATTGTGTGGTCTTCATTCAGCACCGGTTCCTGGCTTAGAAAAGAAATACGGAGTTCTTTTCTAAAAGCGATATCACCACTATCAGGAATTTCGATTCCCTGAAGAATTTTAAAAAGTGTGGATTTACCTGAACCGTTTTTTGCGATTAACGCAACCTTGTCGCCATAATTAATACCGAAATTAATATTCTTAAAAAGTACTTTATCACCGAAACTTTTACTTAATTGATTTACTGAAAGAAGATTCATTTATTTTTTTTTATTTAAGAGAACGCCCTTCGACTCCGCTCAGGGTGACATGTATAAGATTAGTTTTTAAGATTTTTTTCGATCAAGTATCTCAATTTATCAATGTTTAAATTAGAATTTATCTCGCCATTAATAGTTAATGAAACATGTCCAGTTTGTTCAGAAACTGTAATGGCCAGCGCATCCGTTGTTTCTGTTAAGCCAACGGCGGCTCTATGACGCATACCAAAGTGTGAAGGAAAAGTTTCTTTTTCGGTAACTGGCAAAACACAACGAGCGGCAATAATTCTATTGTCTTTAATAATTACCGCTCCATCATGCATCGGGCTGTTCTTATAAAAGATATTTTCCAGCATTTTGTCTGTTAAAACAGAATCAATTATTTCTCCAGTGTTGACATAAAATTTTAAGTCAGATTTGCGGGATATGATAATTAAAGCTCCTGTCTTTGTTTCACTCATGTTAAAACATGCCTTGATCAAAGAATCGGCATCCAGGATAATACCGGATGATACAGCAGAATGATTTGAAAAAGAAAAAATGTTTCTCCAATTCTTGTTCTTCAGAAATTCATTAGAACCGATGTATAATAAAAATTTTCTGATCTCCTGCTGAAAAACTACCATTACAGCAATCACTCCTACATTAATAAATTTTCCCAAAATGGAGCCAAGAAGTTTTAGTTCAAAAGCTCTCACAATGATCCAAATGATATAAATCAAAACTAATCCAATAAACACATTGACCGCAGCAGTTCCTTTCACCATTTTATAAAGTTGGTAAAGCATGATGGCCACCAAAAATATATCAATTGCGTCTGTAATCTTAAAAGAAAGAAATAGTATGAAAAGGGAAGTAAACACGGCGGCAAAGATACCCTAAAATATGTAAAAAAAGAACAATTTACCGGGCTTATTTTATTTAATTCCAGAAGGATTTAGCTTAAGCGGATACCTACAATTAAAACATCATCAACCTGATCAAGGTTGCCCTTCCAGGATGTGAATTCGTGAATTAAAACAGCCTTTTGTTCGACCATTGAAAGATGATGGATAGCCAAAAGTGTTTTTTCTAATTGTTTATACTTGAATTTTTTGCCTTTAGGTCCCCCGAACTGATCAGCATATCCATCTGTAAAAGTATAAATCATATCGTTTTTCTGAAGACCAACGTGGTTGCATGTAAATAAAACAGAGTCGGCATGCCCTTTACCTACAGGCATTTTATCAGGCTTACAGATTAGCAGTTGATTGTTACGGATAATATAAAACGGATTATTAGCGGAAGCGTATTCAAGTTTCATATTTTGAATATCCAATTTACAAAGAACTGCATCCATACCGTCCTTACTTTCCTCCACTGCGCCTTCAGCATTTAATGCCTTAATTATTTCCTGTCTTACCTGGTTCAAAACCAAATCAGGTTTAGTGATTTTATTTTCATTAATAACCTGGCTTAGTTTACTTATATTTAACAGACTCATAAAAGCACCGGGAACGCCATGTCCAGTGCCGTCTGCCGTAATAAAAATAAAACTTCCGTCATCTATAGCTGTGCCCCAGTAAAAATCACTACTTACTACATCTTTAGGATTAAACATAATAAAATGTTCAGGCAAATGTTGTTTCAATAAAGTATCACTAGCTAATAAAGCATACTGAATTCTTTTGGCGTAATTAATACTGTCCAGGATCTCTTTCTGTTTTTCCTCTATAACTTCTTTTTGATCAAGAATTGCTTTCTGGAATAAAATATTTTCCCTTCTAAAAAAAACAAAAAACAAAATAGTAATAATGAACAATAAAAATAAATTTACGACGCTGATAACCGCCTGCGCCTTCTCTATCTCTGCAGTAAAACTAATAATACCAGCTTTGTTTTTCATACAGATCAAAAGAAAAAAACAACCGATAGTCCTATAAACGGTCTCAATGCCATATTATTTTTAAAAAGAGCGATAGCGATCAGGCACATAATCAGTATAAAAAAATGCAGGTTAGACACTAGTCCATAAAATACGGTACCGGAAACAAAATAACATAAACCAAAGGAACTGGCTATATAAAATGCCGGGTCATGTTTTTTAATACGGTGTAAATAAAAGCTGAAACTAAAAATATAAGATTTAAAATAATGATACCTGCCTTTTTATAGATGGTCGCAATTGGCATAAAACCAATCATTGTTATAATAGTAATCATTGAGATCAGGTTACTGATCCTAATCTTCCTATTAAGATTATCATCATTCGAAAGTGAAATGCCGGTATTTAAAATTTCTTTTATCACTATATCCTGATACCAATTATTAAAACATCGTCCACCTGTTCCAGGCCACCTTTCCATCCGTTAAATGTATCACCCAAAACTTGTTGTTGCTCATTTAAAGATAAATGATTTATAGTTAATAGTAATTCATTCAGAGGTTTATATTTAAACTTCTTGCCTTTAGGTCCGCCAAACTGATCCGCATACCCATCTGTATATAAATAAATAGTATCGCTTTCATTTGGTTTGATTTCAAATAATGAAAACTCATCCGTTCGCTCGCCTTTGCCTACAGGCATTTTATCACATTTCAAGTGCTTAATCTCACTATCCGAGATAATAACAGGGTGGTTGTTTGAGGCTGCATAAGTGACATCGTTTGTTGTTTTATTGATCCGCAATAATATACCATCAAAGCCATCTTTTTGGTTTTCATTTGTTATGCTTTCTATTAATCTTCTTCTAACATAATCAAAGACTTTATTTGGCTCTTTGATGTTCTTCTCTTTAATCGCTTCACTCAAAAAACCAATACTCAATAAGCTCATAAAAGCACCGGGCACACCGTGACCTGTGCTATCACAAACCGCCAAATAAAAATCATTTTCGTGTTCAGTAGCCCAATAAAAATCCCCACTCACAATATCTTTAGGTTTGAACAAAATAAAATGGCTTAATGAATTTCTGACAAAAAGATCTTCATGTGCTAATAAGGCGTATTGTATTCGTTTTGCATAGTTAATCGAATCAACAATTTCTTTTTGATGCGCTTCAAGAATATGTTTCTGATCCTCCACCACTTTTTTCTGAGCCTGGATAATGCTATTTTGTTTTTGAGTAATCTTAAATCTATTATAAATAAATGCGCCAAAAATACAGCAAATAATCATCCCTAAGATCACTGCATAAATTATGATCCGTTGCTGATTAGCTTTGGCAATATAAGTAAGCTCTCTTTTTTCCTGCTCGGCTTTGGAAATGACTTCTTTTTTTTCAAATTCATATTGCATCTGTTTTCGTGATGTGCTTTTTTCAATTTCATTGTTACTAATACTATCCTTCATTTTTACTGCCAGCTTCAGCATTTCATGAGCTTTATTATATTTTTCTTCTTTTAGGTAGATGCTTTCCAGCACGATTGCCGCTGAACATATGTTTTCTGGATAACCCATCTTCCTAGACATATCAAGCGATTCTAATGTATATTTCTTTGCCAATTCCGTATTATTTTCTTCCAGATAAATTTTTCCCATATTACATAAAGAGAAGGCAATCCCTTGGGAATCATTGATTTTTTCTCTGATCTCTAAACTTTTGGTAAAATAATAAAGGGCGCTGAAATAATTTTTCTGATTAAAATACACTGTACCAATATTTTGAAGTGAATAACCAATACCATGTTTGTCACGTATGGATCGTCTAATATTTAAACCTTTGAAATAATAGAATAATGCTTTTTTTAAACTTCCTTGTTTGTCATAAATATTTCCAATATTACTTAATGATTGTGCCTGCCCTTGTTTATCATCTATTTCTTTTTGAATTGCAAGACTTTTCTCATAATACTCTAAAGCCTTTGAAAACTGTTTTTGTGTATGGTAAATGTATCCTATATTATTGAGAGAATAAGATTGTCCTGATTTATCACCTGTTTCTTCCTGTATTTTCAAGCTTTGATGAAAATAATCCAATGCTTGCGTAACATCGCCCAGGTTGTTACTTAAATATCCTTTATTATTTAAGTAATCTGAATAATGTTTCTTCGCTTTCTTTTTAACTCCTTCATTTTTGTCTCGCATCAGCTTTTGTGACAGTGGTCCAAGTTTATCATTGTACTTAGACCAGACTGCATCTTCACTAATGGCTTCAATAATAATAGTAAGAACAGAAAGCTTATGCGTATCATTAGGGGCTTTAATTGAGTAGCTGACAAGGGAATCAATATATCTGCTTTGTGAAAAAGCAGAATTAGGATTCAGGAAAAAATACAAAATCAAAAAAAGGGATATGAAATTTCTTTTCAATGTAATATTCAATGTTTAAAATAAATGCGCTAAATATAACCAAATTAAATGCGAATTTTGAGCCGGTTAAGTTCTATTTTTAAAATCGGGTAAGCTAAACTTCAGTATTAAACTTTAAAGCCAAGAACTAAAATGTCGTCCACCTGTTCCAGATTTCCTCTCCAGTTTTCAATTGTTTTATTTAACACGTCAGATTGCTCTGATAATTGCCTATCAGAAATACTTAAAAGCAATTCATTTAATTGTTTGTATTTTAGTTTTTTACCTTTTGGGCCGCCGAACTGATCTGCATATCCATCTGTATAAACATACACTACATCATTTTCAATAAGTTCAATGGTTTGCTTGCTGAAACTATCTGTTCTCTCACCTTTACCAACAGGCATTTTATCTTTTGGTAAAATTTCTATTTGGTTATTACGGATTAAAACCGGATAATTATTCGCTGCCGCATAGCATAGCTTTTTACTATTTTTTTCAAAACACATTAAAACAGCATCCATGCCATCCTGTTGTCCATCATTCCCAATACTATCAATTAAACGGGTTCTTACATAATTTAATATTTCATGAGGTTCGGAAATATTTTTTTCTTTAATGGCTTCGCTTAAAAAACCCATGTTTAATAAACTCATAAATGCGCCAGGCACTCCATGTCCTGTACTATCGCACACTGCTAAATAAAATTTGTTATTATACTCGGTAGCCCAATAAAAGTCGCCACTGACAATATCTTTTGGTTTAAATAAAACAAAGTGGTTATTAAGGTGAGATCTTAAAAGTTCAGCATTAGCTAACAAAGCAAATTGAATTCGTTTTGCATAATTAATACTATCGATCGTTTCTTTTTGATGTTCTTCAATAATGTGCTTTTGTTGTTTAATGTCTTCTGTTGCAATTTCAATTTTAGATTCAAGTTCTTTTTGTAGTAGCCTCAATTTACGTTCCCTTCTTTTTATAAATAAATAAATGCTTCCTGAAATGATCAGTACCATTAAACATCTGAACCACCATGTGTGCCAAAAAGGCGGCCTGATTACAAATTCATATTCTACTTCTTTGCTCCAATATCCCGCACTACTCATGGCTTTCACTTTAAACCGATAAGTACCATGTGGCAAATTGCCATAAGGTGCTGATGTTCTGTTTGTAATCGCACTCCAGTTTGCATCAATTCCTTCTAATTTATATTGATACTTTACCTTCTTAGATTGCTTTTGAGTAATGCCTACAAAATTAAATGTGAGATAATTATTGTCATAATCAAGGCTCAAATTGATTGGCAAATGATTCCACCTGGATACGCTATTAAATTTGAAGTGGTTAATATTTACGCCATTTCCTAAAGTCAATATTGTATCCTTATGATTTTCCAGGTTCAACCATGAAATAGTCTCATTATACAATTCTAGTCCTGTTAATTGAATATTAGGCGCTAAAGTATCTGTCATTTCCCCTTCAGGATGATAGACAGTTAGCCTGTCGTTAGTTCCAATCCAGATAGCACCATCATTTGCTTCATAAATTGAATTCGTAAAACAACCTATCCCCGTAAAACCATCTTCATAGGCGAATACTTTAAAAAAAACATCGTCCTCTTTAAAGGTACTCGTGCTAACTTTTTGTATTAGTCCGTCTATTTTACTTTTGGACAATTTGCTTAATCCAAAACGGGTACCAAACCATAAATTTCCTGATTTATCTTCTAACAACGACATCACTACATTACTTGATAATCCTTCTTTCTCAGTTATGTTAATAAAGGATTTTCCATCAAACATTGTGACGCCGCCACCGTATGTACCGAACCAGATATTACCGGAACTATCTTCCAGCATAGACATTACGATATTATTTCCAAGGCCATCCTCTTCTTTAAAATGGGTGAACACTTTTCCATCATATCGGGTAATACCGCCACCATAAGTCCCAAACCAAAAATTTCCTGCTCTGTCTTCTAAAATTGTTCTCACATCTGTATTGGACATTCCTTCTTTGACAGAGAAATTAGTAAAAGAGGCAGGGCTCTTTATGTTACCATCATACTTTGATACACCTCCACCATTTGTTGCAAACCACAAATTACCTGCCCGGTCTTCGTATATGTCCCTGACGTCGTTGTTTGCAAGACCATCTGCATCTGTAAAATGAGTAAACGTTATGCCATCATATTTGCATAGGCCTGCTCCTGTAGCGAACCAAAGATTTCCTGTTTTGTCTTTCAGCGAACTCCATACCATACCATTTGGCAAACCCTCATTTTCTGAAAAATGTGTAAAGCTTTTACCATCATATTGTGATATACCCGTTCCATAATTACTTAACCATATATTACCTGTTTTGTCCTGAAGGAAAGAAAATACAATATTATTAGATAATCCTTCATTTTCCATGAAATGTGAAAACAGATTTCCACTGTACTTTGATACGCCACTGCCATGTGTAGAAAACCAAAGATTTCCACTCTTGTCTTCAACGATACTTTTTACAATATTATTTGGCAGGCCTTGTTCACCAGAAAAATTTGTAAAAGTTTTGCCGTCATACTTTGATACACCGTTACCGTTAGTTCCGAACCAAATATTATTATGCTTATCTTGTTTAATAGATAAAATCTCATTGTTTGGCAAGCCCTCTTTATCGGTAAAGTTTGTAAATGTTTTACCATTAAATTTTAACGCACCGGCACCATATGTTGCAAACCAGATATCGCCATTCTTCACTTCAAGAATCGAAAATATTTCATTATTTGGTAAATCTTCATAATTTTCAAAAGCTTTTCCGTTGAATTTTGATATGCCACCATTTGTGCCAAACCATAAATTACCCAAATGGTCTTCCATGATCGATAGCACATAATTATTTACTAAACCCTGTTTATCTGTATAATAAGTAAATGTTTTTCCATCATACTTTGTTACCCCGCCACCGTTAGTTCCAAACCATATATTTCCATGCTTATCTTCCAATATTGAAAAAACAACATTATTAGACATGCCTTCCTTCTCTGTATAATGAGTGAATAGCTTACCGTCAAATTTTGTAACACCACTACCTGAAGTTCCAAACCAAATATTTCCTTTCTGATCTTCCAATGTGCACCAAACTGAATTATTAGACAAGCCTTCCTTTTCAGTATAATGCATGAAAGAATTTCCATCAAATTTTGAAACCCCTCCGCCATTCGTAGCTATCCAAAGGTTACCCTTTTTATCTTCCATCAGGTAATTAACGGTTCCATGTTTTAATCCCTGTAGCTTACCAAAAGAACTAAACCCATCCGGGTTAACATCTTTAACAGCGGCATCTTTAGCAATTACCACTTCGGGTATACCACCTAAAAAAGAACTATCAATAGCCAAGATTGTTTTAGGAAGCAAGAATGTATCAGTGCCCGGAATAATTATTCTAGGAATAACAACAAAATTCTTTATTTCAGTGTTCACATCATGAACATTCGTATTTGTGATGTTAATAGTAGGCTTTCCGGAAGTAACTTTTTTTAATTTACTTTGGTTGATTTTGAAAACCACAGGAGGTGAAAGACTATCTTTTGGAACAACATATCCTCTCGCTATGATGCCTTTACTTTCAGTAGAACGTAAAACGTTTGTTTGTTGAGAGTTATTGTTTTGACACCCAAAGGCAAATAACAAGATTGTTAGATTCAGGCATTTAAAATAGTTTAAATTAAAAAGATGGTTTGTTTTAAGCATATAATTTATTGATCATTGATGTTTATGGATCAATCCTGATTTCTCAATTTTACCATTGTTAAAATTGTAGCAATGGCAACAGTTTCTCCTGTTTCATCATATACATCTACTAGCCATTTCACAATACCTTTTGAAATATCTTCGGCATTTTTTTTCTCCTGCACTATTTTTTCTTTACAGGAAAACCTAACGCCTATTGTACTGCCCATATAAACGGGCTTGGTAAAACGACATTCATCAATCCCGTAGTTTAATAATACCGGTCCTTTTTTTGCATTCACAAATAATCCTGCCGCTTTACTCAAAATATAATAGCCGTGAGCTACTCGGCCTGTAAATATAGTGCCTTCCAATGCAGTAACATCTGTATGCGCATAGAAATGATCGCCACTCACATTGGCAAAGTTCACCACATCTGCTTCGGTAATTGTATGTTTAGCAGTAATTAATGTTTCACCTATTTCCAAATCCTCGAAATATTGCTTGAATGGATGAATGTCTTTTTCTATTTGTTTGGCACCCTGTTGGTATTGATTTAATATAGCCGTGATGGTTGTTGGCGATCCTTGTATTGCTGTGCGTTGTAAATAATGAAACACACCTCTCTTTCCTCCCATCTCTTCTCCACCGCCTGCTCTGCCCGGCCCGCCATGCACTAACATTGGCATTGGCGAACCATGGCCGGTACTTTCTTTAGCACACTCTGCATTCAGAACTAAAATCCGCCCATGCATACAAGCAGCGCCAATCGTGTATTTACGAGCAATGGTATTATCAGCAGTAATGATAGAACTCACTAATGAACCTTTACCCATTTTAGATAATTCGATTGCATCTTCAATGGTTTTATAAGGCATCAATGTACTTACCGGGCCAAAGGCTTCCACGTTATGGCAATCCGTATTAGTAAACGGTTTATCGTTATAGAAAATAATTGGTGGCATAAACGCGCCTTTATTTTTATCTGCTCCCTTTACTTCAAAATTCTCAAAGTTTCCGATAATGATCTTTTGTGTTTTGGAAAGCAGTTCTACTTTTTCTTTCACTTCAATTAATTGTGACAAGCCAGCTAAAGAGCCCATGCGCACACCTTCTAAATTAGGATCACCGATCACATTTTGCGCCAAACGTTTTCCTAAAGCAATCTGTACATCTTCCACCATGTTCTCAGGAACGATGATACGTCTTACCGCTGTACATTTTTGTCCTGCTTTTGTCGTGATCTCTCGGGCAACTTCTTTAATGAATATATCAAATTCCGGCATCGCCGGTGTAACATCTGTTCCCAATACACAGCAATTCAGTGAATCGGCTTCCATATTAAAATGAACTGCTTCCTGCAATAAACGCGGGTGAGCTTTTAACATCTTTCCTGTTGATGCAGAGCCTGTGAAGGTTATGATGTCCTGACTTTCTACATGATCTAAAATACCATTGGCGCTTCCGCAAATTAATTGCAAAGCACCTTCCGGTAATATCTTGCTAGCAATAATTTCCTGAACCACTGCTTCCGTTAAAAATGAGGTCAATGCTGCAGGCTTTACAATGGCGGGCACACCTGCCAGCCAGTTAACGGCTACTTTCTCCAACATACCCCAAACCGGGAAATTGAAGGCGTTGATGTGAATGGCCACACCTTCTTTTGGTACACAAATATGGTGGCCGATAAACGTATTGTTTTTAGATAGACGCACAACATCACCATCATAACAAAATGTTTCATCCGGAAACTGACGGCGTAATGATGCATAGGTAAATAAATTCCCAATTCCTCCTTCAATATCTACCCAACTGTCAACACGCGTAGCTCCTGTTGCCCAGCTGATTTTATAAAAATCTTCTTTTTTACTTTGCAAATGTAATGCTAAGGCCTTCAGCATTAATCCTCTTTGCTGAAACGTTAATCGTCTTAACCTTGGTCCTCCAACGGTACGCGCATATTCGCACATTTTAGCAAAGTCCAACCCTTTGCTACTGGCTGTAGCAACAACCTCACCGGTAATGGCATTAAATAATTCCTGTCCCTTATCAGCTCCGGCAACCCATTGACCTAAAGCGTAGTTTTGTAGTTTATTCATAGAAATAAAAAGCTAATTTAAGATTGAAAATTAACGAATAAAATTGGGAATTCAAAAAGGAGATATTCAGGTAAACAGAGGAATTTTACGCAAATAACAGAGGGCTAAGTCTATTTTTCAAGAAAGAATGCCCCACAAGCTATCTTTGCCGATGCAGGTTTAATAATCAGTTGTTATAACGACAAATTTATTTTAAAATTAGCCAGTAACACTTGTATCTTTATCTGAACCTGTTATTATATAATTAGATCAAACGTTTTTACATTTATACATAAAATATGCAGAACATAAAGAGGAACATTGGAATCATACTTTCTTTTTCCCTAATGTCAATTTGCCTGCAATCCTGCCAATACCGTCCTTTCCTAAAATATTATTTTCCATCTAAAAAAACACATGTAGCAAAATTCACTAAATGGGAGAAACACGTATATTCAAATTCAAATCCTTTACGTACATCTTATGATATTACTTGCTATGATTGGTTAGTGCATGTTCATCCTGAACAAAAAAACATTACGGCTACAATGAAACTATATTTCAGAATGGAATTCAACCAGGATAGTATCATGTTTGATCTGCAACGGCATTTATCTATAGATAACATTAAAAGCTCGGTTCCTTTAAAGAAAACCGAACGGCATAAGGATGTGCTATACATTATTTTTGATCATGATCTTCAAAAAGGAGAAAGTGCCGTACTCGAAATTTCTTACCATGGCACACCAGTGCACCTATTAAAAAACTCTGCAATTAATTGGAACAAAGACAAGAACAATAAACCATGGATCTGCACTGAAACAGAAGGAATCGGGCCGCATCACATGATGCCTTGTAAGAACATGTTATATGACGAGGCCGATAGTTGCTTCATACGCGTTGGGGTTCCTAAGGGTTTGGTAGGTGTTGCAAACGGGAAACTAGAGAACATTACAGAAACAGCCTCAGAGAATATTTATAATTGGTCCGTTCATAACCCTATCAATATTTATAATATCTCATTTAACGTGGGCGATTATGTAAAGCTGGAGAAAGACTATAAAGATGGAAATGCTTTGGATCATAAAATTCAGGTTTATGCACTTTCCTATAATAAAACGATAGCCGATACTTTTTATGATCAGGCTCCGATCATTATGGGAAAACTGGAACATTTGTACGGCACATATCCCTGGTGGAATGATGGATGCAAAATTATAGAAAGTTGCTTACCAGATGGGTCCTGTATGGAACACCAATCGGCTATTTCAATGACTGATGCCTATCTCTATCAATTCAATCACATTAATTTTACTCTCGTTCATGAAATTGCTCATGAATGGTGGGGCAACAGTACAACAGCATTTGATTATGGCGACTTATGGCTGCATGAAGGGTTTGCTGAGTATTCTGAAGCTTTGTTTGCTGAGATGCAAATGGGTAAAATATATTACAACCGTTACATTCATAAATTTGCATATTCGGTAAAGAATAAACGACCGGTTATAAAACCCTATGGTGTAGGTTACAATAACCTCGTTCATGAGGATGATCAAGATATTTACCCAAAAGGCGCTTTGTTCCTGCATACATTAAGAATGCAACTAAACAACGATTCGTTGTTTTTTAAAACTCTGAAAAAGGCACAGCAACATTTAGCCAAAAGCATTATAACGAGCTATACATTCATGTCTTTTTTTAATGCAGAAACCAAAACAGATTTCACTGCATTTTTTGATGTTTACTTAAAGCGAACCTCTTCGCCGGTTTTGGAGTACCGTATTGACAGATCGAAAAGCGATACGGCTATGCTCGAATATAGATGGACAGAAGAACTACCTGTAAATTTTAAGATGAAAGTTAGCTTTATGATTGGAGATGAAATAAACACGATGTACCCAACTACAAATTTCCAACAATTAAAATTTCCAATAAAAGATCGCTGTGTCTATCATATCGAATCATCCGGATATGTAGTATTAAAAGAAATAAAAAAATAATATAGCAACTCAAAGGAATTGCTGATTTTGAATATTGAGCAAGTTTAAAGCAGGCAAGATATCAAATCTTTCAATTCGTGATGTTTGGGTCATCGGATTTCAATATACAAAAAGTCTATACCACCCTGTTCAGAAAAAAAGTCCCGAAAGGCACTAACGACAAAAGAAATGCTAATACTGACTTTTTAAATGACAATTTTACTTTAAAAAACATCAGGGCTAATAGGATCATAAAAGTAACAAACAATGCGCCATGGATAGAACCAACAGGACGAACATACTCCGGGGTGTTATAAAAGTACTTTAAAGGCATCGCAATAAATAACAAGATCAAATAGCTATAGCCTTCAATTTTACCAATTACTAAAAACCACTTAGTGAGTGTTATATTTTCCATATTGTATAAATATAACAAAAAATACACATTGAGACTTTTTCTCACCAGACCAAAAAAAGTGCCTTTTTAAATACGATTTTAAGTTTAGTATATTATGTCACGATTTATTATTATTCTGATTTAAACTTTTATATCTTCATCAGGTCAAATTGTAAATAATATTTATATATGAAGAAAATAATTATACTCATTTCTGCAATTATGCTTTTAAATAGTGCCTTAAAATCGCAAAGTCTTTACTTTCCGCCGGTAATTGGCAATGTGTGGGATTCAATTTTACCATCTAATTTAAATTATTGTCAGGCACGAATAGATTCGTTGTACAATTATTTACAAACAAAAAACACTAAATCACTTATTATTTTGAAGAATGGCAAACGTGTTTTAGAAAAATATTTTGGTAATTATACCCGCGATTCATTATGGTACTGGGCTTCGGCTAGTAAAAGTTTAGCAAGTTTTATTACAGGTATGGCGCAACAAAAAGGATACATCAATATAAACAATAAAGTATCTCAATACATTGGCGCAGGCTGGACAAACGAACCATTAGTTAAAGAAAATATGATTACAGTAAGGCATCTGCTAAAAATGAATAGCGGTTTAGATGATTTGCCACCACTGCCGTGCAATAATGAAGATACAGCGAAATCATGCCTAGTGTATTTAACGGATACTGCAACACGTTGGGCATACCACACAGGAGCTTATAAAAAAATTCAGGACGTTGTAAGTAACGCTGTGGGGCAAACCTATAATGCTATTACCAATAATTGGATAGAAGCTAAAACAGGCATGAGTGGAATTTGGTTTCAACAAATATATTATAGCAAAGCCAGAGACATGGCTCGATTTGGCTTATTAAACTTAAATAAAGGCATTTGGAATACGGATACTTTAATGAAAGACACTGCTTACTATAAATCAATGATTAACACATCACAAAATCTCAATAAGGCTTACGGCTATTTATGGTGGCTTAATGGGAAAAATAGTTTTATGACACCTCAAATTCAATTTACTTTTTCAGGACCTTTAATGTCTAACGCGCCAAGTGACATGTTTTGTGCACTCGGTAAAAATGATCAAAAAATCTATGTAGTACCTAGTCAAAATTTAGTAGTGGTAAGGCAAGGAAATAGTGCTGGTGGTTTTAATTTAGCAGCTTCTGCGTTTGACAATGTATTATGGGATTATATCAATAAATTAGATTGCAGCGCAACATCTATTCAAGATAAAGGAACTAAAATTTATTCTGTATATCCAAATCCGGTTACAAACTTATTAAACATTGATAATGCCAATTCAACTCTTTATAAAATATGTGTATATGATGTTTTTGGAAAAATAGTTTACGTATCTACTAAATTTGAATCCAAAATAAATATCGATTTTTCATACTTTGTTAGTGGAACTTATCTGGTAGAGTTACATGATGAAGGAAAGCAAGTAATTAGAAAACTAGTTATTAAAGAATGAGATCTAAATGTCAGATTTAGCAATCGTACGACAAATCTGATATATTTGCCTGAAATCGTCCTATGCTTCTATCTTTACAATAACTGGAGCAACAATAAATTTCTCAATCAGCTTTTCAATCTTCTCGTTTAACTCATTTGCAAATACCAGATGCTGGCATTTAGGGAGGCTCAAAGCCATTCGATCGATTTGCCCATGCGCTGCATTTTTGATTGCCATCTCAGCATCATCAATTACAAATAATTTTATTTTATTGAGGTTGAAATTTTTCTTGAAATAAATTTCCATTACCCTTTTTGGGGTTCCAATCACAATATCAGTTCCAAAATAAATGGCTTCAGTTTGTTTATCAATTTTTCCGCCTTCGAAAACGGCTTCTGCTCTTAAATCAGTATTGTAAGATAACAGTTTAAACTGTTCAAGCATGGCCAACACTTTTGCTTCATCTGCCACAATAATTAAGGCTCGTGGCGCATCTTCAAATGCAGCTGTTAGTTTTTGAATGGCAGAAATAATAATCGTTGAGCTTTTTCCGCACCCCTCAGGCCCAATACCAATAACATCAGAACCACCGTTTATTTTAGGAATACACTTTAATTGCATTTCCAATGGCTCTTCAAATCCATGTTCTGAAAGCAATGCAGCGAGTTTTTTATTTAATTTTTCTTTGAACATAGTTATCGTTTAATTCCTTTTCTATTTAATGCCTCCTGGTAGGCGGATGCATTTTTCATATGCACTTTGTAATCATTCGTAAAACAGGAGGTTCCGCTAAAGTTAGGGTTAGCACAAAAATAAGTAAAGTTGTGATGCGTGTAATTTAAAACTGCATTAATAGTGGTTGGATTTACCAAACAAATGGGGCCTGGAGGTAATCCTTTGTATTTATAAGTATTATAAGGAGAATCTATTTCTTTATCAGCAGAAAGTACCCGCTGCACTTCAAAATTCCCATTCGCAAAAACAATAGTTGGATCTGCCTGCAAACGCATGTCTTGTTTTAAACGGTTAATGTAAACACCTGCAATTTTTTGTTGTTCAGATTTAATATTACTTTCACTTTGCACAATAGATGCGAGTGTAACAACTTCAGGAACTCTGTAACCAATGGCTTTGGCTTTTGCTACATTTTCATTCGTCCAAACTTTATAATAAGACTTCTCTAACAAATTAAATAATTCATCGATATGAGTTGTCCATTTTACTTCATAAGATTCAGGTATTATGAATGACATAAAATTTTCGCTATTTAATCCATATTTTTCGTTCAATTTATTTTCATCAGAGCAATACTCTTCTAATTCTGATCTTTCAATTTCCAGTTTATCAGAAACATAATCTATGAAATGTTCTTTTGTTCGGATTTGGGAATTAAAAAACAATTTTACCTTTTCCTGTTTAGCGTTGATGATCATCTTCACAATGGAACGATTGCTCATTTTTGCATCGATTCTATATTTACCGGAATTAATATTCTCCGGCAAATCCATTTCTTTGGCCATCCATTCAAAGCTCTCTTGATCATCAATGATGTTTTGTGAATACAGTTCATCTAACACATCATCAAATGAGGCATTTGTTTTAATATATATAAACGTGAATTTTTTGTCGTTCAGATGAACATTATTTTTTAAAAGATTTTGATATGCCCAAAAAGCTCCAAACGCCATTAATGCCAGTACTGCAAGCAGGATAGTTTTTTTTAATACGCTTCCTTTCTTAGCCATTATAAGAATAGTTCTTTAACTAAAACAAAAATTCCAACAACCAATGTAAACCAGCCAAAAGCCGGCTTTAGTTTCTTGCTAGGAACCTTATTGGATAATACGCTTCCTAATAAGATGCCTATACCACACACTGAGGAAATCATAAGTAAAAATTTCCAATCTAAATTTTGATGGCCTATGTTGCCTAAAAAACCAATAATTGAATTCAAGGCAACAATGCATAAGGAAGTTCCAATGGCTTTTTTAAAATTCAGGCGCATGAAGATCATCAATACCGGCACGATGATAAAACCCCCTCCTGCTCCAACGAAACCTGTAATCAAACCGATAATAACACCTAACAATATTACAAACGGAATACCTAAAGGAGTTTTAGTAAATTCGTTCCACTTGACATCCTTTATCCTATTTGGTTTGCGGCTAATGATCATAGAATAAGAAGCGCTTAAAATAAGTAAAGCAAACACAACCATGATTAACGTATTTTTTTGAATTGCAAATCCATTAATACTAAATTCTGAAGGAATAATGGGCATAATGAATTTACGCATGCAAAAAACAGTTGTAACAGAAGCCAAAGCAAAATTTAAAATAGCCTCTGCGCTCACCTCACCTTTTTTCACATAACTAATGGCACCTACCATTGCAGTGATTCCGACAATAAAAAGAGAATAGGTTGTTGCCAGATCGGCATCAATACACATAACATATACTAAAACCGGAACCCCCAATAACGAACCACCGCCACCAATCAATCCTAAGATCATACCTATGATTAAAAATGCTATAAGTCCTACTATGATCATTTGTTTGTTTTTACCACCTCAACACTTAAGCTTTTAACATTACTCATTTATTTTGCAACCGTGTGATTGATAACCGATGTAATATTCAATTCTTTTAATTGTTCATCACTAATCTCACTCGGACTATCGATCATGACATCGCGTCCCGAATTATTTTTAGGAAAAGCAATAAAGTCACGAATGCTATCGCTTCCTCCAAATAGAGAACATAAACGATCAAAACCAAATGCGAGTCCGCCATGCGGTGGTGCACCAAATTCAAACGCATTCATTAAAAAACCGAATTGTTTTTGAGCTTCCTCTTTTGTGAAACCCAACAGGTCAAACATTTGTGCTTGCAGTTCCTTATTGTGGATACGGATACTTCCGCCGCCTATTTCAACACCATTAATCACTAAATCATAAGCATTAGCTCTTACAGCTCCCGGATCGGTTTTTAATAAATTAAAATCTTCCGGTTTAGGAGAAGTAAACGGATGGTGCTTGGCATGCCAACGTCCTGCTAAGGATGCCAATAAATTAGGGTCACCATCATTCCATTCCAGCAAAGGAAAATCAATTACCCATAATGCAGAAAATTTTGTTTTATCTCTTAAACCTAAACGGCTTCCCATTTCAAGGCGTAATTCACTCATCGCTTTACGCGTCTTATCTTCAGGCCCTGCTAACACTAATATCAGGTCGCCTGGCTGCGAGCCACAGGTAACAGACCATGCTTTTAGATCTTCTTCATTATAAAATTTATCAACGCTTGATTTGATGGTGCCATCCGCATTGTGGCGTGCATAAATTAAACCGGTTGCACCAAGTTGCGGACGTTTGACCCATTCAGTCAATTCATCTAACTGTTTGCGGGTATACTCTGCTGCACCTTTGGCACATATAGCTACTACCAGTTCGGCCTCATCAAAAATTTTAAAATTCTTGGCTGATGTCACTTGTTTGAAATCAACGAACTTCATATCGAATCGTGTATCAGGTTTGTCATTTCCATAATACTGCATCGCGTCCGCATAAGTCATATGTGGCACATGAGGCATATCGATATTTTTTACTGTTTTAAATAAATTTCGGATCAATCCCTCAAACGTATCTAAAATATCTTTTTGTTCCACGAAGCTCATTTCACAATCAATTTGTGTGAACTCCGGCTGTCTATCAGCTCTTAAATCCTCATCCCTAAAACATTTTACGATCTGGTAATATCTGTCAAAGCCACCTACCATTAAAAGTTGTTTAAACGTTTGTGGAGATTGTGGTAGGGCATAAAATTGTCCTTCATTCATGCGGCTTGGCACCACAAAGTCACGTGCTCCTTCCGGTGTTGATTTGATCAGTACAGGAGTTTCTACTTCCAGGAAATTTAATTTATCCAGATAGTTGCGTGTTTCAATGGCCATACGGTGTCGTAGTTCCAAATTTTTCCGGACTTCATTTCTTCTCAAATCGAGGTAACGGTATTTCATCCTTAACTCATCACCACCATCCGTATTATCTTCAATGGTAAAAGGCGGTGTGTGAGATTCGTTTAAGATTTTAAATTCCTTTACTAATATTTCAATTTCCCCTGTAGTATTATTTTTATTTTTGCTTTCACGCTCAATAACTGAACCTGATACCTGTATCACAAATTCACGGCTCACACTTCGTGCGTGCGCACTCATATCTTTATCAATCTCTTCATTGAACGCCAACTGTGTAATGCCATAACGATCTCTTAAATCAATAAATGTCATGCCGCCTAAATCTCTGGATTTTTGAACCCAGCCACATAAGGTTACTTGTTTGTTAATGTCAGATAATCTTAATTCGCCGCAGGTATGTGAACGTAACATAGTAAAAATTTAAGGAACAAATTTACCGAAAAAGGACGAGATTGAGAAAACAAAAATCCCGGATAAAAGCTTTACCGGGATTCAGTTTTTTACAATTCTATGCTTTATTAAATAGCTCTTCCGCTTTTTCCCAGTTGGCTATATTCCACCAATTTAAAATATAATCAGCGCGCTTATTTTGATACTTTAAATAATAGGCGTGTTCCCATACATCGAAAGCCATAATGATTTTTCCCTGTTGCTCGGCAACTTTCATTAATGGATTATCCTGGTTTGGTGTTGTAGTGATCACCAACTTTCCTTTTTGTTCAATGAGCCAGCACCAACCGCTTCCAAAGTGTTTAGTTGCTTTCTCAGAAAACTGTTTTTTAAATTCATCAAACGATTTAAATTCCTTATTAATGGCTTCTGCTAATTTTCCGGAAGGAATATTTGATTTTGCTTCCTTATTTGGCTTCAATAAAGTCCAGAATAAAGTATGATTAACATGGCCTCCTAAATTATTGCGGATAACGCTTGAGGTAGTAGCATCGAGTTGTTTACATTTTGTTAAATCATCCACCTGAAAGTTAATGTTGGTAGAAGGTGTTTCGTTTAATTTATTAACGTAAGCTTGATGATGTTTTGTGAAATGGATCGTCATCGTTTGCTCATCAATAAAAGGCTCTAATGCATTATAGGCATAAGGCAAAGGAGCCAGTGTGAAAGGAGCAGATGAAGGGTTTTGGTTACCAAAGGTTTCCAATGCTAATAGCTGATCATTACTCACTAATTTGGTTGCGATGCCTGAAAGACCCAACAGTCCAATTTTTTTAAAGAAAGCTCTTCTATCACTCATAATATTTAATTTTTAAAGTTGACTTTAATCCAGCTGACATTGTAAAATGAAATTAAAACTGAATTAATAATTGATTTTTTTCAACAGCAATTCCTTTCGTGATGGCTATCTTTTTAATCACACCATCAGTAGGTGATTTTAATATGTTTTCCATTTTCATGGCCTCCAAAACGATCAAAGGATCACCTTTTTTCACTTCCTGACCTTCTGTTACCAATATATTCAATACCATGCCAGGCATCGGCGCTTTAATGTCATTTACCTTTTTAGCTGCTAAATTATCAAGCCCAAGGCTATGTAACAAGTCATCATATTTGTCTTTAATATCAAGGCTGTATGAGGTATTATTGATCTTCACCACCATTTTTTTTTCTTCTGGAATATGCTTTACGATCTCAAGATTATAGGAGATGTTGTCTTTCAACAAATGATATATTCCTTCCCTTACTTTAATAATATCTGCTGAAAATTCTGTGCCATTCAGTGTGCCAGAAATAACATCCTTGTTTTGCTTGTGAAGTTCTGTTTTGAACTCTTTTGAGCCGTTTACTGTGATTGTATACATAGCGTAAATGTAAATCAAAATAGTGGAAATAAATACGCCCCGAATGTTTTTCGGGGCGTTTTATAATATTTATGTAAGATTTTATTTCTTAATGAATTCTTCCATTTTATTGTCAAAGTTTAAGAAGTATCCTCCTTTAGCAAGGTTGGAAGCATCTACTGTTGACCCAAATCCTCTTTTTACAACATTACCATATTGGTCATAAATTTCATACATGGTATCGTGAGGTTTATCACCTGCAACAAAACTAATGTCTTTAGAAACTTTTATTGGAGCAAATGATATTTCAGGTTCACCAGAGACAAAGTCAACAGGCTTAGATAATCGAGGCTGACCGCTATAATCTGTTTGACGGACCCTCACCTGGTTTTTTCCGGAATGTGGTGTAACTTTAAACGTATAATCATTTGTTGTTGGGGTACCTTTACCATCTACTTCACCAACTTTCACCCATTTGTTCCATCGGAACTGCTCAATTGCAAAAGCAAGTTTCCCTGTTTCTGATTTCGTTGCCCATTTTACACTTCCATCTTTATCAACCGTCATTGATATTACTTCAAATGTACTTTTAGGTTTTAGAACTTCAGGGTTTAAGACTTTAGGCTTGCAGTCTTCTTTATGTTTAATTTTTATTTCAACTTTTTCACCAATCGCTAATTTGTGTGGTTTGAAATCAATTTCAAATGCGCTTGAATTTGTTTCATCAGTAGTAATGTTTCCATTAACGAGAACTTCCGTTACGCAAAAACCAACACCTCCACTACCAAAAGGGTTTTGTACATAAAGGTTTTTACCTTGGTAATTTCCTTCTAATATAATAACACCGCCTTGCGAAAATCCTTTAAGTGAAAAGATTAAGGAAAGTATTAATAATGAATAAATTTGTTTCATAGTCAGTTTGTTTTAGCACGTCTGCGAAAAGTCCTGCAATATTAAAACGATATTTGAGAAAAACAAAATAAAAAACACTTTATTTATTTAAAAAATGTAAATAGTCAGTAAAATTTCAAAAACAGTCGATTAATTGTTATATTTAGGCAGTTGTAAAAAATTTCAATAATTATGAATTTTAACATTTCGATATTAGCTTTAGTGAGCTCTTTAATATTTTTTGGTTGTAAAGATATTGAGGGCAATGGTAAACAATCCGGTAAAAATGGCGGCACTTTTGTGATGGCTGAAAACAATCAGATTGCCACACTCTATCCACTCTCTATTACCTCACAAGTTGAAGGGCTTGTAACTTCGCAAATACATGAATGTCTTGTACGCTTGGATGCAAAAACCCTTGAATTAACTCCTGGACTAGCTGAAAAATGGGAATATTCCGGAGATGGTAAAATTATTACATTTCACATAGTAAAAGCCGCTCATTTTCAAGATGATAAATGTTATAAAGACGGAAAAGGACCTGAAATTACAAGTAAGGATATAAAATTTACATTAGAAAACATGTCTGCCAAGACTGAAAATAATTATCAATTTAATACGATTTTAAAAGGCCGGTTAGCAGGTGCAACAGAGTTTTTTGATAAAAAAACAAATACTATTTCAGGGATAAAAATCATTGACGAGTACACATTTTCACTTGAATTGGTTAACCCAAGTTTAAGCTTTTTAAAGTTATTAGCAAATCCCGCAGCAGCAATTATTAATGAAACGGCTAACAAAGCTTATGGGCAAGACCTAAAAACGGGTGCCGGTCCGTTTATGTATGATCAATCTTCCTCTAAGGAAAAAGTGGTGTTGGTTAAAAACCCACATTATTTTTTAAAGGATAGTGCTGGTTATTCATTGCCCTACCTTGACTCTGTTGTAGTGCTGATAACACCTTCTATTGAGGATGGATTATCTCTTTTTGAAAACCAAAAAGTTGACCTTATCAACACCCTACCTTCATTAAGGGTTAAGGATGTGGTTGAAAAAAACATTAAAGAGTTTATAAGTCATCCTCCAAAATCCCTATTGCAAAGAGAACCAGAAATGTACAGCCAGTTTTATGTTTTTAATACTAAGCAAAAACCTTTTGATAACGCAAAAGTGAGACAAGCAATCAATTACGCGATCGATAGAGAGAAGCTTGTGGATAATGTATTGCAAGGGCAAGCAATTGGCGCTGCCTTTTACGGCATTACACCTAACACTTTCACTGGGTATGACATAAAAAAAATAAAGGGGTATAATTTAGATATTGAGAAGGCAAAAAAACTTCTTAATGAAGCTGGATTCCCTAATGCAAAAGGCTTTCCGGAAGTAAGAATTATTGTGAACTCAGGAAATTCAAGAAATAGTTCAGTAGCAGTTGAATTACAAAAACAGTTAAAGGAAAATTTAAACATCAATGTTAATTTTGAATCATTACCCAATGTTCAAAAATATAATCTGCAGATGCACGGAAAAAGTGATATTTACAGAGATGCGTGGGTTGCTGACTTTCCAAGCCCTGAATCTTTTTTAAGTTTATTTGTAGGCGATGGGGTGCCTGCCGATATTGAAGCATCCAGTTTCCCTAATACATCACGCTATCAGAATTCTATGTATGATGAGTACTTTAAAAAAGGACGTGATTCAAACAATAAAGATACCAGTTATGCTTATTTTATGAAAGCTGAACAGGTGCTGATGGATGATGCTGTTGTGATTCCATTGTGGTATGAAGGCTCTTACCGTTTATTAACTAACAATGTAAAAGGGTTAAATTTAAACGCAATGCGTTATTATGACCTAACCAAAACATACAAAGTTAAATAACAATCTAAGATGTTTATCTGAACAATCAGGTAACGGTTTCTCATTTAATGGCAGATTACTATTCAATACTCGGGCTTTTAAAAAATGCGAGCGATATTGAAATTAAAACTGCTTTTAGGAAACTAGCAAAAGTTTATCATCCTGATAAAAACCCGAATGATCCGAATGCAAAACATTTATTTGAACACATTTTAAAGGCTTACAACACACTTATTAACCCACACTCCAGAACGCGTTATGACAACGCTAATTTTTCAGAACCTGTAAAAAAAGTTCAGACAAAAAATTCCAGGCAGTCCGGTCAAAAAGAATGGTCGGTTTCAGAGGAGGATCTGAAACGGAGGGACTATTATAAAAAACATTATCATCACGTAAAGAGTAAAACAGCTTCTACTAAAGAAAAAACAATTGCGCCATATACAGATTACAAATATGTATTATTTGCTACGCCTATTGCTGTCGGTTTATTGATGTTAATACTTTCTATCTTTGGCTCTGAATTAAAAACAGAGTTGATTCCACAAAAGAAAAGCCCACCGATTGAAATTAAAAACTCTTCAATTAAGCTGTCTAACGGCGATAAACCATACAGCGGGTACTTTGGCAGTGCTAAAATTTATGACACCAGCAATAGTTTACAAATAAATAACTCCAGTTCATTTGATGCCGTTATTGTTGTGTTTGATAAAAAAACGAATCAGTACATACAACATTCTTATTTAAAAGATTCTTATTATGTAGAGTTCTCTAATCTTCCTGAAAACGGTGTTTACTGGAAATGTATGCTTGGAAAGAACTGGAATAATACCAAATTTCTGAATGATAATCGCGTATCCGGTGGATTTGACAGCTTGGTGCAATATCAAAGTAGTTCAAAGGCACCTACACTTTTTCCGCAGCAGAACGGTGATGAATTGAATCTTTTATATGTTATTGATCCGCACTCCAAAAACAAGCAATACATTAGCAGCGAAGAAGATTTTTTTAAAAAGTAAACATGTTAAAAACAACGCAATTTAAGAACGGTAAAGTTACCTTTTCTGATACTGGGAAAGGAAGAGCCTTAGTATTGCTGCATGGTTTTTTAGGCTCGCACAAAATATGGGCAGGCACTATTGAGTGCCTTTCAAAATCTTTTCGTGTTATAGCTATTGATCTTCCCGGACATGGAGATACTGACTGTTTTGGTTATGTTCATACTTCCGAACTGATTGCTAAATGTGTTAAACATGTGATGGACGATTTACGGCTGAAAAAATATGTAATCATTGGTCATAGTATGGGCGGTTATGCGGCTTTAGCATTCGCCGATTTGTTTCCTGATACCTTGCGCGGTTTGTGTTTATATCATTCAACTGCTTTTGCCGATTCGGAAGAAAAAAAAAGAGACAGAACCCGCTCCATTAAAGTGGTGAAGGCGAATCATAAAATATTCACCACAGAGGTTGTCAAAAATTTATTTGCTGCAAAAAATACAAAATACTTAAAAGAAGAAATTGCTTTTGCTCAAAAAATAGCGGCTAAAACTTCTAAACAATCTATTATTGCATCGCTGGAAGGCATGAAGGATCGGCCTAACCGTGATATGATATTAGGCATGGCGCATTATCCTATTATGATGGTGATTGGGGAGTTGGATAATGTTCTGCCATGTGGGCAATTGCTGGAACAAAGTGAAATGATACAGAACAAACATATTCTTTATTTAGAGCATGACGGACATATGGGGTTTTTAGAAAGTCCACGGGCAAGTAACGCTGCACTGAAAAAATTTATTAGAGTTTGTTTTAAATAGACAGAAAAATGGAAATAACTTTTACACATGCTCAAGAGAATGATTTAAAAAGAATCGTTTCCACCTACAATTCAACCATTCCCTCGCGTTTAGTTACCGCCGATTTAGAACCAGTATCTATTGAAAGTAAACAAGCTTGGTTTGATGTACACAGTGAAAATCGCAGACCATTGTGGATTGTTGAAGTTGATGGAGTTTATGCAGGCTGGATGAGTTTTAACTCGTTTTATGGCCGTCCTGCTTATGATGGAACGGTGGAGGTAAGTATTTATTTAGAAGAAAGTGCCCGAGGAAAAGGATTGGGGAAAATATGCTTACAAAAAGCATTTGATGTTTGTTTAGAATTAAATATTAAAACTCTTTTAGGTTTTATTTTTGATCACAATGAACCAAGCTTACAACTATTTTATAAAATGGGTTTCGATAAATGGGCACACTTACCGAAAATTGCAAATATGATTGATGCTGAAAGAGGCTTAATCATATTAGGGAAAAGAATTACTGATTAACTCTTATTTGCGATTCATTATTTCCGTTTGAATGCGGATAGATTCTTCATGTAACAATTGACACAATTTTTCTGTATGTTCTCTTGGTATATCTAGCTTTTCAGCCCACTGAGAACGTGTACGCAAAATTTCCTGCCAGCGCTCCAGTTGAAAAATGGTAATGTCATGTTCTTTTTTATACTGACCTATTTGTTCAATAATAGTCATTCGTTTTTTCAAAACATTAATCAGTTCATCATCCACTTCATCGATCATGTTCCTGAATTGTATTAATTTATCAAGGCATTCAGGATTTTGTGAAGACGTTTTCCTGTAGATCAATTGATCCAATAATTCTTTTAAAGCGGAAGGTGTTAATTGCTGCTGAGCATCACTTAACGCAACTGAAGGATCAATATGTGATTCAATCATCAAGCCATTCATATCTAAATCCAAAGCCTTCTGGGCAACACCCGGTATCAGTTCCCTATTACCACAAATATGGCTGGGGTCACAAATAATTGGTAATTCAGGTAATAATGTTTTGAGTTCTATGGCAATTTCCCACAAAGGCTTGTTCCTGTATTTTGTTTTACCGGCGTAATGAAAACCGCGATGAATGGCAGCAAGTTTAGTAATTCCTGAATTGGAAAAGCGCTCAATGGCTCCAAGCCATAATTGCATATCGGCATGGATCGGGTTTTTAACAAAGACAGGAATATCAACGCCTTTAAGAACATCCGCAATTTCCTGCACACTAAAAGGATTACCAGTTGTTCGGGCACCAATCCATAAAACGTCCACACCATGTTTTAACGCCAGCTCTGTATGCTGTGCATTAGCCACTTCAACGGTTGTTTTTAAGCCAAATTGTTTTTGAACTTTAGTAAGCCAAACCAAACCAGGTTCGCCAACTCCTTCAAACGCATTTGGCCTCGTTCGTGGTTTCCAGATACCTGCCCTGAATAATTTTATTTTATTAATTTCTAAAAGTGCTTTAGCAGTTTGCATAATCTGTTCCTCTGATTCAGCCCCACAGGGGCCGGCAATAATCAAAGGTTCATTATCTTTGGTGATCCAGGTATTTAAAGCTTTTATGTTCATGATGCCAGATATTTAGAAAAGAAATTTGAGTTTATAAGATTGATTATTATTTACAATAAGTAGCCAAAGGTTGTTGCGCTGCTGAAAATCCAAGATCAACTGCTCGTTTTAAATCAGCACAAGGATTCTGTTTTAAATTTACTTTCACAACTCCTTTCCAATAATAAGCTTCAGCGTAATCAGCATCCAACTTCGTACAAACATCAAGATCCTGCATACATAATTCAAATTTCTGCATCTTGCCATATACGATAGCTCTTCTCATGTAATAAAGCGGATTTTCTGGTTTCGCAATAAGCACTTTGTTATAATAAACTAATGCTTTATCAAGTTGGTTCAAATCATCAAAACAATTTGCCATGACATAATTTGCATTAGGATTATCAGGATCAGTTTTTAAAACAAATTCAGCATCATTCATCGCCTTAGGAAAATCCTTTAGGTTATAATATACATTGGCACGCGCCACATAAGCCTTGGAATATTGTTTCAAGGCAATCGCCCTATCAAAATCCTTCAATGCTTTCTTCATTCTATCAGTTTGCGCATATAATAAACCTCTGTTGTAATAGCCCTTATAATACTCCGTATTTTCATTGATAGCAGCATTTAAATACCGAAGTCCCATATCGTAATTTTTATTCAGCATGTATTCAGCACCTAAACTATTTAAGGCCACAAAGGAATGGGGGTATTTTATAACGATATCAGAATACAAAGAAATACTATTCTTCCAAACGGCGGTGCGCACAAATGTGAGCGTACCGAAAATAAGAGTTAGAGAAACTCCAATTATTTTTAATGCATTTTCTTTTGGAGGAAAAACAGATAATAAAACCATCGATAGTCCTATGATAGGAAGATACATGTAACGATCAGCCGTTAATACTTCTCCAAACGGAAGGAACTGTAAAACCAATAGCAGGTTCGTTATAAAAAATAACAAACCGAAAACCAAAACTTTCCCTGACTTAAAGAATTTATAAGACACAAATAATAGCAATACAATAATGCCATATCCAACTACAGTGCTGAGTACTTTATTTTGCGGGTACGGATAAATAACAGATAAATTTATTGGAATCAAAAACTTGTACAGGTACTGTAAAATAGCATAACCGGCATAACCAATCCTTTCATGAAAAGCGTAGGCATGATTCTGGTTGATGAATTTATCTTCGGTCCTGGTATAAATGGTTGCTATACCAAATGCTATCGCAATGATGAGGAAAGGAATTTTATTAATTAATCTAGATTTGAGATCTGATTTTGTTTCCAATAAATAATCCAGTAAAAGTAATACTAATGGAAAACAAATAGCAGATGGCTTGCTTAATGCTGACAAAACAAAAAACGCCAGGGCATATATATAATAATTCTTCTTATTATTAATTAAGAATTTCGCGTAATACAATAATCCTGATAAAAAAAACAAACTATACACTAGGTTATTCTTTGCAGATACCCAGGCTACTGTTTCTACCTGCAATGGGTGAAAACAAAATATCAAAGCACAAACACCCGCTTTAACTTTATCTTTTAAAATAAGATTTACCAATTGGAAAACCAATAAGGTATTCACAATATGAAATAGCAAACTCATAGCATGGTGTCCTGCAGCATTTCCATTAAAGAGCAGCCAATCAATTGCAAAACCAATCATACTTACAGGGGCATAATTTCCCACATAATATTTGGTAAAAAAAGCCCTGATATCAAACTGATGAACATCATTATTATATAATACAACCTCACCATCATCCCAACTGATAAAATTTGCTGAAAACAATTTTATGTAGACTACAACAACTAACCCACTTAGTATAAGTGCATACAAAATCAGTGGTTTAATGCCTGCACTATTGGTAGTGGTTTTCATAAAACAAATTTAAGATTAAGTTCGTTTGTTTCTATACAAATATTAAATTTACATCATGCCTCATTTATCAGTTGTCATAATCACTTTCAACGAAGAAAAAAATATTGCCCGCTGTCTTGAATCGGTTAAAGATATTGCCGATGAAATTGTGGTGCTTGATTCTTTCAGCAAAGATAACACCAAAGGGATTTGTGCTTCTTATGGTGTTAAGTTTTATGAGCATTCGTTTGACGGACATATTCAGCAAAAAAACCGTGCAATTACTTATGCAACCTATCCACATATCTTGTCATTGGATGCTGATGAAGCCTTGGATGAAACATTAAAAAAGTCTATTATAGAAGTAATACAAAACTGGACATACGATGGTTATTATATGAATCGTTTAACCAACTATTGTGGGCATTGGGTAAGGCATTGCAACTGGTATCCCGATTCAAAAATGCGTTTATGGGACAGTAGAAAGGGTTCATGGACAGGTGTTAATCCGCATGATAAATATGAATTAAAAGAAGGTGATAAAAATACAAAGCAGCTTAAAGGGGATATTCTGCATTACAGTTATTATACATTAAACGATCATTATAAGCAGGTAGAATATTTTACCAATATTGCTTCCAAAGCTTTTGTAGAAGCGAAAAAAAAAGCGCCCTTTTACAAAATGATTGCAAACCCCATTGCTAAATTCATAGATCATTATATTTTACATTTGGGTTTTTTAGATGGAAAAGCAGGTTACTTAATTTCAAAAATTTCAGCCTATGCTACCTATTTAAAATATAAAAAAATCAGAGATCTTTATAAACAACAGGCACTTGCAAAATAACGCGGTCATATTAATCAGCCGAACCGATAGTATTGGCGATGTGGTATTAACGCTGCCTATGGCGGGAATTATTAAACAATATCTTCCTCAAAGTAAAATTATTTTCCTGGGAAAAAATTATACCAAAGATGTGATTGGCTTATCAGAACATGTAGACGAGTTCGTAAGCTACGATGATATTTTAAAATTGAATGCACAAGCACAAATTGAAGCCTTCAAGAAATTGAATGCCACACACATCATTCATGTTTTTCCGGTAAAAGAAATTGCTCATTTAGCTAAAAGAGCTGGCATTAAAAATAGGATTGGTACCACAAATCGTTTATGGCATTGGTTTACCTGTAACATCAAAATATCCTTATCCCGTAAAAATTCTGAGCTACATGAAGGACAATTAAATACTAAACTATTAGTACCACTTGAAATCAAGAGAGAATTCAGTTTGGAAGACCTGGCAACTTTTTATGGTTTTACTAAAATTCCGTTACTAGAAAAAATTAATGCTGATTTAATTGACTCCAATAAAATCAATATAATTCTTCACCCTAAATCAAAAGGTAGTGCTCGTGAATGGGGGTTAAGCAATTTTTCAAATCTTATTTCTCAATTAGATAAAACAAAATACAAGGTTTTTATAAGCGGCACTGCACAGGAAGGTGAACTAGTGAAAGATTTAATTACCAAACATCCTGAAGCAATTAACCTTACCGGTAAATTATCCCTGCAACAATTTATTGCTTTTATTAATCACTGTAATGTGTTGATTGCAGCTAGCACTGGCCCTTTGCATATTGCGGCAGCCTTGGGTAAAAAAGCCATTGGCTTATATGCACCTATGCGTCCAATTCATCCGGGAAGATGGAAACCAATTGGTAAGAATGCAAATTATTTAGTATTAAATAAAGATTGTAGTGATTGCAGAAAAAGCATGGACTGTCATTGTATAAGGGAAATACAAACGCAGGAAGTAATTAAATTGATTGAGAAACTATGAAGAATTTAAAAGATAAAGTCATTTGGATCACAGGCGCATCATCGGGCATAGGTGAGGCACTGGCGATTGAATGTGCTAAACATCAGGCCATTATTATTTTATCTGCGAGAAGAGAAACTGAATTATTGCGAGTGGCTAAACAGGCTAACTTAAATGATAAAAATTCATTCATACTTCCATTAGATTTATCTGATACAAGTAAATCAAACGAATATGCTCAACAAATCATTTCTAAATTCGGAAGAATAGATATTCTTATTAATAATGGCGGACAAAGCCAACGTTCCTCAGTTATTGAAACCCCAGCAGAAACTGAACGCTCTCTTTTTGAAATTAATTATTTTGGTACAGTTAATTTATCAAAAGCGGTATTACCACATATGCTAAAGAAAGGTTCAGGAAAAATTGTTGTGATCAGTAGTATTGCGGGCAAATTTGGTTTTTATTTACGATCATCTTATTCTGCCGCCAAACATGCCCTGCATGGTTATTTCGAGAGTTTGCGTTTGGAAACAGAAAAAAAAGGGATCAGTGTATTAATAGTTTGTCCGGGAAAAATAAAAACAAATGTTTCTTTGAATGCTGAAACAGGTGCTGGTAAAACTCATAATGAAATGGATCCTAGTCATGAAGATGCAATGAGTGCTGAAGAATGTGCCAAACAAATTATTGCAGGCATTATAAATAATAAAGAAGAAATTTTTGTTGGAGGAAAAGAATTATTAGTTGTAAAAATAAAACGTTTTTTTCCGAATCTGTTTGGGAAATTAATCAGAAAGCAAAGTCCTTATTAGTTTTGTTTAACAAGCTTCTTAGTTACACTTTGTTTATTAATATAAGTAACTTTTACAAAATAAATGCCTTCTTCAAGGTTATGTAACTGTAATTGATAGGATTTATTCTTTACATATTCAGATAACAATATTTTCCCTGAGATACTTAATATTTCTATTTTCTCAAAATCTCGATCAGTATTTATATTTAGAACATCGAAAGTGGGGTTAGGGCTCATATGTATATTATTATAATTGTACTCTGAATTATTAAGATTTGTTATTGCACCAACATAGATTGAGTCCAAAGATAAACGCAAATCGTCTATATAATAGTATGCAGAATAATCAACATCACTAATTACATTAATAATTTGAGTATTTGCATTGTCATAAAAATTACCAATAGTAATATAGTTGTAAATAGAATCTGCTATAAAAGAACCTTTAAGTGATGTCCAATTTATACTATCAGTTATGATAGTGTTGAAACATATATCACTATAATTATCATGAGTCAATAATCCTGGGTTTCCTATAGAAAACCTTGCTCCCATTTTATTTGATGCAGAATTCATAATTAAGTCTGGCTGTACTGCTAGACAAACTTTTAAAGAGAAAAAATATTTTGAGCCTACTGATAAAGAGGTGGTTAAAAATGTTCCGATGTATTCCCTATAATTAGTGGTCCATTGAGGATTTGAGAAAAATGTGGTATACGCAATAATGCCGGAATACGAAAGGCCATCAGCTGGATATTGATATCCAGCAAAATTGTAAGGGACGGAATTGGTATTTGAACATGGGTTAAAATAATCCGGAGACCAAGCATTATTATTCCAAGATTGTGCGTCTATAATTGTAACATTGCCTACTTCTGGGCAACTTATTGTATCTTCAAAGCTTCCATTAGGTATTAAATTTTGTGATTTGCTAACATTAACAAAACAACAAAACAAACACAGTATAATTGAAAATCGCTTCATTAAGTGAATTTACAAAAAAAATTGATTGAATTACTAGATGGTATTAGCAAACTCATACCCCTTCGCCTTAATAGTAGGAATCAAAGCCTCCAACAATTCAGGCATAAAATCTAACCGATCATGCAGCAAAATAATGGCTCCTGGTTTTAGTTGAGACAACACACGTTGTTTTATTTTCTCTACATGTTTAATAGATGTATCATAGCTACGTACATTCCAACCAATAGATTGTAAACCCAAAGTTTTAACTGCTTTAGCAATGTTTGGATTAGTAACGCCGTAAGGTGGACGAAATAATTTTGATTGAGGTTGATAGTGTTCAATTAATTTCTGACAAGTCTCAAAATCATTGGTTACTTTTTTTGTTGACCACACATCAATAAAATTATGATGAGAAAAACTATGGTTACCGATTTGGTGGCCCTCCGCAACTACTTGTTGTAATATACGTTCATTGTCTACAATATTTTTTCCAATGATAAAAAACACTGCCTTTACCCTATGTTTTTTTAGAACTTCCAACACCTTAATTGTATTAGCATGCGGACCATCATCAAAAGTTAATACTACTTTTTTATCGTTTGTATTTATACGATTGATTGAGATTAAATGAAAGTTTAATCCAATGAAATAAGCGCCACAAAATTGAATAATAGCAAATAGCTTCATCCAAATAATCAAATACCAAAAACTTAAATTAAATGTAGATTGAAAAATAAAAAAGGCAAGAAGGCCAAAAAGAAAAATGATGGTGGTTGGCCAAAACTTTAGCATTGAGATAACAATGTAAAAGAATAATTAATACCTAAGTACTGATTTATTATTAATACATTTTTTATTGAATCGGGTTCTTTATCACTAATCATTAATACTTTTGGGAGCTTTTGTTTCTCGATTATTTTTGTTGCTACCCACATAGCAAAGGCTGACGCTGTATGATATTCGCCACAAACGTTTTTATAACAGGCGGCAACGGTTTCTTCTTCAATAGCAGGTAGTAATTCCTGTAGTTTGCTATCAAAGTTCACATCACTGCTAAAACCCATTAGCGTCACATCAATGTCAGATAACGACAAGTCACGTAGTTTTAAAAACGCGACCAGTTTATTCAGAATGTCTGCTGCTGTTTTTGGTTTATAGAGAGTCTGTATTCCATCTACACTAGCCAGACTTTTGCTTGTTTTCGTTTTATTCAACACAAAAAAAGCAGTTCCTTCACTCATTTGAATGCCCGGAGTGCTAGATTTCCAGATAGGCCTATCAGTTAATACTTCCTGAAATTTAAGAGCCTTCCTGTTTAATATTATAAAGTTAGGCGTATGTTCTTCGATCCCTCCAATCAGGATTGTTTCTTTACCTTCTTCAAATAACATTAAGGCGTCCTGTAAAGTGCTTTCAAAAGAAAAACCACGGTGAACATAAGTGAAATTATAATCATGGCATTTCATGATCAGGGCTATTTGAGAACCAACCGTATTATGCGTTGACTGAATAAAAGAAGTCGGAGTTAAAAATTGTTCATCGTTATTCAGCATCGCCAATAAAAAACGTTCGCTATCTTCAAAACATCCTAAACCGGTTCCTGTAATAATGGCATCTACTTTTTGTGTCTCAGCTTGCTGAATTGCTATATTAGCTGCGGCAACGCCCATTTTAATGGCACGTCCCATTCGGCGTAATAAATTAGGGGCAATAAATTCTTTGTATGAAGGTTCAATAGCATCAAAATAATCACCTTTTGCAGGATTAATGCTGTCAAAAAACCAATCACTATCTATCGTGTTTTGTGGCGAGATGCAACCAGTTCCGTTTATATAGGCTTTACTCAAAATGTTATGCTTTCTTAAATAGTAAGGATGAACAGTTTCCTCCAAAACCAAATGAGTTGGAAAGAATTATATTTAATGGTGTATTCACCAATTTAGTTTCAGGAATTAGATTCATATCCGCAATGGGTGTTGTAAAATTTAAATTCGGGAATATCATGCTGTTTTGTAATGATAAAACGGATATAACGGCTTCGATACTTGCAGCAGCCGCTAATGTATGTCCGGTAAATGCTTTGGTTGAACTAAATTTCGGTACCTGTTTTCCAAATACTGCAACTGTAGCCATACTCTCCGATAAATCATTATTAGGTGTGCCCGTACCATGCATGTTGATATAATCAATCTGATCAGTCTTCAGTCCACTCATGGTTAATGCCTGTTTGATAGCTAATGTTGCCCCATAACCTTCAGGTGATGACGCTGTTTGATGATACGCATCATTGGCATTAGCATATCCAGCCACTTCTGCCAAAGGTTTTCCTTTTCGAAGATTCAAAGCATTTTCTCCTTCAAGCACAACAAAAGCCGCACCTTCTCCTAAATTTAATCCTTTTCTATTTTCATCAAATGGCTTACACCATTCTCTATCAAGGATCATTAAAGTATTAAACCCATTAAAAGTAAATTTTGACAAGGCATCAACACCACCAACAACTACTCTATCCAGTTGCCCATGTTTTATCATGCGACAGCCTAACATAATAGCGTTTGCTGCTGAAGAACATGCTGTGGAAATTGTGGTCACATAATCTACATTTCCAAGGTAATCTGCTATGCGCTCGGTACTATCACCACAATCGTGAGTGTCCAATACATCCAGGTGATCATCCTTTTCAAATAACTCTTTGTAGTATAATTCTGTTTTACCCATTCCCGCAACAGTGGTAGAGGAAATCACACCTGTACGTAATCCATCGTTTGTATCGATGCCTGAATTGATAACAGCTTCTTTAGCTGCCAACATGGCTATGTAGGAGTTACGGTTTAAAGCAGGATTATTGTCTTTTACTAAATCTGCTAAATCAGAATTAGATAATTTAATTTCGCCTGCTAAAAATTCATCCTTATAACGAGTGGTTAAATGATTGATTTTTCCAATGCCTGTTTTGGATTGGGACAATGATAAAAAAGATTCAGGCACATTGTTTCCAATAGCCGAAATCATTCCTAAACCGGTAATATAAATTTTTTGAGACAATTTAGATTATGATTTACCTTGAGCTTTGATATATTCTGCCATAGTTCTTAAAGATTGGAAAATAGTTTTTCCGTCTTTAGGATCCTGAATTTTAATACCATAATGTTTTTCTAACAATACAATTAACTCCAAAGCATCAATAGAATCCAATCCTAAACCTTCTCCAAATAATGGAGAATCCGGATTAATTTCTTCTGGTTTTACTTCAGCTAAATTAAGCTGTTCAATAATTTGTCCTTTTAACTTTTCGATTAATGCGTCCATTTAGTTTGATTATATATTGTTATAACACTTGATTGATTAAGAGCTTTAAAAATACTGTTTTTATTTATATTTTTAGAGCTTTCCACTAAAAAAATAAAGGCTTCGAAGCTGGCGCCATCCACTTCAACCCATCCAACCAAAGCGGCTTCTGAACCATTACTTAGAAGGGTTTCTATATAATTAACCAATAGTTCGGTATCTAGTTGCCCGGAAACAAAAAAAGCGTTTTCACCGGTTACCTTATGTTTAATGGCAATTTCACCTATGGTAATGTTTGGTAAGGTATAAACAAACACAGCCGGCGAAGGAAAATAATTTGATTTATCATTAATGGAATGCTGATGCACGCGATCTGTTTCCAAACTCGAAGCGGCATTAGATAAAATAATGGCAGTTTTTGATAAATCATTTTCAGTTAAAAAAGTAGTTTCTTTTAAAGCAAATTCAGCGCATAAAAAACCCAGTTTACATTGCGCATCCATTTTATGAAATTTAGGATAACTCAACCCAATAGATTTATAAGCTTCACTTAAAAACTCAGATAACTTAAGTAATGGTCCAGATTGAAATACAATTGAACCATTAACCGAAACCTGGTTATGTTTTATGTGCGCGTATGAGGTGATAGTGTTCATTGTTTGCTCTTCTGTTTACTAACTCCAGACTTGAGTCTGGGGTTAGTAAAGTATTAGTTTTAAAGGGCTTTAGCCATGATGTTCAAATTTATATGTTTTAATGAAGTTTTCATACTATTCATTAAAAGTTGTCCTTCTGTGATGTTCCTCTTGATTGTTTATATAATTTCTGACATTATTCAATATAGATTCGCTAACCGATGAAGCATAATATTCATCAGCCCATTCAAATTTACTTGAAGTGATGTTATTCTTGTTGATCCAGAATGCAGACTCTCCTTTAATTAACTGCATTACTTTAGCAACGCTCATATCTGCGTTTAATCCAAGTAAACAATGGAGATGTTCAGTGTGGCCATTTATACAATCAATAAAAATTTCTTTATTTATTGAATTATGTTTGATGTGGTTAATCACTTCCGCTTTTATATCTTTAGTAAAATAAGGGAATCTGTTTTTTGTTCCAAAAACAACATGTATCCATATTCTTACAAAAGCCATATTTTTATTATTAGTCAGGGCTAAAGCCCATTTATCTTACTTTTCTTGTTTCCCCAGACTAAAGTCTGGTGTTATTTAATTTTTTTGAATAAAGCCGCTGCATTACAACCACCAAATCCGGATGCTGTTTTAATAAAAGAAGTAAACGTTTTTGATTGATGCGATTCAATCATGGTAATATTTCCAGTCACACCTTTTGTTTCAAAGCCTTCTGATTTTATAAGGCGCTGATGTTTCATTGATTCCAAAGATAAGACCGTTTCTAAAACGCCAGCTGCACCTAATGTATGACCATAATAACCTTTTAAACTATTAACCGGAACGTGCGTTAAACCTGCTCTTTCGAAGGCAATCGATTCCATTTCATCATTAAATGAAGTTGCCGTGCCATGCGCCGAAATAAATCCTATATCATCCGTATTATCTTTTAATATTTCCTTTAAGCATTGAAATAAACCATCACCTGTTCGTGATGGACCAGAGATATGATTGGCATCATTAGCGGAAGCTCCACTCACAATTTGCGTATGATAAGGTGTTGCTAATTCTTTTTTGTTTGTGATTAAAATTGTTGAAACTGCTTCTCCTAAATTTATCCCAGTTCTATTTGCATCAAAAGGTTTACTTGGCTCATTGCTTAGTGCATTAAAAGATTTAAATCCACTGATGGTGAACTCAGATATAATATCTCCTCCACAAACCAAAATATTATCATACAAACCTTGTTCAATAAAACGTTTGGCAATGATTATACCTAAAATACCAGATATGCAGGCATTTGAAAGTACAACAGGAGTATGTTTCATTTTAAAATATTCCTGTAGATGTTGTGCAAAAACCGGTAAATAAACACGTTTTGGATCTATGCTTTTATATCTGTCATCCTGAGCGAAATCGAAGGACATGATATCAATATTTCCTTTGGTTGTAGAATAAATTAACAGCGTGCGATCATCCGATGGTTCAATACCACTTTGTTGAATTACATCTTGAATAGATAAAATACTAAGCTGTTCTAATTTTGTATGAGTACTGCTGTTTTGGATTTCAGAAAGATGCTTTTGAATTTTCTCATCACTAATCTTCGCCACGCAAAATTTATCCTGCGAAAAAGAAAATTTCGTTTTCTTGACCCCAATTACCGAATCCGAAACCGCCTGATAATTTTCACTGGTAGTAAACCCCAAGGGACTGATAATATTTGTATAGGAAGTGAAAATCATTTTGCGTTTAAAAATTCATCTTTTAAATGTAACAAACAAGTATTACAAACACAATCAGAATATTGTGCTGCCACATAACTTAATATCTCCGGGGTTAAATAAACTTGAGTGCAGCCGCATGTTGCAATATTTAAGGGATTACAGATAAATGGTTGTTGACAACGTTCACAGGTTTTATTATTTTTTGAGGAATTTTGCATTTAATTTTTTTTTACGTCGTCACCCTGAACTTGATTCAGGGTCTCAGAGATGCTGCTTTTCGACTCCGCTCGAAATGACAGTTCAGCAGGACATTCAAACAAAAAAACCTCCCCGATTTCACGAGAAGGTTTTTTGAATGTATGTATTCAAAAAAATTAAGCTTTTACTGCTTTTTCCATTACTACTTTTCCTTTGTAGTAAAGTTTCCCTTCGAACCAGTGTGCGCGGTGAAATAAATGTGCTTCACCTGTTGTTGTATCTTTTGCAATCGTCATATGAGGTGCTTTGTAAGTAGCACGACGAGAGTCTCTACGGGATCTGGATAGTTTTCGTTTTGGATTAGGCATGGTATTTAATTTTAATTATTGTTAAACTTTATATTTTTTAATTTATCCCATTCAGGATTTTCACTCGGTTCTTCTTCTACTTTTAATTCGTTGTATTTATCTAGTGTCTCTTCATCACAATCAACATCACAATCATTTTCTTCATCTTCACAAGGCACTTTACGGCTTGGTATCGATAGCTCAATATATTCGTATAAATATTGCGCAAAATTCGCTTCTTCCAATCCTTCCTTAAGCACTAATATTTCATCATTGCTTTCTTCAGGATTTCCGTGCTTAATGATTAATTTTTCTTGTCCGCTAATGGGGCAATTATAATCAATTAAACAACGGTCGCAGCTTAATTTTACAGTGCCTTTAAAAGTAAATAAAATATGCATCAGCGTATTCTGTTTTACTAAATTAGCCTTAACCTGTATATTGGCCTCGGTTATTTCACTTTCACTAAATTGTTCAAAGAACTTACCATCAACATCAAATTCAAATTGGTGTTCACCCATTGATAAGCCGCCAAACTGTATATTGTACTGACTTTTACCCATAGCTTTATTCCAAAATGGACGGCAAATATACGCTTTTTTTCAATCTTATGAACAAATTCAAAAAAAAATGTTATTTATCTAAATTACTCAATGGCTTGTTTACTAGTGATTTAAACTACTCATTGCTTTTCGTCAAACATTTAGGAACAAACCATTTTTCACGGAAATTTTCCATTAAAACGGGATTATTATCGCAGGTGACATATTCATTATTATTGTTTCTTTTGAGGCACCATGCATTTCCCGATTTAATTTGTCCAATTATTATATTTCTCAATTCTTCTTTTGAGAGTTTTCGGTTATTGCAACCAATAAAAAAACCCAGCTCGTTATTTCGAAGATCCATTTCGCATGCCAGGCTATCTGCGCGTTCCCCATGTTCGGTTTTATGTTTTTCAAACTGTCGTTTATTTCCTTTTTCATGGGCCGTTCCCAACTTTCTGAGTTTCCTGATTCTGATGCGCTGCGCTAAATAAGCCATGGTAAAGGAATGCCTGAATGCATCGAGATTGCCCCCGCTCTCAAAATTATCTAATTGCTTCGTGTTCTTCACCTCATGGTAAATGACCATCGCTTTTTTTAAACGGACTTTTATTTTAATAGCTGCTAAAGGATGGAAAACCGCCCACCGTATTTCATATTTACTAATTTCATGTTGAGCAACTGCATTAATACTAAGATAAGTGAAAACAAACAGGTGAATTATATATTTTGATTTTAACATCCTTTTGTTAGCAACAGGTTGGTTTAATATACGAAGTTAGTCAATTCGTTTCATATCTTTGATTTGATGGACTTTAAGAATGATATAGCAAAACGATTTTTTACCAAAGAAGATATTGGTGGCTCTGAAAGCATCAATGACCTGCGTGATAAGGAATTTAGCGGTAAATCATTGAGTGCTGAAGAGAAGTTTGCCCTGGCCAATTTTGATAAGTACAGATTAAACATTCTTAATTCGCAGAAAAATGAGGAGCAGTTTCATCTCAACTACCGCCAAATTCAAGTAATTTCGAATTTAGGTGACTGGCATGAATTTTTAAAAGACGAGTACACTAAGTAAACTTATCATATAATTATATAACAAAAGTGCTCTAAAACAGAGCACTTTTTTATTTTTATATTAATTAATAAATTTACATTTGTAAATGCCGCAAGGCTAAAAAAATATAACAAATAGCACTTCAAACTTAAATTATAAATCCATGTACGCAAAAACATTAGGCCAGTTCATCATCGAAAAACAAAACGATTTTCCATTCGCAAAAGGTGAACTCTCCCGATTATTAAGAGATATAGCCATTGCTGCTAAAATTGTAAATCGTGAAGTAACTAAAGCCGGACTTGTTGAAATTTTGGGTGAAACGGGTGATACCAATATACAAGGGGAGCGCGTAAAGAAACTTGATGTTTTTGCAAACGATCAATTCATTGCAGCTTTAAAAGCAGGAGGCGAATGCTGCGCCATTGCCAGCGAAGAAAACGAAGACATTATTCCAATTGATTCAGATATTTCAAAAAACGCCCGATATGTTGTTGCCATGGATCCACTGGATGGCTCATCCAATATTGATGTGAATGTTTCTATCGGAACCATTTTTTCTATTTACCGTCGTACCAGCCTGAACGGCCCCGGAACTTACGAAGATTTTATGCAACGCGGAACTGAACAGGTTGCTGCGGGATATATTATTTATGGATCTTCTGCCATGTTGGTTTACACCACCGGTAAAGGGGTGAATGGATTTACACTTGATCCAAGTATTGGCGAGTTCTGTTTATCACATCCAAATATGCAAATGCCAACTGATGGCAAGACTTATTCAATCAATGAAGGAAACTACCTTCATTTTCCTGAAGGTGTAAAAAAATATATTAAATACTGTCAGGAAGAAGATTTAGTAACTTCCCGCCCTTATTCAAGCCGTTACATTGGCTCGGGAGTTGCCGATATTCATCGTAATTTAATAACCGGTGGTATCTATATTTATCCAACTACTACTAAATCTCCAAAAGGAAAATTGCGCTTGCTTTATGAATGCAACCCTTTAGCTTTTATAATTGAACAAGCCGGTGGCGTGGCCACAAACGGATACAAGCGTATTATGGAACTGGATATTTCTGAGTTACATCAACGCACTCCATTATTTTTAGGCTCAACTGAAATGATGAAAAAATCAATGGAGTTCATGGAGAAATACAAAGAAGCTGCGGTTTAAAAGTCGGATTATCCTGATCTTTATTTTCCGGGTTATTATTTGTACTTTAGATTTTTAATGGAAGAAACTACTATACCGGAAAGTTATGTAAAACAAGAGTTTTATAAATCAACCGAAAAATTTCATGCCATTGCATGCTGGGTTGGTATTGCATTAAACCTGGTGTGGTTTTTAGGAGATTACTTAAGTGTACCACAGTTTTGGATATCTTTTCTTATTTTCAGATTATGTGTTTCAGGAATAAGTATTGCTTCGCTTTTATTAAAAAATGTTTTAAAGGTCAGCATTTACACCTGTGTATTTATTTTAGTTCTGGGCATTTCTATTCAAAACGCATATATGTGGAGTTTAATGGATATTCCCCATCTTCAGAAACATGCCTTTGCCTACATGGTGTTATTCATCGGTGTTGGAATGCTTGTGCTTTGGGAACAGAAATTATCATGGATATTACTAGCAGCTACTATTATCTGTAATATTGTTTTTTATGTTTTAAACAGTCCGCTTACAGTGAATGAATTTGTTACCAATGGTGGTTTGCTAACACTTACCGTTGCTATCTTTTGTGTATTCCTTATCAGGAGCCGGTATCGTTTGACATATAAAGAGATTAAAAGCCGTTTGGAACTTGCAAAATCAAAAGAACTGATTGAAGAGAAACATGAAGAAGTTGTTCGTCAGAAACAGGAGATCACTGACAGTATTAATTATGCCCGGAGTATTCAACGGTCATTAATTCCGAGCGAAGAAGTATTCAATAAACATTTTAAAAACAGCTTTGTGTTTTTCCAGCCAAAGGATATTGTGAGCGGTGATTTTTACTGGATCTACGAAAAAAATAACCTTATATTTTACGCCACAGGAGATTGCACCGGGCATGGTGTTCCGGGAGGCTTTATGACCATGCTTGGTATATCTTATCTGGATGATATTATTGAAGTGAAACAAGTGAAAGATCCCGGGCAGATATTAAACCTGATGCGGGACAAAATTATCAGCACCTTAAAGCAAAATGGAAATTTTGGGGAAAGTAAAGACGGTATGGATGTAACAGTTTGTTGTATAGATAAAGTGAATAAAGTATTAACATATGCTTCGGCCAACAATTCTTTATATATCGTAAGAACAACAGGGAAAGAAAAAGAACTCCTTGTATATAAGGCCGACAAACAGCCCTGCGGATTTTATCATGATTACAAATCTTTTAATACAAATTCAATTAACTTATTGGAAGGCGATTGCATTTATACTTTTTCTGATGGCTATCCCGACCAGTTTGGTGGAGTTAACGGAAAAAAATTCATGCACAAACAATTTAAGGAAACAATTACTCAAAATTCTCATCTTGAATTCTTAGAACAAAAACTGGCTTTATCTAACATTATTAATGCATGGAAAGGCGACAAAGAGCAGGTTGATGATATACTTGTCATTGGAGTTAAAATTTAACGAACTCTCACGCTATTGGTTTTCTTTACTATGCCCTAAACCCAACTTCAACTTTCCAGGATAGCCTGAATAATTAAGCTTTAATCCTTTTGAATCTTCTGCACTTTTTCCTGAATTAACCGGTATATAATTTTTTCCTCTTTTTTTAAGATTACTCCATGGAATTAATATATTAATATTTGAATTTTCTTTGAAATGATAAACTCCACTCATATAAAGATTAAGAACATTGGATGCAATTTCCATTTCCTTAATATCCATTTTAAACCCTTCAATGTATAGTGTTTCATGCAGCTCTGTAAAAGAAATATCTTTGAAATCACGATTTCTGAAAATAAAAGTAGAAATTTTCTGCAAAGGTTCGTAATCCAGTAAATGCCCATCTTTTATATTAAAATTAATTTGGCCAGATATTGAATTGCCAATTACTTCCATTTTATCATCAAGATCCATTTTTATTTTGGCGTCCAACGAAACCTTCCCTTGCAGGTTATTACTTTCAATTGCTTTTTGGCCAAAGTTTTCAAACTGATCAAATAACTGGTTCACATTAATGTTTTCAGTAGTAACAGAGGCATTTATTTTTCGAAGATCATAAACAGAGCCTTTTAAAAAAATGTTTCCATTACATGTAATTGCATTAAGCGATCGAATATCCAGTAATTTATCTTTATAATTCAAATTTATATTCGCCTCTCTAGCTTCTACTTTCCTAACCACTAATTTTTTGGCTTCCAGCGAAACATCAAACTCAAAATTACTTTCATTTAAATCCGTTGCGTTTTTTTCAATCTTAGCATTTGCTGCATCTTTTTCTATTTTGGATTGATCCTTTTCTTCAGAAGACATAGCTTGAGCAGATTTTTTAAGATAACCCGTCAGATCGAAATGATCAGTTTTAGCGCTTAAGACTGCTTTAAACCCATTAACTAACCCTAAAGAGTATTTAGTGAAATTGTCAACTGAACCTTTCAATTTTAAATTCCCTCCATCCATTTTTAAAGAAAGATCATCAAATTTTAAAAAACTATTTAAAACCGTTGCTTTCCCATTTACACAATACACATACGGTTTCTTTTTTTCTTTATAACATACATTATTAAATTTTACCTTGGCATGCAAATTCATTGGCTTATCCAAAAACTCAATTTCATTTAATTTATTGACCGGGCCCGAATAAGCGACATCAATACTTGCAGTTCCTGTTAGTACAAATTCTTTTACTACTTTAAATTTAATGTTTTTTGCATCCACAAAAAGATTGGCACTCACAACTATGAACGGATTAGTAAATCCATGAATTGTTACCGTGCCTTTAAAAGGAAAGTCGTAAACATTACCGGTGAAAGGTTTTAAAATTACTTTTGCATGATCACCATCACCTTTTGTTAAAGAAGAATCCAAACTAATAATTGAAGCTTTAAAGGATACGTCAGAATATGGTACTCCTGAATGCCCAATAGTGATATTATTTTTAGAACTATTGACATGCACAATAATTATCGGATCCTGTTGTTTCCCAATCTCAACAATAATTAACGCTTTTGCATGTACCGGTTGGCTAATTTTAATTTTAGACAATCCTCTTTTCACCCCATCATTCAATAAGGAAATTACCTGGTGATACTCGGCGTTCTTTCCTTCAATTGTTAGCGCTAACTGCTTTTTGTCTTTAAGTGATATAAACGCAGAAAGATCATATTGATGTTTATCAATTTGTGCATATGAAGGCGAATGGATAAAGATTTCTTTCCTGTTATAACAAACGCGAGACCATAAATTTAATGTAGCCATAGTATTACTTAAGAAAGGACCTTTCTCTTTCCTGAATAATAACCCTTTAATAAGTATATCACCTGTTAAATGAGCATCTAAACCATCTGAATATTGATGCAGCTTAACCACATTTTCAAGGAAAGTAAACTCAATTTTCTTATTGTATTGCTTATTTAAAAAACGGAACCTGACATTTTTTAAAACAACTTTTGTGATGTCAAAATTAATGGAAGAATTTGATTTAGTAATGCTGTCTTTCTTTTTAAACTCGTAGTTTTTTTCTCCCAACTTGTTTTTCACAAGACTGATCTCTCCGTCTTTTAATGCAATAGAATGTACTTCAAACTTCCTCTGCAAAAGCTTCTCGATATTAAAAGAAAGGGAAAGAGAATTAGCCAGCAAAACAGGCTCATCTGGTATTTGACTGCTTGCGATAAATACATTTTTAAATTGAATGGAGGTATTTGGCCAATTGCTCAAAAATGAAACATTTACATCTTCTACCTTAAGCACCAAACCATAGGAATCTTTTAGATTATTTACGAGTATTTTTGCCAGTTCTTTTTTATAAAAAGTTACTGTAACAAATACAGTGGCAAGTGCTATAAAAAATAGCAGGAAAAGAATTGCTATAATTCTTTTAAAGAGTTTCATAAATTATATAAAATTACAGGTGGTAAAGAAGGGGAAATTTCTCTTAAATAAATTATAAACCGAAACTTATGATTTGTATATTATACAGATGTTAATGAATTCCGCTACTAATACTCTCACGCTTCATTGGGTTAACTGAGAGCACGGGAACATTACTTGATTCAACTATTTTAATAGAAGTTGCTCCTCCAATCATTTCACCGATACTTAGATCCTTTTTATTCATTAACACAATTAAATCGATATCGTTATTGTTAGCATAAGTTACAATAGCTTCGGCAGGACTATTGGATGCTATGGATTTATTGGTGCATTCCACACCTCTGTCTTTAATGTATTTTTTAACCTGATTTAAATACGGCAATAAATTATTCTCGTATTTTTCATCATTAGGGCTAAACACAGAAACAATACGAATGGTTGCCTTATAATACTTGGCTAATTGAACAGTAATACCAACCTTTTCGCGACTCTCTGCACTAAGATCAATTGGCATTAGGATATTGGAACAGTTGTTACGGCTGTCTTTTGAACGCATTGTAATAATAGGGCAAGGCGCATGCTGTATAAATTTACTTACATTCGTTCCGCCTAAAAAACTCCTAAATCTAACCTGAGTATCTAAGCCAATAACGATCAAGGCACAACCCAGCTCTTCCGCCTTTTTGTCAATTAACTCAAAGATGTCGCCCTTCAGATTCAAAAATTCTGCAGGCTGACCACACTCCTTCGTAATATTTTTTACTATTTCCTCCAGATCTTTTTCATGCTCAGTATTACTGTTAGGAGAAGCATGCATCACAATAATTTTGGACTTGGTGAATTTTGCTAAATTATAGGATTGTTCAATAGCAATTAATGATTGTTTTGAAAAATCAACCGGAATTAAGATTGAGCTGTTTTCTTTAATTAACATAAAGTCAGTTTTGAACAAAGATAAAATAAAAATCGATGAATGTCAAATTTCAACAGACTAAAACTTGTATTTTAGCCTCAATTGAGTGAAAGTTCTAATTGAAAATTTCGATGACGTAATTAGGTACTAAGCCCAAAGCAATTGTAAACAAAGCTGTGAGCGCTAATAATAGGACATGAGAAGTTTCCATGGTTACTTCTTCGGGTGATTCCTCTGACTTAAAATACATTGCTATAATCACTTTAAAGTAATAATAAACACCTACAGCTGAAGTTGAAATGGCCAGAATAATTAACCATTTGAACGATGTTCCTATTAATACGGAGAATACAAAATACTTTGCAAAGAATCCTGCAGTAACAGGAATACCTGCTAACGACAACATAGCAATGACCATACAGGCTGCCATAAAAGGGTGGCGTTTTCCCAAACCATTAAATGCTTCAATATTTGAACTGTTTCTTGCTTTAGACACATTATATAAAACGGTGAATGCTGCAATAGAACCAATTGAATAAGCTAACGAGTAATACAGAATTGCATTAATACTGGCCCATCCTCTGTTATTTGCCAATATAGCCATCAACATAAATGCGGCGTGGCTAATGCTGGAATAAGCCAGCATACGTTTTACACTTTGTTGTGCAGCGGCAGTGAAATTCGAAATAACCAATGATAAAGCAATAACCACAGCCAACACCATGCTCCAGGTTTCACTAACGCCTCCAAATACTACCAGGAACAAATGCATGAACGCGGCAAAGGCAGCTGTTTTAACAATTGTACTCATTAAAGCAGTAATAACAGTTGGCGAACCCTCGTAAACATCAGGTGCCCAAAAATGGAAAGGTGCAGCACTCACTTTAAATAGCATGGCAACCAATACCATTAAAACACCTGCGTAAAAGAACGCGGGCAAATCGCCATTTGCATGAGATATAAAGGCACGAATAGCCATTAAATCAAAACTACCGGTAGCACCATAAATTAAAGCGATACCAAATAATAGAAATCCGGATGCAAAAGAACCCATAATTAAATATTTGAATCCCGCTTCATTGGATGCCAGATCTCTTTTACGACTCGCAGCCAAAACATACATTGGAATAGAAAGAATTTCAATGCCTAAAAATAAGGTTGTCATGTTACTGAATGATGTTAGCATTAAAGCTCCGACCAAGGCGAATAATACAAGGGCAAAATGGTCGGTGATATGATCATGTTCAAAATAATCATTTGCTAATATGAACCAAAAGAAAGCAGTCACTAAAATTACTCCGCTGAATGCCAAAGCAACATTATCAAAACGAATCATATTGCCAAACATCGGAATATCATAGTTATTATTCCATTCCATGAAATTCATGGCGTAAGCGGCCAATATTCCCATTAATACTAATGGATACAGAAGTTTTTTGAATTTAAAAATCTCGGCCAGCATGGCTAAAATTCCTAATCCGCTAATGATAAAAAGACCTTTCATACTATTTTAATAAATTTTGAATGTTAAATTTTGAATGTTAAATGATGTATTAATGATTTTTAATTTATCATTTTAAATTCATCATTATTAATTTCGTTCCTTCTTCAGCTAATTCATTTAATGGTTTTGGATAAACACCAAAAGCAATGATTGTAATACAAATAATGTATAACACCCATTTATCAGAACTTTGTAAGGAACCAAAAGCAATGGCAGAATCTCTCTTCTCTCCCAACATAATTGCCTGGTAACTGCGCAACATGTAAACAGCGCCTAAAATAACCGTTAAGCCTGCAAATGCGGCAATCCATGCGCCATACTGATAGATGCCATTGATCAATAAAAATTCCCCAACAAAACCATTTGTTAAAGGCAAAGCAACTGAGCCCAGCATCACAATTAAAAATAGAACAGCAAAATTCCCATTCATGTTTCTGATGCCGCCTAATTTATCCATTTCTCGAGTACCTGTATGACGCATTAAAATATCAGCAATTAAAAATAAACCAACCACATTAACACCATGTGCTAACATCTGCATTACTGCTCCCTGAATACCTTGTTGGTTAGCGGATAAAATTCCGGCTGCGATTAAGCCAACGTGTGCAATAGATGAATATGCAATTAACCGCTTATAATCTTTTTGAACGATGGCGATACAGGATGCATAAACGATTCCGAATACTGCAAGGCCAATTGCAACACCACCCCATTTTTCAAGAGCTAATGGAGTCATTGGCATTAACCATTTAATCAAACCAAATGTTCCCATTTTTAACATGATTCCCGAAAGCAACATGGTGCCTTGAGTTGGAGAAGTCACATAAGTATCAGGTTGCCAGGTATGCAAAGGGAAAACAGGCATTTTAATACCGAACGCTAAAAAAATGCACCAAAACACAAATGATTGTTGACTTAAATTTAATGACTTACCAGCTTGGTAAAGATCTGTAATGGCCCATGATTTAATACCTGTATCAAAACCTGTATGATTATACAAGTAGATGAATCCAACCAGCATAAATAAAGAACCCAATAGTGTGTAAACGAAAAATTTAAAAGTAATTCGAGCGCGATTTTCTCCACCCCAGATTAAACAAATAAAATAAATAGGAATCAATGCCAACTCCCAAAACACATAAAACAAGAATCCATCATTAGCGGTAAATACGCCGATCAATGCCATTTGCATTAACAGGATCAGTCCATAAAATGAATTTGGTTTTTCGTAAGTAGTATTAAATGAAGATAAAATGATTAGAGGAACTAAAAATGTAGTTAACAATACCATTAACATGGATAGCGCATCAATACTAACTGCAAAGTGTATTCCAAGAGATTCGATCCAAGAACAGTTCAATATTAAATTTTGACTTTCCGGATTATGCTTAAACTGAAACAACACCACCAATGATAAAATAAATTCAATAACAGATAAACTTAAAGCAAGCGTTCTGCTCGTGTTTCCTTTTGTGAAAAACACTAATAACCCTGCAATAAGTGGTATAATAATTAATAATCCAACTAACATATATTTTCTTTTATAATTTAAATTATTTTATGAATGTGAAAAACAAAATGGTGATGATACCGACAACCATTCCGAAAATGTATAAACCGATATGCCCGGTTTGTGCTTTACGAACAACAAAACTAATTCCCGTTACGGCACTTCCAACACCATTAACAATCCCATCAACTACCTGTAGATCCATGAATTTGTAAAATACGACAGATATTCCATCTAATGGTTTACGAATAATAAAATCGTACAATTCATCCACATAGTATTTATTATAAATCAATTTTTTAATGCCAGTTAATTTTGCATCATTGGCTTCGGGTAAGATTTGATTTTTCATGTAAACCATGTAGGCAAAGAAAATGGTTGCTCCTGCAGATAAAACAGCGATGGCCATCAAAGTCCATTCTTTAGTATGATTTAAGATGCTTGGATTTTTTTGAACAATAATAGAATCTAAATGATGGTGCATCCAATTGGTTGCGCCCCAGAATTCAGGTAAACCTAAAACTCCACCAACAACTGATAATATAGCCAAAACTATTAAAGGTATTGTCATTGTTTTAGGAGACTCATGTAAATGATGTTCCTGTTCATGGGTTCCTCTGAACTTACGATAGAAAGTTAAATACAATAAACGGAACATATAAAAGGCTGTTAACATAGAAGCTAATTGTCCGAAAAACCAAAGAGTCGGGCTATGCTCATAAGTGTGCGCTAAAATTTCATCTTTGGAAAAGAAACCAGAAAATGGCGGAATACCACTAATTGCAATTGTTCCAATTAACATAGTAACAAAAGTGATGGGTAATGCTTTTTTTAAACCGCCCATTTTTCGCATGTCCTGCTCACCACCCATGGCATGAATAACAGAACCAGCTCCTAAGAATAATAAAGCCTTAAAGAACGCGTGAGTAGTTACGTGAAATACAGAGGAACTGTAAGCGCCAACACCCAATCCTAAAAACATTAAGCCTAATTGAGATACGGTTGAATAGGCTAATACTTTTTTAATGTCATTTTGAAATAATCCAATGGTCGCAGCAAACAAAGCGGTGGCAACTCCTACCACGGCTACAATATGAGAAGCGTCTTCAGACATAGAATAAAATACATTGGAACGAACGATCATATAAATACCTGCTGTTACCATGGTTGCAGCGTGGATCAATGCAGACACGGGTGTTGGACCAGCCATTGCATCCGGTAACCAGGTATATAACGGTAACTGGGCTGATTTACCCATGGCGCCAATAAATAATAATAAAGCAATGGCTGTAACGGTTGCCTCGCTGCCGCTAGAAGCGATGGTGAATACCTTGTCAAAACTAATGCTTCCGAAAGTCACAAATATTAATATGATTCCTAATAAAAATCCTAAATCACCCACACGGTTCATAATAAAGGCTTTTTTAGCGGCATTATTATAAGCGGTATTTTTGAACCAGAACCCAATTAATAAGTAAGAACATAATCCAACACCTTCCCAACCCACAAACATGATCAGGTAGTTATTACCCAACACTAACAACAACATAAAGAATACAAATAAATTCAGGTAAGTGAAGAAGCGGGAAAACCCTTCATCATCATGCATGTAACCGATGGAATAGATATGGATCAAAAATCCTATTCCAGTAATAATCAATAAAAACCACGATGATAAAGGATCTACTAAAAACTCAAACGGAATTTTTAGGGTATCTGAATTAATCCAGGAGAATAAAGGAACAATATGAGAAGTCATTTCTTTATGTTCTTCCAAGTCAATAAAGATCAGGAGAGAAACAATGAATGATGCTAATACAGCTAAACTCGCTATCCAGCCGGATACATTTTTGCTGATTTTTTTTCCAAAGAAACCGTTTATTATAAATCCTAATAAAGGGAATAGTGGGATAAGTGCTACTAATTTAATCATATACTAGTTCTTTAATCTGCTTAATAAATCAATGTCAATGCTTTTGAAATTACGATATACCATCGATAAGATAGCCAATCCTACTGCAACTTCAGCCGCAGCTACAGCCATAATAAAAAATACAAACACTTGTCCTGAAGGATCGTTATGTAAGGTTGAAAAAGCAACCAATAATAAATTAACTGCATTCAACATTAATTCGATACACATAAAAATAATGATAGCGTTTCTACGCGCCATTACGCCAATTACACCAATGATAAAAATCACAGCGCTTAACATGATGTAAAAATTAATAGGAATTCCGTTTAGCATACTATTTAAGATTTATGAATTAGTTGTTTCTTTTGAGTTAATGTTAGTGTCGCGTTTCCCAATCATAATGGCTCCAACCAGTGCAGCCAATAATAAAATGGAAGCGATTTCGAAAGGGAATAAGAATTCAGAAAATAAAACCTTACCTAAATTCTTCACCAATCCAATTTGGGAAGAGCCTGTTTGTACCAGTTGTATTTGTTCGGCGCCTCTTAATGCACCAACCATTACAAATAATAAAACACCGCCAACAATACCTGCTATAAAACGAGTGCCAATATGTTTTTGCGGCTCAGTATCAGCATCCAAATTCATTAGCATGATAATAAATAAGAACAATACCATAATGGCTCCTGCGTAAACAACGATATGCACGATGGCTAAAAACTGGGCATTTAATAATAAATAATGGCCTGCTATACAGAAGAAAGTTAAAACCAAATACAGAACTGAATTAACGGGGTTTCTTGTAAAAACCACCATGAGCGCGAACATAATAGCCAGGAAAGATAAAATTCCGAAAAGCCATTGTGTAATTGTGTATCCTAACATATATATAGTTTAGTGTTTGTTTCCTTTGTTTAATTTTTTGTCAAATAACTCATTATGCTTTAATCCGGGGATTTTTTTGAAGGCTAACACTTCAGGCGTTTGCCTTATTGAAACATCAATCCGCTTATCAATTTTCTCCACTAATTTGTCTTTCCCATAAATAAAATCTTTACGTTCAAATTCCGTATCAACCAACCTGTCTGTTAAGAAAATAGCTTCTTTCGGACAAGCTTCTTCACATAAACCACAGAAAATGCAACGCAGCATATCTATTTCATAAGTGGCTGCATATTTTTCTTCACGGTACAAATGTTCTTCCCCTTTTTTACGCTCGCCGCTGGTCATGGTAATTGCTTCTGCAGGGCAGGCAATGGCGCACATTCCGCAAGAGGTACAACGCTCTGCTCCATTTTCATCCAATTTCAGCACATGCTGTCCACGAAAAACTGGAGCAATTGGGCGCTTTTGTTCAGGGTACATAATGGTTGGAGACTTCTTAAACAAGTGGCTTGCTGTAATGATCATCCCTTTTATAATCGCCGGCAAATACAATCTTTCAGCAAAACTTTGCTCTTTATTTGATACGACTACTTTTCTATTTGTTAATTGCATTGTCACTAATTTTAAAAATGAATATTTCCTCTGAAAAATTCTACTACTACTGTTAAAGCCAGGTTAAATAACGACAATGGCAATAACGTTTTCCATCCTAAGTTCATTAACTGGTCATAACGGAAGCGGGGTAATGTCCAGCGGATCCACATGAACAAACAAACAAAACCAAAGATCTTTGCGATCAGTACACCGAATCCGATCAGGGAAATCCACACAGAACCATCTGCCAATCCAAGTTTCTCGTAAAGTTCATGTGCAAAAGGGAAATTATAACCGCCAAAGTAGAGAGTTGCTAATACTGCTGAAGAAATAAACATGTTGATATATTCAGCAAATAAGTATAAACCTAATTTCATGGATGAATATTCTGTGTGATAACCTCCTACTAATTCTGTTTCACACTCAGGTAAATCAAAGGGGGCGCGGTTGGTTTCTGCTAATGCACAGATAAAGAAAATTAAAAATCCTAAAGGTTGCCATACAAAATTAGCAAAGCCAGCATCCTGACCTTCTACTATTTCTTTTAAACTCAATGAACCTCCTGAAGAAATGATTAACGCAATTAGGGCAATTCCCATTGGTATTTCATAACTAATCATTTGAGAAGAAGCGCGAACAGCACCTAATAAAGCAAATTTATTGTTGGATGCCCAGCCTCCAATCATGATTCCGTAAACACCAATAGACGCAACACCTAATAAATAAATAACACCAATATTAATGTCAGTAATTTGTAAATCGTAAACATGACTGCCGATCATTACCGGTTTTGCCCATGGAATAACAGAACTTGTAATTACTGCAGTGATCATAAAAATACATGGTCCCAAAATAAATAAAGATCGGTTAGAAACATTTGGGATAATCTCTTCTTTCATGAACATTTTTACCCCATCTGCTATTGGCTGTAATAGTCCGCCCCAACCTGCACGGCTTGGGCCTTTTCGATCCTGCAAAAACGCAGCGAATTTTCTTTCCCATAACGTAGAGTATGCTGCCGCTGCCAAGCAAAGAATAAATACTCCTATGCACATGAGGGCTTTGTATATTAAAAATGCTGTCATATATTTTATTTCAATTCTTCTTTTATGTTCTCAACTTCGATAGAACTAACAAAACTGTCAATCTACGTAGATCGAATTTTAATTATGGTCTTTTATCAAATGGTATAAATCCAAGTGCTCTTTGTTGTTTCATTACCTGCACTTTCAATTCATTTAAATTATTATAATGATTTTGCGAGATCACACTAGCTCTGTGAATCTGAGAAGGGCCCTCAACTTTCCAGTCAGAAACATTCTTTCTTTCAAAACGACAGGTATTGCAAATAAATTCATTCACTTCGCCCCAAATATCTTTGCGGCCAGTAACACGAAGAACATCAGCGCCTTTCATCCATAAACGCACTTTACCCAAACATTTTTTGCAATCACAAGTGGCATCTACAGGGTTTGTAAACCAAACACGGCTCTTGAAACGGAAGGTTTTATCAGTTAACGCTCCAACCGGGCAAACATCAATCACATTTCCTGAAAAATCATTTTCAATGATGTTTTCAATGTATGTAGAAATCTCAGCAGCATCTCCACGGTGCATCACACCATGTACACGATTATCTGTTAATTGTTCGGCAACCTTTACACAACGGAAACACATAATGCAACGGTTCATGTGTAACTGAACATATTTACCAATATCAATGCGTTCAAATTCCCTACGTGGAAATTCATAACGTGTATTCACTGCTCCATGTTCGTAACTCAAATCCTGTAAACTACATTCACCTGCTTGATCACAAACAGGACAATCCAAAGGATGGTTTATTAATAAAAACTCAACCACACCTTTACGTGCCTCTAAAACATCAGCATTAATTGTATTTTCAACAACCATTCCGTCCATTACTTCTGTACGGCAACTCGCCACAGGCTTTGGCATTGGTGTGGGATTAGCGGTACTGCCTTGTGTTACTTTCACAATACAGGTACGGCAATAACCACCACTTGTTTTTAGTGAAGAATAATAGCACATGGCTGGCGGAGCTACCTCCGGCCCGATCATCCGTGCTGCCTGAAGAATTGTGGTACCCTTTGGTACGTCAATTTCTATTCCATCTATTGTTACTTTCATTCTTTAATTATTTGTACAATATTTTTGCTGATACTCTTTTGCATTACTAACTATCTTATTATTAGTATTTCCATAAAGCTCATTTATTTTTTTATAACAATTACATGCGTCTTCATTTTTCTTTTTTAATGAATAAATAACCGCTGTAGTATACAATACATCAACATCAGATTGATCTTCTGCTTTTTTCAAATTAATCAATGCCGAATTAACATCTCCTTTTTCTAAACATCCTTTTGCTGCCAGGTAATCATTATTTTTATTATTTATATTAAACATAAAATATGGATCACCAAGACCATAAGAAACAGGCAAATTAAAATAAACAGGGACCTCTTTTCCGCTTTGCTTTCCAGGCTTCCATTTAGGCATGTAACTCATCATTGTTTTTGCCTCTTCATCAAGTTCCTTAACACCAGAGCTTTTTAATACAATCACATCCTTTACTTGTCCTGTCTCAGAAACAACAAACTTTAAAAATACTTTTCCACCAATGTTTTTTTCTTTTATTGAATTAGGGTATATACTATTAATTTGAATAAATTTCATCATTTGTTGCATGCCTCCCGGAAATTCAGGCATCTCTTCAACTACAGTAAAAATTTCAGGTTTTTCTTGTGTTAATGCATGATCATTTATCGAATCCTTCTTTTGAGCAAAAGAATCCTTTCCAAACAGAAATAATAATATGTAAACTAAAAACTTCACTTATGCTCTTACTAAATTTAATCTATCGTAATGAGAAATATCTACAAATTTTTTCTTTTGTGCAATTTCAATAAATTCATGTTTGAAGTGACGAATAGCTGCTGCTACTGGCCATGCAGCTGCTTCACCTAAAGGACAAATCGTTTTTCCTTCAATTTTACTTTGAATGTCCCACAATAATTCAACATCACTTTCATTCGCTGTTCCATTCAAGAACTTCTGTAATATTTTTTCCATCCAACCTGTTCCTTCACGACAAGGTGAACATTGTCCGCAAGACTCGTGATGATAAAAGCGGGCGAACGTAAATAAATTCTTAACGATGCTTGTGTCCTCGTCCATAGCAATAAAGCCACCTGAACCTAACATAGTGCCACTTTGGAAACCACCATCTGCCAAACTTTCGTAAGTCATTAAACGAGGTTCGCCTTTAGCAGTTTTTAAAATTAATTCGGCCGGTAAAATTGGCACCGATGAACCACCAGCTACCACAGCTTTTAATTTTTTTCCGTTACGGATTCCTCCACAATATTCATCACTGTAAATAAAATCTTCAACGGTAATTCCTAGTTCAATTTCGTAAACCCCTGGTTTATTGATATGCCCGGAAGCAGAAATTAATTTTGTTCCTGTAGATTTTCCTACGCCGATTTTTGCGTATTCCTCTCCGCCCATATTCACAATTGGAACAACAGCGGCAATAGTCTCAACGTTATTAACAACAGTCGGGCAACCCCACAAACCGGCTACAGCAGGAAATGGCGGCTTAATACGTGGGTTACCACGCTTGCCTTCCAGTGATTCCAATAAAGCAGTTTCTTCTCCGCATATATAAGCGCCACCGCCAACCTGTATATAACAGTCGTGAGAGAAATCAGTTCCTAAAATATTTTTTCCTAACAAACCGGCAGCATAAGCTTCTGCGATAGCGGCTTCTACAATACGTGCTACATAAAAGTATTCTCCACGAATGTAGATGTAAGAAGTTTTTGCCCCTAATGCATAAGAAGAAGTAATCATTCCTTCAATGAGTGCATGAGGAATTTTTTCCATCAAGTAACGGTCTTTAAAAGTTCCCGGCTCCGACTCATCTGCGTTACAAACCAAGTAACGTTCAACACCTTCCGGCTTTGCTAAAAAACTCCATTTCAATCCGGTTGGAAAACCTGCGCCACCACGGCCACGCAATCCTGATTTTTTCACTTCATCAGTTACCTGATCCGGCTGCATTGTTTTTAATGCTTTTTCAACAGATGCATAACCACCATTTGCGCGATACACTTCCAACGTATGAATGTTAGGTATGTGATCGTTATGTATTAATAATTTTCTTCCCATATTAAATTCTTTTACTCTTTGCATCTCGACTCCGCTAGATGTGACAAACTAGAGTGACAATAATTTATAAAGTGTTTTTATAATCTAAATCCGTATAACTTTTTAATTTACCTTCTGCTCTGTAATTTTCTAAAAGAGTATCTACTTTTTCGTAAGTTAAGTTTTCGTGATAGCTTGCCCCACATTGAAGCATTGGTGCTGTTCCGCAAGAACCTAAACATTCGGCTACTTTTAATGAGAACATGCCATCTTTGGTAGTTTCTCCAACTTTGATGCTCAGTTTTTTCTCAATGTATTTCACAATGTCTTCGGCACCATTTAACCAACAAGAACTTGTTTGGCAAACTTCCAATACACATTTACCCATTGGTTTTAAATTATACATCGTATAAAAAGATGCTACTTCAAACACCTCAACCGGTCTGATTTTTAAAATGGAAGCCACGTAATCCATCGTTTCCGGACTTAACCAACCCCCAAACTCTGCCTGTGCAACATGCAATACGGGAAGTAAAGCTGATTTAATTTTTTCAGGCGGATAATGTGAAATAATCGTTTGCACTGTTTTCATACCATCCTCGCTGAAAATAGTTGCAGCGCGTTTAGCTTCATCAAATTTTTGTGCTCCGTGTACTTGTGAACTCATATTTATTAATTCAATCTTTTATTTTATTTTTAAGAATCAAGCTCTCCTGCAATGACGTTCATACTGCTCATCGTTAAAATAGCATCAGACAACATAATTCCTTTTACCATTTCTGAATAAGCCTGGTAATAAATGAAACATGGTCTGCGGAAATGCAAACGGTAAGGTGTTCTACCACCATCACTAATTAAGTAAAATCCTAATTCACCATTTCCACCTTCCACGCAGTGATACACTTCCCCAACAGGAACATCTGTTTCTCCCATCACAATTTTAAAGTGATAGATTAATGCTTCCATGTTATTATAAACCGCTTCTTTTGGTGGCAAAAAGAAATCCGGTAAGTCGGCGTGCATTGCTCCTTCGGGCATTTTCTTTATAGCCTGCTCAATGATACTTAAGGATTGCCACATTTCATGCTGACGAACCATGAAACGGTCGTAAGTATCTCCTTGTGTTCCTACTGGAATTGTAAATGTAAAATCTTCGTATGAAGAATATGGATTCATTACACGCACATCGTAATCAATACCTGCTGCACGCAAATTTGGTCCTGTGAAGCCATAACCAAACGCTTTTTCAGCAGTTATTGGTCCGCAGTTTACAGTACGATCCATAAAAATTTTGTTGCGTTCCAATAAATTAGAAAACTCTTTTAAGCCGGCAGGGAATTCTTTTAAAAATGTATCAATTAAATCCCAGGTTTTTTTATTAAATTCTTTATCAAAACCGCCGATGCGGCCAATGTTAGTTGTTAAGCGGGCTCCGCAAATTTCTTCAAATATCTCGTAAATTTTTTCTCTCCATTGAAATATGTACAAGAAGCCCGTCATGGCGCCTGTATCAACACCAATTACAGAATTACAAATAATGTGATCGGAGATACGCGCCAATTCCATGATGATGACACGGTGATATTCTGCACGCTTTGGAATTTTTGCTCCCAATAATTTTTCTACCGTCATATACCATCCCATGTTATTGATGGGTGATGAACAGTAATTCATTCGATCTGTTATGGGTGTAATTTGCGCGTATGGTCTGCGTTCAGCCAGTTTTTCAAATGCACGGTGAATGTAACCGATTGTGGGAGTCGCTTCATGAATGATCTCACCATCCATTTTCAATACATTTTGAAAAATACCGTGTGTTGCAGGATGCGTAGGGCCAAGGTTTAATGTAGAGTATTCTTTCTCTTCAATCACCTCCTGGTTAATGGAGTATACAGTTTCTATTTTACTCATCTTTTAATTTGTTTCGTTCTCTTATTTCAAAAACTTAATTAACGTCCAAACATATCATCTTTCTTATCTGTTCTGGCTTGATCTTCCAATGGGTATTCTTTTCTCATTGGGAAAATATCCATCTCATCCACGTTCAAAATTCGTTTCAAATTGGGATGGCCTTTGAACCTTACTCCAAAAAAATCATATGTTTCTCTTTCCATCCAGTTAGCTGTGGGATAAAGATCCGTCACCGTTGGAATTTCTGGTTTATTGATATCAAAAAATGTTTTTAAACGAATGCGATAATTTTTCGGCATATTATGCAAATGATAAACAACGCCTAACTGTTTCTCATCTGCCGTTTGCACTCCACACAAAGTGGTTAAGAAGTGAAAATTCAGCTCCTCATCTTCCTTTAAGAACTTAAGGACGTCATGCATACTGTCTTTTTTTACAGTGAATACAGGATAATCGTAAAGAAGCGCTGCGGATTCAATTTCTCCGGGGAAACGTTCATTTAATTTTGCACTAACAATTTCTAAAAGCTCCATAGTTATGATTATTCTATTCCGTAAGAGTTTAACATTTTCTTATACTCTTCTGATTCTCTTCTTCTAAAAGATTCATTCTGAGCCATCTCCTGAATTTTTAAAACGCCTTCTAATATTTGCTCAGGACGCGGAGGACAACCGGGCACATAAACATCAACCGGAATAATTTTATCAATTCCTTGTAATACAGAATAAGTATCAAAAATACCTCCGCTGCTGGCACAAGCACCTACAGATAACACCCAGCGTGGCTCTGCCATTTGCTCATACACCTGACGTAATATTGGGCCCATTTTTTTTGCGATAGTTCCCATTACCATCAACATGTCTGCCTGACGTGGAGAGAAGCTTAATCGTTCTGATCCAAAACGACCTAAGTCGTAATGAGAGGCCATAGTAGCCATAAATTCAATACCACAACAAGAGGTTGCAAAAGGCAATGGCCATAATGAATTTTTACGGGCTAACCCAACAACATCTTCTAGTTTCGTTGCAAAAAAACCCGGCCCTTCAAGACCTTCCGGACTTTTAGCAATTTCTGGTTTTGTGCGTCTTATAATTTCTTTTGCCATTTTTTTAAAATTTTAATACTGAATTTATTCTTCCCATTTCAATGCTTTTTTTGAAAGCATATAATAAAATCCAACTAATAACAATATAATGAATGTGAATACTTCTATAACGCCCAACATACCTAATTCCTTAAAGTTTACGGCCCATGGATACATGAAAATTACTTCTATGTCGAAAAGCACAAATAAAATAGCTACCAAGAAGTATTTAATTGCAAAAGGTAAACGCGCATTGCCTTCGGATTCAATACCACATTCGAATGACTCTAATTTGATTTTTGTTTTACGTTTAGGGCCCATCCAATGCGAAGCAAGCATGGTTGTTACTACAAATCCCAGGGCAACAATAAACATTAATAAAATTGGTAAATAATCTAAAGGCGATGATGCTGTATTCATAAATAACAGTTTGATTAGTGAATGTAAGGATAACCATTTTTATGGAAATCATCAAATATTCAGTCTAATTTTTTGCAGAATAAACTGTTTAAAAAAGTATGAAAAAAGCCGTCGGTTAATGTGTAACCGACGGCTTTTTTCTGAATTTCACTTTTCTACTCTTTTATAAATTTATAAGTAGAGTTTGCCTCATTACTATTAAATCTTATTTCGTAAACACCAGCTGACAGATCTGATAGAGATATTGTCTCTTTATTGTTTAATAATACGTCCCCACTTTTTACCAATTGTCCTTTAATAGAATAAATAGTATAATTTATCTTCTTTAAATCTTTTACTGAGGAATTAATGTATAACACATCTTTTGCAGGATTTGGAGATATTGAAATACTATTAATATATGTAAAACTCTCAAGTCCGGTAACAGAAACTAACATAGTTTGAGATGACGCCTGACAACCTAAAGTTGATGTAACCCATACCGAATAATAACCATTTTGAGATACAGTATACGATTGTGATGTTTCGCCTACTATCGGTGAGCCGTTTAAGTACCATTGGTTTCCGGATGATGCGCTGGAATTAAGTACTAATCCTACCTGAGTAATGGTGGGTGATTGCGCTGTTTCTACGTATACAGTAATTGTTGCTGTAGAGCTACATGCTCCAACATAACCAGTGCAGGAGTAAGTTGTATTAACAGCAGGCAAAACACTAACGCTAGGCCCTGTAGACCCGCTGGACCAATTGTATGTAGATGCGCCACTGGCATTAATAGTTGCCGGCTGACCATTACATACGACAGTAGCAGCTAAAGAAAGCGTTGGTGGCGCAATTACAGAAATTGTTTTTGTAAATACCGTACTTGATCCATTTGCATTTGAAGAAGTTAACGAAACAGTATAAATACCGGTTGCAGAATATGTTACAGTTGGGTTTTTTACTACCGATATTGATGGAGTAGCCCCTGCAAGTGTCCAATTCCAAGCATTTGGGGCATTGGAAGATTGATCATTAATAATAATTGCGGTATTTACACAAGCTGAAGAGTAAGCTGTTGAAAAATTAGCCAAAGGTACTGCTAATGGATCAAAATTCAAATCGGATTGCCAAACTCCTCTTCCATAAGTTGCTGCTCTAATTTTGCTTGTAGGATAAAAAATTTCGAAATCATTTACCACTACGTTGGGTAAACCCGTCATAAAAGGAGTCCAGGATGTCATGCTGCCATCTCTATAATACACGCCTACATCGGTACCTACATAAATTGCATCATTTAAGTTATTTGAATAAATAATACAATTTACCGGCAAATTAGGCAAGCCTGTTGAAATATTTACCCAGTTTAAGCCTCCGTCGGTACTTGAAAAAACTTTATTAGAAGCAGAATACCCTGAAAATGTAACAAATATATTATTCGCATCTGTATTATCAACTGTTACCCTTGTAATTTGCGCAGATCCAACCGGTAAGCCTGTTGTTATTTCTGTCCAACTAGCTCCTGCATTTACGGTTTTATATAAGTTTCCACTGGTTGCTGCGAACAATACCAACGAGTTTGAAGGAGCTGTTGCTAAATATAATATTTGTCCGCTGCCGCTTATAGTTCCCATTTGAGACCATGAAGAGCCTTTGTTCGTTGTTTTAAAAACCTGTTGATACCCACAATAGTAAGTATTTGCTATATGTGGTGATTGAATTATCGGGGCTACCCAGGCAGCAGTTCCTGTTATGCCAGTTGTAATATTTGTCCAGTTATTGCCGCCATTTGTTGATAGGTTAAAATCGCCATTGACATAGCTTTCAACCATAATATTATTATTTGTTCTATCAACAAAACAATCGGCACCATCTCCTCCATAAACTTCTTTCCAGGTTGTTCCGTTCAATAAGTTGGTTCCGTTATCCTGATGACCTGAGAGTACATAATTAGCCGTTGTTGTTGATTGACCAATACGATATGACTGCGCAATATTCATTTGTCCGTTAATAGTTGTCCAGCTCAAACCACTATCTGTTGATACTGCAATTCCACCATCAGTTCCTAAATAACATGTGGTTCCGCTTACATATTCAACCGCATGTAAATCGGCATGAACATATGGTGCACCACCTCCGTACCAATGTGTATTTAAATTCCAGGTTGCCCCGCCGTCTAACGACTTCCATGTATTAACACCACCACAGGTAATTTCATCCTTATTTGTTGGAGACACACCACAGGCAATGTCGTACCATCCTTGTCCGCCAGAATCTGAACCGGATGGATCCCAACCAAAAATATTAGGGGTATTTGACATTAATGTAAAATTTGTTCCTGAATTAGTTGAACGAAAAACTCCCCCAAAACTGTTATCGGAAGCACTATTCAAAACATAAACATAATTTGGATCTGCAGGAGTTACAGATATACACAATCGCACACCTGAAGTTACTAACCCACTTGATATTTGAGTAAAAGATGCTGAGGTATTTCCTCCCGTTGTTGATCTGAAAAATGATCCGGTTGTTACTCCATAAACAGTACTCGTATCACTTGGTTTGTATTCCATATCTTTAAAGTTTCCAATTTTCAATAACGTCCAATTAGTACCTCCATTATTGGTACGGTATAAACCTTGGGAAGTAGCTGCAAATAAAGTATTAGGCCTTAAGGGATTTATCAGTAATCTTCCTATTCTTCGGCCATTTGCTACAGGCCATGAAAGTCCGGTTGAATTCCATGTAATTCCGCCATCAATTGATTTCAGGATTCCTGTTGAGTATGTGTCCCCGGCATCAACATCTCCTGTAGCCAAATACATAATATTTGTATTTGATGGGTTTATAGCTAAATCAGAGCAACCTAAAACTACTAGTGAATTTGTATTTGTTGACCAATTAACTCCCGCATCTGTAGAAACCCATAAGCCACCGGCTCCTGTTCCTACAAAAATTGTATTTAAGTTTCCAGGCATAAACCTGATAAAAGATATTCTTCCTGCATCACCATTTATCGGTGAACCAAAAGGTCCCATGGGAGTCCAGTTTCCTGTTGTTGAAGTTGCAGTTGTTGAATTTATTTTTTGTGCTGCTGCCGGATTCTGTAACAAATATTTTTGAAATTCCTCAAATGCTTTTGATTTGGAACCTAATTTTAAATCTCCTGATGGATAAACTCTGGGTTCTGTAAACCACTCCCAACGTCTAAAAGCTTTGTAACCTTTTCCTCTTTCATATGTTTTATTTTGCCAATAGTTATTAAACTCCTGCTGAATAGAGTAAAAATTTTGTGTTGTATCCTGCATCTTAGTAACCCATGTTTGCGCATAAGTGCCTAGTTGCATTAAAATTAAAATAGAGATGAGTTTAAAAGATAATTTCATGTAGGGCTTATTTTTGTACTAATTTAAAAGTTTAAAATTTAAAAAACAATGAAACCACTTAAAACAAAAGTGCCTTTATTGCATTCTTAAAGGGTAAGAATCTGTAGATTAATTGGAGAGAGTTTTTGTTTTATAAAAAATGGTCGCCAGAAGTGTGGCGACCATTAATTATTTTTTCTTATTTGGAAGTTGTTGCCTTTGTTTTGACATTTCTTCGAGCTTTGCCTGGAAGCCAGATTTTTTCTCCGGTTTTTTCATATTCATTAAGAGTTGTTCTCTGATCTTGCCATCGTCAACGAACTTCTTCATTAACCATGTTTGAAGGAACGTAATAACATTAGCTAAAAAGTAATACCAGCTCAGGCCTGCGGCATATTTGTTCATTACTGCTAAAAAGATAACCGGCATCAGGTACATCATGTATTTCATTCCGGGCATTTGTGTTTGTTGCGGCTGAAGCATTGCCTGGTTCATCCAAGTATAAATTATTGTGGATGCAAACATCAGTACGGCAAACATACTCACGTGGTCTCCATAAAATGGAACTTCAAAACCGAAATTATAAACCGAATCATAGGTAGACAAATCATCCGCCCATAAAAAACCTTTTTGTCTTAATTCGATGGCTGCCGGAAAAAATCCGAATAAGGCAATTAAAATAGGGAACTGAAGCAACATTGGCAAACAACCTGAAAGCGGATTAGCGCCTGCTCTCCTGTATAAAGCCATTGATTCCTGCTGCTTTTTCATCGGATCGTCCGCTTTCTCATATTTAGCATTCAGTTCATCAATTTCAGGCTTTAAGACCCTCATTTTAGAACTGCTCATATAAGTTTTATAAGCAATTGGAAATAACAATGTTTTTAATATCAGTGTGAGGATGAGAATAATGATTCCACTGTTTAATCCTGAAAGCATGTCAAATAAAGGGATGATCATCCATTTGTTAATGTAACTGAATATACTCCAACCTAGTGGAATAATATCTTCAAGGTCAATGTCATATGCCTTTAATCCTTTGTATTGTGTTGGCCCGAAATAAAAAGCCATACCAAACTTTTCGGAAGATGAATGTTTGTAAGGAATACCTAATTCGGCAGTAATAGTTTTCACATATTCTGATTTCTCATTTTGAGATGTCTTTATAAAACTTCCATCTTTTAAAAATTCAGAATCGGCAATTAAAGTTGAGTTGAAAAAATGCTGTTTAAAACACACCCATTTAATATTGTCTTCGTTTAATAATTGCTCTTCGCTTTTAAGTCCGTTAATATTATCAACCCCTTCTTTTACCTGCTTATAATAGGCTGTTGCGGCTTCACGCTCTTTAGTGATATGCTTTTCCTGAGAAGGCATAGCTTGCGACCAGTGCATCGTTACTTTATTACTTTTTCCGGAAATAATATTTTGCATGCCAACAAAATTCACATCGTAATCCAGCATGTAATCCTTTCCTTTTAATGAATAGATATATTCAATATAACTTTCAGGTTTAGAGGTTTCAAGCTTTAACGTAATTGTTTTAAATCCATCACCACTCGATACTTCAGATATCGAAGACGGTTTAAAATAAAAGCTATCCGTTGTAAAGCTCATATTATCATAAGCATCAAATTTTAAATACTGGGAAGTAGAGTCTTTGTCAAACAACACCAAGGGTTCTGTATGTCCATAACGCTGATAGTTTTTTAAAATTACCTTTTCTACGCGCCCGCCTTTTGTGGAGATAAAAACTTTGAGGTTTTCGTTTTCAAGCGTAACAACTTCTGCTTTGCCTTGGGCGGCTGAAGCAAAATCTTTGTATAAATTTTTACTTGCTAATTTTAAAACAGAATCTGAAACAGGAACTATAGCAGTGTCAGTTATTACTGTTGCTTTTTTAGCAACTATTTTCGCTTCTTCTGCAATCTGATTTGTTTTAAAGGCGAATTCAACAGAATCTTTAATTTGTTTGTTTCGGGCAATTTGTTCTTTGCTTGGTCCGGTTAAAGCGAGCCATGTAATTAAAATGGCAGCAATTAAACCTAAACCAATAAGCGATTTTTTATCCATGATGGGGAAATGATTTTTAGGCTGCAAATATAAGTTTTTTTATTAATGGCGATCCGTCAAAAAACCATAAATAACAAAGCAATCATATTAGTTTTCTGAGAATTTTTCACTAATACCGAGTGCTATTTCCTTGAATTCATCAGGAGTCAGTTTTAATTTCTCGTTTGCAAAATTGACATCGTTCGTGGTATTCATGGGAATCAAATGAACGTGCGCATGAGAAATTTCAAGTCCCAAGACCGTCATTGCTACTCGATTACAAGGGATCATTTTTTTAATGGCAACAGCAATCTTTTTAGAAAAGGCCATTAAGCCGAGATAGGTTTCATCGTCTAAATCAAAAATATAGTCGACTTCGTTTTTTGGAACAACCAGAACATGTCCGCGTTTTAAAGGAAAAGCGTCTAAAAAGGCCAAAAAATCCTTATTCTCAGCGACTTTATAACATGGTATTTCACCTGCAATAATCCTGGAAAAAATACTTGGCATATTTATATAGAAATTTCAATAATTTGAAAAGGGATAACACCTGCGGGAACCGTTACATCCACTTTATCACCAACTTTTTTTCCAATTAATCCTTTACCAATAGGAGAGTCGATTGAGATTTTACCGGCCTTAAGGTCCGCTTCATTCTCTGCGACTATTGTATACGTCATTTCCATATTATTTTTCAGGTTTTTGATTTTAACGGTGGTTAAAATACTGACCTTAGTAATATCCAGTTTAGAGCTGTCTACAATCCTCGCGTTACTAACAATTTCATCTAGTTTAGAGATCTTAATTTCCAATAATCCCTGGTCGTTTTTAGCCGCGTCATATTCGGCATTTTCCGACAAGTCACCCTTATCTCTGGCATCAGCAATTGCTTTAATAATCGTTTTGCGCTCAACTGTTTTTAATTGATGTAATTCGTTTTTTAGTTTTTGTAAACCTTCTTCTGTATAATAAGCAATTGTTGCCATCTATCGTGATTTTTTAAAATGAAAGAATCCCGAATAAATTCGGGACTCTTAAAAATTTGCATTAAACAAATATACTAATTATAAATTTATTCGTGCTCCAAAAGAGTGAACTCCACCAAAAGGGTTTGTAAAACGGTATGAGTAATCTATGCCAAAAGTTGATTTTTTCTCACCGAAAGGAATCTCAATGGTTGCACCACAAGAAGGCCCGGTAAAGGCCGTTGTGCGATTTCCTTCTCCTTTGAAAATTCCTTTTTCAGTTACCATTCCGGCACGAACCATAACGATATCTTTCCATCCGTATTCCAAACCTACCAGGAAATTATCCTTTGTAAATGAATTAGAAGTAAAGTTACCCGCAAGAGTTACACGATGGGCTTTGGATCTGCCTGTTGAATCCTTTAATAAATAGATGTCATATGCAGCGGCGATATTTAACAAAGCAGGTAATTCAAAAGCAGCAGATCTATTGTTAATCGTTAAATCGTAATCAATACCGTACGCATTTGTTACAGTACCTTGTGTTGTTAAACCATCACCTTTATACTGCATTTTTGGGCCAACATTTTTCAATCCAACTCCAAGATGAATTTGATCATATTTTCCGGTATGGTATTGAATTCCGGCATCAATTGAGACACCTTGTGCCTTTACGTTATCAATACCTTCAGATAAAACCCTCAAAGTAATTCCTCCTGAAATATTATCAGAAAAACCTTTGGCATAAGATAAAGCAATGTTAGTAAATCGAGGAGTAAATGTTCCTAAACCACCTTCTGGCTGATCTACCGTCGTTCTTTCTATTTTACCTGCATTGATTGACATAATACCTAAAGCAATTGCTCCGGTTTCGCCAACACGCTGTGATAAACCAAAAGTATTAATATTAATTCCGGTGCCTACTAACCAGGCAGAACGCATGAACATTAATTCCGTTTTTTTGGTTGACGCAATACCAGCCACATTTGTATATTGGGATTCCAGACCTTTTGAACGGGCGCCATTTGCACCTGCCCAACCAGATGATCGTGCGTATGGGTTAATTAATAACTGCGATGCTCCGGCTTGGCCTGCACGTTCAGGATTTCCGGCAGTTGCCTTGTAACCTGCAGCAATAAAACTACCAGTTAAAACAACACTTAATGATATATTTAAAAATGACTTCATATTATTTGTATTATACTATTAACGACTAGTAACTCTGTAAATCTAAAGGCCTCATTACGCCAAACCATTTTAATATTTTTTCACCAACATCCGGCACATCAATATGAATAATGTATAATCCGCTGGCAACACTAATACCACTTTGATTTTTCATATCCCAATCCTGGAAAGGAAGACGTTTAGCCTTTACAAAACCAGAACCATCTTCAAATACATTAATATCCTCCTGGCCGCTAACATCTCTATCAAATGTTCTCACTAAAGTGCCATTTAATGTAAAAATTTTAATCTTACATCTGTTTGGCAGATTAGTAATTCTTACTACATTATCAATACGACTTTTTTCATAAGCAGAATAAGCATAATAGGGATTTGGAACGATATTAATCAAATCCAAAGCTGATTTACGTTTATCCGCATTATTAATTTCGGTAAAAATATCAGAAGTATTAAACGTGTATAAATTATAGTTATTATTTACAAAATTAGTAACCGTATCATAACTTGATCTCATATTAGAATTAGCTCCTGAAGCAACCGGGAAAATTGGTTGGATGGCTGGGCAATAATTAAGATTAAGAGCACTACCAGAATTAACAAAACCAGCTTGTGTAAAAACAGAGGGAATCGTACGAGAATGTGAACCTAAACTTGGCCTATACGCTTTTTTCACTCTTAATGAAGCTCGAGCATCACCCGGCATATCTGCAGGGTTTTTGAAATTATAGCGAGGATCAATTGTAAGTGGAATATTTACCCACATAGCATCAGACCAAAAATTTGTTAAAACCACTTGACTACTGTTCTTATATGGAGTTGTACCATTTATTGCTGTTTGATAAGCCCATTTATATGTATAGGCAAAATCTTTAAAATCAGCATAAGTACCTGAACCTATCAATTTTCCATCCAAGTCAGCAGGCACAAAAGGCGTTCCTGTTGTTCCTTTTTGATATTTAGTACCGCTACGGTTATTACCAAAAACATAAATGTAGTGCCTTCCACCGAAACTATAATTATAAGTTTGTTTATATACCACATGATTAGGGTTCCACATCATATCATCTCCGTTATTATCGGATTGGTAAGAATCTTCTCCAAAAGCGATGTTTAATCTCTCTCCTGTTTCAAGATTAATGGCGTATCCAGGGAACCAGCTTAAACCAGTTAAGAAAGGAACTCCAGGTAAAGAGTCAAATGAAGCTTCAGAAGTATTACAACCGGGGGCACCCAATGCAATACCTTGTTTATCTACCGACGTATGCCTTCTTGTTTCCAGTTTTCCAGCTTTTGTTGGTATTGAAGCAGCTTCATCATTTTCTTCCAAAACAATACAACGTGTCCATTTGCTTTTATCTTTTGTAAATACGATATCAACACTTGCTAAAGTCCTTAAATCAAACACTGGTGCAATTACGCCAACTCCGTTAACTAAGCCTGAAAAAGCCGGAGCTGCTGTTGTTACATTCGGTGCCAATGTTTTAGTAGCTGCTGTTAAAGCATAGGGAGCCCACGTTCCGCGTAAAATATTTTCAAAATATTGGTTCTCATCTGCAGAAACTGTATTAGTACCAACTGAAGCGTTATTTATAAGATAGTCGCTGGTTGCAGCAATACCATCAGTAAAAGTACCAGAGCGAATCCAGTTAAAAGCACCCGGGCCATCTACATCAGCTAAACCTGTTAACCAAGTTTCATTTGAATTTGCAAAAGTCATGCTTGCCCCGATGATATCATCACTTTTTAAGAGCTTATCAGTTGCTGTATTGAAAGGGCTACCGATATTTGCTATATCCTTTGCGCCACCAATAGTTACAGATAATCCTAATTCACTGAAATAATATTCCTCGCCAACTTTTATAGATTTACAAGGGTAATAAGATTTTTGAGAGGTTAAATCTTTTAACACCCATGTAGCAGTATCTTGATTTACCTGCCCATAAACATTACTTTTTTTAGTCAATGTAGGATAAGGCATTGCCGTATGAGATCCTGCAGTTTTACAAGGATCAGCATTAATAACATCATTAATGTATTTTCTTAATAATAGTGAATCAGATGCAGCTTGAAGTGTATCAGATCTGTAAAAATAATTACGGCTAATTAATTTTAAAGAAAAATTAGAATTTGGCACATTTAAAGGATCTACAACTTTAATAATTACCGGGCCACGACCATTTTCGTAAGTGATATTTTTTAGTTTAGCGGTAGGGCTGTTTAAAATATTATTTTCTGACTCCTGCGTCATTTGCAGATTATTTCCACCGTTTCCTTGTCCTTCTTCACGCGTAATTTTTGGTCCATATCCATATAATGAATTCGTAATGGAACCATCTTTTTCAGGTGCAGGATTATGAGGAATACCAAATGCTTTTTTTGATTTTCGTCCTTCCAGATAAGGTCTTTTCTGACCTGAGGATGAAGCAACTCCCGGTACAGTAAAAGGAGAATCTTCTTTATACTCACCGTATTTGTTATAGCCATAGGCAACACAATAAAAATAATATTCCTTATTATTAATTACTTTTTTTGCTTGATCCGTTGAAAATTCATCCCTTGTGAAACGGAAGGAAGATTTTATTCCCTTATCACTATTATCATTTTGATCTACTTTAACTCTTGGAACATCACCGCCTGTTGAAGCATCATACTCATAATTAACTAAACGCGTCACTCCATTTTGAATATCGCAGTTAAATACCAATTTAGCTTTGGAAGGATCTGTTAATTCTTCCTGAACAATCGTGTTATTTTTTAACTGATATACTTTAAATCCTTCGAACTCATAAAATTTATTAGCTGCAGGAAATTGGGCAGGATCAACAACAATTGACACATCTAATTCCTTATATTGATTTAAATAATTATTAGAAGCTGGTTTATTAGAGAAATAGATGATCAACTCATTCTCCATTTCCTGGATAGTCATATCAGGTGCTTCAGGGCCACCTAATACACGGAAACAGTTATCAAATAAAGCCTGAGCTTTGTCGTCCGCAATTTTTAATAAAGGAATTGATGCTTTGGGATCAGTTGAGGTAGTACGAGCCCATGGCAAACCAACCGTAATATAGTTTACTGCACCCGGTTGTAATTCAAAAGGCCCTGATGATTGCATAAAACGTCTGTCGCCCGCAGTTCCTGATTCGTTCCAAGTACCGCAAGAACCAGTCCCGGTATATGTATCCGCAGGATAAACAAAATTAGTTGCTAAACTGCCACCGTAACCATTTCCTCCACAAGTAAAAGGAGTACCATCTCTCCAAAAGCCGGTCATATATTGGTAGTATTGTGTTGAGTTTTGAGGGTCAGTGGTTTGAATAGGAACACCTGCAAAAGAGTTATTGAAATAAAGGAATTTGGTCATTCCCATTTGTTCACCAGCTTCGTCAATTAAACCATCATTATCATCATCTATGAAATTAGATCTATTAATCGGTCCCTGAAAGAAATCACAGCCTAATGCGGGGCAATAGGCTCCATAACCTGGTGTTCCAGAAGTAGTTTCATCATTAGCATCAGCATTATAAATATATCCTAAGCCTCTTTTAACGTCGCAACCAATATAATCATCCCCGTAATATCCTAAATCGGCATCTGTCCATACTGTCATATAAGTATTTAGTAAGGCAAATGACGAACGGTTAATTAATTGATAATTATAAAATGTCATGTTATTAATTTCATCGGTTGTTTTAAAGGCGAATGCCTGAGCCCGAATTTCCATGCCAATTGCTTTACCACCGGTAGCAATGTGATTACTTCCGTTATCATTATATACCCACCATAAAGTTTCATCACCAAATACGCGGGCTTTACAAACTCCTAAATTATCTTTTAATCCATTGTTGTAAACATCGTAGTAGGGGTAATCACCTTCATCAGGAGCATAACGGTTATCTCCGTTTACATCTACAAATGGGGCTAATAATTCTGCCTGGTTTAATGAAATATCACCATTTCCCGGCCAATCTCTGATATTGGGCGTAATTGCTCCGTCGGCCAAGACAAACGCATCAACTTCAGAACGTTTTAATTTAAAGATTTTATCGTATTTATTACAAATATCTGATGTAATAGAAGCATCCTGAGTGCTTAAAGGACCTGTCCAAAAATCGACACCACTCTGACGATAAGTTTGAGCAGCTATTTTTAGCTGTCCGCCAATATCTAAACCACCGAACCATACGTTACCGGCAAAATTTGAGGACGCACCTTTAGAGCGGTCTTCAACCTTTGGGACGAGGTAATAAGCATTTCCACCACCAAATAAATCCCACCACATATCAGATCCGGAGAAAATGATTGTTCTGACATTATTAACAGATAATTCGGCAGAAGATTGAGCCGGGCTGCATCCGGATAATACTCTTTCTGAAGAAGCCGTTCTGAAAACGTTTCCGTATTTTTCTTTCGCGTGCCCGGCCATAACAGTTAATGTTACGGCAGCAATCAGCAGGTGTTTGTTTAACTTAGTCATGATTTCCATAATAAATTCGTTTGATGATTAAAAATCTAATAATACCCCTATTCTAAAAGTACGTGGTCGGCCGTAATTACTAGGGTTATTTGTATAAATACTGTATTGATCTGTAAAAGAAGTAGCCGTAGCAGGGTTATTCTTCACATATAATTGGCCTTGTGAGGAAGCTAAATAACCATCATCATCTGCATTACCAGTATAATTATACACGCCTAAAATATTTCTAGTATTTAATAAATTCAGTACTTGTATGTAAATATTCAAGTTAGCTGTTTTCTTGGTATCCCCATCTTTTTTTCCCCAGGATAATTCAATATTTTTATCAATTCTTAAATCTGTTCTAAACTGCCAAGGCTTGTAAGAGCCGTTGATAGAACCATTGATTTGACCTTTACTGGATTGCCCAGTACCCGCATCAATAGGAGTAGCTGCTACATTTCTTGTGTAAGGAGTACCTGAGCCAATACGGAAGATAAGGTTAGCTCCAACATTTTGGAAAACCTGAACGGTTTGCACTGCATCTTTTTTCTTACGGTTAAATTGTGGACCCTTATAGTCTTTTCCTTCGCCAAAACGGTAATCAAAATTTAAGGTGATTGTATGACGCTGATCATAATCCAATGGTAAAGTAATTCTCAAATTAGGTTGATCTGAATTTGCTAAATTTGCTCCTGAATTAGCATTAGAACCTGATCCTTCAGCAAACTGGAGGGTATAATTCGCAGTTAAAGAAATTCCACCGGATCTACGTAAATCAAATTCTGCACTTAAACCCTTAACCGTTCCAAAATCCTTATTAGCATAGGTCTGGTATGTTTTAGGATATGCATTTGAAAGAGATACCAATGTAATTTGATTTCTTAATTCACGGTAGAATGCTGTAATTTTTAATGATGCATTTTTCTTTTGATTTAAAACCTGCTGATAACCTACTTCATAATCAATAGTTTTTTCAGGTTTTAAATTTGAGTTCGTGATAAAAGGATTACTTGAAGTTGATCCGATAAAATAATAATCTTTTGGATCAAAACGCATTAACCCATCAGAAGGACGCTGTGTTAACACATCATAATGTGCTGTAAAACTTGCAATGTCGGAGATAGGAAAAGAGAAAGCTACACGGGGCATCACATTGATTTGTGGTTTATAATCTCTAAATGCAGCAGTACTGAATGCATTTTTGTCTGCAAAACCAGCATCTTTTAACCAAGGCGTTAATTTGCCATCCACTGCAAGACTTTTCGGATCAGACACTTCTTTTCCTTCAAAATTATACCAAGTTGTTGTCTGTGTTTTTTCATCCGTGTGGCGGTAACCTACTACTTTTGGATTATCGAGTTTCGCATTATCAACATATACTATATAATCTCCCTTAATATTTTCGGGTTTACCTTCAGATTTTTCACCGGCATTATAAGCTTCATGAAATAAATAGGGATCCTTTAGTACCTTTTGGTTCGCATCAAAACGATCTACGCGCAAGCCTACGTTAAACTTAAGATCTTTAAAATCGAATTTATCTTGAATATAACCCGCAACATAAATTGGTTTATATGCACCAACATGTAACGTTTTATTTCCTTTATCATCTTTATCATTTAAGAACTTATCGAGGTTAGTAGAATTTTTATCTTTATTTCCTAAATAATCATATCCATAATAATCAACTAATGAATTCTGGCCACTTTGAAGCAAATCCTGAGCACTAAACATATCCAAAGTTAAATCGTCTGGAGAAAAAGCATCTGAATTAATAAGTGTTTGGTTACTGGCCGATAAACCCAATGCTGACCTTAACGACTTATCGATTTGAGTTTGATTCTCTGAATTATAAATATAACGGTGATAGCGCTTTTCCAGTTCTCCATTTTGGCCTGGAATAATAATTGAATTAGCCGCGGTGGTATCTAAAGATTGTAAGTGAATATTGCTCAAATCTCTCATTCGTTGCCACAATGTTGCTGCAGTTACTGAATAACCACTCTGATTACGCTGATCATATTCCACACCTACCATAATGGCATGGTTTTTAAAATCAGCCGAAAAACTCGAAGCAAACCTTAATTGCGTTGATTCGCTTATAAAATAGCTAGGGTATTGACGGCCTGTTGCGAAAAATAAACTATTGATGCTTTGTGGTCTGTCTCCATTTACAAAAGCATTACTTGATTGAGCATCCTGTATTGTTGGAAGTGTACCGAAAAAATTAAATACCTGAGATGAATAATTAGCAGTTGCTGGATTTAAGTCACTTCTTTCGTATGAAACAGGGCCTTTTTTTGGTCCTTGGTAATCCATATAATACTTTAAATTAACTTCATCAAACTTAAGCTGGTAATTTGAGGTAGTATCCACAGAATAGTTATATTTTCCCTGGTATCCGTAATTAAAGATCTTGTCTTTATGTGTATCGTCCTGTGTTTTTGATTTTGCCTTTTCATAACTCGCTAAAAAAGTAAAATAAGCATTAGAAATCAAAGATTGGGCTTTCTCTTTTTCAGCCCCTGTTTGGTTAGTACCAAACTTCTGGTTAATTCGGGCGTAAGTTCTCCAAGTTGTATTGATAGTTTGAGGATTATTTTGAGAGTTAAACAAAGAATAATTATAAATATAATCATGTCGGTTGCCATAATCCAAAGCACCACCAATGGTTAAATTCGTATTTGGCGCCACTTTAAAATCTATTTTACCGTTTAGTTGCAATGCACGACTTGCGGCATTTTGACGCACAGCTGTTTGAGTCATATCACTTTTAGTTACATAATCCAGTTCACGATAAAAAACATCTTTTGAACCAACTGTAACTAATCTTAAAGGATTTTTATCTAACTCTGCTGCTTTAGCATCATTCAGTTTCCACACTTTCACGTAAGAAGGGTCAGGATCCTTTTCGTAAGTACCTTGACCTGATAAGAAAAATCCGATAATTGGTTTCTTTTGACCTGTTGAATCTCTTTTTTGTAAAATTGGTCCGCCAATTGAGAAACCTAAGGAATTGTAGCCATATTTATCAGTTAACTGAGAAGAGATTAATTCTATTCCTCCAAAAAACTTACTTTGAGGACCACGGGTTGTTACTGAGATAATACCTGAAGTAGCATCACCATATTGAGCAGGTACACCACCAGTAATCACATTAATTTGTTCAACACCTTGCTGAGGAACGCCGGAAGCGCCACCACCCAAAACTTTTACACCATCCACAAAATAAATCGTTGAAGACGAACGCCCGCCACGAACATTCAGAGCAGCACCTTCATCTGCCTGATAAACACCTGCTGTGGTTGCTGCTACCGAGTTAATATTTTTAGTAGCCATGTTTTGGTATTCTTCTCTTGTTACAGTACCACCTGATTTCATATCACCATCAATTAATGGCTCCTGGTAATCAACAACAACAACCTCATCAAGTCTTACACCTTCACCATTTGATAATTCAATGGTTACGTAAGCTGTCTTTGACTCTCCAACAACGATTCCTTTAATTTCCTGAGCCTGATACCCAACGTAAACGCCTTTTACATCATATTTACCCGGTGCTAATGGCTTTATCATTGCATAACCATCCATATCGGTGGTTCCAACGCCAACCTGTACGCCACCTTGGTAAGCTACAACATTCGCAAAGGGAATGGTTTCGCCATTTGTTTTATCTTTTAATAGAACTTTGATGGCTCCGCCTGTGTTTTGGGCTATAAGCGAGGTACCAGCTAATAAAAGTGTTACGATTGAAAAGTAAATTTTTCTTAACATATTGATAGTTTTTTAATTACGTTCTGTTTGTACGAGCCGATAAATATATAAATGAAAGGCAACTAGTGCAAATTTTTCTCTGTGATTTTTGTAATATTCTGATTATGTGGTTGTTATTTTCCAATTTTTTTGTGTTAAAGGGTATTAAAACTTAACAAGAATTAACACAATATTACGAAAGTGTTTTCTTTAATTGTAAATGCTTTGGCAAATGGTGGCAATAAATTGATAAGTGGTGGGTTTTTTGAAATAAGTGGTAAAATAAGTTACAGATTTGCAGATTGAAAAATTGCAGATTAAAGATTACAAGTACAAATTAAACCAAAGATGCTTTTATTGCTGCACTTTTGATGTCTTTTCTTTAGGTTGTTTGGAAGACTTGCCTTTCTTTTTTTGAAATAGACGTTGGAAAAAAGGTTCGCGCTGGTGTGTATTATTGCGAATTGCTTTTCCCTTATTTTTTTTCATTCGTTTACGAACTTCCTTTGTTTGAATTCGTTTATGATGATTGCGGATCTTTTTCTCTTCAGCGCGTTTATTTCTCCTGTCTTCTTTCCACTTTTTTTTGTCTGCCTTACGCAGTTTTCTTTTGCTTTTAATGGATTGATCTTTTTTTGGAGGATCAGATTTACCGCCGCCATCTTGCGATATACAAGTGTTTTGAAGAAAAACAAGCAAAATAAATGAAAAAATTATTCTTAAAAACATAATTACTGATCTACTATTTAATATAACGTTTTAAGGATTGCCTAAATTACTTGTAATGCACTACTTCAACACCAAATTTTCTCAAAAAATCCACTCCTTCATCGCTGGCTATTTTTTTATACTCTGCGTAACTATTTTTATAAAATACCTTTTTGATGCCGGTTGTAAAAATAACCCTAGCACAGGCAATACAGGGCGATAAAGTTACGTAAAGTGTGGTTCCTTCGATAGACATGTTATTTTTAACAGCATAAAGTATGGCGTTCTGCTCTGCATGTAATGCTAATGAACAACTTCCTTTACTGTCGCGCGCGCAGCCATCCTCAGGCCATTCCTGGTCGCAATTATGGGTGCCGGCTGGTGGCCCATTGTACCCGATAGAAACTATACGGGTATCTTTCGTCAAAACTGCTCCGACCTGTGCTTTTACACAATGTGAACGTAAAGCCAGCTTTTCGGCTAACTCCATGTATATTTCTTCGTAACTCGGCTTCATCTTGTTCTATTATTTTGTAAATATCTTAATTTTAAGGGATATTAAGCTTTCATTTTTAATGTTTTGATTGTTTTTACGGGCGTGCCCCTGCAAAGATGCACGCAGGGTCAGGCTTTTGTTACAATCTTTTTGCAAGAGGCAGACAAAAAGGATTTTCACGTCAATCCTTCACGCAGGTTAATTTTGAGCTTGTGTTTAATTTCAAATTACATTTAAAAGCCTAAATACTGTCACTTCACGCTTTTTCTCTTACTCGTGCCGCGTGATCAAAAAAAGGCTTTCCGCTTGCATCCCTTACGCATTATAAATCAGAGGATAAACTTTAGTGTTTTGAATAAACTGCGTGAAGGATAGAACGAAAATCCTCTGCAAAGCGGCAGCGGTGCAGAGATTGCAGTGATAGCCTGACGGCGGTGCCTTTTTGCGCCGGCACGCCCAAAAAAAGAAATAAAAAAAGGCAGAGAAACATGTTCTTTGCCTTAGACTATTGTGACTCTTTTGCGCCCGCTTCGACTCCGCTCAGCTCGACAAACTTCGATATTGTCTGCACTTCGACTCCGCTCAGTGTGACAGGCTTAGACTCCGCTCAGTGTGACAAACTACGATGTTGTCTGCACTTCGACTCCGCTCAGTGTGACAAACTCCGCTCAGTGTGACAAACTTCGATGTTGTCTGCACTTCGACTCCGCTCAGTGTGACAAACTTCGACTTCGCTCAGTGTGACAGGCTTAGATATTGTCTGCACTTCGACTCCGCTCAGTGTGACAAACTACGATATTGTCTGCACTTCGACTCCGCTCAGTGTGACAAACTTCGACTCCGCTCAGTGTGACAAACTCCGCTCAGTGTGACACGCTTCGACTCCGCTCAGTGTGACAAACTTAGGAGAAAGTATGTTATTTAGCGATTAACGTTTTTCCCATACGTTTACGTTCATTTTCCTCTAAATAAATTTTACGTAAACGAATAAATTTAGGGGTAATCTCAACGTATTCGTCACCCTGGATATATTCCATAGCTTCTTCTAAACTGAAATTAATTTTTGGAACAATACGCATTTTATCATCCGTACCGGAAGCACGCATGTTTGTTAATTGTTTTTCTGTACAAATATTTACTACTAAATCATCAGGACGGATATGCTCACCAATGATCATTCCCGGGTAAATCTCATCTCCTGCTTCTACAAAAAACTTACCGCGATCCTGTAATTTATCAATTGAATATGCTACAGCAGTTCCTTTATCCTTAGATATTAATACTCCGGCAATACGACTAGGAATTGGGCCTTTCCATGGTTCGTAAGCTTTAAAACGGTGTGCCATGATGGCCTCACCTGCAGTGGCTGTTAGCACGTTGTTACGCAAACCAATAATGCCACGC
>JACMNO010000031.1 GCA_014378485.1 Bacteroidia bacterium
TGCTGCCGGCCAACCAGAATATATGCAGGAATTATGCAGGAATAGTAAAATAAAAATTGCTTTAGATGAAGAACTGATAGGCTTGGATCCGGAGGATTCAGGAAATGAATTGTTATCTCTTATCAAACCTGCATTTCTGATCCTTAAACCCACGCTTATTGGCGGCCTTAATAAAGCCGAAAAATGGATTGTACTGGCAAACCGCCATCAAATAAACTGGTGGGCAACTTCAGCACTCGAATCCAATATAGGCCTCAACGCTATATCACAGTGGTGTTCAACCCATTTATTGCATTTACCACAGGGCCTTGGAACGGGAAGTCTATACACCAACAATATCTCATCACCATTAACAATTGATAGTGGAAAACTGTATTATGATAATCGTAAAAAATGGATCCTTCCAAATCTTGATTCTTTAACTTTACGCTAAATTTTATTTTTGACGAAGATGAATAGACAAAGCGAAATTTTAAAAAAAATATTATGGGTAAAGTTGTTTATCACTTGCCTTTTTCTGTTGTTATGTTTTATAAATGGTGGTAGTTTAAGAAATCTTTTTACACTCGTTCCTGTAGTGGCAGATTTGTATGTACTTTATCTCCTTAAAGAAAATAAAATAAAAATTGCAGCATATTTTGAATTACTCCTGTTATTGCTAAGTATATTTTTAATTGATGCAGGTTTTAGAAGTGATACCGGTACCTGGTTATATTACCTTCCACTTATTATTGTTGTAAATTTATTTGATGCCGCCGGAAGTATTCGCATAAAATATGTTGCTTCAGGTGGCGTGTTGCTTAGTTTGTTACTGGTAAATTACCTCCATTTATCTCCACAATATATTCATACATATCTGGGTACTGTAATAGGGCCGGCTAATGTTTTTTATTTAAACTTATTCCTTGTTTTTTTAAGCTCCGTTTACCTGCTCCAATATTTCTCAAACTTACATCAGGAGTTAAATACAGCGTTTAAAGTTAACCAGACAAATTATAATTCTTTGATAGAAAATACCTATGAACAGGTATGGTTGGTGGATACCCGTTTTAACTTAATTTTCTATAACCATGGGTATCATAAAGTTTTTTTAGCTTTATTTAAAAAAGAACCTGTACAGGGGGGAAATGTTTTAACGATAGTATTGGGCACACCACAATATGATAAATGGAGAAACTACTATGAGCGGGCCTTTAAAGGGGAATCTTTTTTAATGGATGAAGCATATAAATATCCGGAAGGAATCAGGCATTTCGAATTTTCATTTCGTCCTGTTTATAAAGATCAGATCGCAACCGGCGCTATTGTTACCTCAAAAGATATCACTTCACACAAACAACAATTAATAGATGAAAGGTTTTATAGCGAGAACCTGCAGTTATTGTTAGGTTCTACCGAGGATATTATTTTTGAACTTAATGAAGAAGGCAAGTGTTGCAGAGTATGGCATGCAGAAAACATGAATCTGTTTGATCCTTTATCTCATTTTATTGGAAAATCTGTTGAAGAACTTTTTGATATTCCCTTTCATACCAATATTTCACCTGCCTATCAGGAGGTGGCAAATACCGGTGTGCCGCAACGATTCGAATACCATTCCACACACTTGGGTAAAACCATCCATTCTGTAGTGAAATTAAGGCGGATCAAAAACAGCTCCCCTCCCCGTGTATCCATTGTGCTGGAAGATGTGACCCGACAAAAAGAAGCTGAAATAAAACAGGATCAGCAAAGCCTGTTTTTAAATAAACTAATTGACCATTTGCCGCTTGGACTTTTTGTTAAAAATGTAAAACACAACTTATCATACACCCTATGGAACACCGAACTCGAAAAATTATTTGCGTTAAAACAGGAGGATGTATTAGGTAAAACCGATCAGGAAATTTTTCATCAGTTAGGCGAGATTGAAAATTACCTAGCTACTGATAATATGGTACTGGAAACTAAAGAACCTTTACTTATTGAAAAACTAAATATTCAGGTAGGTAACACACAGGTTATAGCACGCACTTTTAAAATCCCTATTCTTAATTCACTGGGTGAAGTAGAACAAATTATAGGAATTCTTGAAAACATTACAGATGTGGTTAAAGCGCAACAGGAATTAGAAATGTCCGGGAAACGATGGAATTATGCGCTCTCCGGAAGCAGGGATGCCGTATGGGATATTAACCTGGTAACCAGCGAAACTTTTTATTCTCCTATATTTAATGAGATGCTAGGATACCTGGATAGTGAATTTGTTAAAAGTGAATGGGAGGAACTGGTTCATCCAGATGACCTAAAGGAAGCCTGGCAAAAATTTACCAGACACATTGCCGGTGAAACCCCCTATTTTGAATGTGAATACAGACTTAGAAAAAAAGACAACACCTATATCTGGGTATTAGATAGAGGCAAAATTGCAGAATCTGATGATGATGGAACCGCTACCCGTGTTATCGGAACTTTCAGCGATATTACTTATCGTAAAAACCTGGAACAGCAATACCTGAATGCGCTACAGAAAGCAGAAGAAAGCTCAAAAGCAAAATCTATGTTTCTGTCTATTATGAGCCATGAAATAAGGACACCGATGAATGGCGTAATCGGTATCATTAACCTCTTACTTTCTGATGAGCCCAAACCGGCTCAGATGGAAAATCTGAGTGCTCTTAAATTTTCTGCAGATCACCTGATGTTTCTCTTAAACGATATACTTGATTTTAGCAAAATAGATGCAGATAAACTGCTTATAGAAGAATCCTGTTTTAACCTGATCAGCCTATTAAAAAACTCTATGAAACCTTTGGTGCCGCTAGCAAAACAAAAAGGTTTGAACCTTAAATTAAATATCAGTCAGAATATGCCTGAGGCTTTGTTCAGCGATCCCTTAAGACTTGGTCAGATTTTCTCAAACCTGCTTTCCAATGCCATAAAATTTACGCCTTCGGGTAATATACTGGTGGAGGCCATAGTGCAGGAAAAGGGAGAGGACTATGTAAATATTTGCTTTTCGTTTACCGATAGTGGAATCGGCATCGATAAAGATTATTTACCACTTATTTTTGAAGAGTTTACACAAGCCTCAACTGATACTACGCGCAAGTATGGAGGCACGGGTCTTGGACTTGCTATTTCCAAACGTCTTGTAAAAAAATTAGGTGGAGATTTACAGGTACAGAATAACAAAGAAGAAGGAACAAAATTCTGGTTTAACTTAAACATCCGGATTGACAAAACGCAACAAACCGAATTTACTTCCGGCGTAGACAAGGTAACTAAAAAACCACTAAAGGGTATGAATATATTATTGGTTGAAGACAACAAGATAAATGTATTTGTTGCCAATAAATTTTTAACGCGCTGGGGTATTGAAACGGATGTAGCCAATAACGGAAAAGAAGCACTGAGTTGTGTACTTAATAAAAAATACGATCTTATTTTAATGGATCTTCAGATGCCCGAAATGGATGGTTTTGAAGCAGCACTGACAATTAGAAAAACCGGTGTTCAAACACCCATTTATGCCCTAACAGCTAATGTACTTGCTGAAGTAAAGCAACAGGTTACAGAATCGGGAATGGATGATTATATAAGTAAGCCTTTTAACCCGGATGATCTCTATGAAAAAATCAGTAAACATTACACGCCGCCAAAGCAGAATTATGAAGCGTTAGACCTTTTTAGTAAGTAAAACACGTAATGGTAAACACAAAAAAGCACCTGAAGCATTGGCAAGCATATCAGCATAATCAAAAGACCGGTTAAGAAAAACAGTTGCCTGTAATATCTCTATCAGTACCCCAAAAAGTGAACTGATAACAGCCGCAAAAAAGGCATATTTTATATACGGTTTTTTATTTAAAGTAAGAAATGCTATGAGTATTAACCAGGTTTGAACACCAAATAAAATAAGGTGCGCAAGCTTGTCTGCCCCAAAAGTAAAATCAAATTTAATTTTAGGAAAACTGGCTCCGTTGATTCCACAAACAACTAAAATAAAAAGGGCCCAAATAAAAGCAAAACGGTAAGCTTTAATAATTGAGAACGTGCTATGTTTTTGGTTCAGCCCTAAATTATTATTCATTAATTGCGGCTATACCCGGCAATGTCTTACCCTCAAAATATTCAAGTAATGCACCGCCGCCTGTACTCACATAACTTACACTGTCTTCTAGTCCGAACTTTGCAACAGCAGCTGCACTATCGCCTCCGCCTATCAAACTAAAAGCACCGTTTTTGGTAGCTTCAGCTACAGCCAGCGCAGCGGTTTTTGTGCCATTTTCAAAGTTGCTCATTTCAAAAACACCCATGGGTCCGTTCCATAAAATTGTCTTCGAATGTTTAATTACATCTGCAAAAGCTATACTTGCTTTTGGACCAATATCAAGGCCCATCCAGCCTTTTTCTATATGTTTATTATCACACGGTTTAAAATTGGCATCAGTAGAAAAAGCATCCGCAACAATAGAGTCTTCCGGCAACAATATCTTTACGCCCTTCTGTTCCGCTTTTTTTAACAGCGATAGACATAAATCCAACCGATCGTCTTCGCAAAGACTTGAACCTATTTCATAACCCTGTGCTTTTAAAAAAGTATAAGCCATTCCACCGCCAATAATTAAGTTATCTACTTTGTCAATTAAATTTTCAAGGATCAATAATTTATCTGAAACTTTGGCACCACCCGTTATAGCCGTAAACGGACGTTCGGCATGTTTGATTACTTTATTTGCATTGGCAATTTCTTTAGCCATTACATAACCAAAACATTTAGCATCCGGAAAAAATTTAGCGATCACCGAAGTAGATGCATGTGCGCGATGAGCAGTTCCAAAAGCATCATTTACATAAACATCTCCAAGCTTCGATAATTTCTCTGCAAAAGCTTCATCGCCCTTTTCTTCTTCTTTATAAAAACGCAGATTTTCCAATAATAAAACCTCTCCCGGTTTTAACGCTGCTGCCATTTGTTTAGCTTCATCGCCAATACAATCTACTGCAAATTTTACCTGCATACCTAATAACTCACTAACTGTAGCAAGAATGTTTTTTAACGAGTTTTTTTCAACATCTATGGAACCATCATCTTTCAGCTTTTTCAATGGTCTGCCCAGGTGACTCATTAAAATACAGGCACCACCATCATTAAGTATTTTTTTAAGAGTAGGTATCGTAGCTTTTATTCTGGCATCGTCGGTAATTTCCATCGTTTTCTTATCCAGTGGCACATTAAAATCAACACGCACCAAGGCTTTTTTACCGGCAAAATTCAGGTCATCAACTGTTCTCATTTTATAATTCTTAGGGCCGCAAAATAGCACTTTTGCCTGAACCTAAAAAATGAATTACAGAAGCAAAAAAACATTGAATGTTTAATATAATATTTTGTGAAAGCAAAAAAGCGGTGCATATATAATTCTCCTGCCTTGCAAACGAATTAATTACAAGCCGGGGTATAATACAGTTAAAGCAAGGTAAAGAATGCACACACAAATAGCAGCCAACACCGTCAATAACGCAAATAGATGCACTTAACAGATACCATACCTCAACAAATAACTGCCTCTGTAAACAGATTGAAAACAGTTGATCAAATCAAATCAGGCAAACGCTATTAAAACATTATTCGTGAATGACTGGTTAAAAGCAATTGAAACACAAAGTATCTTAGAGGAATAAAAATTGTACACTATTTTATTTTTCAGGTAAGTGGCGCATAAAATTCCCTTTCTAAAAAAAAATCCTTTCTGTTATTTCTTCAATTCCATAATACCGTTTGTTGAAAGGTTAACCTTAAAAGGGTCTAATTTTAGATTAGTAGTTCCCAAAACAGCATTCATTTTTAGTTCATATTTATACTTATCTTTATCTCTTAGCACATCAACAATAATCTTACCAATATCTTTTATCTTTATCTCAATAGGAATATGAATATCCACTTCACTATGGGGTTTAATATTAACAGTACCTTTATGATTTCCATTTACGGTTCCATGATCAATTATATTCATCTGATAACTTAAATCGCGGACAGCTAAATTAATTTGTCCATGGTTAATAATTTTAATCGTAGCATCTGCTGTAATGTTTTTCAATCCCATCTTTTTATAACTAATTTCAACAACTTTCATTTCGGGTGTCTGAGGAATTCTGAACTTTGCTGATTTGTTAATGGGCAGCGTAATTTTTCCCATAATTGTTGCGTAAATCAGGGATACCTCAAAACTATATTTGCCACTGTCTTCTTTACTCTCTCTTTCTTTTTTCAGATCCTTCATCAGGATTGCATAAGGAACTTTAAATTTTACAGCTATTGTATCCTTTTCTCCAGGTTTAAGATTTATTCCTACATACTGTTCATCATTCAGATAAACTTTATCAAAGAGTGATATTTTATATTTAATAGAATCAATTTTAAGTGAAAAAAAAGATTTGTTAAATGCAATCATTTTTGAATTTATGAAAGCGGTATCATTCTTAGCCTGTATATCCACTTCATTAATTTGCTCAATCTCAGGTAGCACGAGCGTGCGAAGTTTTTCCGGATGAGACTTCACCCAAAAATAACCGGCAATACTAATTATTACAATCAGTAAAACGATTGTGAGGAGTACTTTTTTCATGTATTTTAATTTTTAGCCAGTTTAACAATATTAATAATTTCCGGTAACGTTTTTTCATAACCTTTATTCTCTGCATTTATCATAACAACTACCTATTTTTACAGCGAAGAAAGATACTTTAGGAATAACTTTCCCAAAAAAGGCTAAGCCCAGGTAAACAAGGCATAATACTGCGTAAATTTATGCACCTGCTCCACTTCCGGATTAATCAGGAACTTATGCATAACTCCTTTTCCTACCATTTCTGTTGCACCTGTTATAATTAAGCTGATTTTCATTTTATCTGATCCTTGTAAACAGGCCTGCAAAAATAATATTATGCAGCCATATTTTTTTTGAAATGAAGAAAGAAAAAAATATTGTTCTCTTAAAAAAGGATTGACGAATATTGCACCATACTATCAACCAATTTCAGAAATGAATCGCAGTAACCGGATCATACCAATTATACTTTTTTTAATTACTGTCACATTTTTAATGGATTGGTATTCTTATCAGGGAATAAAAATAGCTAGTGCCGGAATAAATAATACGGTATTACTGTCTTTGCTAAGGTTTTCCTATTGGTTCCTCTTTTTTGGTTTCACATTTTTACTTTCAGTACGAATTTATTTTGCAGGTATTTCTCCCGGCAAGCCCGGAATTACGGAAAGTCTGTTCAGTATTTTTATTACACTATTCATTAGCAATTTTGTTTTCACAGCCATTTTGTTTACCGAAGATATATTTAGAATACTTGTTTATTTATGGAATGGCATTACAACGCATTCCGGAGACCGTAGCGGCAGTCTGATGCCTCCAAGACAGGAGTGGGTAAGTAAAGGTGGAATAATGATTGCAGGCTTCTGTTTACTTTCTTTCTTATATGGGATAACAAAAGGAAAACACCGCTACAAATTACATAAACATACTTTGTACTTTAACGACCTGCCTCCTGCTTTCGATGGTTTTACCATAGCACAAATCTCGGATATCCATTCCGGTAGTTTTAAAAATAGCAGGGAAGTACAAAAAGGTATTGACATGGTAAAAGCACAACAGCCCGACCTATTTGTTTTTACGGGAGATCTAGTTAACAATATCGCTTCAGAAATTGAACCTTATATAAAGCAGTTTAACCAGATTAAAGCACCTTATGGTCAATTTTCAATACTGGGAAATCATGATTATGGTGATTATACGCAATGGCCATCCCAACTGCATAAAGAACAAAATCTGGAACAGCTAAAGCAACATCACCGGTCTATGGAGTATCGCTTATTACTTGATGAACATGTGACCATACAAAAAGGTGATGAAAAAATAACCTTGTTAGGAGTGAATAACTGGGGTAAAGGCTTTGGTGAAAGAGGTGACCTCAATAAAGCGTTACAAAACACTACCGAAAACGGTTTTAAAATTCTGTTATCGCACGACCCTTCTCATTGGGACGAAGTTATTAAAAAGCACCCTTCGCTAATTCATCTTACTTTATCAGGGCACACACATGGCATGCAGGTGGGTATTGAATTGCCGTTCTTTAAATGGAGTCCGGTTAAATGGAGATATGCAAACTGGTCGGGGCTGGCTATAGAGAATGGCAGAAATTTATATGTGAACCGGGGGTTTGGATTTATTGGATTTTTAGGAAGGGTTGGCATCTGGCCAGAGGTTACACTCATTGAATTAAAGAAAAAATAAGCTGTTTGTATTATCGGGCATCTGAAGTAAACCAAGCAATATCATTAGTTTGAAAAATATATTTAAGGAGCGTCTATTGATTTTATTTGAACCTTAAAAATGGACCTGAATAACCGCAAGATTATCCATATTGACATGGATGCTTTTTTTGCTTCTGTAGAGCAAAGAGACGATCCCTTATTACGCGGAAAACCGGTAGCTGTTGGAGGTTCAAAAGACAGAGGTGTAGTTGCAGCAGCGAGTTATGAAGCAAGAAAATATGGGGTACACAGTGCCATGGCCTCAAAGATTGCTTATCAGAAATGCCCGGAACTTATTTTTGTAAATCCCGATTTCGATAAATATAAAAAGGTATCGCATCAGGTTATGGAAATTTTTCACAGGTTTTCAAATCTTGTTGAACCGCTTTCATTTGATGAGGCATACCTTGATGTAACACAAAATAAATTTAATGTGCTTATTGCAACAGACCTTGCCAGGCAGATTAAAATACAGATAAAAGAGGAAACGCAATTAACCGCTTCTGCCGGAATCTCATATTGTAAATTCTTAGCTAAGATAGCATCCGGGTATAAAAAACCAGATGGTTTAACTGTTATCAAACCCGAAAATGCACAAGCTTTTATTGACAGCTTATCTATTGAAGATTTTTATGGTATAGGAAAAGTAACAGCCGCAAAAATGAGAGCATTACATATACACAAAGGTTTAGATCTTAAACAATATGGACTTGCAGAACTCATACACCTGTTTGGTAATAAATCAGGTAATTATTACTATGAAATTGCCCGTGGTATTGACAACAGGAGTGTGGAATCCCACAGGATCCGAAAGTCTATCGGAGCAGAAGAAACTTTCGATAAGGATCTAACGGATAGGGAAGAAATAAAAAAACAGCTGGATGTTCTTACGGCAGAGGTAATAAAACGATGTCTCAAAAATGAATCTATTGGAAAAACCATCACCCTTAAAATTAAATACAACGATTTTATTGTTAATACCAGAAGCCGTACAGTAGATCATTTTGTAAGTACCTTTAAGGAGTTAAAAGAAATTGTATACGCCTTATCAGAACATCCGGAGGAACCGGTTAAGCCTATCCGTTTACTTGGCATTACGGCATCTAACTTAAACAGTGATCCGGAGACCAAAACGGATAAAAAGATCAGGTTGCTGCAACTGAAACTGGAACTGGAGAACAGATAACAGCTATCAGACGTTATATAGATGTATTGTAAAAAAAAATGAAACCGATTATCAAAAGACTGATGAGAATAAGGAAATAAAGTGCTGTAAGAAAACGCTGCCTGTATCAAGTACTTTATCAATTCTGAAAGAGGTAGAACCGGTTCAGTTAAGAAAGAGAAACCGGTTCGAAATATCAGAGATACAAAACATTTTTTACTACAAAATTTGCAATGGTGAATAAAAATACTGACTCCATTAACGATAACCATAAAATCCTAAAAGCTCTCCAGACAATTCCGGGAATTGGCAAAGCATGCTCCATAGATCTTTGGAATATCGGCATCAGGTCTATAGATGATCTTGTAGGGGCAAACCCGAAAATATTGTATGAAAAATTAAATACAGTTACAGGATTTCAACATGATATCTGTATATTAGTTTAGAAAAGGGAAAAATAATTTTTGAACTTTTTTTTATCCTGTATATAATAGAAATAAATATACAATTATGGTAAAAAAAGCAGAAACGATGGATGAGTTTTATTCGGACCAGAGGGTGAATGTTCAGGATTTTATTAATGATTTTAATAAAGCGGTTTTTGAATACTTCTATGAAAATGTGATCCTAAAAATGGATCAAGCCCCTGTCGTAAAATTCGATTCTTATGAAATTGAGCTGGATGAAACTTATGAGTATGGCATGGACGCCACAGGGCGAGTATATAAACTGGAACATGAATTTGAAGAAATCACAATCACATTGGAATATACTTTTAACCTTGACTACAGAAAGGTTTGCAATATGTATATGAACTTTTCAGTGGGTGAATATGGAGATTTCATCGATGTCAATTTAGATGATTCTGAGGATATGGAATATGCCTGTACTGAACTTTTCAAGCGATTAAGAAATGGTAAATTGAAAATCTTGCTTAGCACTTGATTAGGGGGTAAACCCTGTTATGTTTATGTTTACTCGTTGAAGTGTTGAAGTAACAAATCGCTAAAATTTACAAATATGAAATAGGTTAAAGACTTTCTAATAGTATTTTGATTGGCTTCACTTTAGCATTTATTTTTATCATAAGCCCATCTAATGATCTTGATTGTAATACCATTGCCTGAAATGTAATTCCATCGAATACTTTAAACGGAACTTTACACCCAAATTTTCTTTGAGCAAAGTTTAAATGATCAACTGTTCTTGATGTATTAAAGCCTTTAGCACATTGAATGTTTACGAACATAATTTCTGCATGATTACTCATGTAATTATTCAATAATACATAATTTGCTAAAGCTACTTTGGGAGTATTGTAGGATTCAATATCAAAAAGGTATGTTATATTTTTATGTTCAATACTAAAATCAACTGATGTTTGAACCTTATATTTTTCATGCGGAAATTGAACAATTGATAGAGCACTCAATTTAAATTTATTTTCAAGTGTTTGTTTAATTTCTTGTGAGTAGTTTTGGGTATTCATTTAATTAAAAGATTGCAAATATATTTGCTAAAATGATGAAATTATTTCACCATTCTACATGTATTACTCAAAGTAAGCTCAATATGTTTTACACCATCAACATAAAAGATTTATTTGTTTTCTGCGTTTAAAAAACAAAACACATTGAAATGCACCTTTAATTAAAGCAAAAATTATTTCTTCCTCCTTAACCATGGAGCATTCTGATGGTATAATATATTAAGCTGATAATAATTTCTAAAATAAAGGCAGTTTTAAGGAACCTTGTAAGTGATTGTTTCAACGCAATTACAAATCGCTTTTTACCGCTCAAGTACTTCGTATAAAACTTTACTTGAAAGCTTTGGAAAAACTTGCTGCAAGCAACACTACTGCCAAACGGCTCTTATGGTCCTGATAAGATGGGCCCAGTTATATACTCTTGAATTTTGTTTTTCCTCACAAATTTCGTACTAATCGCATTTTGGTGGTACCAAGTTGGCACCACCAAAAAAAAGATTTCACCTATGAAAAATTACAACGTTTTAAAATCAAAAGATTTCAAAAATTTTGGGCTGATTTAAACAATCGAAAGTATAAAAGAAGAACTTTTATCTTGGCAAAATTATTAACTTACTATAATAAATTTTATTGCCAGATTCTATTTCTAAAATATAAATCCCTTTAGTTATTGAACCTACATCAATTTTTAATGAACTTTTATCGTTAGGATAAGTTATAATGTCTGAAA
>JACMNO010000032.1 GCA_014378485.1 Bacteroidia bacterium
AGTTTTCTACACTTGATGTAAGTGGTATTTCGATGATGACTTTACCCTTAAATGTTGAAATTTTAAAATCAGGCAAACAAAAGTTAACAATAAAAATCTTTTCACCCTATCTCGATAAAAGACCAATGACAAGCGATAAAGTTTTATTGGAAGCAAAAATTGAAATGATAAATGAGCGAGACGATATTGAAACAAAGACCTTAATAGATTTTAAACCCAAAAAAATCTTAATAAAAGATAAAACAGAAGTATCTGATTTTGAAGGTAAAATTAGTATGACCTATAGTTTTGAATTTGATGCTACAATACCCTTTAAAATTAAAGGTTGGGGCAGCAGTAAAGACTTAAGAAATGTACCTAACATTGAACAAAAAGTAAAAGCATATTATGCAAATTTCAGAGAAAAGTTTGCAGCAAATGATTCAATATATTTTGCCAATGTAATGTATAATAAGGAGCTTGAGATGGCACAGGCACTTTATTTGACAGGTAAAGAAGACTCAGGAAATAGATGGCAGGATTTACTTAAAGCAGTAAATCGTAATAAACGATATGAATTTGATTCTGGTAATTTTAAGTATATAAAGCTCACGGATTTATCCATCGAATTTTACGGTGATGGTAAAGTTGTTGGGTTAATAAACAAAAGTAAAGCTGTTTTAAATGCTAGGGGCGTTACTTACATTGGAAAAGATAAAACTGACGACGGTAAAGAATATGATGACCTTTATATTTTCCCTCTTTATCTGCATATACCCGAAGGCAGCACAGAACTAGAAATAATACGTTAATGAAAATAAGGTTTAAGCAACTTATTGTAGGGTATTTATTTATAAATATGTGTGGCTGCAGTGGTGCACCACCTTTTAAAGATGCTCCAATTAAATACACACCTACCATGATGAATGAAATATATAAACAAGTAAAAACTTATCCTGAACATCCATACTATAGCCTAAGTTTTTCATATAGTGGTTGTGCTATTGAGATTTGGATAAATGATATGGTGCAATTTGGAACAATTGATGTTACAGGGGGCTTTAGTAACATCCCTCTTAATATAGGTATTTTAAATTCCGGCATACAGAAACTAATGATACGTATTTATTCACCTTATGAGGATAAACGCAGTTTAAAAAGTGATAGCGTAACCTTAGAAGTAAAAGTTGAGATGAATAACGAAAGGGAAGATTTAGCCACTTCTACATTATATACTTTTAAACCAAAAAAAATAATTGATATTAATGGAAAGGAAGTCTATGACTTTGATGGTAAAAATATGATGGAGTACAATTTAGAATTTAATGCTAAAGTGCCCTATAATTTAATAGGTTGGACAAAAAGCAAAGACCTAAGAAAAGTTCCGGATATCGAGCAGAAGGTTAAGGACTTTTACTCAAATTTTAGGGAAAAGTTTGCGTCTCATGATTCAATTTATTTTGCAAACGCAATGTATAAAAAGGAAGTCGAGATTGCCCAGTCGCTTTATTTATCTGGATTCTCAGAAACAGCTAAAAGATGGAATGATTTACTTGAAGCAATTAACGATGAAAAACTGTATGAAAATAGTATGGGCATTTTTAAAGACATAAAATTAAAAGATCAAAAATTGGAGTTTTATGGAGATGGTAGAGTTGCAGGTTTAATTTATAAGGGTAAGGTTGCAAAAAATGCTAGAGGAGTAGGTTATATTTCAAAAGTGAAAAATGAAGATGGTAAAGAATATGATGATTTCTTCACTTTTCCCCTTTATTTACACATACCCGAAGGCAGTACCGAACTAGAAATAATACGTTAATGAAAAAAAGATTTAAGCAATTTATTTCAGGCTTTGTATTTATAAGCATGTGTGGCTGTAGTGGTGCACAACCTTTTAAAGATGCTCCAATTAAATACACACCTACCATGATCAATGAAATATAAAAACAAGTAAAAACTTATCCTAAACATCCATATTACACAATCAGTCTTACCTATCATGGGTGCGCATTGGAAGTGTGGTTAAATGATATCCCTAAGTTTTCTACACTTGATGTAAGTGGTATTTCGATGATGACTTTACCCTTAAATGTTGAAATTTTAAAATCAGGCAAACAAAAGTTAACAATAAAAATCTTTTCACCCTATCTCGATAAAAGACCAATGACAAGCGATAAAG
>JACMNO010000033.1 GCA_014378485.1 Bacteroidia bacterium
ATGAAGACCGTGAGGGAGAAAGCATCAGCTGGCATTTGGCAGAGGTTTTAAATCTTGATCCAAAAACTACCAAACGCATTGTTTTTCATGAAATTACCAAACCAGCTATAGAAAAGGCAGTACAAAATCCACGTACTATTAATATGGATCTGGTAAATGCACAGCAGGCCAGAAGGGTTGTGGATAGATTGGTAGGATTTGAACTTAGTCCTGTATTATGGAGAAAAATTGGTATGAGTGGCGGACTTAGTGCAGGTCGTGTACAAAGTGTGGCAGTAAAATTAATTGCTGAAAAAGAAAGGGAAATTAACCAGTTTTCTGCATTGGGAAGCTTTAAAGTAGAAGCTTTTTTAGCAGCAACTGATCTGAATAATAAGACAGTTTCATTTAAAGCTGAAGGTGCAAAATACAACGTAGAAGAGGCTGCAGAAAAATTTTTACAAACTTGCATCGGTGCAAAATATACAGTAAAAGATATTCAGGTAAGGCCCGGAAAACGTACGCCTGCTGCACCTTTTACTACAAGTACACTTCAACAGGAAGCCAGTAGAAAACTAGGTTATGGCGTTACTAAAACTATGTTACTGGCTCAACGATTATACGAAAGTGGTAAGATAACCTATATGAGAACTGATAGCGTAAACCTTGGTGAAACTGCCATGGATGCTATAAAAACAGAGATCAATAAAAGCTACGGGAATAAATATTTACAGGTTCGTAAATATAAAAATAAGAATGAAAGTGCTCAGGAAGCGCATGAAGCAATCAGACCGACTTACATGGAAAACCATTCCGTAAATGATGCTGAATTAGCCCGCCTGTATGAGCTTATTTGGAAGCGAACCATCGCATCGCAAATGAGTGATGCTGAATTAGAGAAAACTACTGCTAAAATAAATATAAGTACGAACAACGAAGACCTTACTGCCACTGGTGAAGTTTTAAAATTTGACGGATTTTTAAAAGTTTATTTAGAAAGCACCGATGATGAGGAAGAAGAAGACGAAACAGAAAAAGAAGGTGAAAGCAGGTTGCCAAATTTAAGGGTTGGTCAGGTGTTGAATTTTAACCAAATGACTGCTACCGAAAGATTTACAAAACATTCAGCAAGGTATACGGAAGCTTCCCTGGTAAAGAAGATGGAGGAACTAGGCATTGGCAGACCAAGTACCTACGCTCCTACTATCTCTACAATTATTAAGAGAACTTATGTAGAGAAAAAAGATAAGGAAGGAGTAAAAAGAACTTTCAGGATTTTAAAACTAAAGAATGATACCATCACAAAAATGATGGAACAGGAAAATACTGGTGCTGAAAAATCAAAATTATTTCCCACAGATCTTGGTTTAGTTGTGACCGATTTTTTGAATCAGCATTTTACTAAAGTTATGGACTACTCTTTTACCGCAAATATTGAAAAGGAATTTGATGCAATTGCAGATGGTAAAATGCAGTGGAGCAAGATGGTAGAATCTTTTTACAATCCTTTTCACACTGGTGTGGCACACACGCTGGAAACGGCCGAAAGGGCTGTTGGTGAAAGAACTTTAGGTGCAAGTGAAGATGGAAAACCTATCATCGCAAGAATGGGCCGTTATGGACCAATGGTGCAGATTGGAAGTCAGAATGATGAAGAGAAACCACGCTTTGCTAAATTGAAGGCAGGACAAAGCATAGAAACAATTACGCTAGCAGAAGCAGAGGAACTCTTTAAACTTCCACTAAGTTTGGGAGAGCATGATAATTTAGAAGTTAGCGTAAACCTCGGCCGCTTTGGACCTTATGTAAAATTTGGCGAACAATTTGTGTCCATTCCAAAGGGTGAAGACCTTTGGTCGGTTACTTTAGAAAGAGCCATTGAAATTATAAATGCGAAACAAAAAGAAGATGCTCCCATCGGATTTTTTGACGAAAAACCAATTACAAAAGGGAAAGGACGTTTTGGGCCATTTATAAAATGGAACGACTTATTCATAAATATTCCAAGAGCATACAATTTTGATATTTTAACCCAGCAGGATTGTAATGAACTGATTGAGAAAAAAATGGAGAAAGAGGCAACCCGTTTTATAAGAGAATGGCCGGAAGAAAAAATTGCAATCGAGAATGGAAGATGGGGCGCTTTTATCAGGTTTAATAAAAAAATGCTGAAACTTGGTTTAAATAAAACAAGTGAAAAATATGCACCGGAAGAGTTGGCAGTAATAAGTTTGGACGAAATAAAGAAAATAATTTTAACTCAGGAACCTAAAGCATTCGACAAAAAAGCACCTGCGAAAAAGAAAGCAGCGGCTACTAAAAAAGCAGCTCCAAAAAAGAAATAGTTTCAGTTTTTAATATGAAGGAATGATAAGTCACACAAACTGAATTATCATTCCTTTCTAGATGATAATTATCAGGTATTTAAAAGTTATTTCATGCTCAGTTTTGACTATGCTCTTTCTAAAGAAGACTATTGTAATTATTTTATTTTTGTAACCTGGGAAGCACCTGGTAAACAGAAAAAGCGAACCCGCTATTTTTTAAGACAACTATTTTCTATTTTAATTTTTACACTTTTATTTTATTATACAGGTCTGTTTACAAGAGATAAAATTTTCAGTATTGTGGCGGTAGTTGTAATATTGTTTACTTCAGTATTGTCATTAACGGGTATCAGATCTTCCCTAAATAAGCAAGCCCAAAAAATTGCTGACAACGCTTTAAATAGTGCGTTGTTTACACCTACACATTTTTCGGCGTCGGAGGCAGGAATTTTGTTGAAAGATGAATTTACTGAAAGTAAATATATGTGGAAGGCCTTTGTAAAAAAGCAGGAAAATGCCGATTACTATTTTTTATTCTATAGCTCACTTGAAGCCATCATTATTCCAAAACGTATCTTTAAACCTTTTGAAGAAGCTCTATTTGCAGAATTACTTGTTCGTTATTTATCTTTTGATGCTGAAATAGGTCATTTAATAAAGAACATATAATTGCCCTGAACAATTATTTTAATTGTTGATTATTACAAAAATTATCAATTATGTGCATAATATTTGTAGTCAGAATAGAACTTTAATACATTAAAAAAGTTAGACTCCAATGTGCGTCATTTAGGTAATAATATTATTCCCTATTACAAAAATCATTACTAAATAAACGAACTTGATTGAGAATAAAGAAATATCGGCACTTTTTCATTTAATTGATGATCCGGATATTGAAGTATACAGCACCGTTAGTGATAAGATTGTTTCCTTTGGCAAAGCTATTATCCCTAATTTAGAAAATTTATGGGAACATACGCCTGATGAAGAAGTACAGCAAAGGATTGAGCAACTCATACATAAACTTCATTTCAGAGACCTGACAAATGATTTTATTAACTGGAAAAACGGATCAGGTGATTTACTCCAGGGCGCCTTACTGACAGCACAATACCATTATCCTGATATGCAAGCCTTGCAAGGTTTACAGGAAATTGAGAAAATGCGTAGAAACATATGGCTTGAATTAAATAATTACCTAACCCCGCTCGAAAAAATTAATGTTCTTACCAGCATTTACTATAATTATTACAAACAAAAAGGAGTTGAAATAGACTATTCCAAACCTGAAGATTTTTTAATAAATAAAACCCTCGAAAATAAGAAAGGTAATGCTATCAGTAATGGTATTATCTATTTAGTACTATGCGAATTATTGGATATTCCGGTGAAGGCTACCAATATACCAAGGCAATTTATATTAGCCTATTTTGATGCACAATATGAATTTCTAAACCGTGTTGATCCGCTAACTGAAAAAATAATTTTTTATATTGATCCCTTAAACGGTCAGATATATTCTCACAAAGATGTGGAAAGCTATTTTAAACGTATAAATGTGCCGGCGTCTCCTGCATTTTTTAAGCAAATCAGTAATATTCGCATCATTCAATTTTTACTTGAAGAATTAAGTAAATGTTATGACAATGAACTTAACCGATACAAAATGGAAGAACTGCAAACCCTTATTAAATTATTAAACGAATGATCTATCATGTTGTTACTCAAACAGATTGGCAATTTGCCCTTGAGAATGGGTTTTATGAAGCGGCATCTTTAGCCACTGAAGGATTTATTCATACCAGTAAAGAAAATCAGGTAAATGGTGTTTTAGAAAGATATTATAAAAACCAAACAGATTTATTATTGTTACATATTGATGAAGACAAGTTAATTCCGCAATTAAAATATGAAAATGCCTTTTCTGTTGAAGAACTGTTTCCGCATATTTATGGCAGATTAAACTTAGACGCAGTAATAAAAATATCAAAAATTGAATAATCTTAATTGAAAATTAAAAATTTAACATGAAAGCAAACATTGGTTTAACTGATCAAAACTCGCAGGAAGTTGCGAATGTGCTAAATAAAATTTTAGCAGATGAATATGTAATTTATACAAAAACCAGAAATTACCACTGGAATATCGAAGGGTCAAACTTCACAGAAATGCATCTTTTTTATGAAAGTCAATATAATCAAATTGATGAGCAGATTGATGAGATTGCAGAACGGGTGCGGCAGATAGGACATTATGCACAAGGGAGATTAAAAGATTTTATACAGCAGACGCAGCTTGTTGAACAAGATTATACTACAGACCAGAAACATCAATTGAAAAATTTATTAGATGATCATGAAGCCATCATTCGCTATTTAAGAATACATGTTGAACTTTTTACTGACAAATTTAAAGATGCAGGAAATGCAGATTTTATAACTGGTCTGATGGAAAAGCATGAAAAGATGGCTTGGTTTTTACGTTCTTATTTGAAATAATTATTTACAATACAGACAAGTGTTTAGCATAAAAATTATTATAAACACTTGTCTTTTATTTACGGTATATTTTGCATAATTAGCTTCTAAAGTTTTCTCTCAAACTACCACACGTCTAATTAATTTTAAAGATTGCTTTTGATTTTTATTATCAAATTAAGTACAATGTACTGAGATACCTATAATTTTATACAATGATAAAATGGGAAGATTTTGAAAAAGTAGACATGCGATTAGGCACGATTATAAAAGCGGAAGATTTTGTACTGGCGAAAAAAGCAGCTTTTCAATTAACCATCGATTTTGGTGAAATGGGCATTAAAAAATCCTCTGCACAAATTACAGAGCTATACAATAAAGAGGAGCTTGTAGGTAAACAAGTTATAGCAGTAGTTAATTTCCCACCTAAACAAATTGCCAATTTTTTCAGTGAATGTTTGGTATTGGGTGTTTATACAATTGATAATAAAGTAGTACTTCTTCAGCCTTCACAACAAGTTACCAATGGTAGCAGAATCGGTTAAATCTGGTGAAAGCGTTCTAAAAAAATGGTTACTTTTTTAAAATTATTTTTGTTGATTGTAAAAAAATGGTTGCGACCTTCTTTTCTGCATTCAACCAATTCACTATTTGATAATAATTTTATATGGTGTGAACAGGTGGGTTGTGACAGTCCTGTTAATTGCTGAACATCACCACAACACAACTCCCCTTTACGTGAAATTTCCTGCAGAATTGATAGTCTGCATGGGTCAGCGATGGCGCTGATTGCTTTTTCTATAAATTTAATTTCGTTCTTTACTGTACTCATATCTAATCACATGTCCCAGAAAATGAAACCATATTTCTTTTAGTTGGCAATATTAATCCATTTAAGTTTATCAATATTTTATAGGTATAAATTATTCAATTTATTTAAAATAATTTCATTCGTCATAATATAGAAAACGATGCTAACTGCAATTATTTTTATTGAATATTTTTACTTTAAATCGTCTGACATAAAACTTAAGGGCAATAAGTGGTGTGCTTTTTCAATTATAAATACCTCTCCTTCCATCCCGCTTAAAATAATTCTGATATTCTGATTTGTACGTTCTTCATATTCAACCAAACTCTGTCTGCACATGCCGCAAGGCGATATTGGACGACTACTTTCTCCGTTTAAATTATTATAACTTATTGCCATTGTACCAATCCCAGCATTTGCAAATTGCGAAGATACAGCAGATAATAAAACCCTCTCTGCACAAATACCAATTGGGTAAGATGCATTTTCCTGGTTTGTACCTGTTACGATATTACCATCAACCAATCGGGCTGCTGCCCCCACATTAAATTTGGAATAAGGCGCATAAGCCATTTTTGTTATGGCTCTCGCCTGTTGCAACAATAATGAATCAAGGCTGCTTAATTCCTTTACTGACGAATATATTTCTATTGAAAAGGGAATTTCTTTTTTTATCATTGATTCAATTTTTATTTTGATTGAAATTATTAACGGATAAAAAATCCCCCTTGCATTGCTGGAAGGAGGATATATAATTTATGTAAAAATGATTGAAGTATGAACCCAATTTGAAAACATACTTTAATCTTAGATTTCAGAATAAATGGTGGTTGCAAACTACTTGATCCAACTAAAAATTCTTTTCCATCTTGGACCATTTTCCCAGCTAAACCAAATCAATGAAGCTTTACCTACAACATGATCTTCCGGCACAAAACCCCAGTAACGACTGTCCAAAGAATTATGGCGATTATCTCCCATCAGCCAGTAGTAATTCATTTTAAATGTATAACTAATGGCTTCTTTTCCGTTTACAAAAAACTTTCCGTCTTTGTTTGTCAATTCATTGTTTTCGTAAGTTCTGATACAGCGCTCGTAACGAATGTAGTTGTCAGCCGTCAACTCAATAGTTGCACCTTTTTTTGGAATGTATAACGGTCCGTAATTATCAGGTGACCATTGATGTTCCATGGTGTAGTAAGGAAATAATTTATTTTCTACTGGATAAATAAAATCCGAAACTGTATAACCAGCAGGAATTTTTAGGTGTGACTTTTCTTCATTGGTAATATTTACTAAAAATATATTATTACCCATTGGTTGAATATCGCTTTGTTCCGGTCGTGCATGAATACCCATCGGCAACAGCGTTTCTTTGTCTAATTCAGGTGAATTAACCGGAGTAGTAATTTTATAATAACGTTGTGCCTGTGGAAAATAATCTTGTGGCTTTCCACTAATAAATAATGCACCGTTTATCACTTGAATGGTATCGCCTGCAATACCTACGCAACGTTTAATAAAGTTTTCTCTTTTATCAACCGGGCGGGTAATGATCAAATCGCCATATTTGTTCCAAACCTCTTCCCGAGCCTTTTGTTCTGTCAGTTGGTTCTGATTCATCTCTTCTCTGATAGCCTGGTAATAAGTAGTTTGAGAACCAAATTGCTGGCGACCATCTACCAATGGATCATTTATTAAAGTATCATTTGTTGGAAAGTTAAATACCACAGCATCGTTTCGGACTACCGGGCTTGGAAACCATCTTGTGTAAGGAATATGAATCCATTCAACATAAGATTTGCCGCTACCAAATGGAAGTGTATGGTGTACAAAAGGCATTGCTAGCGGCGTATTCGGTATGCGTGGACCGTAAGCCCATTTACTAACAAATAAGAAATCATTTACCAATAAAGTTTTTTCTTCTGATGGGGTTGGAATGGTGTAAGCTTCAAAAACAAAAGTACGAATGATGGTAGCTGCGACAACTGCAAAAGCCGCAGCGTCAATCCATTCCCTTGTACTTGATTTCTGATAATTTTTTACTACTAACTCACCTGCATATTTTTCATTATTACTGTAACCTAAATAAGGGAAATAAAAGAATGGAACCAACACAGTAGCCGCATGATGAAAAAATCCAAACCTACCAAAATGTTCTACAAATTTTATGGTGATCCAGATGGTAATGAACTGTCCGGCAATAGGTACTAGTTGTAAGAAGAACCAAAGTTTTGGAAGTTTCATTTTTTCAACCATGCACCAGGTATTGTAGAATGGTACTAAGGCTCTCCAGGGTTCGATCCCGGCTTTTTTAAACATACCATACAAACCAAAATGCCACCCTAGGGCAGCAACTATAAAAATTATCCATCCAATGCTCATAAGTAAAATTTTATCAGAACCAAAAATACTCTAATTAAACATGCGATTAAGTTTTATCAGAAAAATGTTTTCAAAGGTTTAACAAACTGATAGACGCTGTTTTTACTGTATAAACTGCTACATTTTGTTCATGAACCATTAACAACAGTACCTAACATTAATTGTGGATTTCTAAAATTTCAACAATAATTCCAATGATCAATTACATAAAGATGGAAAACATCTTTCAATACCAACTTACTTCTTATGTCTGCTTTTTAATACATTCATCACATCATCCAAACTGAAACCTTTTGCCTGCAATAATATGAGGTAATGAAACAACAGATCTGCGGCTTCTTCTTTAAAAAGAGTGGCATCATTGTCTTTTGCTTCAATAACTAATTCAATCGCTTCCTCCCCTACTTTTTGTGCAATCTTATTTATTCCTTTTTGAAATAAAGAAGAAGTGTAAGATTTTTCGCTAGGGTTATTTTTTCTATCTATAATAATTTTCTCAAGATCAAACAAAAAATTATCAGCTTCATTTTTTTCATTAAAACAAGTATCTGCACCGGTATGGCAAACCGGACCAATAGGATTAACTTTAATTAAAAGTGTGTCATTATCACAATCAATTTTGATTTCTTTCAGCAATAAATAATTACCACTCTCCTCTCCTTTTGTCCATAACCTATTTTTTGTTCTGCTGAAAAAGGTAACTTTTTTAAGTGTCTCTGTGGTGTTCACTGCTTCCTGATTCATAAATCCCAGCATCAAAACTCTACCGGTAATTTCATCTTGTATAATTGCCGGAACAAGTCCATCCGCGTATTTAGAAAAATCAATTATCATAATCTTATGGATATATTTTTTGTAGATAAATATTGTTTTAATTCGGGTATTGCAATTTCTTTATAATGAAAAATACTGGCGGCCAATGCCGCGTCTGCTTTTCCATTTTCAAATATTTCTTCAAAATGCTCCATCGTTCCTGCACCTCCTGAAGCTATCACCGGTACAGTAAGCGTGCTTGAAAGTAAAAGCGTAATATCTACTGCAAAACCCGCCTTCGTACCATCATTGTTCATTGAAGTCAGTAAGATTTCGCCTGCACCTAAAGCTACTGCCTGTTTTGCCCAATCAATGGTTCTTGTATCGGTTTTGGTCCTGCCGCCATTTAGATAAACATACCATTCTCCATCTGCTTCTTTTTTTGTATCAATGGCTAATACTACACACTGGCTTCCAAAACGATTGCTTAATGACTCAATTAAAGCAGGATTTTTAAACGCAGCAGTATTAATAGAAACCTTATCAGCTCCATGTTGCAGCAAGATCGCCACATCCTCAACCGTACTGATACCCCCACCTACTGTAAAAGGAATATTGATATTTGCCGCAATTCTTTTTACCAGTTCAATTAAAGTTTTTCGTTTTTCAACTGTTGCAGTTATGTCTAAAAAAACAAGTTCATCCGCACCCTGAGCAGAGTACAACATTGCCAATTCCACAGGATCACCGGCATCCCTTATATTTTCGAAATTGATTCCCTTTACAGTTCTGCCATCCTTAATATCAA
>JACMNO010000034.1 GCA_014378485.1 Bacteroidia bacterium
AACCACTTAAATTCACGACACTTTTATGCTTTTCTAATTTTTTAATGATTTGGATCAAGCTTTCTTTTTGTTCTTTATCATGAATAGAAAAAAGTGAATCAATATCTTTTATTTTCACATCATTTACACGGTGTATAATCCAGGTTGAAATATATTGGTCATACTCATTATCGCCAGTAGAAAAATGATTTAAAAATTGAGTAGATAATATGGTACCTACACCAAACTCTCTTCCCTCTTTTAATATTTTCCTTAAAGCACTAAAGTTTTTACTTAAAAAATTATCCGCTTCATCCACCAATACCATTTTGCTAAGCTGCCTAAAATTACCTTCAATTTTACTATGTCCGTTTTTCTGCATTTGTGAATAAAAGGCATCCAAAGTAATGGCCACCACTAAATTTTGAATATCAGGACTGTAGCCAGATAGATTAATCACCGTTACCCCATCAATCAATTCAAATAAAGATTTAGTTTTAGCGCCATCTGGTTGAAAGATTTCAAAATCATACAATTGCGTTAATGCAGCATGTAAACTATCCACGGCCATCTTATCATTATGTAGATAAAGTTCACAAACATCAGAGATAGTTGGAGCAATTTTATACCAGGTATCTTCTGCACTCTTGTATATCCCTTTATCCTCATAGGCTTGCATAATCACATCTTTTAAAAACGCTTTTTGCTTGTTACCTAAATTAAAAGCATTAGAGATGGTCTCTTGTAAAGTAGAGGCAATATGTAAGGGCAATAAAGGCATAGCATTTTTACTCACATCAATTGCTAATGGGTTATATGGTAAATTATGAAGCTTGTAAATTTTTGCATTTGTTGCACTAACAAATTCTGAATTAATATAATCTCCCTTATAATCAAATATCAGAATGCCCAATGGCTTAGCATCCACATTATTTTTTCCTTCCCGATAGAGTTGTGTGATCAAGGATTTAGTAAATTGTGTTTTACCTGTCCCCATAGTACCAATGATACCTGTATTGGTATGCATTACTTTACTGGTATCTGTTGGGTTCCATATCACTGGTGTTCCATCATTAAGATAATCACCAAAATGAATTTTCATAGGCTCGTGATGTTCCTTAAGCACTACCTCCTTTACAGGTTCTTTTGTTTCATTCGGTATAGGGTTCGAAGTAACACTAATAATTTCTTTGGTATGAGCTACACCCTTATCATCGTTGGTGATATCTTCAATGTTACCCATTCGGTTTTGAAGTAAGAGTGTGGTATCAATGGTATGTTTAGTTTCAAAAAGCCTGGTCTTTAGCTCTTCCACTGTTTGCACCAATGAACTATAGCCGTCTGATTCAAAAAGATGAATCATAACACCTTCTTCTTCTATTTCATAGGATCTTTCAAAGACGGATTGACTGAATGAAATCACGGCATGATTTCCTATCACTGGAGATAAATGGGAAGAGATCACAAAATCATTACTCATCAATTTACCACGATAAGTTTCCGTAACTTTTTTCCATTCCTGCCCTTCCCAAACAGCATAGAAATCCATTTTATGTGCACTCATGAGCACCAATTTGGCAAAGAAACTTTTATAGAATTCCTGTCTAAAAGTTTCTTCTTCATCACGCAGATGTTTATACAGCAATTGATAGGTTTTTTCGGCCTGCTTACGGGCTTTAGTCAAAGTATCATTGCTATTGATGCCTATTTTAACCTCCACAGGCACCAATTGAAACTGCAAAACACCATCCAATTCAAATAGGCCAACCATTAAAACATCATCACAATGTTCCTCTTTAGCACCCAAATTTTTTGCAGAGAATAAACCTTCAGATTTACTCAAACCTGCACCGCCAGAAACCCTTAAAATCTCTTCTAATGATAAGGGTATCCATATGACATCAGGATGGTAATAAAATGCAAGAAAGTTTTTGATTGCTGCTGGTAAACTGAGTTTCTCTTTTCTTAAATTAGGATCTTTTCTACTGATCATCCTCAACAACCACTCCCCATTTATAGCATTATATAAATCAATCAACTTAAGTATATCTTCACCTTGATAAGAGACACTCTTTTCTTTTAGTATTTCTTCAAGAAGGAATTTATACTGTTCTGATTTACGAGTAACGGTGATAGCATCAAAACCACTAGCACTGCTGTATTGGTCGCTGTAATGTACAATAATTACGTTTTCATCATCTTTAAAAAAGGATAGATCAAAATGCGGGTCTACAAAAGTAACCCACTGTGAATGATCGTAAAGTTCATTCAATGATTTTTTAACATGTGTATCTATCAGGGTACATACCACCTCTCCCTTTTTAAAGGGATCTTTTGAGAAAGCTACCTTTCCTATGGCATTATAACCTTTTGCTAGTTGAATAAGACTTCCCTCATGCTGATTAAATTTGGTCCCGAAACCAGTGATGTAAGTCTTTTCATGATGATCCGATGGCACATCTGAAATCAACCCATTCAGTGAAGTTCCTGATGGAATAAGTTTTGATTCCCGATAGCTGGTTGCAGAACTATCATTACCGAATTGATAAAATGTTAAATGAGCATAATTGAATTTATCAGGCTCATCAAATGCATAAAAACTTACATTGGTACGAAATGCATTTAACAAATCTTCAAAATCAAAAATCTTTGAATTAGCTTCAATACCGAATGCTGCAGTGACATCATCTTTATCTAATAGATGCGCCATCTTTTCGAAAGTAGTTACATAATGATTGGAACCATTAATGTAAAGATCAATCGGTCTTAATTGATGAATATTGATTCCCCCTGATACTTGGTCTTTATAGTAATCGAAAACTCCTTGTAACACTTGCTTACAATCCCCCATATTAAAAACATTAATCTTAAGGGGTACTCTATGATCGTAATTAAATAGAAAGCCGAAGTTATTTACAAACTCTGCAAGTTTATGATTTACCAGTGTCCTAATAAAATCTCTACCTGTGAATTGTTTAAAATGCAAATCATGACTAAAATACATCCATTCAGGACTGTGGTTATTTTCCTTACTGGCATATAGTGAAGGTTTACCATGTTTTGTATGGTTTTCCCAATATAAATAGGGCACCAAATTTAAAGGAGTCAATTTTTTTAACATCGCCTCATATAATGAACTTTGGCCCACCTGCTGATAAATTTCTAATTGATAGGCAACCATCAACGGATGCAGCGGGCTAAATTTTACAATACGACTTTTAAAATTCTCAACAACAGTCCCTATACGGATTAAATCTAATTGATGGCTTTCTTTTAAGGGATGTTGATTTTCTATTCCATTTAATTCGTTTAAAAATACTGCAACATAATTTTGGGCTTCTTTAACAAAATTTGCATCATAATAGGTTAAACTAGGCAACATATCATTTTCACTGAAATAATGATAAAAATCATAGAAAGCATCTTTCATTTCAGTAGAAACTTGCAATTCTTTTGATGATATACCTCCTTGTTCAGTCTGAACCCAGCACATACCATCATTATTGATAATCTTATACTCAAGAAGTAAATTGTTTCTATAATCTTCTCTTACTGTAAATTCTTCATTTTTAAAAGAAAGCTTGAAAGTATTACTCTCTTTATTGTAGATGTATTTATAACTCTCTTCTTGTAATCTTTTATTTTGCCAAACGCTCCAACCATTTGCAGGTTTTGGCATTTCAATTTGCTGTTTAACGATAAAGTCAAGTAAGAGATGTTGATATGTTATTTGAAATGGGGTTTCTT
>JACMNO010000035.1 GCA_014378485.1 Bacteroidia bacterium
ATTTGCAGAAAATATTTGAAAAGGTTTGCATCATTTAGCAGCACATTTATCATACGTTAGTCACGCCATGGCGTGAGTGCCGCTGTTTTTGGCGAAAGAGAGCGAACTACGATTTTTTAGGAGGCACTGCGTAGACATTTTGTGCGATAAAAAATGGGAGTTGGTCTTTCGCATTGGGTTTTTGTTTCTTTTTTGCCAAGCAAAAAGAAAGTAAAAAGTAAAATTGACTTATTGAGTGAACCCTAAATATAGTTTATTACTTTGCATGAGATTACTTCGCTTCGCTCGTAATGACGACACTACAACTTCTTATACTCACTTTTCACAAAATCAGCCAACTCTTTTACGTAATCAGGAGAGAAATCAAATTTAATTCCAGCTGCTTTATATAATTCAGGAATAGTTGTGGTATAACCCAATGACAATGCTTTTTTGTAATTCTCTAAGGCGTGTTTCGGATCTTGTTTATAGCTGCGCCACAGGGCAATAGCTCCTAATTGTGCCATGCCATATTCGATATAATAAAAAGGCACTTCATACAAATGCAGCTGCGCCTGCCATGAAAGTTGCAGGTTATTTTCCAACCCGGTATAATCTACTACACCTGTGCCAAAATCTTTAGATATCTTCATCCATTCATCATAACGCTCTGCTACTGTATGTTCAGGATTTGTGTAAATCCAATGTTGGAATTTATCAATAGAGGCAATCCATGGCAAACCCTTAAGCACGTCATTCAATTGTTCCTTTTTAGCACGTTTTAAATCTTCAGGATTTGAAAAAAACGACTCCCAGTGTTCCATGCTTATCAACTCCATGCTCATGCTTGCTAATTCAGCCACTTCACTTGGTGTGCTTTTAAATTCGGTAAGTTCAAGATCAGCTGCTAAAAAGGCATGTAAGGCGTGGCCTCCTTCGTGCACCATTGTTACCATATCACGGTGTAAACCAACAGCATTCATAAAAATAAAAGGCACATCGGTTTCCATCAGTGGGTAATTGTAACCTCCCGGCGCTTTTCCAATCCTTGATTCCAGATCGAGGCGTTTCATCTCCTGCATTGTTTTTATACATTCTGCAAAGTATGGATCAATAGTTTTGAAACAGGTAATGGTTTTTTCGGCAAGGTCGTCACCGTTAGTAAATGGTTTTAATGGAGTTTTACCTTCCGCATCTACATCTTTGTCCCATGGCCGGTAAACATCTAATTTCAGCGCATCTTTGCGTGCTCGTTCATTTTGCTTCACTAACGGAACAATGTGCTGTTGTATTGCTTCATGAAAATTATAACAATCCTGTACAGTATAATCAAAACGGCCTAACTCTTCATGCTTAAAATCCCTGTAATTGGCAAAGCCTGTATTTATTGCAACCTGGTGACGCAATGCAATTAACTCATCATATAATTTGTTTAATTCAGTTTCATCATCTGCTCTGCGTTCCTGTATCTGGTTATAAATTGTTTCTCGTAAACTGCGGTCATTACTTTTAAAATAAGTCGCTGCTTTTTGTAAAGTAATTTCTTCTTTGTTATAGGTAATAGTTTGTGCTGCAGAGATGTTTCCATACTCTTGTTCTTTTTGTCGAAGCTCTGTATTTAAAACAATGTTTTCCTGGCGATATAATTCAATGCTTTTTTTTATACTTCGCACATATACAATATAGGTGTCTTTCTCCAGCTCATCAGCAAACTGACAATCAATGAGTTTTTTGTTCAAGTCATTATTGTATGGAGAAATGTGAGGTTCAATTTCAGTCACAAAATAATTGAAGGATTCCTGCAGCTCTTCATTCTGTGTATTACAGGTCATTTTTATATAGCGCCAGGCACCATCTTCATTCAACACCGCTTCCAGTTCACTATGGTCTTTCATCCATTGTTTTAGTTCCAAAACAGAATTGATATTTCTAGTTTTCAATTCTTCAAAAAACGGCTTTAGGTTTTCCCAGTTTGTAATTCTAAAATCCTCAGATAGGTAATGGCGATTCATATACTAGTGTTTTATGGATTGAAGGTAAGTGTTTATTAAGAATCTACAAATTGATAAGATAATAATGATTTGGGCGCGTCCCTGCGGGCCGGGCTTTCGGCACTCGCTTTTTTATTTGTCCTGCGGAGCAAATAAAAAGAGCTCAAACAAAGCCTCAATCCCTCACGCGAACTTGCGGCAAAATCGGAGCATAAATTTTCAAATTTAAAGTGAATCCGCGTGAGGGATGCAAGCGAAAATCCTTTTGCCTGCCTCTTGCAAAAGATTGCAGCGACAGCCCAACGGCGCCCTTTCGTTGCGCCGGCACGCCCTATATATAATTACAATAACCTTACATTTCTACAATAAAAAAACCCTCTCTTTCGAAAGGGCTTTCAATAATAATATAATGAAACTAATTAAGCAACGCCTGTTTTTCTAACACCCGCTGTTTTTTTAACGCCGGTACTTGTTTTTGCTTTAGTGGTATCTTTAGTTGCTGTTTTTTTAAGGGCTACTTTTTTCTCAGTGGCAGCTTTTACAATTTTTTCAGTCGCTTCATCTTTAGTGTCAGCTTCTTTTATTTTTAAGTTACCTGAAGTTTGTAAGTTATTATACCAGTTAAATAGCTTACGCATGTTGCTTGTATAAACCCGTTCTTTATCATAATCAGGTAAAACCAACTCAAAATAGGCGGCAATAGCTTTATCGTCTGCTTTGGCATCAATACTAACACCACCTTTTTCTTTATCGTAAATAGCTTTCATGATTTCACCAACAGGTTTGTCTTCTCCTGTTGTGAACATGCTAATATCTTCTAATGAACTTACTTTAGCTGTAGAGCTAATGGAAATCCGTTTTTTATCCGTCAATCCTTCTACAATAATTCCGTTTTTAGATTGAGCAACCACTTTAAATAATCCTGGCTGTCCGCTAATGGCAATAATTCCTGTTAAATCAATCATCTTTTCTTTTTAAAATTTAGATAACAAAAATAGTGTTTTTTTAATATTATCCATCAAATTCATAAAAAATATCGGGTTTAATGCTATTGTATAATTCAAACATAGAACGAAATAATGTTTACATAAATCCTACATAATTCATTGTATATCTAAAAGGATTTTACTTTTTTAAATCATTTTAATAAGATAATATCTGTTATATGGGTAAAATTTGTTGTTTTTCCGAGTGATATAAGTCTTTTCGGGAACAAAGAAATAGTTTTTTGTGTACCTCTTAACAAAAAAATAAATACAAGCGGCAATTATTTTTCACTTTTTTTTATGATTTCCTCAATTGCTTGATATATAAAGAACTTATCTAGTTATTAACGAATCTTGCACATTTTAAAATGTTAAAAAAACAAGGTTAATGTTAATTTCATTTTCGGGAAATACAATCATTTTTAATCAGCTTTGTAGGACTAAGATTTAAATTAATCAGACTTAATAAATCATTAAGCTATAATATATAAAGACAGGACTATGATTGAACCAATACTAGCAGAAAACAAAGACCGCTTTGTGATTTTCCCGATTAAGCACAATGATATTTGGGAATATTATAAAAAATCAGAAGCAAGTTTTTGGACCGCCGAAGAAATTGACCTATCCAATGATATGACTGATTGGAATAATAAGTTAAATGATAACGAGCGTCATTTTGTAAAACATGTTTTGGCGTTTTTTGCTGCCAGTGATGGAATCGTTAACGAAAATTTAGCGATTAATTTTTTAAATGAAGTTCAATATCCTGAAGCCCGTTTCTTTTACGGTTTTCAAATAATGATGGAAAATATCCATTCAGAAACTTATTCTTTATTAATAGATACATATATTAAAGATCCTGCGGAAAAGGATAAATTATTGCACGCAGTTGAAACAGTGCCATGCGTTGGTAAAAAGGCAGATTGGGCATTAACCTGGATCAACAACGGAACATTTGCTGAACGTTTAATTGCTTTTGCAGCAGTTGAAGGGATTTTCTTTTCCGGTTCATTTTGTTCTATTTTTTGGTTGAAAAAACGCGGTTTAATGCCGGGCCTAAGTTTCAGTAACGAGCTAATTTCCCGCGATGAAGGTCTGCACTGCGATTTCGCTTGTATGCTTTATGCAGATCATGTAAAAAATAAATTACCAAAAGAAAAAGTAACCCAGATCATTACAGATGCTGTTGTTATTGAAAAAGAATTTGTGTCAGATGCTATTCCTGTGCGTTTAATAGGAATGAACGCTGATTTGATGTGTCAATATATTGAGTTTTGCGCCGATAGATTATTATTAGCATTAGGTTGCGATAAATTCTATAATGCAACAAATCCTTTCGATTTTATGGAAATGATTTCGCTGCAAGGCAAGACTAATTTCTTCGAAAAACGTGTTGCAGAATACCAAAAATCCGGTGTGATGAACAATAAAGAGGAAAATAACGTGTTTAACCTCGATGAAGATTTTTAGGTAAGAAATTCATCGGTTAAAATTCCCAATTCGTATCTCATTGAAAATCATTGAACAAGGTGTAAATCTTGTACGGGAATACTAACCTCTGGAAACACGTTCATTAAATGTTAAATTTTTGTGAACCTCTTTAAAGGCGCATTAAATAAGGAAAAAATTAATTAACCGTCACTTTGTTAATATCAACTTGTGGCGAACAAAAAAAGAAAAAATTATAGTTATAACTTGTTATAACGGAAACCAATACTCAAAAACTAAGTAAAACCAATTAAAACCAAAGGCAAATGTTTGTAATTAAAAGAGATGGCACTCAAGAGTCTGTGAAATTCGACAAGATCACAGCGCGCGTTCAAAAGTTAAGCTATGGCTTGGATCCGGCATTTGTTGATCCGATTCAGGTAGCTAAAAAAGTAATTGATGGTGTTTATGATGGCGTAAGCACTGTTGACTTAGATAACTTAGCAGCAGAAACAGCGGCGTCATTAACCACTAAGCACCCTGATTATGCGCAGTTAGCATCACGTATTGCGGTGAGTAACTTACACAAAAATACAATTAAGTCATTCTCAAAAACAATTGAGATATTATATAAATACGTAGATCCTAAAACAAATCAAAAAGCGTCGTTAATTGCCGATGACGTTTATGAGATCGTGATGAAAAATGCACAATTTTTAGACTCTTCAATTATATACGACAGAGATTTTGGTTATGATTATTTTGGTTTTAAAACATTAGAACGTTCTTATTTATTAAGAACTCATGGTAAAGTTACTGAGCGCCCACAACACATGTTAATGCGTGTATCAATTGGTATACATAAAGAAGATATTGCAGCAGCCATTGAAACTTATAATTTAATGAGTGAGCGTTGGTTTACTCATGCTACTCCTACTCTATTTAATGCCGGTACGCCAAAACCACAAATGAGTTCTTGTTTTTTATTACAAGCTAAAGATGATAGTATTGATGGGATTTATGACACATTAAAACAATGTGCACGTATCTCTCAATCAGCCGGAGGTATTGGTTTAGCAATCCATAAAGTACGAGCCACGGGTTCTTATATTAAAGGAACTAACGGTACATCAAATGGTATTTTACCAATGCTTAAAGTATTTAACGAAACTGCACGTTACGTCGATCAGGGAGGTGGAAAACGTAAAGGTTCTATCGCTATTTATTTAGAGCCTTGGCATGCAGATATCTATCAGTTTTTAGATATCCGTAAAAATCATGGTAAAGAAGAAATGCGTGCACGTGATCTATTTACTGCATTATGGATTCCGGATTTATTTATGAAGCGTGTAGAGGAAGAAGGAGATTGGAGTTTAATGTGCCCTAACGAATCACCGGGATTATATTTGTGTCACGGTAAAGAGTTTGAAGCATTATATACGAAATACGAAGCCGAAGGAAAATTCCGTAAGCAAATTAAAGCACGTGAATTATGGGCAGCTATTATCGATTCTCAGATCGAAACAGGAAACCCATACATGTTATTTAAAGATGCCTGTAATTTAAAATCCAATCAATCACATTTAGGTACTATTCAATCTTCTAACTTATGTACGGAGATTGTTGAATACACAAGCCCTGATGAAGTAGCGGTTTGTAACTTAGCATCAATTGCTTTACCTCGTTTTGTGGATGAAAAAACAGGAACGTTTGATCACCAACGTTTATTTGATGTTACTTATATCATCACTAAAAATTTAAATAAAGTAATTGACCGTAATTACTACCCAATTCCTGAGGCGCGTAACTCAAACATGCGTCACCGCCCAATTGGATTGGGAGTGCAAGGTTTAGCAGATGCGTTTATTTTAATGCGTTACCCATTTGAAAGCGAAGAAGCTAAAAAATTAAATACAGAAATTTTTGAAACAATCTATTATGCTTCAATGACAGCTAGTAAAGATTTAGCAATTATTGATGGCGCTTACGAATCGTATCCGGGTTCTCCATTATCAAAAGGTATTATGCAGTTTGATATGTGGGATGTAACACCAAGCCCACGCTGGGAATGGAACATCTTAAAAGAAGAAGTAGCAAAATATGGCGTACGTAACTCTTTATTATTAGCGCCAATGCCAACTGCATCTACATCACAAATTTTAGGTAATAACGAATGCTTTGAACCATACACATCTAACATTTACAGTCGTCGAGTATTATCAGGTGAGTTTGCTGTAGTAAACAAACATTTGTTACGCGACTTAGTAAAATTAGGTATGTGGAATGATTCGTTGAAAAATAAAATCATCGGAGCTAACGGTTCGGTACAAGGTATTCCTGAAATTCCTCAAAACATCAAGGATATTTACAAAACTGTTTGGGAAATTAAACAACGTACCATTATTGATATGGCTGCTGATCGTGGCGCTTATATTTGCCAATCGCAATCATTAAATTTATTTATACAAGATGCCAACTTTGCTAAATTATCATCTGCACATTTTTATGCCTGGAAAAAAGGATTAAAAACAGGTATGTATTACTTACGTACCAAAGCAGCAGCTGATGCTATTAAGTTTACAGTTGATCAGGCAGCATTATCTATACCGGTATTAGGTAACGAAGATGCTTTATTATTTGAACGCGGGCAAGAGCACGTAATCAGCGTTGAAGAACAACAAGCACAGTTATCTTGTAGTTTAGATAATCCTGAAGACTGCGAAGCTTGCGGTAGTTAGTTTTGTCACCCAATGAGGAGTCGAAGGGTGTACTAAACAAAAAGAAGTACGAGAAGCGCAAGAACAAAAAAAATAAAGTTTAACCCTAAGAAAAATCCTCTCTGAAAAAATTTAGAGAGGATTTTTTTTATTAAATTTATAATAATAAATATTAGAAAAAATGACAGCATTAGCCTTCAGAAAAGAAATACATAAAGCTATTGATAACATTGAAAGCGAACAGCTGTTAAAGGCTGTATATATAATCTTAAACGAAGAGTTAAAGCATAAAAAAGAAAGTATTAAGCCCTTTACTTTAGAAGAGTTTTATGCCAGAAATAATCAATCTCAAAAAGAAATTAAGCAAGGGAAACTAATCGCTCATAAAACAATTAAGAAAACATTTGCCACAAAATAAATGAAGTAGAGTGAAATATTTTGGACACCTTTTGCACTAAAAGCCCTGAATGAAGTTGCGGCTTATTGATAAAGAAAATAAGTCGCAACATATAACAGAAAAATACGTTGGTAAATTAATAAGTCGCGTTGACCAATTGTAGGACTTTTCAGAACCAGGAGTTAAAGAACCTTTATTAATACATTTAAACCTAAACAGTAGATTTTTAATAGAAGGTAACTACAAAATCATTTATCAGTATCAACCCCATCAAATTATAATTACAGATGTATTTCATGCAAAACAGAATCCAATAAAAATTGCCAAGAGAAATAAAAAAGAAATAATCCTAAGAAAAATCCTCCCTGCTAAGCCGCATTTTTAATGCTGCGGAATATAATTTCTTAAATAAGTTTTACCTATATTTTAAAATTCCCTTTGAGTCTTTTTTAAATTGGTGATTCTTTAGTGTTATGAAGCATCAACCTAAAATATAAAGAACCAGAGTCCGTTTGCTTTGTCATTTAGAATTTATAAATGTGCTTTTTTTATTTAGCTTATTGGTAACAAAATTTATATTGAAATAACAATTTCTGATCTCTATATAGTGGCAAAGCCGTCAGTTTGTCTTAATCTTCTGATGTAAAATTTTAATAAAAAATGGTGTAATATAAACATACGGAAACGATCACTTTTTCCACTAATTGATTTCATTGATTTTCAGTAAAGTGTAATAATTGTTCTTAATTTTTGAATAGATACCCTATAAAATTTGCTTTTATTATTTACAACATTCTTTCTGCGGGGTTTAATTCGGCAAATTGCGCTGGCAAAAAAAAAATATTATTGGGTATTATTAATGCTATCGATTTTTGAAAGGCTCGGTTATTAAGTTGGCATAAAAATCAAGAATTGTAAAGTTGAATGGATTGAACAACGCTTTAGACTTAAAGAGAAGATGGTCGAGTTAAATCAGAAATACAAATAAAATTTGATTCGAAAGACATGCGCTTGAAATAAGTATGAAAAAAATACAATTGAATTGTCGATCTTGGATACCATTACAAACTTTACTTTAAAAACCCAAGCCAACCGGAGCCGAAATCTTTACTGATTTACTTACCCTTCCTTATCGTAAACAATCTTCCAACCGCACTCGATTTTCCTGTATCGGTAAATACTCCTCGTTCAGAACCTTTCACATCTTCGATGGAATAAAATGCTCCAGGTGTAAATGACTGAATCAATTCAATCACTTCCTTTTTATTGCTTCGTTTCACAATGGTGAAAATTAATTTAACCGGTCCAATAGCCCCATGTCCGTCTACAACTGTAATTCCCTGATTTCTTTTTTTCAGAGCCTCTGTAAATGGTATAATATCTTCCGCAGTAATAATTCGTATAATTTGCGTTCCTATTGCCAGGCGTTCTTCAATATACATTCCTAAATATGTGCCGGCACTAAATCCCGCTGCCCAGGCTATAAAGCAAGCAGCATTATCTAAATGACTAAATACTTGGCGCATCGCTACCAGCCAAATCAATACTTCAAAAAAACCAAGGATAGGAACAATTTTTTTAAATCCTTTTGAAATAAAAATGTGACGTAAAGTGGCCATCGTCACATCTCCCAAGCGTGAAATAAAAATAAGAAGCGGTAATATAACCCAGCTGAAATAATCGAAGCCCATTTTTGTTTTGTGTAAAAATCTAAAATTACTTGTACTTTAAATGATTTACAGCGTTATATCCTTAATTTATGAATAACCTATTGTTTAAACATAGGAGGTATTTGGCTAAAATTAACAGGCAATAAAGCGGAAATTTAAATCATCGAAACTATTCACGAAAATAACTCAGAACCGGTTCCACAAAAGAAAAAAAGTGGTTGGCGGTTTTTAAAGCGGTTGGTTTTAACATCGGTCCTTTCTTTGATTGCTTTGATTGTGATTGCTATTTCGCTGGTGTTTATTTATGAAAAAGAAGTTGTTGGACTAATCATAGCCGAATTAAACAAGCATTTAAAAACAGAGGTTCGTATTGACCCAAAAAATATTAATCTCACCATCATAAAATCTTTTCCTGACTGCGCCATAGAGTTTAAAGAACTTACCGCCATGGATTCGAAAGAGTTCCAATCAAACGACACGTTGCTTTACGCAAAACGTTTATCTCTGGCATTTAACCTTAAAGAACTTTTCAATAAAAACTATACAATCAAAAAAATTGAATTGGCTAATGCACGTTGCCATATAAAGATTGATAAAAAAGGAAATGCGAATTATCTGGTATGGAAATCCGATGGAAGAGAAACAAATAGCGACAGTTTAAAATTTGCATTGCAGAAAATAAGTTTAACCGATGTTAATCTGATTTATAAGGATAGCAAGAATAAGATAAAGTTAAATACAGTTATCAAAGAACTTCACTTTAAAGGTAATTTTAGTGATGATAATTATACACTCAAATCTGATGGCATAGCCTTTGTAAATTTATTTCAGGTGGAAAAAGTAAAATACCTGAACAATAAAAATTTAAAATTTAATTTGGAATTTGAAGTAAAAGGTTCAACTTACACGATAAAAAAATCTGAGACATCTATTAACACAACACAATTAGTGAGTAATGGTGCATTCGTAATTAAGGATAGCCTGCAATCCCTGGATATTAATTTTAACGGTAAAAATCTGGATATTTCCACAACGCTTTCCTTACTGCCGGATAAATTTCAAAATCAGATCAACGACTATGAAAGTGAAGGTGAATTTTATGCTTCCGGAGAATGTCATTATAAAAATGGTCAGCCATTTATTCTGAAATCGGATTTCGGAATAAAAAAGGCAACCATTACTTATAAAAAGCAAAATGCAAAACTGGAAAATGTAAATTTATTGGGTAGTATTGAAATTAATGAAAAACGGAGTTCTTTAAAATTGAAAAGTATTTCTGCGAACTTAAACAGTAATACATTTTCAGGCAACATGGAACTTTCCCATTTTGAAGATCCTTATATAAAATTAAATTTAGCAGTCAGTACAAAGCTTGAGGAGTTAATTGCATTTTATCCCATTGATACCTTGCAGGAAGTAAGTGGAAATATTAGACTGACTGCAGAGATAGAAGGACTCATCAGTGAAATGAAGTCGAGTGCTTACAGCCCAAAAATATTGGCAAAGGGCAGCGCTGTTATTACTGATTTGAAAGCCAAATTCAAGCAATCAGAAAAAGTGATCAATATTCCTGAAGGCGAACTACAATTAAACAACAGGCATTTGAATGTTTATGGACTAAAGATTATAAAAGGAAATTCTAATGTAATTTTAGTGGGGGAAATGCCAAATTTTCTGGGCTATTTATTTGACCCTAAACTTCCTTTAACTATTATTGCGCAGGTGACTAGTGATAATATCGAAGTAGAGGATTTTATATTTGGAGCCGGTAAATCTGGTGATAATTCCTCTGTTTCGATTGCTGATAACCTGGATTTTAATATTTCTGTAAATATAAATCATTTGACCTTTGGAAAATTTTCAGCCGATAATCTGAAAGGAAATATGTTTTTAAAAAATAAAAAAATCGCGTTAAAAGATTTGGTGTTAAATGTAGCGGACGGAGAAATAAAGTTAAATACCTTTGCAGATGCAAGCGGTGAAAACATAAAAGTTTCCGCTGATTGCGACCTCAATAAATTAAACATTCAAAAATTATTTGCGCAATTAAATAATTTCGGACAAATAACGATCAGCGATCAGAATTTAAAGGGGTTTGTTACAGCGAGTGTTGATTTTGCTTGCACATGGGATAAAAAATTAGTTACTGATTTGAAGAGTCTAAATTTAACCAGCAGTTTGCTAATTGAGCATGGCGAATTAATTGGATTTAAACCATTGGAAAGCTTGGCTAAGTATATTGATATAAAGGAATTGCGTCATATTAAATTTTCAACGCTGAAAAGTGCTGTTGAAATTAAAAACAGCATGATCACCATTCCTAAAACATCTATTAAATCTACGGCCATTAATATGGAATTATGGGGTAAGCATTCTTTTGATAATGTGATTGATTATCACATTCAATTATTATTGAGTGAAATACTTTCTAAAAGGCCAAGATCAAATAAAGCATTTGATGAGGAGTTATCATTAATTGAAAATGATCCTGAAAACAGGCGTTCAGTATTTATTTTAATGACGGGTCCGATCGATAATCCAATTATTAAATACGATAGAAAAGGGGCAAAAGATAAAATTAAAGAAGACATTAAACTGGAAAAACAAAACTTAAAACAACTGTTAAAAGAAGAATTTGGTTTCTTTAAAAAGGATAGTATCAAAGTGAAAGAAACGCAGAAAGCGAATCAGAAATTTCAGGTAGAAGTTGGGGACCAGCCAAAGAAAAAAGAGACACCTTTGCAACCTAAAAAGAAAGAAGACGACGAGGATGACTTTTAGTGTTTTCATAGGTTCTATAAATTGGAATAAATCGTATTCAATTTATAAGTTTCATTGATTCATTTTAGTAAGCACCGCAAATTTGTCACTTTATTTACCCAATAAATTACTAATTTAGTGAGGTAATTATAAATATATGCAAAACTACGCAATAGCCATTCACGGTGGTGCAGGAACGATTCTCAAAAGTAAAATGACTCCCGAGAATGAATTAGCCTATAAATCAGGCTTACAGGATGCTGTTGAAGCAGGTGAAAGTATTTTAAAAGGCGGGGGCTCTGCTTTTGATGCAGTTGAATCAGCGATCATTCAGTTAGAAAATAATCCGTTATTCAATGCAGGTAAAGGCGCTGTATTTACGCATAATGGCTTACATGAGATGGATGCCTCAATTATGAATGGTATGGATTTGATGGCAGGTGCTATAGCAGGCGTTCAGCTTATTAAAAATCCTATTTCATTAGCACGTGCAGTGATGGAAAAATCAGAACATGTATTATTAACAGGCAATGGCGCCATGGAGTTTGCTAAAAAAGTAAACGCAGTATTTGAAAATGATGAGTACTTTTTTGTTCAGTTGCGTTATGAACAACTCCAATTAGCAAAACAGTCTAATAGCATGATTCTGGATCATACTGAAAACCTGACTGAGAATGGTGAAAAAAAATTCGGCACTGTTGGTTGTGTGGCACTGGATATAAAAGGTAATTTAGCAGCAGGAACCTCTACTGGCGGCATGACTAATAAAAAATTCGGGCGGGTTGGAGATAGTGCCATTATTGGTGCCGGAACTTACGCAAATAATAAAACGTGTGCTATTTCTTGCACAGGGCATGGTGAATTATTTATGAGGTCGGTAGTTGCCTATGACATTTCCTGTTTAATGGAATATAAAAACTTATCATTACAGGAAGCCTGTAATATCGTGGTGATGGATAAACTGGTAAAAATTGGCGGAGAAGGTGGATTAATTGCGCTGGATACTAGAGGAAATATTGTTTTACCTTTTAATTCCGAAGGCATGTACCGTGCCAGTAAAAAACAAAATGAAGATCTGTTTATCGGGATCTATAAATAATATTCTGATTATTAATCTCCTTTAAGATCTTCAACATCAATTTTAGGCTTTGCTCCTTTCTTTAATGAATGCAGAGATAAATGTTTTGTTCTTAAATCAAAATGGTCGCCGTAAGACATGACATGAACCGTTAGGTTGTCAATCGATACTGGTTCACCCATTTCCACGCTGGTAATATTAGTATGGCGCATATGAGTTGCATCCACTAATATGATCAGACCTGATCCAATAGCTTCCATTTGCTTGCCTTCTGTAATTAACAAACCGGTATCTTCTCCTAAACCAATACCAAGATTGATGGGGTTACTGGCGCAGGCATACATTAAGCGTCCTATTCTTCCGCGCTGTACAAAGTGCGTATCGATGATCACATTATTAATAAAGCCTAAACCGCCGGTAATTTTTACTTCACCCTTTAATAGCGCTTCCGAACTACTTCCCTGATAAATCATGTTATTTGAGCTGGCGGCTGCTCCTGCAGAAGTTCCTGAAATAATAAAGTTATCGTTTTCATAACGGTCTAACAACAGGTGGTGAAAAGCAGTTCCTCCAAATATAGAAGATAATCGTAATTGATCCCCTCCCGTAAACATAACTACATCAGCATTTTTTAGCCGATCAATATTTTTAGGATCATTTGCTTCTTCACGTGATCTAATATCCAGAACGTCTGTATTTGTTACGTTTAAATGTTTAAAGGCTTCAATATATTCTGCACCAACTTCAATAGGTATACTGCTGGCAGTAGTAATAATTTCAATACGGGATGCTAGTCCGTTGTTCGATTCATCAATTATCCGTTTCAGAATTCCTTTTTCAAAAAACTTTAAATTACTAGGTAATTTTTCTGGGTTTACCGAAAAACTTCCTTTATCAATCGATCCCCCAATAACTATTAATTTTCCTTTTGGTGCCATAGAATTTAATTTAATGTAAAACTATCTTAAAAACCACTAAAAACAACATAATTTAGACAAAAGATACTACCCTTATTTTAAACAATAAATTGTTTATATAAAAAACAAGGCTTACATTTAAAAAAAAGACAAACCAAGTGTTAGAATTATGCAAGCCCTACAAATTGTAAAGATTAGTATATTGGAAAAGTTTTAAAATATCAGAAAATAAATTCGAAAATAAAGGAACTATTTGTATGAAAATCATCGAAATAAAAGTAATGCGCGGACCAAATTACTGGTCAATCAGAAGAAAGAAATTAATTGTTATGAAACTGGACCTGGAAACGCTCGAAGACCTGCCAACGAATAAAATTGATGGTTTTGAGAAACGCATTCATGTGTTGATGCCAAGTTTAATTGAGCACCGATGTTCTGAAGGCAAAGAAGGCGGACTGTTTACCCGCATAAAAGAAGGCACCTGGATGGGGCATGTGATAGAGCATATTGCTTTGGAATTACAGACTTTGGCAGGTATGGAATGCGGGTTTGGAAGAACAAGAAGCACAGGTACGGTTGGCGTTTATAATGTTGTGTTTTCTTATTTGGAAGAAGCAGTAGGAATTTTTGCAGCCAAAGCTGCTGTTAAAATTGCGGAACATTTAATCAGCGGGGAAGCTTACGATATTGAAAGTGACATTCGCCAAATGCGTGAATTGCGCGAAAGTGTGCGCTTTGGACCAAGTACCGGTTCGATAGTTGACGAAGCCATTGCAAGAGATATTCCGTTTATACGCATCAATTCTGAATCATTGGTGCAGTTAGGTTATGGGAAAAATCAGGTACGATTTAGGGCAACGATGACTGATAGAACAAGTTCAATTGCGGTTGATTTGGCCAGTAACAAAGATGAAACAAAGCGTATGTTAAAAGATGCAGCTATTCCTGTGGCAAAGGGTGTTTGCATCTCAAACCCTGATGATCTGGAAGATGCTGTTAATAGTGTTGGGTTTCCTTTGGTTTTTAAACCTTTAGATGGTAATCATGGAAAAGGCGCTTCCATCAATGTAAAAACTTTGGAAGAAGCAAAAGCAGCGTTTGAACATGCAAAAAAATATTCCAGGAAAGTTATTATCGAAAAATTTATTACCGGATATGATTTCAGGATTTTAGTAATTAATAATCGTTTTATTGCCGCTGCCTTAAGAGAACCTGCTCACGTTATCGGTGACGGCACATCTACTATTCAACAATTAATTAATAAAGAAAATTTAGACCCCCGCAGAGGTTACGGACACGAAAATGTATTAACCGAAATTAGCGTAGATCGTGAGACTAATGATCAGTTGGCGAAAAAGGGCTATACTTTAGAAACAGTTTTGAAAAAAGAGGAACATTGTTTTTTAAAAGGAACGGCCAACTTGAGTACCGGCGGAACTTCAACAGATATAACGGACATCGTACATCCTCATAATATTTTTATTTGCGAACGTATTTCGCGTGTAATAGGATTAGATATTTGTGGTATTGATATTATGGCCTCCAATTTGAGTGAGCCTTTGGAAACAACCGGTGGTGTAGTGCTTGAAGTAAATGCAGCTCCTGGTTTCCGCATGCATTTAGCACCTGCAAAAGGTTTGCCGCGCAATGTAGCTGCGCCAGTCATTGATATGTTATACCCAACAGGTAAATCCTGTCGCATTCCTATTATAGCAATAACAGGTACTAACGGAAAAACAACAACAACCCGTTTAATTGCACACATCGTAAAAAATAACGGATTTAAAGTTGGCTTCACTACCAGTGATGGTATTTATGTAGGTAACTCAATGCTTACTAAAGGCGACACAACAGGGCCGGTAAGCGCTGAATTTATTTTAAAAGATCCTACTGTTGAATTTGCCGTATTAGAAACTGCTCGAGGCGGTATTTTAAGAGCAGGTCTTGGGTTTACCAAGTGTGATGTAGCTGTTGTAACAAATATACAGGAAGACCACATGGGTCTTTCGGATATTCATACATTAAAAGATATGGCACGTGTAAAAGGGGTTGTGGTAGAGAGTGTGAAACGCAGTGGTTATGCCGTTATTAACGCAGACAATGAATACTGTGTATGGATAGGGAAATCAGCCGATTGTAATGTGGCTTATTTTAGTATGAATGAGAATAATCCAGTAATCATAGAACACTGCAAAAAAGGCGGCATTGCTGCTATTTATGAAAACGGATTCATCACCATTAAAAAAGGCGACTGGAAATTCAGGGTGCAAAAAGCGACCAGTGTTCCTTTAACCTTTGGTGGACGCGTTTCATTTATGATTCAAAATGTATTGGCCGCAACATTGGCAACTTATGTTTATGGTTTCACAACCGAAGATATAGCAACCAGTCTCGAAACATTTATTCCGTCAGCGGCTCAAACCCCCGGGCGAATGAATATTTTCGATTTTAAAGAATACAAAGTGATGATCGATTTTGCTCACAACGCAGATGGCTTTAAAGGGATTAAAGAATTTTTATCAACCATTGATTCCACGTCAAAAATAGGAATTATTACAGGTACAGGAGACAGGCGTGATGATGATATCCGTGATATGGGACGTATTTCTGCAGAGATGTTTGATCACATTATTATTCGTCAGGATAAATTTTTGAGAGGAAGGCAAGCAGAAGATATCGTACGATTATTGGTGGAAGGTATTAAACAGGTAAACCCAGAAACATCTTATGAATATGTGCCAAAGGAAATTGAAGCGTTGAATCATGCGTTTAGTATAGCTAAGCAAGGCTCATTTATAGTTGCCTTAAGTGATGTAATTGATAATGCGATTGAAGTAGTGAATTCGTATTTGGATAAGGAGCGAGCAGGGAAGTAGAATTCATTACGAGAGGTACAACCTTTTCTGCTTGTAAAAAGGCAAAAGAAAAAATATTGGAAAATAGCCCATAAATTTAATCCAAATCGGATATTGAAAAATAGACGGGAGATTTAAACTAAAAAAGCCTCTCCGGATCTGGAGAGGCTTTTCGTTTATTTAGTAATCATTATTTTTCCCGTAGTAAGGTCTTCATCAACTTTAACTCTGTAAAAATAAGTTCCGATAGGCAATTGCTCCACATTCGTTTTGATAATGTTATTGCCGTTAGTAACGTTTTCATGAACTTCTTGTAATATCGTCTGACCTAATGTGTTTACTACAGTGATCTCAACTTTTGCCGGTTTACTGGTATTGATCATAAAGTTTAGGTTATTGCTTGTTGGATTGGGATATACAATTACACTGCCCTTTGCAGTTGTTTGACTTAAAATGCCGGTCACTGTTCCATTTCCGTTATAATGTACCTGCGCGCTGTCTGCACTTTTGGTAATATCAACTAAGTCATCGCCAGCAATTAAAGCAAATGCAACAGTTGCACTGTCACCGGCATTAATAAAATAAGGCCCCGTGCTTACAACCTCAATGATGTCGGTTCCTGTTGTTGTAGTCCCGGTTACACCGGCAATTAATCGGTTGGTAGAAAGGGAAGTGTATTTTTCGGCGGTGCTAAAATAATTACTTGTATCTGTTACGTCAATTCCGCCCCCACCACCGGCAACATTATCAATATGATAGCATTTTGTAGCAGCAGTGTTTGTTAACACTTTAATACCTGCAAATTTGCCCCCCGCAGCAGTTGAATATACATAGCCCAAATTTTTAGCAGAAACATAATTGGCTTTATTCTGGCTTGCTGTTGTTGCATCAATGTCCCAATCGGAACTGATCCCGGCATATAAATTAGATAATGGTACGGTTCCGTTATTTTTTATAACGTATTCTACAATCACATATTTCCTGTTTCCAGGAGTGCTCCATGCATAAGCGCTATGAGATACCAAAAGATTTTGAGTTGGTGCACCGGGCGCATCATTGAAACGTCCATGCGCATCAAATTCTGAGAAAGTACTTGGAATGGCCCTGCTAACCATCACCACACTTTGAAAATCAGCATCCGCTGCGGCAGAGTTAGAACCTCTGAAAGCATCAGAAACAACGGAAGTTGAAGTACCGATCATTAAACCTGCTTCATACATTAAATTGTTACCTAAATACGAAAATCCTAATCCCTGAGACTGGGCATCCAAGTTATAACCCAGTTTCCCTTTACTAGTAATAGTTGTAGCCACATCATTAATCGCAATATTAATATAATCTACATTCACTGTTACGACAAAATAATACACATCGCTATAAGTTCCATCGGTTAAAGTAACCTTAAAGGTGATATTCGTATTTTGAGGTGTTCCTGCATTGATTTTAAATTTAAATGGATCGATAGTATTTTGAACCATTGAAAGCATATTGATAACGCCCAATGATGTGGTATTGTCAATCACAGTTAAGTTAGCAGCTCCAGAGACAATAGTTACACTTGCGGTTAAATTAGAAGTTGGACTAAGGTAGTTGAGGAAATCTCCGGTAATAAATAAACTATCACCAGCTATTAGTGCATTATCATTATGATCTACAACAACCTCGTTTGAAAATACAACAGAAGGAGCAGCAGGATCTGTTAGGGCTCTTTGCAAATTCATTCTTCCTTTACCTAATCTGTCTTTAAGTATTAGTGCGGGATTTCCTGTTCCCGTAATGTTAGGGCCAGTTGTATAATGGTTATCGGATGTTTGCTTAAGTCTTTGGCCTATTTGCAGAGCGTTGGTGTAATTAAATTTTGATTGAACCAACCCAGCCCCACCTGCTGTAATAGGTGAAGACATCGACGTACCGCTCATGCTTCCGTAAGAATTATTATAAAGGGTTTCATAAATATTATTACCAGGGGTACTGATATCTACATCATAATGATAAGTTGAAAAAGTAGCCTTGGTATCGGTAGTTGAATTTGTTGCAGCTACAGAAAAAACATAATTAAAAGAGGCCGGATAATTTTTTTCATTCAAATTAGAGTTACCGGCAGAAGCTACTACCAGGCAATTTTTATTAATCGTGGCATAGTCAACAATTGTTTGACCATAAGAGCCACCTGATGTTCCGCCCCAGGAACAATTAATGATTTTAGCGCCATGATCGGCAGCATAAGTAATTCCCTCGTAACCTGCAATAATATAACCGGCACCGCCGCTGCCGCGGGTATCATTATCAGCAGCACATTTAACCGGTAATAATTTACAATTAAATCCTATTCCTGAAACACCAACTCCGTTGTTGGTTGCCGCTGCTGCGCATCCTGATACATGAGATCCATGATTGTTGTTATTCCCTTTTATATCCGCGTCATTATCTCCAACAATATTATTATAATCAGCTCCCGCCAAATCATAACCTTTATAATTATCAATATATCCGTCTAAATCATCATCGGCTCCGTTAATGGGGTCGGCGGTATTCAGTTTAAACTGACTTACTAAATCCGGATGATCAATATCGGTGCCTGAATCAACTATTCCTATCACAACTGAAGAGGTTCCCTGCGAACCGCCCAAAGTTAGATCCCATGCTTCAGTTGCCCGGATACGGGCGAAAAAACTACTTTGGCTTGAAAAGGAAGGATCATTTGGTGTAAAGGCATCAATTTTATAAGCATAATGTGGTTCCGCAAATTCCATAATGCCGGTGGCTAATAATTGATTGATGACATTTTCAATAGGAAAATTATTGTTGTATTTTAATTCATAGATCAATGAAAGATCCGCAAATGCCTGCCCTAAAGTGTTGAATTTAGTTTCGGGCGACTGGTGCAAAGGAAATTTTTTACCAAATGTATTTACACCAACGGCATCCAGTACCATTTTTAATAAAGCATGGTTCACTTCAGTTTTAGAAGCAATATTCCTGAACTGATCTTTTAATTTAAAAACAATTGTTTTAGACAAATAATCATTTTGTGTAATATTTGCCGGCATTTCAAACTGTCTTTTTGCTTTAAATGGCAATGAATGTTGAGCAGTTACAGTATGTGTAAATTGTATACAGCTTATTATTCCAATAGATACAATTGTTGTAAATTTCATGGTATTTTTTTTAATTAAGTTAACTAAGATACAGCTTTGCACAATTCCTTTATATTCTACAAAATAAATACAATATTTTGGAATCTATTAACATTCAATTGCATTCACAAAAGAACCATTATATTTAAACTATATAATATCAATCAATCTACATATGAACGAAGCTATCAGAAAACTTGAACCCACCGCTATGTGGAATAATTTTGCAGATTTAAATGCCGTGCCGCGCCCTTCAAAAAAAGAGGAGCGAGTGATTCAATTTGCAAAGGAATTTGGTGAAAAACTAAAACTCCCCACTTATGTTGATGAAGTAGGAAATGTGATCATTAAAAAACCTGCTACCAAAGGAATGGAAGATAGGGTAACGGTGGTGCTGCAAAGTCATCTGGATATGGTTCATCAAAAAAATACAGCCACTGATTTTGATTTTAATACACAGGGAATTGAAATGCTGGTGGATGGAGATTGGGTAAAGGCAAACGGAACTACTTTGGGAGCTGATAACGGTATCGGAGTTGCCTCAATTATGGCTTTATTAGAGTCAGCAAATATTCCGCACCCGTCATTGGAGGCATTGTTCACCATTGATGAAGAAACAGGAATGACCGGAGCATTAGCTTTAAAAGGCGGATTACTTGATGGCGAAATCATGCTTAATTTAGATACGGAAGATGATAATGAATTGACTATTGGTTGTGCGGGTGGCGTTGATGTAACAGCCAACGGAAAGTACACATTGGAAACTCCAAAAAATAAGAACGCTTTTAAAATTTCTTTAAAAGGCTTAACAGGTGGGCATTCGGGAATGGACATTCATAAAGGTAGAGGAAATGCCAACAAATTAATGAACCGTTTACTATATACTTTGAATAACGATTTTCAAATTGAGATTGCTTTCATTGATGGCGGCAGTTTAAGAAATGCCATCCCACGCGAATCAGTTTCAATCATCACTGTTACTGATGAGAAAAAAGACTCGTTAAAAAAACATGTTCAGGAATTTGAAATTATTTTAAAAGAAGAACATAGTACAACAGATGCTAAATTATCTTTAACACTTGAAGAAATTGAAACGCCTTCAAATGTATTGGATAAGGAATTTCAATATAAATTATTGCGCAGTTTATATGTGTGCCCTTATGGCATATATCGCATGAGTCCCGATATTGCAGGACTGGTGCAAACTTCTAATAATTTGTCACGTGTTATCATAAAAGAAGGAACTTTCCAAGTGCAATGTTTAACACGCAGCTCAGTTGATTCTGAAAAAACAGATTTGCAATTACTGATTACATCCGCTTTTGAATTATTAGGAGCAGAGATTACGACAGCTGGTTCATATCCAGGATGGACACCGAAGCCATCATCTCCAATTGTAAAAATGATGAGTGATCTTTATAAAGAAAGATTTGAAAGTGATGCTAAAGTGAGCGCCTGTCATGCAGGATTAGAATGCGGAATTTTAGGAACTAATTATCCTGACATGCAAATGATTTCTTTTGGACCAAATATTACAGGAGCACATTCTCCGGATGAAAAAGTTCAAATCAGTTCGGTTCAAAAATACTGGGGCTTTTTATTAGAGACATTGGTGAGAATTCCGAAAAAGTAAATGATGCAAACACTAAAGCAGTTGCAATCAGGAGCATTAGTAGGTAGTGTTTCAATTAAATTATCTGAAAGTTTAACTGAATTTCCAATAGAGTTATTCAGTATTTCTGAAAGTATAGAATTACTGGATCTTTCAAGAAACCAGCTTTCAACTTTACCTGCTGAATTTGGAAAGTTCTCCAAATTAAAAATTGCTTTTTTTTCTGATAATTTATTTATAGAATATCCGGAAGTGTTAGCAGAGTGTCCTATGTTGGAAATGGTAGGTTTTAAATCCAATCAAATTATTCAAATATCTGAAAAGGCATTGTCTAAAAATATACGTTGGCTCATTTTGACCAATAATAAAATTGAGCAATTGCCAGCATCTATTGGAAATTGTAACCGCTTACAAAAAGTAGCTCTAGCAGGAAACCGTTTAACGGAATTACCAAAAGAAATGGCTGAGTGTCACAATCTTGAATTGCTGCGAATCTCAGCGAACCAAATTCAGAAATTACCTGAATGGTTGATGAGTTTACCGAAGTTATCATGGCTCGCTTATTCAGATAATCCTTGCAGCATTGAACTACAGAACAATGTTTTGCTACCAGAAATTTCGTGGAAAGAGCTGGATATTAAAGAGCAGTTGGGAGAAGGTGCTTCTGGGATTATTTCAAAAGCTGTATGGAATAATTTTTTTGAGAAAGAAGTGGCTGTCAAAATTTTTAAAGGCGAAGTCACCAGCGATGGTTTACCTTTAAGTGAAATGAACGCCTGTGCGACTGCGGGTAATCATCAGAGTTTAGTGACCTTGCTGGGTAAAATTATTGATCACCCGCAACAAAAGGAAGGTTTGTTATTTGAACTAATTCCAGCAACTTTCAGGAATTTAGGAAAACCTCCAAACTTTATTACTTGCACCAGAGATATATTTGATGATGGCACTTTTTTTTCATTGAATGAATTACATCAAATTGCTTTTCAAACCGCTTCTGTTTTAAAACAATTACATAGTAGGGGCATTATGCATGGTGATTTATACGCACATAATATCATGATTGATAGTGCTGCTAATACATTACTAGGAGATTTTGGTGCTGCAACCATGTATGATAGTTCTTCGCCCCAAAATAACATACATGAAAAACTAGATGTAAGGGCTTTTGCCTGTTTGCTTGATGACATGATAAAGCGTCTTGATCCGGATGAAATAAAACATAATGTCATTGAAAGTTTTAAAAGTTTAAGAAGTGATTGTTTTAATGAAAATGTTTCAAGCCGTCCTTCCTTTAATGAGATTCTTGAAAAGATCGATTCTTTTAATTAACTAACTTTTTATACAATAAACGTTTGGCAATTGGCAAAAAGGTTTCCTCGTTAGGAAGATCTGCATTCGCTTTGAATAAATAAACTGCAGGGTTTGGAAATTGTGGATTCGCATCAATGATGTCCAATTTTAATTTATCCACTGTTTTTGAAAGCGATAGTACATAGCTAGAAAAATACTTACAATTCAATCCTAAAACTTCCTGCTGCAGCAACGTAATTTTGGCAAAGTTATAAGTGTAAACAAAAACCTGCCTGGATTGATAAGGATATAAAATAAAATAACCTTCTTTTTTATAAATTGGCAATATACCAATGTGATTAGTCAAAATATGTTTTTCCGCGAAATCAAAAATACCTTTTCCTTTTTGCAATTCATCCACAAATAAAGGTTCGCTGAAAGCAATGATCTGTTTGAGTTCGTTCAAGGTTTCATCATTGATGGTACTCTCATAGTTTAAAGCTAATTTCTCAAAATCGATACCTTTAAGCGTTTTTTTGAAATTGCTTTCCAGCGCGCTTGTATTATTTTTTAAAGTGATCAGGTTTTTGTAATGGGCAATAAGTTCTGCAAAATCAGGATAAAGTTTTTGCTCATTAAAATGTGATTTCACTTTTTGAAGATAATCCAGCAACACATACTTTTTATATTCAAAGTCGATAAGGCGTTCTGTGATCCAATTTTCCGAGAGTGTTTCCATAGTTTTTATACGAGCTATAAAACCATAAGTTACTGGTTCAATAAAAAAACCGATAAATTTTTTTCCGAGTTACCTAATTTAAAACATCATATTATATTTTCTTAAGGAATTCTGTTCTTAAAACAATATTGCTTCCATTGATTCTGCAATCAACTTCGTTCACATCATCGGTTAATTTTATTTTTTTGACGGTAGTCCCCCTTTTTAATACCAATGAAGAACCCTTTACTTTCAAATCTTTAATAAGCGCAACTGTATCTCCATCCGCCAATAAGGATCCGTTGCTGTCTTTTACTTCCATGTTTTGGTTGATTAAATATTTGTACAAAGTTAATTGTTTTATAATGCCAAATTATTTCAACCGAGGGTTAATTTTATTGTCAACCACTTATAATAATCTTACCTTTACTTTATGGTTTTTGAGCAGTTCAAACAAAAAAAATACCCAAGCAATTCTGATTTTGATGCCATTTATCCTAAAAAATACCAAGAGCATTCCGCCAGGCATTTTACACCCGTTCATATTGCCGTTAAAGCTTCTCAATTATTAGTAGATAGCCCAAGTGATAAAATTTTAGACATTGGTTCCGGTGTTGGTAAATTTTGTTGTATCGGTGCGGGTTTAACAGGAGCCCATTTTTATGGAGTTGAAAAACGTAAGACGCTGATCAATCTTTCCAATAAAATAAAGCGGACTTATCAATTAAAAAATGCGCATTTTATTAATAATGATTTCACTGCTTTGGATTTTAAGCAATTCAATGGCATTTATTTTTTTAATTCTTTTCACGAACATTTTGATGAGACTTGTATTTTAGATGAGGAGTCTAAAGTTTCTTTAAATGCCTATCAAAAATACCATGAAAATTTAATATTGAAATTGAATGAATGTGAAAAAGGTACGCGGTTGGTGACCTACTATACTTTCAAAAATAAAATTCCTTCTTCTTTCCGGTTTATTGATGCCAATGAAACCAAGCTTTTGAAATTTTACATCAAAAAATAACGGCCATGAAACTAAACCATCCGGAATTAGTTGATTTGTTGAAGAAAGGCTATTCTGCTGAAAAAGCAGCCGCTTTTGCTTACCAGGGACATGCAGCGGCAGTTAAAAACACGGAAGATAAAATAGCAATCCGCCAGATTGAGATCGATGAATGGAATCATCGAACGGAAATGCTTGAGATCTTGAAGCATTATGACATTTCCATTTCCAAATTTTACGAATTTAAATTTCATGTGATTGGCAAAATCATTTCATTCAGTTGCCATGTGATCGGTTGGTTTATGCCATTTTATTTTGCCGGAAGATTGGAAAGTGGCAACGTTTGTGAATACTTTCGGATGAAACAATATTTTAATTCGTTAGGGATTAAAGATTATGATATTATCCTTTACGAAATGGGAATGAAAGAAAAAGAACATGAAGTTTATTTTTTAGAACAAATAAAAGACAGCAAGCTGTTACCCTTTTTTGAGAGATTATTTTTTTGGGGGAAAGACAGTTTTAATAATATAGACTTAGATAAAAAGTATTCAGTTGAAGAATCTGATTTTTATTGTAAGAAAAAATAAATGTTTTGCATATAAACGCAATATTTTACCTTCATGTTCGTTAAGTTCTGAAAGTTGATATATGAAATTTATTTGTTTTTTCGTTTTTATTTTTACTTGGTTCTGTGGATATACTCAAGTTGAATTGTGGGGTGTTACATCAGGCGGTGGTATCAATAATTCCGGAACCATTTTTAAAACAGATGGTTCGGGTAATAATCAAACCATAGAACATAGTTTTATTAAAACGGAACCAGAATATTCCTGGTATACAAATCTGCTGGAATTAACTAACGGAAAATTGTATGGGTTAACTGGCTCCGGCGGAACGCATGATAGAGGAACATTATTTGAGTATGATCCCATTACAAATGTTCGAGTTACTCTTGTAAATTTTTCAGGAACGCCTGATGGGTCTTATCCAAGGGGTTCACTCGTTTTAGCCAATGATGGAAATTTATATGGAATGACCTATTATGGAGGAATAAATGATAAAGGGACAATATTCCAGTTTAATCCGCAAACTAATACTTGTATTAAGAAATTTGATTTTGATGTTACGGTTAGTGGAAGTAGGGCACTATCTTCTTTCATTCAAGCCACTGATGGTAATTTGTATGCAACAACAAATGAAGGTGGCATAAATAATTTTGGAGTTTTGTTTAAATACGATATACAAAATAACCAGTATACTAAATTGATGGATTTTGATGGTACTAACACAGGTCAAAATCCGATCGCCTCACTTACACAACATTCAGTAAATGGATTGATTTACGGCACTACTGGTTCAGGAGGAATTAATTCAGCGGGAGTAATTTTTGAATATAATATAACAACCAACCAGTTTACGAAGAAAATTGATTTTAATGTTGCTAATGGAAGCCACTCTTTTGGTAGTTTGCTTGAAGCTCCGGACGGTATGTTTTATGGTTTAAATAATTATGGAGGCGCAAATAACATGGGTGTAATATATCAGTACAATCCGGTTACGAATAGTTATACAATTAAAATCGATTTTGCAGGTTCAACAAATGGAAGTTCACCAAGAGGTAATTTAGTTTTAGCTACTAATGGCAACCTTTACGGTATGACAGCTTCAGGTGGAACCTCAAATGACGGTACGTTATTTCAATATAATTATTCAACAAATGCGCTAGTAAAAAAAATAGATTTTACAACACTAACTGGTAGTAGTCCTTTTGGTAGTTTAGTGCAAAGTTCCAATGGTAAAATGTATGGCGTGACTTTTTATGGGGGAACGTTTGGGGTAGGTGCAATTATAGAATTCAATATAGCTACAGGGGTTTGCATTAAAAAACAAAATTTTGGAGGACTTACTAATGGAACAGCACCTTCAACCACATTACTACATGCAAGCGATGGTAATTTTTATGGCATTGCGAATGCAGGAGGAACAAATATAGGGGGGGTATTGTATAAATATGATCCAATCCTACACACTTACTCTAATATGCATAACTTCATAATTTCATCTGGCGATGGACCGAGAGGGTCTTTGATGCAAGCTTCAGATGGTAACTTATATGGCACGACTACTTATGGCGGCGTAAATGATCACGGCACATTATTTCAGTATAATATTGCTACTGGCACATACACTAAAAAATTTGATTTTAACGGATTAAACGGAAGTCGGCCCTATGATTGTAAGTTACTTCAGGCAACAAATGGAAAACTTTATGGAATGACTCACGAAGGAAGTATTCAAAATGCAGGAGTTATTTTTCAATACGATATTAGTACTAATAGCTATACAAAATTATATGAATTTGATTTACCTACAGGTGGCTTGCCACAAGGTTCGTTAATAGAAGCAAGCGATGGTAATTTATATGGAATGACGGAAATTGGTGGAATTGGTGGCGCGAGCGGTGGAATTCTTTTTCAATTTAACCCAACTACAAATGTATATTCAGTTAAATTTAATTTTTTATATGGTTCTGGAATGTATCCAAAAGGAGGTTTGGTGGAAGCATCAGATCGTAAATTGTATGGTATGACTTATAACGGAGGGTTGCATAATTGTGGAACTATTATTCAGTTTGATCCTTTAACCAATATTTTAATTAAAAAATTTGATTTTTCAGGAGTAGCATCTGGTAAATGGCCAAATAGTTCATTGATGCAGGCAAGTGATGGTAATTTATATGGCTTAACAACTAATGGTGGCGCTAATGATTTGGGTGTCATGTTTCAATTTGATCCTGTTTCAAATAGCTTTATTAAAAAAATTGATTTTGATGGTGTAAATGGATCTCAGCCCTATTTCACAAATTTAATAGAGGTTAAGAATTTAATCACTTCTATTAGAGAAAACGATAATCATACAGATTGTTTAATTTATCCAAATCCTAACAATGGAAGTTTTACTGTAAAACTACAAGATGCTGGTCATTTAAAAATTTTCAATGCATTGGGCGAAATAGTTATGGATAAGATGATAGAGGTAGGTGTAAATTCTATTACTATACCTGATGTTAAGAGTGGTTTCTATTTTCTAAAGATAGAGAATACAAAGGGTGAGACGAGTACTAATAAAATTATTATTAGTAATTAATTAAATTCTAGAAATAATTTTTCTTTTTCTACTATGAACTATAAAAGGTTCATAATTACTTTTGAAAAAAAGGAAACCTTCTTGTTTTTATCTCGTACAAAAAATCAGTTACTAAACTTAATCCTACCCGAAACCCAAGCTATATAGTTATTAGCAAGGGCTGGTGAAAAAGTGTAAAAGATAAACTCCAATTAATTTATTATTTAATACTCAAATTATTATTGAAAATGATACGTCTAAACCTATTTAAAAAACTGAACTATGAAAACTTTAACCTACCTATCCACATTGTTGGCACTTACTATTCAGATAATTGTAATCGGCCAAACACAATACAACCAAGCTCGTAAAATTAGAGTTGATATTATGGGACCAAGAGAACCCGTAAAAATGAATTACGCTAACAGTAACGTAACCATTAGTATAAAAGAGTACGAACAAATACTAGAACAAGTCAAACAATTAAAAATTAATGCCGCCAAATTAAGAGAAGAAGCCGTTAGTGTTGAAATGCAATCCGTTGTCAAACAAATTGAAGCTTCTGAAATATCAGGAAAAATCTCTCTTCAGAAATTCGAACACAATAGAATTATTATTTTAGATGCGTTCACCAGAATTCCAAAAAACAACATCACTTTCACAAAAGCCAGCGCTTCTTATTCAGAATCTGAAAGCTTTATAAAAAGCGCTAAAGAAATGCGTGAAGAAGCCAATGCGCAGTTAAGTATTCAGGCAAAATATGGCGACATGACTAATGCTGAAGAAAAAGAAGCTTTAGCTTTGAGTAAACAACAGGAAGTGTTGAGTTTGTTATACAAGGCTTATCCTCAATTAACTCAAAACGTACAAGCTTTGGTCGCTGAAAATAAAATCGTTATTCGAAAACAAAAAAGTATCATTCAATCAACCGAATTAGTTGCTATACAAACTACTTATGCGACAGAAGATTTATTAGCTAATGCGGCGCAACAAGCATATGATTTGAAAATTACTGCTCAACAATTAAGAATGACTGCACTCACTTCTTCGCCTAATCAAAAAGCAGTATTATTAAATGAAGCCTTGAGTTTAGAAAATGATGTTATTTCAAAACAAGTAGAGATATCGATGCTAAAATCGAAAATGAATTATCAAAAATTTACTCAAAATCGAATAGTGATTGCTTTATTAATAGACCAAGTCAAAGAAAATACCATTTTAGTAAACAACGTAATTCAGTTAAATGCAGAAGCGGAACGTTTAATGAAAATTGGAAAAGAAATCCGCGAGGAAGCAAATGCTCAACTAACTGCCGCTGCCAAATTTGGAGCGATGAGCAATGCCGAAGAGACTGAAACATTGGCTTTAGGAAGACAATACGAATCTATACAAGCCACAGAAAAACAACATTCAAATAGTGTTGTAGTCAGTAGGTAGGACTATGCTACAATTTAATAGGAGCCTCTGCAATTGTAGAGGCTTTTTTGTATCTTTACCACAATGAAAGTCCTTTTAACCACTCTTAATGCCAAGTATATTCATACCAATTTAGCCATTCGCTTATTGTATGAATTAAACGAAGCTCATGAAGGCCTTGAGTGGAAAGAGTTTAACATTAAAGAAAATAAGGATGAAGTAGCGATACATTGTGCCAATTTTGAGGCGGTTGCATTTAGCTGCTATATCTGGAATATAACCCAGACATTAGAGGTTGCTCAAAAAATAAAATTATTAAACCCAAACACTAAAATTTTATTAGGCGGACCAGAGGTAAGCTATGAATACGAAGAGATCATTGCCTTGGATCACGTGGATTATATTGTTGTTGGAGAAGGAGAAACTGCTTTTCAGGAATTCCTTGACTATTATCCAAATCCGGAACTGGTCTCAAGTCTGATTTGGAAGAAAGGCACAGAAGTAAAGAAGAATAAAGAAGCGCCGATGTTTGATCTGAAGAAATTTCAGAACAGCATGCCTTATCGTTTTGATAACCCGGAAGAACTGGCTAATAAAGTATTGTATATTGAAACCTCGAGGGGTTGCCCGTATAAATGTGAGTTTTGTTTGGCGAGTCTCGATAATAAGGTTCGCTACCTGCCTAACGAAAGTATTAAAGCAACCTTGCTGTATATGATGCAACATGGTAAAGTAATCAAGTTTTTGGATAGGACCTTTAATATAAAGAAAGATTTTACGCTTGATATTTTTCAGTTTATTTTAGATAACTACAAACCTGAAAATGTATTCCAGTTTGAAATTACTGCCGATATTTTACATCCGGATATTATCAAATTCATTCATGCCAATGTGCCGGATAATTTATTCCGTTTTGAAATAGGGATACAGACTGTTAACCAAAAAGCGAATTTAGAAGTCAGCAGAAAACAAAGCTTCGAAAAAACTACCGGTATTATTAAACAGTTGGATTACAAAGTAGAAATGCATTTGGATTTGATTGTTGGAATGGCATTGGATTACTGGGATGATATTAAATACAGCATTGAGGAAGTGTTTAAATTATTTGCTCCCGAAATGCAATTGGGCTTTTTAAAATTCCTGAAAGGAACGCCAGTAAGGCACAAAGCAGCACAACATGGATTTAAATTTGATCCAAATCCACCTTATCAAATAATTGAAAGTAATTACCTCACCAAAGAACAGTTACATCAAATTGTTGAGCTCGAACATGCCTTAGAAATTTATTGGAATGGTAAGAAAGCAACAAACACCTTACGTTACGTTACACACCATTACAGCATCTTTGATTTTTTATTAGGTTTGGGCCATTTTTTCGGAACACAAAAGGATTTTCATAAATACTCTCTGACCGATGTGTTTGATATTATTACCGAGTATGCCAAGCAAACTTATCCGCAGGATATGATCTTAAAACAAATGATCGCGATTGATTATTATCTGCACTTCAAAGTAAAACCTAAATCTCTCTTTTTGGAAGAAATAGATTTTACAGCAAAGAATAAAATGATTGATGAATTAAAATTAAACCATCATAAATACCGTTATGTGGTGTTGACTTTGGATTTTGATTTTAAAGCTTTTTCTACAGAGCAAACCATTGTTAATGAGAATAAGCATTTGATCATTCAGTATAATGGTACTACTAAGGCTGAAGTGGTGTAATACTTTTTGCTTTTTAAGGATTCGTAATAATTTCAATTACTTTTTTTTTTGCTTAGTCAAAAAGAAAACATCACGCCTTGGCAAAAGACCAACCAACATTTTTCACGCGCAATTCTGGACTCAGTTCCATATCGTGGGGAGAATCTTCTTTAAGCGAACAATTTTTCTAGTCTAAAAAGGAAGAAACAAGTCCTTTCGATTCATAATCTTCTATAATATAAGTTCAGCAATCACTTTTCATTGTCACCATAGTTTTTCATATAAGTTCAATACCTGCAATTGTAACAATAATAGTTGCGAGTTTAAGTTAAAAAAAGTCTGCTAAGTAGGGTTCACTCAAAACACTGAAATAGTAATAGATTCAACTATTTTAAAGAGTTTACTTTCTTTTTTATGCAAGGCTTTTGCAGAAAATATTTGAAAAGGTTTGCATCATTTAGCAGCACATTTATCATACGTTAGTAATTGTGCGGCTGTTTTTGGCGAAAGAGAGCG
>JACMNO010000004.1 GCA_014378485.1 Bacteroidia bacterium
AACGTATGATAAATGTGCTGCTAAATGATGCAAACCTTTTCAAATATTTTCTGCAAATGCCTTGCATAAAAAAGAAAGTAAACTCTTTAAAATAGTTGAATCTATTACTATTTCAGTGTTTTGAGTGAACCCTAATTAAATTAAAATTAACAAAAATGCAGTGTTAAATTTTATCTATGGTGTTTTTATTTTGCATCGCCCAAATTAATAAGCTATTGGTAACTTGATCTAACCCCATTTTTTTTGAAATACGAGACCTATTATTATCTACAGATTTTGATGTGATAAAAAGTAGTTCGGCAATTTCTTTAGAAGTATAGTTTTTACAAACTAACTTAAGAATTTTAAGTTCGGTTGAAGTTAATTCTTTTAAAATTAATTCTATTTTATTAATTTCTTTATTTGATTCAACAATTGCATTTTGAATTTCTTTTAACGACTCGCTCCAATAAAATTTATTATTTAATACTGCTTTAATGGAATCAACAACTTCAAATATTGAATTGTCTTTTATAAGATAACTTTTTGCGCCATTTTCTTTAGCCTTTTCAAGTAATGACTTTTCTTTATACATTGTTAGGATTATAACTTTGGTGTTTAGATTATTGTTTTTTATCCTTTTACATATTTCTAAACCATCAATGCCTGGCATATTAATGTCCAAAATAGCAACGTCTACATTTTCCGACATAATAATATCCCAAGCCTTAACTCCATTGTCAGCCTCTCTTACTTCAGATTCAATTATACCGGCTTTAATAACGCTACAAAGTCCAATTCTGAAAATAGGATGGTCATCTGCCACTAATATTTTAAGTGTTGTCATTTAATGTAATTGATAGTTTAACACCTTTATTGTTTTCATTATTTGCAATTAAAACGTCTGCTTTTATTAAAACGCCTCGCTGATATATATTTTTTAGACCTAAACCTTTTTCTTTCATGTTTTCCTTAAATCCAACTCCATTATCATAATAGGTTATTTGCGTTTTATTACTGTTAACATTTTGAATTTCTAATCTAATTGCCCCTGCACCCGAGTATTTTATACTATTATGGATGCATTCTTGGATCATACGTAATATGTGTGTTTTTATGTTCAAATCAAATAAATCAATTTTATCGTCAATTTCATAACTACAAATAATGCCTGTTTGACTTTCGGTTTCATTAAACAAATTATCTATAAATTCTTTAAAACGCAGATGTTTAAGAGTTGATGGAAATAAATCCCGTGATATTTTCCTTGTTTTTTCAAGTAGTATCTTTAAATCATCTTCTATGCTATTATTTAATGCATGGTCATTTGTTGTGTTTTTTAAGAGTTTTTGTCTAACAATCGTAATACCTAAGCCTAAGTCATCGTGCAAATCCATAGCTATTCGCTCTCTATCCTTATCTATATCATTAATAAGTTGGCTGGCATATAATTCTTTTTGCATGTTGACTTTTCTTTCAAAAAAATAAAAACCTAACAATGTAGATAAAATAAGAATCATTATTGAAATTACTATATAATACGTATTGTTTAAGTTATATAATTCATTTTCTTTTTTAAGAAGTATGTTTTCTTTTTCCTGCAATAATATTTTTTGTTCTTTCTCCGCTAAATGATGTTTGAATATGAGTTCATTTACCATTTTATTACTAGATACTTTGTCCAAACTATCTTTTTGATTAATATACTTTTTATTCATTAGTAAAGCGTTGTAATTGTCACCTTCTTCTTCATATGCTTTACTAAGACTACTGTAAAAAGTTGGTTCATTTATAGAAACATTGTTTTTTTTCGAATATTCAAAAACCTCCTTAGATAATAAAATAACCTCTTTGTACTCTTTTTTTTCTAAATATAATTTTGCTACCTGAAGATAAATATTTATTGATTCAATAAACAGGTTACGATCAGTTACAGTTTTAATAGCAAGTTTAGAATATTTCTTTAATTGTATGGGTTCATTTAATTTTAAATAACAAGAAGCAATATTCATATACATGTAGGATATTTCATAATAGAAGTCGGTATTTGCATAAAACATTAAATTCTCTTGATATGTCTGCAGAGCTTCCTTAATTTTATTTTGTTGTAGGTAAATAATGGCAATATTGCTATTTATTGAAACAGCTAATTTTTTATTATTAATTTTTTTGGCAATTAATAGGGCGGATACAAACTCTTTTCTGGCGTCTTCATATTTTCCGAGTAACTGATACTCACCGCCAATATTATTTCGTGAAGTAGCTTCATAGTAAAAATCTTTTTTTGCAATAGATAACGTAAGCGCTTTGTACATTCTATTTAAACAGGAATCATGTCTGGATTCTGCTTGATATATTTGCCCCAAAGCCATATTTACTAAAATTTGAGCCATCGTGTCATTTGGTTCACTTAATTCTTTTTCAAAATAAAGTTTCCTGGCTTTGTAAAATTCTCCTTTATCAAGCAATATATAGCTTCTTTTTAAATCAATAAGATTTTTTAGCTTTCGATCAGGAAATTTATTTAATATCACTAAAGCCGAATCGTAATATTTATTTGCTCTGTTGAAATCAGTTCTGAAATAATAATAAGTGCCTATAATATGTAAAACATCTGCTTTTTTTTGGGGAGACTTCATTTCAGAAGTTAACTTTCTTAATTTCCCAATTATTTGAAAAAAGGATACGGTATCATAACTTGATAATGTTTGCAGACTATCTCTATATTTTTGAAATTCCCTAGCTGGATTTTGTGATAACAAAATTGGAGATCCAAAAAAAACAGTCATTAATATGAGTATGTATTTTTTCATCTTAAACTATCATAAATTTATAAAATAATTTCTCAATTCTTTATGAAAATTACAAATGTCTTCACTTTCTGTTCCCAAATTCCACTAATTAGTAATTTGTAGTTTTCCATTATCTAAATTAAAACAGCCTGTTGATGTGCAATCACAAAAACACCCGTCTGATTTAAATCAAACAGGTGTTTTAATATGCATGCCAGAATTACGCGCTACTCTTCCTTAAAAGAGAAATAAATTTTACGCCTCGATCTCTGTTACAATACTTGGGAAGATTCGTACATTATTATTTTCCTCTCTTCTGAACTGATAAGTGTATTTATAATGAGCCTCTAAACCCGACTTATTCGGTAAACCATTAATCATCATAATATTTCTGTTTTTCGCAAACCGTAATAATTCTCGCAGATAATGTGCTGAGATTTGACCAACCTCATCAATAATACAATGTACTTTAAAGTCTGTACTGCCACGGTGAGACGATTCTTTAATGAATACATGAAGCAAAGTAATATAGATAATTGCTTTTACAAGGATGTCTGTTCCTGTACTACCGATACTATCAATCTTATGTGTCCAGCCTGTTTCATTTAAACCTTCTTTAATATTGAACTTCAATTCAAACAGATCCTGCAAACGAATTTCTTCCTGTTCCTGCTCCTTAATCGCTGTACGTAATTGATCCAATAATTTTACGGCGCGGTTACTGATCTCACGGTTTTTATGCGTTGCAAAGTCAGTATTAAATAATCCTTCATTATATACCAATCCGTTTTCTTCACGGAATTCCTGGATACGTTTCAATAATTTATAAACCTTATTGTCAGAATCTTCTAAACGTATTTTAATGAACTCAATTAATTTAGATTCCTCAAACTCTGCCTTTTTAAAATCTTCAGCAATCAAAGTAATGATATGCTGAATCTTATCTTTTTGCCCGCTTAATTCTCTTACTTTATTAGCAATACTATCCGTTACCAAACCAATTTGCGTGGCTGTTTCCGCAATAGATAATTCAATTTTTGCCTCATTGATAAATGAACGTAAGTTCTGAGCAAAACGCTCGTACTCGCCCTGCGTGGCGTCATTTCGAATCACAAAGTTAAAGTGATTATCCAATCTGAATTTACCTGCAAACTCATTCACATAACGCTGAAAAGCTGTGTATTCTTCATTAAAATGCGAATCATTTTTAAGAAGTTGTGTACACAAATCCATCACACTGTAATTTGTTTTCTTTGGCTCCGCTCTGTCAATAATATCTGCGTATTTATTAAACACAGGTGTTTCACGGAAATTTTTCGTGAAATAATTAATTCCATTATTAAATTCGATCAGTTCTTCTTCAAATGTACGTTTCTGTTTATTCAGTTCCATACGCTTGATGTTGAACTTACGCGCTATCTCTTCGATCTCAGTGCTTAAATCATTAGCAGACTTAACGTACTCTTCTTTCTTTTGAATCAGATCAGGAAGTTTATCAAAGATCTCACGTTTATCTTTTAAGTAATCGCTTACTATTTGTGAATATTGATCAATCTCTTTTAAAGCTTCCTGTAATTCCTTTATACGAGCATCAATTTTTTTGATCTCTTTACTATCAACTCCTTTAGCCTTAAAATTCGTTTCTTTTTCGTTGCTTAATTGAGTTTCTTTTTCTTCGTATTCCTTTACCTGATTCTTCTTCTCAACTTCAAGTTCAGAAATTTCAGTCTCTTGTCTTGATTTCAAATCTGTTAAACGTTCATCATTAAAAGCTTTTAATTTATCAAACTGAACGTTAAAGTCATTCAATAAATTATTTTTCCTTTTATTTAAAATCGCTAATTCCTCTTCAAGTATATTTATTTTTTGTCGGTTACCGGATAAGGATTGTTCAACCTCAACACTTGCACGTTGTTTCCAGTCTTCAAGTTCCAGAATTAATTTCTTCTCACGTTTATCTGCTAATTCCAATGAATAGGTTAATACTTTCAGATCTTCTTTTAATTCTCCTAATTGCTTACCAAATTTATCAGCAGCCAGCATTTTTTCTTCATTGTTACCAGCTTGAAACTGGTTCATCGATTCTTCCAGATCCCTGATGATGGCTAAGCGCTCATTTTTTTCAAACTGATATTCTTCTATGGTTTTGGAAACAACCTGAACATCATCCAACTTCAAATTAATGCCATATAAAGATAAACCTTTAACATCTGTTAATGTTGGATTTAAATCTGTGCGAAACAACAGCTCTTCATTCACCACTTTACCAATTGTAGTATGCCAGTCTTTTACATTCTTTTCCAGGTAACCGTACAAAGCATCATGCTGAACATTTAATTTCTCCTCAATGGTTTTAATCTCCAGTTTTACACGGATGATCTCGTTATTAGTTTTCTGAATCTGGTTTGATAAAGACAATTTTAATTTTGACTCCAGGCTTTCCCATTCTTTTTGATTCGTTTGAACCAAATTGGTTTTAATAGCCAGTTCAGATTTGTTTTTATAATTGATCGCTCTCAAGTCTGCTAACTCGGACTCTTGTCCTTTAATCTCTGTTTCGTAAAAACGAGTATTACGAATTACTTTTTCCTCTGCTTTTAATTCATTGAACTCAATTTGTTTTGCCGTAACCTCCGCATTGATCTCTGTTACTGCTTCTTCTCTTTTTTGTTTAAAATCTGCATCCTTTTTATTGAATTCATTTTTTTGCAATAACTGTAACTCGTTGTAGTGATTAAAAATCTCACTGGTACGGGAATTGATCTTATTGACATAAGCAGTTTTATCATTTCTTAATTGTTCAATCAATGAAGAATACTTCATTTCAATACTCTGAACGTTGGAAGTCAATGATTCGTACTCGCGTCGAGCAATATTATAATCTACCTGTAATTTTTCACGCTCTGCATTTTTCTCAACAGCTTGCTCAATATTTTTCTCCTTGTAATCTTTTAATTTTTTATTGGCATCACGGATTGTTCTGTCATAATACCCAATCTCTTCCCGAACATGTTTTTGCTTTTCTTCTAAATGTGTTTTTTGCTCTTCATTTGCTTCGGTTACCTTATCTATCTCTTCTTGCTTTTCATGCGATGCTTTAATCACTGCTTCGTTCTGGGTTTCCGCATAACGTAAACTACTTCCCAATTTATCAGCCATTTCCATCTGCGCACCTTTTAACATGTGCACCTGGTCATATTTTTTATCAATGAATTCAATTAACTGCTGTGATTCTTTTTTTAGATAAGTTTCAATGTCAGTATACTTTTCGTTGAATTGACGAAGTTGCCGATCAACCTGTTCAAGCTTAATACTACTGTTCTCAGTAGTTAAAGAGTTAGCAATAAAATCTTTTATGAAACGGCTATCAATGCTACTCTTGGAACTTAAGAATACATTGGTAATAGACTTAGGGATATTTTGGTACTTCTCATTCCCTTTCAGTATGTGAAACTTTGACAATTGTTTGTCCGTTTCCGTTCCGTACAAAATATTCCGGTACCGTTCAAATGTATCAATTTGCTGAGAAACAAAAATTCCACGTTTATCAAATCCTGCAATAACATCTTTAATTTTTATAGCCTCATCATTTTCATTAAAGAAATAATCCGGACTATATTCTGCATCCACAAAACGGAACACTATTTTATTATGACGGTAAACGATCACAAAAAACGGCTTGCTCTCTGTCTGAATTTCATAAATCAAATAAGAATTTTCGAATTTAAAGTAATGCTCTTCAAATGGTTTTTGAGATGCCGAAATACCTAATCCTCTTGTATTAGCGCTATAAAAAAATAAAATGGCACGCTGCAATGATGTCTTACCAAAATTATTGGTACCAACAAAACAGGTATTACCACTTAATTCTAAGTCTGTATATTTTACATTAGCAATATTGATCTGTACGATCCTGTTTAATATTCTGCAATTATTTTCCATTTTCTATTTATTTAATGCTGTCTTAAACAGCCCACACTATTTATCTTAATTAATAATCGTATAATCCGGCGCTTACTTTTTTAGAAGCGTTTGGATCTTTGCTTTTCGGCGTTGCCCCACTCAACAGTTTAATAGGATACAATCCAATAGTGCGGCGTTTTGTATTTGCCGTAACAATCTCTTTCCCTATTGATTTTTCATAACCGGTAATTGGTTCATAAAATTCAGGTGTTATTCCGCTCATTAAATTTCTTCGGTCAATAAGCGTCGCGTAAAACTCAGGCGAAATATTTCCATCCAATAATGCTTTTGAAAGAAGATTATCTAAACGTTCATTTTTTTTATCAGAATCATAATTTAAAAGAATGTTACGTGCGATTGCATTTGCCCCTTTTCCAACTATTTTCATAGAAGGAAATCCATATTGCTGAATCTTTTTTAACAGATCGGCAGCAGTTGTAGAATCCGCTTTTATTTTTTCCTTTACTAATTTATATTTTGAAAGATAATCAGGAGATGTTTTACTGCAGGCTTTAGATTTCATGCAGGTGCAGCAAAACTCAATAGCAGAGGTGTATTTTACTGCGGCATATTTTTTATTATTTTCTTTAATGTTATATAATTCACTTTCCCATTCAGAGTTCAAGGCTTCGTATCTTGCTTTTTCCCAGTTTGCTGCATTTACCATGTATTCTTTTTTCGTATTCTGATTATAAAACACAACAGCTCCCTTTTTTGCACTGTCAATTTCGTAACCGTTATAAATAGCTTTCTCAAGAAAATGTAAAGCCTTAAACTCCTCCTTTATTTTTATAGCACACAAGGCAGCGCGAAAATAATGACCGGCATTTACCTGGCCTTTATAATTTGAAAACGCATTATCAAATTTTGCATAAGCCTGTAACAATGAATCATTTTTAAACATCCGCTCAGCAGCAGAAATATTGTCATGAAATGAAATAAAATCGTCAGAAACAGCAGTATACTTAACCTGTGAAAATAAATTCAAACAAAATACAAATGCCAATACAAAATAAAATACTTTCATGTTTTTCAGTTTAGTTATAAATTATTCCTTGCGCGTCATCAGAAGTAGAACCGCTATCCTCGTATATCGCTACAGAATTAATTACATCCAATAAATAATTATAAGAATCCAGTACTTTATAGGATTCTGATTTTTCGTCTTCCAGTTCTAAAAATGAATCCCTGCTCATTAAATCACAAATTTCGCGTACTTTATTATGAAGAGTTTCTGAACGATACAAAGGAATTTTTTGCAGTTTTTGCTTTAACCTCACGTTGGCATTACATTCTTCAGCTATCTCGCTTGGACGAAATCGGCTACCAATGCCTATTTTATTATCCATGCTCGCAAACAAATCAATGATATCAATATAACGCTCAAAACGCTCCAGCTTTTTTTCCAACTCAGAGTTTGGTTCACTTAACTTAGAAAAATAAAAAAAGTTATTTCCTCTTTCAATGTTATAGCGTATAACATTGAAATAAGCCTGTAACCTGTCAAAATTTTCCGGGTTATTGATCACATCATACAAACGGTTCATGCCATCTCTACTTCCATTACTTGAAATAAAAGCGCCACGAGCCATCACAGCAAAAATGTCGTGAGTTTGTTTGGGTAAATTAAAACTATTTTCTTCCATTATCTGAGTAATTTTAACCGCAAAGTGCGCAAAGTAAATTGCAAAGAGCACAAAGGGCTGTATTTATTATTTAGTTGCTTTTTCTTTCTTTGCCTTTTCTTTCAATGGCAAAATTAATGTGTAACCTAAACGTTTTTTTAAATTTGTAACTGCCTCAATATAATCATGGTATTGCAGTCTGTATTTAAAGTCAAGGTTATTCTGGTATTCCATAGCAATTTCCACAAACAAAGACAAACGCTCTTCAAATGAAACGGTTCCAATAGTTTTAGGGAATTTGTAATCGATTAAATATTCAAACAGGTTCAACTTGGTTTGTGCTAAAAAACGTTCCACCAGTTTTTCTGTATCTAATTTTATTTGCTGCTCTACCCCTTTATCCTTAAAATTGCCTGCCATTTTATCGGCCAGACCACGCACCATTAATCGAGTAATTTTATATTTCTCTGCAATCCGCTTACACAAAACATGTCCATCATCGCTGTATAAAAAGTCAATGGGTATTTTTGTTTTTGGCGTTTTATGGCCGTTATGTTTCAAGGTATTGATGTTGGAAACAATCTCCCTGAAGTTTGTTTTAAAATGAAGCGTGCCGTGATCTTTTACTTCTTTTAAGCGTTGAGCTTTTTTATAAACATCTAACTGGTACTGAATTTTATTAATGAAATCAGTAATGTCCGTCTGGATCTCGATTAAGAAATCGAGATTTTCAATCAGACTTATTTTCAGTGCAGAAACAATTCCAAATAATTCTGTGTCATTGGTGATATTGAACAATATCCTGGTCTCATCAACAATTAAATTAGTTTGCTTAATAAATTCTATGATCGTATCACGTTTCTCACGATAATCTTCCAGCTTTTGTAATTTGATGCGATAATTACTCTCGTTCTTGTAAGTATCATCTACATTTTTTTGCAGCTTAATGATCTCACGTGTCAACGTTGAATTGATTCGTTTCAGGTATTTTTTGATACTACGCAGAAAGCGCATTTCACGGGCTTCCTGGTAGAATTTAATATGGCGTTTTAATTCGTTGATGTAATCATTTATGAAACCGGGAGTTACTTCACCGATCTCCATAAAGTCCTCAAACATCGCTACCACTGCGTCGTTTAAGCTTACTACATTTTCATATTCATACAAAATATCCAATGCAACCAACTTGCGGTATTGTTCCTCAGAAATATCATCGCGGCCTAGTAATTCATTAACAGTAATGTGGTCGCGCTGCCCGAATAGTAATTCCACTACACCACGATTGTGGTATAGATTTGATAGTAAATCTTTTACATTAACCTGTAAACTCATTAATTAGTGATTGTTTAACAGCTAAAAATACGAAGGCTTTATAGCCCAATGAATTCGGGTTATTAACAAAAAGTGAGGTAATTAACGAAACCACTACGCTTTCTTTTGTAAGTACCTGATAAATAGCTTTTTTAATGTTAATTAGACGTTGATAACGGGAATAAGAATTAAGATTCTTCAGCAATTTTCGTTTTAACATATAAAATTGACCGATTGCTTAATTATCCCATAAAACTCTGATTAAAACCTAAAATAAAATTGTAAATTAGATTAAATTACGCAACTATGAAAATCAGGTTTAAAAATCTAATATTTTGTCTTTTGTTATTACAAACAATAATTATGTGTTCACAAAATGACTCAATCATTTTCTCCATAACCAAACCACTTTGTTATGGGAATTGCAATGGCTCAATAACTGCTTCTGTTAGCGGAACAAATGCTCCATATTCTTTCTTATGGAGTAATGGGGCTACAACAAATTCTATTACAGGTTTATGCGTAAATGATTATACCTTGAGTGTAACAAATAATAATTCTGTTACTACTACAAGTGTAGCTACATTAAGTCAGCCTCCACCTCTAATAGTAAATCAAAACTGGTATTGTGGTTTGGATTGTTATATGCAAACCGGCTTTGGAGCTACAGTTTGTATCAATCCAACCGGAGGGACTCTTCCTTATTTATATGATGTTATTGACATTAATGGAACATCACTTTATACCACTGTAAATGGTAATTTTTCATGTTTTGGCGCAGCCCAAGGGGCCTACAACATAATTATGACTGACAGTAATAGTTGCCAAGCTTTTTTGTATGGAAATTTTATTGTTTTGGATAGCACAAATTGCTATACCACTTTTAGTAGCCCAACCTGCTCCACATGTTGTGACGGTATGGTTCAATTAAATTTCAACAATCCCTGTCCTAGTTGTGTTACTACTCTTGAACAAGCTGGGGTTACATATACCTCCAGCACACACACATTTACTAATGTATGCTTAGGATCCTATACAATAACTGCAACTAACTTCGGGTGTCCTTCTGTTTTTATTGATACGTTATCAAGGCCAACATACATTCGTGAATCAGACAATTACATTAAGATAACATTATTTCCAAATCCCACAAACGGTATTATTAAAATAAACACAAACAATGATCATTATAAATTAGCCGTAATTAACACGATTGGAATGATTGTTTCCGAAACTATAATAAATAATTCTGACCGCGTCACTATTGATATAAGTGACCTTCCGAAAGGCATTTACATTTTTCAATTTAAGAATAAATCAAATCAAGTAGTTACCCACAAAAAAATCATATTAGAATAATGCTTTTTAGCAAACAAACCCTAGTATTAGAAAAAACAGATCTTTTCAGTTCACTGTTTCAAGATTATATTTCTGAATCAGAAAAAGTAAAACCATTTTATTCAGATCACATTCATAATAAAGATTTTGCTTCTTATTTAGAAAACAATCCGTTTCAGGATTTAGACAGAATACAATTAGTAAAATCATTACAAATACAATCGGCGTTGGTTGATAATACTTCTGATTCATCTTTAGCTAATATTATCTTGCTGAAAAACCTAACGACTTACACAGTTACCACGGGGCACCAGTTATGTCTGTTCACTGGGCCCTTGTATTTTATTTATAAGATCATCAGCACTATTAATTTATGTAAAACGCTGAAAGAAAATTTCCCTGATAAAAATTTTATTCCTGTTTACTGGATGGCAAGTGAAGATCACGATTTTGAAGAAATCAATCATGTGAATGTGTTCGGAAAAAAAATTGCCTGGAACAGTACACAAAAAGGAAGTGTTGGAGAATTGAGTACAGAAGGATTACAAGAAGTGATCGTTGAACTTAAAACTATTTTAGGCGACAATGAAAATTCAAATGAACTGATTCAATTATTTGAAAAAGCATATACACAACATCTAAATTTAGCTGATGCAACGCGTTATCTGGTAAATGAATTGTTTGGAGAATATGGAATAGTAATTTTGGATGGAAATGATCTGGAATTAAAACAATTATTTAAAGAAGAATTTAAAAAAGATATTTTTGAAAACTCACCTTTTAAGCTGGTCAATAAAACAATTGATGATTTAAAGAAACATTATTCCGCTCAGGTTACTCCAAGAGAAATCAATGTTTTTTATAAAGACAAAGGAGTTAGAGAACGCATTGAAAAACAAGGTGAGCGTTTTGTTGTTTTAAATACAGATATTAGTTTTTCAAAAAAAGAACTTGAAGATATTATTGAAAATAGCCCGCAAAAATTAAGTCCGAATGTGGTACTAAGACCGTTATACCAGCAAAAAATATTACCAAACATTGCGTATGTAGGAGGGCCAGGAGAATTGGCGTACTGGCTGGAATACAAAAGCATGTTTGATGCCTTTACAATTTCGATGCCCATTTTAATGCCCCGCAATTTTGTGATGGTATTGGATAAAGTAAATCAAAATAAATTACACAAACTCAATTTAAACACTGAAGATATTTTTAAAGACGGTGAAGAATTAGTGAAGCACTTGATTAAAACGCAACACAATGATATTAACCTCGAAGAAGCAAAAAAACAGTTAGCGAAAATATATTCAGAGATTACAGAAACGGTTCTTAATATTGACAAAACCCTGGGGGGCACGGCAGAAGCGGAAAAACAGAAGGCTATTAACGGATTAGGGTCCATTGAACAAAAAATAATTAAAGCCCTGAAACAAAAATCAGAAACGGATGTCAACCAGATTTGGTCTTTGAAAGAAAAATTATTTCCTAAAAATAATCCGCAGGAGCGCACAGATAATTTCAGCATGTATTATTCAAAATACGGAAAAGAATTTATTGCCAGCCTTGTATCTGAATTGAGTTACGATTTACAAAAATTTGAGTATACCTTATTAAAAGAGATTTAAGATTCTACAGCTCTTCTTCTGCAATCTCTTTGCCCCTGATATTTCTCCAAAGAGAAACGATTTGTTTTCTGAAAATGAATGCAATCAATAAATAAGGTACGGCCATTAAATATAAAATACCTGTATTCAATCCGCCTGCCACTGAGTTTTTTTGCCCCTGGCTGCTTTCAACAGAAGCTTTACACATAGCGCATTGTGCTTCTGCAAATTCCGGCAATATTATTATTAGCAGTATAATGGCGAATATGAAGATGCGTTTTTTCATTTTTAAATTTTCTTCGGCAGATACCGCAGAATTGCACGGATAGAGATCCGTGAGAATCAGCGTGATTTGCGGGACAATTTTTATGCAACAAATTTACTAATTATTTCAACATGATCACTGCCCACATTCTTCCTGTTTTTCCATGGTCTCTTCGGTAAGAAAAGAAATCAGGCTCAGTTGTGCACCGGTTCATGCTCCAAATATGTTGTTTTAAAATGCCATTTTCTTCTGCTACAAATTGATTTGCTTTCAAAAGATCCAATTGGCGGTTGTTCCAGCAGATTTCAGGAAAATGATGATCCCTGAACTGTTGTATCACCTCCTCACTCACCTCATAATTCTCTGCACAAATACCCTGGCCGATAGCAACTTTAATAAATTTCTTTTCTGCACCAATTTTCACCATTTCCTCGATCGTATTTTTAACAATTCGTCCTAATGTCCCTTTCCAGCCACAATGCGCAGCGCCAATCACTTTATTTTTATCATCGTAAAATAAAATAGGATAACAATCGGCTGCTCCAACTGCAATAGCAAGATTTAGTTGATTGGTCACTAAAGCATCACCGGTTTGTTTTCCGGGAAATGCCCTGCAAACACTATTACTATGAACTTGATTTAAATAAGATACCTGCTGCATTTCAATCCCCAGATGATCTAAGGCACGTCTTCTATTCTCTTCAATATTTTCAGGCAAATCTTCGGTTCCTCCCAAGTTCAAACTCATAAAAGGTTCAGGCGAAACACCTCCGTGACGTGTTGAAAAACCATGGATTGTGTTAATATTAGGGCTATTTATCCAGTACATTTTTGTAGCATTTTCCTATAAAAATAGTAAATTAGCTCTTTAAAAATTAACTTATTAAATACCTATACTTTTGACTTTCAACGATTTTAATTTCGACCAATCAATAATAGATGGTTTGCAGTCCATGGGCTACAAATTACCTACTCCCATTCAGCAACAAGCCATTCCTGTTATCCAGGCCGGCAAAGATCTTATAGCCTGCGCACAAACAGGTACAGGAAAAACAGCAGCTTTTGTATTACCAATTCTAGATAAAATTCTCAAAACCAAAAAAGGCGGCATCAACACGCTCATTATTGCGCCTACCCGTGAGCTGGTTTTACAAATCGACCAGCAAATTGAAGGCATGGCTTATTTCTGTGGAGTTAGCTCTATAGGAATTTATGGCGGTAATGATGGCATTGCCTGGGGAAGACAAGCCAGCGCCTTAAAAGAAGGTGTGGATATTGTGATTGCCACTCCCGGCCGTTTAATTGCATTACTCCAATCTGGTGATGTAAAGTTTGACACTATTGAACATTTGATTTTGGATGAAGCGGACCGAATGTTAGATATGGGTTTTTCGGATGATATTAAAACCATTTTAAAATATGTTCCCGAGAAAAGACAAACCGTTATGTTCTCTGCAACGATGGCTCCAAAGATCAGGGTATTGGCCGGACATTTATTGCAAAATCCGGAATCCATCAACATTGCTATTTCCAAACCGGCAGCTGGTATTGTGCAGCAAGCCTATGTTGTATACGAAAATCAAAAAGAAAAATTATTGAAAGAGATTTTAAAGAACGAAGATTTTTCATCCATTATTGTTTTCTCCTCCACCAAAGAAAAAGTAAAAGATTTAGCACAAACATTTAAAGCATTAAAATATTCTGTTCAAGGATTTTCTTCTGATTTAGAACAAACCGAGCGTGAAGAGATCATGCGAAATTTTAAAGCACGTAAACTCCGTATTTTAATCGGTACTGATATTTTATCACGAGGTATTGATGTGGACGGTATTAGCTTAGTAGTTAATTACGATGCGCCACCGGATCCTGAAGATTACATTCACCGTATTGGAAGAACAGCCCGTGCAGAGAAAGCAGGTGTGGCAATTACGTTTATAAATGAAAAAGATCAGCCGCGTTTTGCTCAAATTGAAGCCCTGATGGGAATTGATGTTGTTAAAATGCCGATTCCGGAAGAGTATGGAAAAGGCCCGGAATACAACCCGGATGCCGCTAAGAAAAAATTTGACGGGCCCAGATCATTTAATAATAAAAGTGGTGGTGGTGGTGCAAAGTCAGGAAATAAAAAATCTTTTCACAAACCTAAAAAAGCATAATATTTAGGCAAACTGTTTATTTAAAACATTAAAAAAATGAAGAATTCATCAACAGTCTTAGAGATTAAACCAACAGATACTACTATGAACTCAAAAATAACTTTACTTGAACAAAAGCAAGCAGAAGCCCTTTTAGGTGGTGGCCAAAAACGTATTGATGCTCAGCATAAAAAAGGAAAACTAACCGCCCGCGAACGTCTTCATTTTTTACTGGATGAGGGAAGTTTTGAAGAAATCGGAATGATGGTAACACATCGCAGTAAGGATTTTGGTTTGGAAAATGAACTCTATTTAGGCGACGGTGTAGTAACGGGCTACGGAACCATTCACGGCAGATTAGTTTATGTGTTCTCACAAGATTTTACTGTATTCGGGGGATCCTTATCTGAAACACATGCTGAAAAAATTTGCAAGGTAATGGACCTTGCTATGAAAAATGGTGCGCCATTCATCGGCCTAAATGATAGTGGTGGTGCCAGAATCCAGGAAGGCGTTGTTTCGTTGGGAGGTTATGCCGATATTTTTTACCGTAACGTAAGGGCCAGCGGCGTTATACCACAATTATCAGGAATTATGGGGCCCTGCGCCGGTGGTGCGGTTTACAGTCCTGCTATGACAGATTTTATTTTAATGGTAGAAAACACCAGTTATATGTTTGTAACAGGGCCAAATGTTGTAAAAACAGTAACACACGAAGAGGTAACATCCGAAGAGTTAGGTGGCGCTATGACACATGCTACTAAAAGTGGCGTGACACATTTTGCCTGTGCCAATGAAATTGAAGCTATTACCAATATTAAACAAATATTAAGTTACGTACCTCAGAATTGTGAAGAAGATGCGCCAAGTGTACCATACGAAAACACAGGTTCAGAATCAAGGCCTGAATTAAATACCATCATCCCGGAGAATGCTAATCAACCTTACGATATCCGTGAAGTGATTGAAAAGGTAATTGATGATAATAGCTTTTTAGAAATTCATAAACTTTTTGCAGAGAATATCGTTGTTGGATTCGCGCGTTTAGCAGGACGATCTATTGGTATCGTGGCTAACCAACCGGCTGTATTGGCAGGAGTTTTAGATATTCATTCATCTACAAAAGCGGCCCGTTTTGTAAGATTCTGCGATTGCTTTAATATTCCATTATTAGTGTTTGAAGATGTACCGGGTTTCTTACCGGGAACTGACCAGGAGTGGAACGCGATCATTACTAATGGTGCTAAATTATTATATGCCTTCAGCGAAGCAACAGTTCCAAGAATTACAGTGATCACCCGTAAAGCATATGGTGGCGCTTATGATGTAATGAACAGTAAACACATTGGTGCTGATATGAACTTCGCCTGGCCAATTGCTGAGATCGCTGTGATGGGTGCTAAAGGCGCTGCTGAAATTATTTTTAAAGGAGAGATTTCTGCTGCTGCCAATAAAGATGAAAAATGGAAAGAGAAAGAAACAGAATACCAAACGATGTTTGCTAACCCATACCGTGCTGCAGAAAGAGGATTTATTGACGAAGTGATTAAACCGGAACAGACACGTGAGAAATTAATCCGTGCGTTTAAAATGCTGGAGAACAAAGTTGATAAATTACCTAAAAAGAAACACGGCAACATTCCATTATAAATATGTTTTTAAACGCTGCTTTATTAATTGGACTTGGAGTCATGTGTTTAATCATGACGGTGGTGGCTCTTATTTTTGGTGTTATTGCTTTGGCAAACAACAAACCCGCTAAATTTATTTGGCTCACTGTTTTTTTATGTTCATTGATTGGACTCATTTTCTGCATCTTTATGGTGGTGAGAAAGGCCGTAAATGCTGTAGAGAACTTCACAGAAAATACAATCAGTCAGATGGATAGTTTTTCGGATAGCCTAAAAGATAATAGCATTAACAGGCATATAATTAATACCAGCAGCGCGCAAGTTCAATTATTAAAAAGTTATTTACCGGCTACTATTTTAAATAATGAACCCGAAGAATTTTATACTTATTCAGGTTTTAAGGATTATTACCGCTTTCCGTTGCGCTACCCTTTTTCAATACATTGCATGAATACAAAAGATAATGGAGAACTATATAATGAAGTGAACGTTGTGCGTTTTGATGAAAACGATAACGCAGAAATATATTCCGGTATCAGTAACATTAACCAAATTGCCTTTGATAAAAATTTTCTGTTAATAGAACAGGCTTTGACTTCCACACGCACTGACAAAATCATCAACCATTATATCCTTTTTAATTATGAAACCGAGAAAAAAGAGGAAGCCACTTCTCTATCAAAATTATTGCAATTAGCTAAAGAAAAAGGCTATACCGGCCCTGATACATTAATGACTCTAGTGCAGTACCATCAATTGTTTTAATTTTTTTCTAACTTAGGTAGATGAAATTAACTTTTCTATACACATTTTTGTTTTTGTTTTTTACGGCTAGGTATATTTGCCAGGATGTAATCGTGAAAAAAGATAGTACCCGCATTAAGTCTAAAATTTTAGAAATAAGACCCGATGAAATTAAATTCAAATATTTTGATTATCAGGACGGGCCGCTTATAACACTTTCAAAAAAAGAAGTCGCTTATATTTTTTATTTAAATGGTACCAAGGAAATTTTTAAGGAAGTAATTAATTTAAAAGCAGATTCTTTTTATTATGCAGAGCCCATAGTTTGGCAAGGAGACACCACAAGATCGAAAAAACATACCGAACCAAAAATAGGTGATTATATTAAATTTAATGTACAAGTTGGCGCTGTGATGAATAGTTTATCAGCAAATTATACAAGACGAGAACCGCCAGCACAACGAACTGCTTCAGAAAAGTATTCGGCGTCTAGTAACAAATATATTTTCAATTATAACATAGGATTTAATTTTTTATTTGGGAACAATGCATACATAAAGCATGTGATTGGTGTAAATTATTTACGTTCAAAAGGAGAGTATAATTATAGCTCTGGTTCATTAGGATCTAGTGATGGATATGGGGGCCGAACAACGCATTCAGAAGATTTTCATTATGTATCAAAACTAGATTTCATCAATATAGTAACAGGCTTAAGACTTAAGCTATTTAAAAAATTATATATAGAGCCTTTAGCCTCAATTAATATTATTGTCCAATCAGATGTAAGACAAAGTGGGGCATCAACTGTAAAATATATTTCAGGTGGGCCAACTCCAACTTTATATAAAACAGAAACTGAATACTTTTCTAATAAAAAAGTTAGTGCGGAACGTACAGGTATTAACTCAACTATTTCATTATGCCCTAAAATTTCGTACGATTTCGATTTTAATAAGCAAACATTAGGTGTTTGCATATCATATAACTTAGCCTATGAATTTAGATTACCTTGGATAATGGTCGGATTCACTTATTATCCTTTCAAAAAATTAAGGTAATAGTTCTCGACTGTGCTCGAACTGACAAAATTATTCACTACAACTTCGAATTAAACTCGATTAAAAGCTGGCAAACCTCTATGTATTTAGTAAGCGGCAATGTTTTATCTATATCATAAATATCATGATAGGCTTGAATACCGCCCATGGTGTATATAAAGAAGCTCGGCACTCCTAACTCAGTGAACCAATAATGATCGCTGTTGGCTGCTTTACCTCGTTGTTTAATTTGCTTCAAGTAATGCTTCTCTGTATTGATGCTGTTTAGTTTTTCAAATTGCTCTTTAAAAACTGTGGCGTTCACCACCATAATACCATCATCTCCTGTTCCTAACAAATCAAGGTTAGTCAGGAATTTTATTTTTGAGAGAGCAAACAAAGGATTATTAGAAAAATACTTTGAACCCAGTAAGCCAGCCTCTTCTCCACTGAAAAAGATAAATGACACCGAATATTTTGCAGGATGTGCCTTGTAATATTTTGCCAGGTTCAATAATACACTCACTCCGCTGGCATTATCATTGGCACCGGGAAAGCAGGTTTCTTTGCCCATCATGCCCAGGTGATCATAATGGGCAGTAAATACTATGAAACTGTCAGGATGCTGCGTGCCTTTTACATACCCGCACAAATTCTGACATTTAAAATCACGTACCAATTTATTCTCAAAAATCACATCGATTGTTTTCAATTCATTCGGAAAAGAATCCTTCAATAATTCAATGATTGTGTTATCAGATAAATCAGACTCCACCGTATAAGTCAGTTTCTTTTTCAATTTTACCTGCAAAGGCACTTCTCTTTTTCCATCGGTTGCTTTATAAGTGACACTGTCTGTTTTAAATAACTGAAACCCTTCCTTAGTTGTTTTTGCAGAAGGATAAATCAGATAATGCATTCCAGGTGTAAGTTCTCTTCCATTCAACACCACAGACATTGCGCCCGGAAATGTATTGACACGCAAATTGTAAAACTGGGAATAGGATTTCCCGAATTTATTTAAGCCTATGTTTTTTATTTCTTTTGAAAGATAAGAAGCTGCTTTATTCACACCATCATTTACATACCCCCTTCCGGAGAATTCTTTGGAGCATAGTTTTTTAATGACCTTCCGTGCATACACTGTATCCTGGCTGAAGGAAACAGAAAAGAGAAAAAAAAAGGTAAGAAAGATTATATATTTCATAATGTCTATGAGGGTTCGTCTTCGGTCAGCGTGAGGGCCATATGGAGAGAATTTTTAAATAAAATAATTATCTAAGTAAAGCGCTTGTTGGATAAATAAAATAAAGTTTTTACAACTTCGTTATCTTCTTTCCACATATAAATAGAAGTCAGTCCTTTTAAATAACTATTTAATTCTTCCTGAGAATGAATTGTATTGATCTGTTCAATGGCAATATTATATTCGGTGGCGTTTGATGCAAATAATTCATTAATAAACCGGAATTTATCATTGATATTAACGCTCATTTTTGGAAACTCTTTGGTTTCTTGCCTTACTTCAGCCTCATGTGTAATTATTTTTTCCGGAACAGGTTCCATAGCAACATCTTCAGATTTCACTTCTGCTTTTATATCGCTTAATTTTGATTCATCTAAAGTCTGATCTGTGATCGGTTCAATGATCGCCTTTTTTTCTTCTGAAGTTGGAACATTCATTAATTTAATATGCAGGTTCAAATCAGGAGATATGTCCTTATGTTCTTTCAATACCAAGAAAGCGGATACTAATTTATTGCTGGAATGAATAGCGGTATGCAATTGCTCAGCATACTGTGTACTTGGCGATGGATGTTTCTCAAATTTTTCAATAGCAGTTTTTAATTCCTGCAGTGAAGTATGAAGCTGTTTCTGTAATATATCCGTTTGCATAATGTGAATAATTAAGAATTAAAAATACTGCATTTTAGCGATACTTAGTTTATTTTTAGACTTTATTATCAACTATAACTTACATGTTTTTAGAAAACCTTAAACATAGTGCAACACGCAAAGGCTGGATCGAAGTCGTTTGCGGCTCTATGTTTTCTGGTAAAACGGAAGAATTGATTCGCCGGTTAAGACGTGCTCAGTTTGCCAAACAAAAAGTTGAGATTTTTAAACCTCAAATTGACACACGCTACCACGAAATAAAAGTGGTATCGCACCAGGGCAATGAGATTCACAGTACACCGGTTCCATCAAGCTCTAATATTTTATTATTAGCAAATGAAGTGGAGGTGGTAGGAATTGATGAAGCCCAGTTTTTTGATATGGAACTGGTAAATGTTTGCAAACAGTTAGCGGATAGTGGTGTGCGTGTTATTGTAGCAGGTTTAGACATGGATTTTAAAGGGCAACCCTTTGGGCCAATGCCTGGTTTATTAGCTGTGGCAGAGTATGTAACTAAAGTTCATGCAATCTGCATGAGATGCGGTAATCTTGCATACGTTTCGCACCGCATCACAAATGAAACAAGTTTGGTTTTGTTAGGAGAAACAGACAGTTATGAGCCTTTATGCAGAGATTGTTATAACAGGGCTAATCAGGAAAAATAGTACGATTATGCGTTGGTCACTTCGAGCTGTCATACTGAGCGAGGTCGAACTGCGAGAAGCACCTAATTATTCCAAGTTCCAATTGTATTTTTTTATTTCATACAGAACCTTTAATTTACTGGCTTCACCATAACACTCCACTTCCTTTTCAGACATTTTCCTCGCCCCTAATCTTTCAACAGCTTTTTGAGAGCGGATATTAAATGCTCCAATGTGAAACACAACAGAATTGAAAAATTGAAAAGCATGATCAATCATTAATTTTTTGAGAGCCGGATTATAAACACTTCCCCAATGATCTTTTGCTAAAAATGTGTAGCCAATGGCAATAGAACTTTTGTCTGTATCCAATTCATAATACCGTGAACTGCCAATAACCATGTTGCTTTGCTTATCAAACACAAGAAATGCCCCTCCTGATTCCATTGCATCTTTAAAAAACGTTTCAAATACTTCTTTTTTATAACGATCAGGATTTGGATGCTGCTCCCAGATCAAAGGGTTAGAAGCAACAAGATAAACGGCTTCAAAGTCTTCTTGTTTTAATGGTTGAATTTTTATAAATTCATTTTCCAGTGTGGGTTGTAATTCGAATTTTTTCATTAAATCAATTTTAAAACAACGTCATTGTAAATGAGGGACAAGTGAAACAATCTTATTCAACGTATTAGATTGCCACGCTTCGCTCATAATGACGAATAGTTACTTTCTCACCTTACCGATTATCTCATTAATCTCATCGATCACCAATTGTGGATGATCACGATGAATAAAATGCCCACTTTTAAAAGTGGTTACAACTTTTGTTTGTACGTTCATTGTTTTCCACTTTTCGAAAAACTGAATGCGGTATTCCATTTCTTTATCAATGAAAGCATTGTCCACATCTACTTTTCTCGCAATCAATATTGTCATCGGAATATCGGTTGGTATTTGAATATCTTTAACAATACGTTGATTGGTGGAAAAACCGGCGCTGTCAAAATCAAAACATTTTTTTGATTCCGCATTATGTACTTTGCTTCTTCCTTCCACTCTTAAGTAACTTTTAAATTCATCCCGAAAAACAACCTGATCAGAATCGGGTCTGATTTCCAAACCATGTTTAAATTCAAATTCATGTGATGGATCAACGAATACCACTCCTGAAACGGTAGTGGGATATAAAGACACAAAACAACGCATGATGTATCCTCCTAATGCATGTCCGACTAAAATATAAGGTGGTTTTATTTTTTCCTTTTCCAATAACTCATGTAATTCATAAGCCATTGTATCTACTGTTCGATCATTTCTAAATGCCTCTGATTTGCCAAGTCCCGCTCTATCATAAGAGAAAATACGATTGGTATTTTTAATCTTATTATACACTTTTTTAAAATCGTTCTGCCCTGTGCCCTTTCCGGTTAAAAAAACAATGGTTGGTTCTCCTGTTCCTTCCACTAAAACATATTGCTTTTTTCCATGGAGATATACAAAATAGCCATTGTCGCCTTCGGAAAAAATCCAAGAACTAAAAACAATCACCATGATTAGCGAAACAACTATTTTAAATATGTTGTTGAGACGGCTATTCATTATTTTAAAAACACATCTGTAAACTCAAAGCTTTTTCCATTAAATAAACCTTTGTCGCTCAGTTTTAATTCAGGAATAACTAACAAAGCCATAAAGGATAAACTCATGTATGGGGCGCGCAATTTGCTTCCTAATTCTTTAGCACGTTTATCTAATTTAGTGTAAGCTTCGGCAACTACTTCTGCCGGTTGATTGGTCATGATGCCGGCAATCGGTAATTCCAAAACCATTTCTTCGTTTGCATTAGCTAAAGAAATTCCTCCTTTAGCTTTGACAATTAAATTCACTGCTTTGCATATATCTTCATCGTTTGTTCCAACCACTACAATGTTATGACAATCATGTGCAACACAAGAAGCAATAGCGCCATGCTTTAAGCCGATATTTTTAATAAACGCCATAGCAACCGGGGCATCGCTGTAACGGTTTACCACCGCAATTTTCAAAATATCCTCTTCCGCATTCGACTCTGCAAACCCATTAACCGAAAATGACTCCACGAATAATTCGTTAGTGATCAATTGTCCATCTAATACCTCTATAACTCGTAATTTACTTCCAACACATTTTAATTTAAAATCCGAAGGTTGTTTCAATCTGCAGTTAAAATTATTAACGATCGGTGCTTCTACAGATTGAATAAATGAGTTGCCATTTTCCGCAACCAGGTTTCCATTAATATATGTTTTGAGAATGGTAAAATCTTTCAAATTATCGATCTCAATAAAATCAGCATTATCTCCAGTTTGCAATAACCCAACCGGTAAATTATAATGTTTTACCACATTATATGAAGCAGCTCTTAATACATTGTATAAATCATGTCCTTCTTTTAAAGCACGCTTCACGTGATCATTAATATGCGACTCGATTAAATTATCAGGATGCTTATCGTCGCAGCAGAACATAATTTGCTCAGGAAAATCTTTTAATAAAGAAATCAGTGTTTCAAAATTCTTTGCCGCACTTCCTTCTCTAATCAATACTTTAACACCATGTTGTAATTTTTCCAAAGCTTCCATATAGCCAAAACATTCATGGTCTGTTGTGATGCCCGTATTAAAATAATGCTTCATTTGATCTCCCATTAATCCGGGCGCATGACCATCAATGGGTTTGTTATGTTTTTTGGCCGAAGCTAATTTCTTCAGAACTTCTTCATCCTTATAAATCACTCCCGGAAAATTCATCATCTCTGCCAGGTATACAATTTCTTTTCGGGACAGTAAGGCATCAATATCATTTGAATCAATTACCGCACCAGCTGTTTCAAAATTAGTAGCTGGTACACAAGATGGGGCACCAAAATAAAAATGGAATGGCACTTGCTTGGCGTTATCTATCATATAATCAACGCCAGGTACTCCAAGCACATTAGCAATTTCATGAGGGTCGGATATTGTTCCCACTGTACCATGAGTAACAGCAATACGTGCAAATTCTGAGGGCACCAACATGCTGCTTTCAACATGCACATGCGCATCAATGAATCCAGGTAAAATAAAAGTATTAAGAGTTTCTGAAATTTTTTTAATATAGACTATCTTACTATTTTCAATAGTGACCTCAGCAGCATATGTTTCTTTAGCTACTACATCTATTAGATTTGCTTTTACAATAAATTTCATCGTATTTTTTTTAAGTACCACAATATCCTAATAGGTTCCAACAGATTTCGAAGATTTACACAGATAATTAAAAAAATCTGCGAGGATTTGCGCCATTAGCTGAACAAAATATTACTCCTTTATCCCTAATTTATTCGAATACTTTTTATGCAGATCGTTTTGAAAATTGCTTAATGAAATACTTCTTCCATTAATGAATGCCAGAATAATTTTATTGGTTCTCATATCTAAAATATCACCTTCAGAAACAATAATGGATGCCAGTTTACCCGTTTCAATGCTTCCCACTAAATGATCAATTCCCAAAATCTTCGCGCTACTCAAAGTCACGCTTTGCAAAGCCTGCTCTTTGGTGAGGCCATAAGCGGCAGCGGTTCCTGCCAGAAATGCAATGTTCCGCGCATTCATAGCTTCCATATCACCTTGATTTTGCAGACAAAATAAAACGGAATCTTTTTGCAGTAAATAAGGTAATTTATACATAAGGTCTATTTCTGCTTCCGGTAAATCAGGAAGATCGTGTAAACGATTCAACATAACTGCAATATTATTTTCTCTCAACAGCTTAGTAATTTTGTAACTGTCTTTGCCACCCACCAAAACCATTTTTTTTATATTGAAACGTTTGGTGAAATTGATAGCAGTGATAATGTCCTTTACATAATCAGTATGAATATATAAATTTTTAGTGCCATCAAAAATGCCTTTCATACTTTCGAACCTTAAATTTTTATCTACCACATTTTTAGTACTATAGTAGGCAAATGCATTTTCGAAAAAAGTAGTGAGTTCATTTAATTGTTCATTGTATTTTACGTTTTTATCACTTGGCAGCGGCTCAGCCCACCAGCCTCGTTTTTGAATCGAATTTGGAAAATTTAAATGAACCCCGTCATCTGCTTTTAAAACAGCATCTTCCCAGTTCCACCCGTCTGTTGCAAAAACAGAAGACATTCCACTGATCACACCATAACGTGGTGTAGATTGTGTATATAATACACCATTTGCTTTTACGGTTTCCAGGATTTTACTTTCAGCGTTATAGGCGATTAAACTTCTCACATGCGGATTGTAATCTCCAACCTCTGCATAATCACTTGTCTGACGCACTGCCTCCGCTTCCTGTAATCCTAAAATACAATTAGGGGCAATTAAACCCGGGTAAATATGTTTTCCGGAAAGATCAATAGTAGTGTCGAACTGATTTATGTCAATTTTCACAAGACGGGCATCTGCAACTAAATCAATTTTGCCATCTTTGATAGTAATTAAACTATTTTCAATGATATTTCCATTACCAATATGAGCCGTTGCATTTTTTAATAAAATACGTTTTTTATTCTGAGCCTTTGCAGAACACGAAAGAACGATCAAAAAAAGGATAAAATATTTCATAAGAATAATTTGCTGATTTGTAAATATAGCAAAAAAATAAAGCTATAAAAACAATCAAAAACCTTAAATTTACTGCATGTTCAAAAAAAATAAAAAGCAACCAAAACCACACCGAGTATTATTACAAGCGGTGGTTACTGCTTTGCAAACCATATTTACGGAAAATAAGTACGCTGATAAGGTCATAGAAAAAACTCTTAAAGAAAATCCGAAATTCGGCAGCAGAGACAGAAGATTTATTGCGGAAACTACTTATGGAATTGTTCGTTATTACAGACTATTAGCGCATTTAGCAAATACAGAAAATAATTTCTGGGAAATATTAGGCACCTATTTCATTATTCACCACATTCCAATGCCGGATGAACGTGATTTTAAAAACCTGAACGAAAAAACCACCCTTGACAATTATAAATCCATTAAAGACCAACGCATTTTGCAGGCTTACCCGGATTGGTTATGGGATCTTTGTGAAAGCGAGTTAGGTAAAGAAGCGTGGGAGGAACAAGCTGCCGCTTTAAATAAACAAGCAGAAGTTGTGTTAAGGGTAAATACTTTAAAAACAAAAAAAGAAATATTACAGAAGCATTTTGCCGCAGAAGAAATTCAGGTAGAACCTTTAAATGGTTTTGATGATGCGCTTGTTTTAATTGAACGACAGAATATTTTTCAAAATCAATTATTTAAATTAGGATTATTTGAACTACAGGATGCGGGTTCACAAGCGATTTCAGAATTCCTTGATGTGCAGCCAGGCATGCGGGTAATTGATGCTTGTGCCGGTGGTGGTGGAAAAACATTACACATAGCATCATTAATGCAAAACAAGGGACGGATCATTTCAATGGATGTAACCCAATGGAAACTGGATGAATTAAAAAAACGTGCGCGTAGAGCCACCGCCAGCAATATTGAGCCAAGACTAATTGAAGGCACTAAAACTATCAAACGTTTAGAAAATACAGCCGACCGATTATTACTGGATGTGCCTTGCAGTGGCCTTGGCGTTATTAAGCGTAATCCCGATGCCAAATGGAAACTGGATTTAGCATTTATTGAGAGAACAAAAGAACTACAACAAAAGATTTTAAGCGAATATTCCATCATGACCAAAAAAGGTGGCGAACTGGTGTATTCTACATGCAGTATATTACCAAGCGAAAATCGTAAACAAGTGGATACATTTTTAGCAACCCATCATGACTTTGAATTAATCAGAGATAAAAACATTATGCCTAGTGAAGGGTTCGATGGATTTTATATGGCATTGATAAAACGAAAAAATTAATTATATTTAACTCAACGTGATCTACGATACCTCTACATATTCAGTTGTTGAAACATACGTTGATAATGCATCACTTGTGGAGTTATGGGATAATAATATTATTCATATTAAGCTAAAAGATAATATACAGATTGAACTGGAAGATTCTAAAAAACAACACCTTTTTTTGAAATCAAAATTTGACGGGGTCAACAAACATCTTATCTTAGTTGAAACCGGTACTTATACGACAATTTCTAAAGAGGCAAGAGAATTTTCTACTCAACCGGCCACCAATGATATAACGAGAGCAACAGCAGTCATTGTAAAATCACTCGCGCATCGTATCATTATTAATTTCATTATCAACCTCACCAATCAGCAATCCATGAAAATGCGAATGTTTGAAGACAGGCAAAAAGCAATTAACTGGTTACTCGATTTTAAAAACACATGATCATGAAATATTTATTTCTTCTCACAGTAATTTTCACCTCAGCATTTTGTTTTTCACAAACAAAAATTGAAAATGTAGATGCAGTAACATTCAAAAAATTAATTGACGAGAAAAAAGGTTACTTAATTGATCTGCGAACGGATGATGAATTAAAAAATAAAGGTTTTATAAAAGGATCGGCACAAATCGATTATTTCAAAAAAAATGCGGACAGTGTTATTTCAAAGCTGGATAAAAGCAAGACTTATTTGATTTACTGCGCAGGCGGCGGCAGAAGCGGAGAGTGTGCTGATCTCATGCAGAAACTTAGTTTTTCACATGTGGTAAATCTTGAAAAAGGATTTGATGACTGGAAGAAAAAAGGATTTGAGGTGGAAATGAAAAAATAATCCTATAACTATTTGTATCCTACCATAAACACTGCACAACCGCTATACGACCCATCTTCTGTTGGAGGAACAACATAATCTACATAAACATGACGTGTTTTAGAAACTTCGAAAAGGAATTCTTTCTTTTCTCCCTGATCCTTGGAGGAAAATAATAATTTTCTACCTTTAGAATCCTTGTCTTTATTATAAATCTGCACTTCAACCTGCTTTGGTAAAGCTTCCAGTTCAAACACGATACGATATTTTTCTCCAATAAACAAAGGAACTTCAACTTCTTTAATGGTTTCTTTCTTTTTATACATGATGCGCGTTAATTCAGAACTATCATACTTATATGGTTCTAGATAAAGCTTCGCTTTTTCTTTTAACTCCTTTGCATTACACAAAACGTCGCCACTCTGAAAAGCCATTAAAATAAAAATGATCGAAATACCAAACAAAGGTTTTACAATTTTCTTCATAGTCTTTTTTTAGTCGATCATTTTTGATCGTAACGTTTTTACTGATTTGGTGATGGTCGTCAATTCGCTGTCGGTGATAGATATAGAATTTAAATCTATTTCTTCATCTTTTTCCATCGCTGACTTTACAGAAGCAATAGCATTGAACTCAGCATTAATTTTTTCGATAGAAATTATTAAGTCAATAATTTCAGGCTCAGATGTTTTATAACTTTTAAGCGCTTTTATAATCGTTTCACTTAATAAAAGTTGCTCCAGCAAACTAACCAGCACTTTTTTATTTTTATCCTTAGCATAGATTTGGGTAGCGATATACATACTTTCTGTCCAGGCACCGGCAAAAGCAATAACTGTTATATGCTTCTGCTTGTTTTGTTCAAACATCATATCTGCTTTTAACTGCACGCTAGAAACAATTTTAACAACAGAATCTTCATTAGCAATATTTTTATCAAAACGTTGAGCCATGTTGTCGCTTTCAAAAGCCTGGTTTAAGCCAAGGTAAGAACCAATATCCTTACAGGATTTAAGATATTCCTTTGACTCCTGATATTTTTTATTAAATAAACAATAAGCAAGGTCGGCACTATAAATTCCAAAATTTGTGGCCCTTTTGTAGTTACTGGTATTGTATTTAGAAGAGTTGGATCTATTATTTAATAATTCGGGCACAAATCCGGCGCCTGATTTTTTAAATACATACGCGATCTGTAAAGCTGAAGGTAAATTATATGCCACTTCATTTTCTTCCGTTAATGCTGTGGTGGCAGAGACTGTAGTTGTTGAATCCAATCCGTCAAGTTCCTCGCGATTTTTTTGTTCATCAGGGTTCCCATTACATGAAACAAGTGCCATTGTTAAAATTACACATGAAATAGCAAAAAAATTTACAGTCATAATTAATTTTTATTCTACCAAAAATACAATTTATTTAGACAAAACCTCAGTTGCTTTTAAAATACATTTATCTTTTTTATTAATTATAGGATAATATGCGTCCTTATCATAAAGGTCGCGACCAATAAATGCCTTTAAATAAGGCTTCAGAGCTTCGTTTGTTTTTTCTTTGAGTGATTTATCGATTAATACTAATTTCTGAGCTGCACAATAACTGTAAAACTCTTCCAGGATATTATTATTAATATCAAATTCATCAATATATTTTTTAGCAGATCCGTATGTTTTTAATTTCCCCCTGTTTTTATCGGCATACTCAAAAGCAAAAGTATTAATGGCACCCGTATAAAACACTTTATTTAAAAAGGAATTTGTTTTAGTGGTATCAATAGGAACAAATATGTCCGGCATAATTCCGCCACCGCCATAAACAGTTTTTCCTTCCGGTGTTTTGTATTGTTTTGTTTTATCCAGCTTAATGCTGTCTTCATTTACCAGTTCACCGTTTTGATAACGATCATACTCTTCATTATAATACCGGTCTTTATCATCCGAATAAGGCTTCTGAATGCACCTGCCTGTTGGTGTGTAATATCTGGCAATAGTTAAACGAATCGCAGAACCATCAGGCAATTGCATTTGATCCTGCACTAAACCTTTTCCGAAACTTCTTCTGCCTATAATTGTTCCGCGGTCATTATCCTGCACAGCACCTGCTACAATTTCACTGGCACTGGCAGAACCTTCATCAATTAAAACAACTAAAGGATTGTTTTCAAAACTGCCGTGTTGCGTGGCTTTGTATATTTTTTTTGGATTAGCTTTCCCTTGTGTATAAACAATTTGTAGGCCGCTGGTTAAAAACTCATCAGAAATATCAACAGCCGCATTCAAATATCCTCCAGGGTTTCCACGAAGATCTAATACTAGCTTTTTCATCCCTTGCTTGCTGAGTGTATTAAAAGCCTTCAGGTATTCCTCGTAAGTAGTAGCGGCAAACTTACTGATTTTAATATATCCAATTGTTGCATCCAACATATAAGAAGCGTCAACACTATACAAAGGAATAGCGCCTCTGGTAATTTTAAACTCCAAAGGTTTTGATACTCCTGTCCTTAATACAGTTACTAAAACAATCGTTTCGCTTTTGCCCCTTAGTTTTCCAAATACTTCTTTATTGGTAATGCCTACACCAGCCACATTTTTACCATCAACCTTCACAAAACGGTCTCCGGCTCGGATGCCAATCTTTTCGGAAGGCCCTCCGGCAATTGGAGATATTACTCGTATGGTATCTTTTATGATATTAAATTCTACTCCGATTCCATCAAAATTTCCTTCAAGCGGTTCATTCACAGAAGCAAACTCGCTGGCAGGAATATAACTTGAATGAGGATCCAAGCTTTGCAACATCGAGGTCACAGTTTTTTCCACCAAATCTTTTTTATTAATGGTATCCACATATTGGTATTCGATATAATCCAGCAAACTGCTTATTTTATCATTAGCAGATGAATGATACTTTTGATTGTTCCCTGACCCATTATTAATTCTTTGATTTAAAAAATACCCAAGCCATACACCAAACACAACACTTAATGACACTATTATGGGAAGAAAAACATTGTGTTTTTTTGGAGGAGTAGATGGTTCAAAGTCCATATGAAAAGATTATATTTGTGATGTAAAGGTATCTGTTTAACCCATTGTATCATCATGTTTAGAAAAATTAGCATTTTTGCTTTATCTTTTATTATCATCTCTTTTTCCTTTTGTAGAAAAAAGAATCAGGTAGATAATATTCCATACCAAACAGTAAATATTACTATGTATCCAAACGACCCTTTATATTCCATTCAATTGGGAGCTGTTGGTGGTTGGGTATATATTAATGGAGGTGTAAACGGCATTATTGTGTATAGAAAAACAACCACCAATTCTTCCTCAGACTTCGTTGCATTAGAGCGCACTTCCACCTACCTTCCTGAAAATTCATATGCTAGTGTAAAAGTTCAGGCAGATAGGTTTACCTTAAAAGATACAATTAGTGGTTCTAAGTGGCAGATTTTTGATGGTGCAGTAATGTCCGGGCCTGCAACACAGAGTTTAAGATTGTATACTGCTGTATTTGATGGTATAAATACGCTGACCATCAGGAATTAAAAATTATCTACACTAAAAAGTCCCGACTGTTGAGCCGGGACTTTATATTTATAAAGTAAATATTTATGCGTTCTCAGGCTTTCCTTTAGCTTGCGAAACAACAATTGCGCGTTCATAGTGCTCTGTTCCGTTTAAGGCGTCAATGGCTTTTTGTCCATCATCTTCGTTTGCCATTTCCACAAAACCAAATCCACGACTACGTTTTGTTTCTTTGTCTTTAATAATTCTTACCGAGGTTACCTCGCCGTACTGAGAAAAAAGTTCACTAAGTGCTTGTTCTCTAACTTTAAAACTGATGTTGCTTACAAAAATATTCATAACTTAAATTTTTAGTTAAAGTAAAATTATAACAAATATTTAAATAAACAACTATTTTCAGGTCATTTTATTCGTTGAATAAAAGTTTTTTATCTATTAATTACCAAAATACACCCTTGAATTTTACAACAGACCATAAAAAGAAGGGCAAAAAAATAAGGTTTTAAGCCAATTCCGCTTAAAACCTTACAATATTTTAGTTTTCAAAAGAATTTTAAAAAACTTTTGCTTCAACACTTATTTCAACATTAGCATCTTTAGGCAGACGATCTGCCTGTATAGTGGCACGGGCAGGGAAATCGCCCTGAAAATAACTGCTATAAACTTCATTTACATGAACGAAATTATTCATATCAGATAGAAAAATGGTGGTTTTTACAATGTTATCATATGTTAACCCAGCCTCTTTTAAAACAGCACCCAAATATTCCATTACTATTTTAGTTTCCTCTTTAATATTTGTTTTAATCAACTGCTTGGATTCCAAATCCATAGCAATAGTTCCGGATACATAAACACAATCCCCAACCATAATTGCCTGGTTATATGGGCCAATTGGAGCAGGTGCATTTGTTGTTTTAATGATTTTTTTCATAATTGGTTTAGTTAGTCAGACAAAAATAGTAAAAAAACGTTTTAAAAATTAAATTGGTAGAATTCAACAAGACAATTTTAGTAAATTATTCTTTTTTTAAAATAAAACTGTTATTAAATCAATAGATTTACCAAAATGCAGCAAAAACCATTAATACTAGTTACAAACGATGATGGCGTTAGCGCCCCCGGTATTTTACATTTAGCATCAATCGCTAAAAATTTCGGAGATGTATTTATTATCGCTCCCGATAAACCACAATCCGGAATGGGACATGCCATTACTATTAATTCAACATTAAGGATACAGCAAACAAATTACCATGCAGGCGTTGCGCAAGAATACAGCTGCACAGGAACTCCGGTAGATTGCGTGAAAATGGCAGTTAATAAGCTTCTGCCCCGAAAACCGGATCTTGTATTATCAGGAATAAATCATGGAAGCAACAGTTCCATAAATGTTATTTATTCAGGTACCATGAGTGCTGCCATCGAAGGTTCCTTAGAAGGTGCTCCATCTGTTGGTTTCAGTTTAGCTGATTATGATATCAACGCTGATTTTAGTGCAACAACATCTTTTATCGAAAAAATAATTGGCACTTGCCTGAAAGATAAATTACCACTGGGTGTGTGTTTAAACGTGAATTTCCCCAAATTAAAATTGGATGAAATTAATGGATTAAAAGTATGCAGGCAGGCTAAAGCAAACTGGGTAGAAGATTTTGATGAACGAAAAGATCCATATGGCCGTTCCTATTATTGGCTCACCGGCAAGTTCGTTAATTTTGAGCCTGAAGCACAAGATACTGATGAATGGGCTCTACAAAACGGGTATGTATCTGTTGTGCCGGTCATGCATGATTTAACGGCACATAATTATATTAACCATTTAAAAAACACTTTGTAATTATGCTGGATAAAATTGATAAAAAGTGGATAGGATTTATATTTGGATTATTTTTTCCGGCGTTCTGCTTTTTTTGTTATTGGCTATTTTTTTACCAACAATTAAATTTTCCTACAGGCTTTATCAGGTATTTACGATTGGGTGATATGCTGCAGGAAGTCGCTATTCTTTGCGTAGGTGCCACCTTAGTAGTTTTTTATGTTTCTTTAAACAAAAAAATATTTGATTTTGGAAGAGGTTTAATTTTCGCAGCATTCCTTTATGTAGGATTGATTTTATATATTTCCTTACAATAAAAATTCAATGAAGTACTATGTCATAGCAGGCGAACCATCCGGAGATCTTCATGCCTCCAACATGATGAAGGAATTGCTGTTGCTTGATAATGGTATTGAATTTCAGTTTTGGGGTGGAGACTTAATGGCAAAAGTAACAAACCAAAAACCCAGGAAACATATAAAAGACCTGGCGTTTATGGGCTTTGTGGAGGTGGCTAAAAACATTCGGACCATTTTTAAAAATTTAGCTTTTTGTAAAAAAGATATTTTAGAATTTAATCCTGAAATTTTAATTCTTGTTGATTATCCCGGATTTAATCTGCGAATTGCCGATTGGGCAAAAAAACAAGGAATAAGAGTTTTCTATTATATCTCTCCAACAATTTGGGCCTGGAAAGAAGACCGTGTAGAAATCATCAAACGTAGTGTAGAAAAAATGTTTGTGATTTTACCTTTTGAAGTGGCGGTTTATAAAAAACACAACTACCAGGCAGATTATGTGGGACATCCTTTATTAGATGCCATTGAACAGGAAAAAAATACACTACCTGAAAAAACAGAATTTATTAAAAAAAATAACCTCGATCAGCGTCCTATAATCGCTGTGCTTCCGGGCAGCAGAAAACAGGAAATTGAGCGAATGTTCTCAATTATGTTGAATGTTGTGGATGAGTTTAAAGATTACCAGTTTGTAATTGCCGGCACAACCAACTTGCCAAAAGAAGCTTATCAAATGGCACTGGATAAAAACTTAAAAGTGGTGTATAACCAAACCTATGCTTTGATGCACAACGCCCATTCAGGTATTATAAAGTCAGGTACCTCAACGTTAGAGAGTGCTTTGTTTCGTTTACCGCAAGTAGTTTGTTATAAAGGCGGAATCGTTTCCTACTCCATTGCCAGGATGGTAGTAGGTAACAGAGTAAAATATATTTCACTCCCGAATTTAATTTTAGATAAACCCGTGGTAAAAGAACTGATCCAAAGTGATCTTACTTCCGAAAATTTAAAAAATGAATTAATAAAAATACTCAACGGCCCGATAAGAGAAGAAATGCTGAAAGAATACGATGGGTTAATTAAATTATTAGGTAATAGTGGCGCTTCAAAAAAAGTAGCCGAATTAATTTACAACCACATCCATGCAAAACAATAAGTTCATACTAATTAATGTTTTGTTTTTATGCGTCAGCTGGCAGATAACCAGCGTGTTTGTAAAATCAATTAGCGACTCTTACATTAATACCAGCGGCGGATCTGACCGAAAATATAGCGCAGATGAAGTGGTAAATATCCGGATATTTTCACAAGCCAAAATTCAGTCGTTTACTTTTAGCGCCGAAGTAGGCGTTTATAGTATCTGGGCTAATGGAAATGAAATTGTAAACTCTTCTAAATTTCCACTTATAAAATTCAGTTTCGTAAATGATTCAGTAGAAGTAAAAACCTTTGAAACCATAATTGGAAAATATAAACGAATTAAGATATCCAGTATTGATCCCCTTAAATCATTTCGATTAAAACTTATTTCACCTGATAGGAAACCACGTTTTTACGATGACAATTTGTACATTTCGGCAGAGTTAGGTGATTTGAGATGTGTTAACGAAATTTCACTGGATAATTATATTGCAGGAGTTGTGCAGGCAGAATCAGGGAAGCGCTCTTTTCAGGAATTTTATAAAGTACAGGCTATTTTAGCCAGGACATTTGCCTTGTCGCATTTGCAAAAACATGCGGCCGAAGGATTTAATTTATGTGATTTTACACATTGCCAGGCTTATTTCGGAAAAACAACAGAACTTGATATAATGAAAGCAGTGACTGATACGCGAGGAAAAGTGGTGGTGGATGATAATTTGAATTTAATAGATGCAGCTTTCCATAGTAATAGCGGTGGGCAAACTGCTAACTCTGAAGATGTGTGGGGCAGCAAATTGGCATATCTCCGCAGTGTAAATGACACGTTTAGTACAAAGATGCCAAATGCCAAGTGGGAAAGAAAAATGGCGAAGGATGATTGGCTGAGCTATCTTAAATTAAAACACAATTATCCCGTACAGGATTCAAACGCACGATGGCAGGCACTAAATTTTAAACAAGATGCACGAAGATCTTTTCTTGAAGCAAATAATATTAAAGTGCCTCTAAAAAACGTAAGAACCGATTTACAATTAAAATCTACTTTTTTTAGTATTTGTAATATAGGCGATTCTGTAATTTTTAAAGGCCGCGGCTTTGGGCATGGAGTTGGGATGTGCCAAGAAGGGGCGATGCGAATGGCAAAACTGGGTTATAAATATCCTGAAGTGATTAATTTTTATTATCAAAAAACTCAATTGATCGATCTGCACAAACTTAGTTTCTTTAAAGACGAATAATTCAGAGATTTTCAAGATCTGCTTTTACTTTTTTTGGCAGACTTTTTAAAACAAGGTCATAACTTTCATCAATCCACTGTTTTAATAGTTTATCACTCACTGAACCATCGCAAACAATTGTATTCCAGTGAAGTTTATTCATATGGTAACCAGGTTGTACACATTGATATTTTTCCCTTAATTCAATTGCTTTTTCAGGATCACATTTAGCATTAAATTGTACCGGATCCGATTCGATTCCTGATAATACAAACATTTTCCCCACTACTTTAAATACAAGAGTATCATCTCCAAAAGGAGTGCATTCCTCCACACCTTTTTTCAAAAGGCAATATTCTCTTAATTTTTCTAAATGCATAAAGCAAAATTACTGAAATATTAATTACAGATTGAATTGCTCACTTTAATCGTTTTATTGCATTAAACAATCAATTTTATTAAGAAATTTATAATAATCAATTTGTATTATTGTTTACATTTGCGCTTTAATTAAAATAAAAAACTCATGAAAAAACAATTACTATTTGCATGTGCAGTTTTAGCGTTTTGCTTTAGCGCATCCGCACAAACAACTGTGACTATTACTGCAACTGGAACTGCAGGCTCTTTTAATACAGGGTCGGTTAACTCTTTAGGAGCAAAAAATGATGGAAATATGATTAATATCAATTCTACTACAAATGCTGGTTTTGCAAAATTTGACCTTACCAGCTTACCTGTTGGCGCCGTGGTTATGTCTGCCAACTGTTTATTTACAACTTTCACAAGTACGTCTTCCACTGCAATCAATAATCTGTATGGTTTTATTGGAAATCCTGCTAGTATTACAGGAACAGCTTTATATACAAGTTGCACTTCCGGTACCAGTATAAATGCAAGTGCATGGACAGCAAACGCAGCCAATACCAAAACATTAAATGCTACAGGTGTAACTTTCATTCAAACAAATGTCAATAGCCCTCAAGTATGTATTGGTTTCGCCAGAGCTTCCACAAATATGTATAACATTTATGGTTATCCTGGAACCGCTGCTCAACAACCTAAGTTAATTATTACCTATTCTGTTCAGCCAGTATGTTCGGGAGCTCCTAATGCTGGCACTGCTACCGCTACAAGCACTATGCTTTGCGGGCCTCAAAATATAACTTTAAATTTAAGTGGTTCAACAAATGCATCTGGCTTAATTTATCAGTGGCAATCGTCTCCTGATGGTTTAAGCTGGACTTCTATCCCAACAGCTACAACTATTGCTACAACACAATCGGTAACAGTACCAACCTATTTTCAGTGTATTGTTTCCTGTTCAACAAACACGGCTGTTTCTACCTCTTTATTTATTAATTTCTTTTCAGCAAATACATATACAACTGTTCCTTTTTTAGAAGCATTTGATAATACATGGCAAAATCGTTGTGATAACCAAAATGTTCCAACCACAGCTAATTGGGCTTCTAATCCAACTACAGGAAATGTTTCATGGAGAAGGCAAGATGCCGGAGCTACTGCTACCTGGTCTACTGCAACAACCGGAACAGTTGCCCCAATGGGCGCAGGTTGTGCCGATTTCCATTCCTATTACGCTCCTAATAAAGCAAAAGGCGATTTAGACTTATATATTGACATGAATAGTACATCTCTAAACTATGAAATGTCGTTTTATAATTTTAATACATCCGGAACGGATTCTTTAGAAGTATGGCTTTCAACAAATGGAGGCTCAAGTTTTACCAAAAAAGCGGGCTATAATTTAGCAACTGCCTGGACAAAACAAATTATTTCTTTAGGTTCCGTAGGATCTGCTAGCTGTGTTGTTCGTTTCCGCGGAATTTCTGATTTTGGAAATGACGATTTAGGATTGGATAGCTTAAAAATATATTCTGCTGTATGTACAATTCCACCAGTAGCAGGTACTATAACAGGAACAAATTCAACAACAGCAGGTTCAGTTAATACGTATTCAATTGCCCCTGCTACCGGAAATCTTCAATGGTATTCTTCACCTTCTCTAAGCGGCCCATGGAATCCGATTGCTGGCGCAACATCTTCTACACCAACAATTACTGCTGTTGGCTCAGGAACTGTTTATTACGGTGTAATTGCTACGTCTCCGGGATGCCCAGCAGATACAACAAACACGCCATTTTCTGTGAATATTATTTTCCCCGGCGACAACGTATGTAACCCAATTCCTTTATCATTAGGCACATCACCTTTATATAATGTGTATGGTGCTACCTCGCAACCAGGAGAAGTGGTTCCTCCAGCATCAGGAAATTCAACTAATTCAGGTTGGTTAAATAGTAATTTAACTAATAGTATGTGGTTTACATTTGTTGCTCCTGCATCAGGAAACGTTTCTGTTCAAGCTCCAACTGCAATGAATGCCGGTGCAAATGATTCTCAATTAGCTATATGGAGTGCAACAAATTGTGCAAGTTTAATTAGTCAAACCACTCCAACAGCTCCTGTTGGCGTAAAATTAATTGCAGCTAATGATGATGATGCAAATTACATAGCAAATGGTGGCTCTCAGTATTCTTCGTTTGTAAGAGCAGCATGTTTAACTCCCGGTGCAACTTACTATATTCAATTAGATACCTACACTGCTGCTTCAGCTGGTGATGCTACAACTATTGTAATTACTGATTTAGGCACATATGATGCTTCATTCTCAGGTTTATTAACCAACTACTGTTTACCTGCTTCAAGTTCCTCCTTAACTCCAGCTGTTAGTGGTGGTATATTCACAGTTAATACATCTACAACATCTGTCACTTCTTTTTCTCCATCTACTATTGGAACAAATACAGTGATGTATTCCATTAATGGTTGTAAAACAACTTCAACAACTATAGTTGCCGTTACTCCTACAGTTACTGCAATGTCATCAAACACAACTGTGTGTTCCGGTTCATCAGCAACTTTAACTGCTGGTGGTGCAACTAATTATACATGGACCTCAGGTGGAAATTCTTCAACAGAAGTTGTAACACCAACTTCTGCTTCAGTTTATACTGTTACTGGAAATGCATCAGGATGTTCAAATACAGCCACTGTTTCAGTTGGTTATATAGCAACTCCAACGGTTACAGCTATGGCTTCTAATACAACCGTTTGTTCAGGTTCATCGGCAACTTTAACTGCTAGTGGAGCAACTAATTACACATGGACAAGTGGTGGCACGTCTTCAACTGAAGTTGTTACTCCATTATCTGCGTCAGTTTATACGGTCACAGGAAATACTTCCGGGTGTTCAAATACTGCTACTGTTTCAGTTGGTTATATAGCAACTCCAACGGTTACAGCTATGGCTTCTATTACATCCGTTTGTTCTGGTTCATCAGCAACATTAACAGCGTCTGGAGCGACAACGTATTCCTGGACAAGTGGCAGCACTTCTTCAATAGCAGTCGTAACTCCAACCGGGAATTCAACTTATACAATTACAGGTGAAAACAATGGCTGCTTTGGTTACGCTGCTGTTTCTGTTGGTGTTAACAGTTTACCATCTGTTTCGGCAATGACTTCAAATACTTTATTGTGTTCTAATTTGGGAGAAAGCGCAGTTCTTACTGTTTCAACCAGCGCAACTTCTTATACATGGTCAAATGGCGCAAACACAATGAGTACATCAGTTACACCAACAAGCGGTACAACTTATACAGTTGTAGTGAATGATGGAAACTGCAATGGAATAGCTACTGTGTTTGTAGATGCTCAAATTTGTACAGGTATTAATAACAACATTATGGTATCTGGAATCACTATTTATCCGAACCCAACAAATGGTGTTTTAAATATCAGTATCTCTTCTGAATTAGCAGGTAGTACTTCAGTTGAAGTCTATGATGCAATTGGCAAGTTAGTGATCAAAGACACCTTATCAAATGATACTAATACCATTAATCTTTCTAAATTAGAAGACGGTTTGTATGTATTTAAAATTATCAATAACAACAAAACTATTAAAGTTGGCAAAGTTGTTAAACAATAATTAATTTTAACTGTTTTATTTTAGAAGGCTATCTTTAACGGATAGCCTTCTTTATTATATACCAATTTGATAATCCTCGTTAAACGATTATCTTTAGCAAGAGTTTCTAATGGAATATTCACTATCAAAAAATTTCTCTAAAATGAAAAACGAAGTTTCAACTCAATTATTTGAAAAGGCAAAAGCTTTTTTTCCGGGAGGTGTCAATTCTCCGGTACGCGCCTTCAGAAGTGTAGGAGGAACTCCTATTTTTATAGATAAAGGAAAGGGATCCCATGTATGGGATGCTGATGGAAACGAATATATTGATTACTGTGCTAGTTGGGGGCCATTAATTTTAGGCCATGCAAACGATAAGGTATTAAACGCCGTTGAAAAAACCATGCGTAACGGAACATCTTTTGGCGCCCCCACACGATTAGAAAATGAACTAGCAGAGTTAATATTAACCTTTAATACTTATATAGAAAAAATTCGTTTTGTTAGTAGCGGAACTGAAGCGGTGATGAGCGCTATTCGTTTAGCAAGAGGTTATACGGGAAGAAATAAAATTTTAAAATTTGAAGGCTGTTATCACGGACATTCAGATTCCTTATTAGTAAAAGCAGGGTCGGGATTAGTGACTTTTGGAGAAACTTCATCAGCTGGTGTGCCAGAAAGTTTTGTGAAAGA
>JACMNO010000036.1 GCA_014378485.1 Bacteroidia bacterium
CACAAAATATAATCCATGCTACCTCCTTACGTATCGACCAAAAGCACAGAACCAGCAGACAAAAAAACAAGGCTAGTCAGTTATGCACACTTTGAAGCCAGGGCCTTAAAATCTTCGCTACTAAAGGATGATATTAGAAAATTGAGGGCATACCTGTCTCAAAATTCGGATGAAGTACGAAACATTTACGGATACATTACCGGTGATGAAAATTCGGCTAGAGCTATTAGTTTTATTATGCGCTGCTCACCGCTCTTTTATCCTTACAAGGGGCTAAAAAATATTACTTATCGCACTGAGTCATTTGCACAATCAACTATGGCATTTGAATACCCAACAGAAGATGATTGCATAAAAATCTATAGGCTTTATTATTCATCACTGGAGTTGCTATTTATGAGGGCCACGTTCAATGAACTGAGAGCCCTGGTGGCATATCTAGTTGATGACACCAGGACGCTCAAAAGATTCAATACCAGAAAATGGCGTTTTAAAAAACCACAGTTTGCTGTACAGTGTAATTGGTGATTAATTTTATTCAGTCAGTCTGCTTAACAATTAATTATTCATGTTAAGACACATCATAACAAACTCTTTTTTACTTTAATACAATATCATTTTTCATCATTATAACATAATCACTCAATCAGCAAGTTTTAGAAATTAAATCTAGTGAAACAATATTCCTAGTGTCATATTAGGTTCACTGTATCATGAAGTTCTTGAAATCCATTTTGCACAAACTTCAATTCATTTTATATAATCATAAATACCAAATCTTCTTTGAATTATTGTTTATAAATCATCTATAGGAGATATTCTGTATTTTTTTATTTTACTTGATTTCTCATCGAATAATCTGATTGATACTTCACCAGTTTTGGTAATTTCTATGTCATTAGTTGCGACAGTCAGTGAACTTAAATCTTGATGATCATAAATTTTAAACTTCATTTTCTCTCCTATCTGCCCCACTAAGGTCCCATCTTCCGTTGTAAACATTGGACCCTTAACAGGTATTCCATGATAATTGATAATATGGTTTTTATTAAAAGGTACTGCAGTAATAATTCCTTTGTCAATACTTATCTCCACATTAGCAGGTAATGTGATTTGATAGCCATTTGCAGCCACATTAACTGTATTACTACTTAAAAAGTAACATAGAACCTGGCTTTTAGGATTAAAAGAATATACAAGCGGACTAAATAATATCCCTTGATATTCTAGTGGTGACATTTGTTGAAGTCTCTCTAAGTACTCATCAAAGGAACTATTCCATTTATCAAAATGGTTGTTATGCCATATTCCTCGCCAGCCAATTTTTAAAACAGTATCTTCTTTCTCACATGTGCCAACTTGTTGAGTATTGTATTTAAAGTTGTCTGTTTTCATTAAACAAGTATCCATAAGAGTAGGAACACTTAATGGACCAAATAAAGAATATTCCTGCATGTTAATTTTCACTTCGTCATTACCATCGTAATACACAAGTGAATTCTCTTTAATTGGAAAACCACAGTATGAAAAATCTTGATCCGCAACAAATAACTGTCGTACATCTTCTTCAATTTTTGAAGCTCTTTTTAAAATGTTTGTTAGTAATGGCATATAATTTTGGTTTTATTTATTACAACTTTTGATTTAATACTCCCACTCCCCGTGGCTCACAGGCAGCTTATTTAGTTCATCCTTATGCAGCTTCCACTGCGGCATAAACTTATCTAAGTACATAATAAAATGTGCATTGTGGTGGCGCTCCAACAGGTGAATCATTTCATGAACAATGATGTACTCTAAACAGATAATTGGTTTTTTCGCCAGTTCCAAATTCAACCAAATACGTTTTGCTTCTATGTTGCAGGTACCCCATTTTGTTTTCATTTGTTTTACGCCCCAATCTTCTACAGACACATTTATTATCTTCTCCCACTTTTTTATGATGGCAGGTATTTCGCTTTTTAATTCGTTTCGATACCAATCATTTAAAAGTTTTTGCCGTTCTGCTAATGTTGCTGTAGGCTTCACAAAAAGATCAATGTAGGTTTTTGTTTTTAGCTCTATTTTGGGTGCTCCTGTCTGTTCTTTTATTCTCAATAAATAACGCTGACCTTTAAAATAATGGCTCTCCCTTTCTTTAAAAACCCTTGGTGCTTCCCGTTCCTGTTTTTCAAAGTTTCTGCGGTTTCTTTTAATCCATGCTAATTTTGAAATAGCAAATAACCGTACTGTTTCATCGTCAACATTTAGAGGAGTAGCTATTCTTATTCGTCCTGTTGGTGGATACACAGACAGATGCAGGTGCTTGATATTTTTCCTTACAATATCAATGGTACAATCTCCTATATCGATGCTGTGCATTTAATAGTCCTTTTGGTTACTTACCAGTTCAACAATTTTATTGATGGTTTCTTC
>JACMNO010000037.1 GCA_014378485.1 Bacteroidia bacterium
AATGTAAAATATTTGGAAGCTCGGTTTAAATATTCTTCGGAATGATCGGTACTGGGCGGACAAGGTATCCGCGTAAAAAACATTAAGGCAGTAAAAAATATGCGTATTTCTTTTTTAATCATAAATGGAAGATCGGTCTCGAATTGGATAAGTAAGACTGATTTATTTAACGATAAAAATAATTGAGTATTAAACAGAAAAGCTAGTACCACATCCGCAAGTACTGGCTGCATTGGGGTTTGTAAATACAAATCCCCTTGAGTTCAAACCATTTTGGAAATCTACTTCCATCCCCACCAGGTACAAACCGTGTGCTTTGTTCATGAATACTTTGATATTATCAATTTCATATTCACTATCACCGTCTTTCATCTGATCAAAACCCAGAATATAATTCATACCAGAGCAGCCACCTCCTTCAACACCTAAACGTAAACCAAATTCTTCTCCCAATTCTTGTTGGGACATTAGTTTTACTATTTCTTTTTTTGCACCTTCTGTTAAAGTTACTGGCGCTACAGCTTTAGTTTCTACGCTCATATTTAAAATATTGTGTTCAAATATAAATCTTAATACAGATGTTTGTAACGCATTCATTAATTTTTACTAAAACCAAACAAATTAAAATGGAATTGAATTTTTTATTGGATATTTTGAAATACACGGTTTCTGGGTGGTTGGTAGTACTTGGTGCTTATTTACTTTACAAATATGCAAAGCCTTCAAGCGCAACCATCAATAATGCTGTTTCCAGTGTAGCATCTTCAAAAGATTTCATTGCTTTAAAATTACAGGCTTTTGAGCGGCTAATCTTGTTTATAGAACGTATTCACCCTGCTAACATTTTTTTACGCTTGCACATGCCCGGAATGTCTGCCTCGGAAATACAAAGTTTGATATTAAATGAAATTAGGGCAGAATATCTCCATAATATTACCCAGCAACTGTATGTTAGTTCGGATACGTGGAGTTTGATAAAGCGTGTGAAAGAAGATACTATTGCCATAATTAATGGAACAATTAATCAATTAGATTTATCTGCTTCCGCTGTGGATTTAAGCAAGATTGTATTTACACATTTAAGTTCTTTGGAAGAAAGCCCTTACGATTTAGCTTTAAGGGTAATTAAAACTGAAATGCAGGAGTTATAATCTTATTAAATAAAAAACTAACTATCAGGCAATATTTGCAAGTTTAGATATCTTTTCTAAGACAAATAAGTCTAAAAAAAATAGTTAGGCATTAAAAAAATGTACTACTCTGCTATACAGTATATTGGATATAATTTCAGATTTTAGTTTTTTTAATCAATAATTTTTCGAATATTCGAAGACTTGAAATTGGCATACTCGCCAACAGTCATCTCATTAACAATTAGTATTTTACAACAAATTATGGAAAAAACAAGTACCAGTATATGGGAGAATTGTCTTCAAATCATTAAGGATAATATACCGCACCAAAGCTATAAAACTTGGTTCGAGCCTATTACCGCATTGAGGCTTGAAGGAAGCATTTTGACCATACAGGTACCCAGTTTGTTTTTTTACGAATGGTTGGAAGAACATTATGTTGGTCTCTTGCGAAAAACCATAAAAAAGTACTTGGGAGAAGAGGGAAGACTAGAATATAATATTGTTGTAGAAAAATCATCCTCTCGCATTCCTTACACTACCAACATGCCATCAACCGGTAATGGCGCCGAAGGTAAAAAGCAATCTATACCAATGCCCATTGCTTTAAACAAGGATATTAAAAACCCATTTGTGATACCGGGCTTAAAAAAACTACAAGTAGATCCACAATTAAACCCTAATTACACTTTTGATAATTTCATAGAAGGAGATTGCAACCGCTTGGCACGTTCTGCGGGATTTGCCGTAGCTGCTAAACCGGGAGGCACATCATTTAACCCGCTTATGATTTATGGGGGCGTAGGTTTGGGCAAAACACATTTAGTCCAAGCCATAGGTAACGAGATTAAGAGGAACATGCCCGATAAGTTGGTGATTTATGTTTCTTGCGAAAAGTTTTGCGCACAGTTTGTAGATTCTCTAAAAAACCAAACCATAAACGATTTTGTGAATTTTTACCAAGCTATGGATGTTATCATTATGGATGACGTGCACAATTTTGCCGGTAAGGATAAAACACAAGATATATTCTTCCACATATTTAATCACCTGCACCAAACAGGCAAACAGCTAATAGTTACTTCCGATAAAGCACCCAAGGATTTGGCTGGTTTGGAAGAGCGCCTTTTATCTAGGTTTAAATGGGGACTTTCGGCTGATCTTTCAATACCGGATATCGAAACCCGGATGGCCATACTTAAAAAGAAGATGTATCAAGATGGTATTGAATTGCCCAATGAAGTAATAGAGTATGTTGCCCATAATATAGACAATAACATACGTGAACTAGAGGGTGCAATGGTATCTCTTTTGGCACACTCAACACTCAACAAAAGAGAGATAGACTTGAATTTAGCAAAACAAATGCTCAAGAACTTTATCAAAAATACGCACAAGGAAATTTCTATGGAATATATCCAAAAATTGGTTTGCGAGTATTTTGAAGTTCCGGTGGAGATGGTGAAATCTAAAACTCGAAAACGTGAAATTGTACAGGCTCGGCAAATTTCAATGTATTTGGCAAAAGGTCATACTAAAACTTCCCTAAAATCAATAGGTGCATTTTTTGGTGGTAGAGACCACTCTACCGTAATATACGCTTGCCAAACCGTTGAGGATTTGATTGATACGGACAAGAAATTTAAAGCCTACGTTCAGGATATTCAGAAAAAATTAAAGATGAGCTGATACCAGTTTCAAAATAACACAAAAAAAAATCCCGAATTATTCGGGATTTTTTTTTGTTAAAAACAGCGATCTTTATTCGTAAGCTTTCAACCATGGTTTGGCTGAAAACCGAATACAAGATATAAAGTTGGAAAGATTGTTGCCAATAGCACCGAACCTTAAATCAGCCCGGATTGGAGCGGACACCCTTTTTTGCAAGGGTTGTTGAACTGGGCTAAAAAAAGGTAAAGCGGAAAGCCGGTTTGGAATTTACCCAACAGCGCCTAACCCTTAATGCTGCACATTAATTTGTTTGAGAGAGATTGGTCAATATTAAAAGAAACAAGCCAATGGATTTCTGCCTTTAACGGGTAGCCTAAATTGGAACATCAGCTCGTGAGAACTTTTTTGAGCTGAATTTACGTTGTTGTTGGGCAAATCATAAGAATAACCGAACAATATGGTAGGTGTTAAATAAATGGAACCCAAAACACTAAAACTATCCATATAACGGTAGGATGTGCCAATCCAAAATTTTTCTTTAAGGAGGACATTTGTGTTTACATCAAATTGTATGGGCGAACCATCTACATACTTAATCAATATACTTGGTCTAAACTTAATGTCTGCACTCATTTTAAACAGGCCTCCGGTCTGCAATAAAAAGTGCGGGCGGTAGGCTGTGGGTGGATAACTACGTCTAGGATCTGAAATATCTCGATAGTAAAAGTGCGGAGAGGATAGGCCGAGATAATATTTCTTATTGAAGAACATAACGCCCATACCCAAGTTAATTCGGTTTGCACGTTCATCTATAAAAGTGCCGTCAGAGGAAACCGTTGGACTAGGTAAGTTAGTGTTACGATATAAAGCGCTAAAATAGCTCACACCCGCATTAACGCCTAAAGCAAGCCAAGAAATATCGCCAATTTTAACTCTCCGGCTCAATGATAAATTACCACCTGTTTCGGTTATTACCTCCCCTATATTATCTCTGGTTAAAATTGCACCGTAAAAAGTGTTGGAAGTTTTGTAGGGGGTATGGATAGAAATGGTTTGGGTATTTGGCGCCCCATCAAAACCTACCCATTGGTGGCGTGTAAGCATGGTTACGGCCAGCATTTCGTCCACAGCCATATAAGCTGGGTTAATTGCCATCCCATTAAACATATATTGGGTGTACATGGCTTTTTGTTGTGCCTTCACACTATTGCCTAGCGCAAAAAAAAGAATAAGAGCCAAAACCGTTTTTCTTATGTGTTCACATTTATAGGTGGCATTCATTGTCATATCTTAAATTTTGGAACTTAGAAGTTTGGGGTATTTCAATTAAAATTTTAATGGTGGTTAACGTTTCATGATAACATAACCCTTATTGATTCTTGATATGTTGTCTTGAACTGTACGTACGGTGTAATAATAAACCCCATCTACCAATACTTCATTTTTATTGGTGAGGGCAGAGTTTGCTACCCCTCTAAATACGCGGTCTTGGTTGTTGTATCTCTTGATTGTGAATACTTCCATACCCCAACGGTTGTAAATGATTACTTCATTATCTGGGAAATTCTCTATGTTGTTGATGTTAAAAAAATTGTTTCCCTGGCCATCGTCGTTAGGCGACATTAATGGATCAATTTTTAATTTATCATTGGCCAAAGTACAGCTTACCGGTAATACCTCATAAGTTTTGACCAGGGGAACCAGCGGGTCTACACTAGGTAAGAAAGTTATACATCCATTGGCATCCGTAACGGTAACTACATAAAAACCTTGGGGTAATTGGTTTATCAAATCTTCATTAACCGAAAGTAATGGGTCTCTGGAAATAAGTGGTAAATCTGTAATGATGTTTCCGGTTAACGGGTCTGCAACAGACCATTTGAAAGAGTAAGGTGGTTTGCCACCTTCTACGGTCAATTTTATAGATCCGTTTGGAAGCTGGCCTTTGCACACATCTGATTTTTGTATAAGAGTATCGAGTTGGGTAAGTGGGATGGCGGGGAGAACGGTAATATCAAATACTTTGAAGCAAGTATTTGCGTCTGTTATTCTTACTTGATATATCCCGTCTATTAAACCTGTCTTTGTATTGACCGTAGAACCATCTGCTAACCAAAATACACTAAGTGGTGATGTACCTCCAGTGGGACTTAACGTTATAGAGCCGTCAGTAGTACCAAGGCAAGTTACATTAGATATAATTTCTCCTGCAGATATTTGTGAAGTTGGCAAAATTGATACAGTTAAGGAAGAAACACAAGAAACCGCGTCTGTAACTGTAACTGTATAATTTCCTGAAGCTAAATTGGAGATGCTTGGTGTATTTGCCCCGTTACTCCAAGAATAATTATATGGACTTAACCCACCTGTAACTATAACGGTAATATTGCCATTTAAATCATCAAAACAATTGTTATTCAAATGTGCCCCGGTATTTTCAGTAATTATTAAAGGCGAAGCAGATTGAGCAACAGTTTGAGTACTTGTAACCACACAACCTAAAGCATCGGTAAGTGTAAGTGTATAAGAACCAACAGCTAAATTAGGAAGAATTGGAGTAGTACCACCATTACTCCAACTAAAATTATAAGGAGGTAAACCACCTGTGACAGTTGTGGCTAATTGACCAAGAGTAGAACAGCCTACTTGTGTCATCGTAAAAAGCGGTACAAGCGGAGCTGTTGGCAAAATACTAAATGTTTGAGGAGGTGTAGCACATAAATTGGCGTCTATTATTTTTACCGTATGATTGCCCGGAGAAATACTAGTCAAAATGATGTTGTTTGATGCAAAAGAAACTGGAGCATTTGCATCTAAAATGTAACTGTATGGAGGCATCCCCCCAGATGCGGTTAGATTGATTGTTGCGGTATATGGCGGGCTAAAACAAACATTATCAGTTTTAGTGGCCCCCATCGTCAGCAACGTGGGTTCTGTAATTGTAAAAGTATTGGTTCTGGTTGCACCTAAACCGTTAGCATCTATCGAAGCTAGTTTATATGTGCCGGCACTTAAATTAGATCTGTCTGGATTGATTACAGTCCCAATGTCTGACCAAGAATATTTATAGGGTGGTACACCACCCGTAGCGGTGATTGTAATGCTTCCGTTTGGTGTACCAAAACATTTATTGTCTGCAGTTATTCCAGAAACATTAAAAGCGCTTAGAGGAAGAATTTTAGTACTAAATGGTTTGGTACAATTATTAGCATCAGTTACCATAACTGAATAAAGACCTGATTGTAGACCTGTTCTATCCTTGGTGGTAACACCATCACTCCATAAGTACGTATAAAGGGGTGCAGGTAATACACCTTGTATGCCGCCTGTTACCTTCAATGTAATTGCACCGTTAGATTCACCAAATTCTACGTTATCAATATGAGATGACTCAGTTACTAAAATAGATGCTGGTTCTATAATTGTGTATTGAGTATTTGCATTACATCCCGCCGGGTTATTATCCTTAACAACTATGGTATATACTCCTGCCCCCTGATTAAGCAAATCTTTATTAGTTGAAACTAACACTCCTTTTAAAGTCCACCTATATGTGTATGGTGGAGTTCCTCCACTAACAGTTATAAATGCATTACCATTGGTTTGTAATGCACATTTCACATCATCAATTCCTGCACCATTAATTATGATTGGTGCTGGATCAACTATTGTGATCGTAGCTGTTCCGGTATCACCCAAAACGTCTGTAACATCTACAGTGTAGGTTCCTCTAGGCAATTTTAACCTATTTTGAGAAGTCACAGCATCATTCCATACATATTTATATGGAGCTACACCACCAGTGACAGTTGTAGTAATCGTTCCTACAGACCTTCCTTCACAAGGGTTATCAGTTTTTATTAAACTTACCGTTAGCGTTACTGCTCTTACTTTTTTTAATTTATTTGATTCCGCAATGCTATATCCTTGTATACAAAAAAGAATTCCAATAATTAGTAATGTTCTCAGAAAAAGGTTTTTTGTGAATAAATTTGAAAGATTTTTTTTTAAAACTTTTTTGTAGCAGTTAATCATATTTATATTTTTTGAAGTGCTTTATTTGGATTGAGGGCAAACATTTCATTTTGATTTTTACGTTATTGTAAAATTTTGGTTACATATAAACTGACCGGTGTGTAACTTGATTTTATCATTTATTGTTGTAACAACAATGATACACAATGCGTTCTTGATTAAAAAATTTACTTGTTTTAAGATTACAATCAATTACAATAGAGTATTTTTTATTTATTCCTTAATAAATTTACCATAAAATAAAATTTCTTTAAAGCTAGGGTTTTCTAGTTGTAAAAAGTATAATCCAGAGGGTAAATCTGATATATTTAGTATTACATTTTTTGAGGATTCTGTAATGAATTTATGGCTTCTTTTTCCTGTTTGGTCGTAAATATTAATTTTCAGAGGGAAAGATATACTTTCGTTAATTTTTAAATTAAGATACTCTTTAGCGGGATTTGGGTAGATACTAAATTTGGAGTTACTGTCGGAAATATTGGTTGTATGCTTTAATATCTTGCTGTATTGAAAACCACCATTCGTGTCTATTTGTTTAATTCGGTAATAGGCAACCATATCTGGATATTTATCTTCAAAAACATAAAACTCAGCGTTAGCTAAAGTTGCAACTCCTCCAATTTTATAAAATATATAGCCGTCCAATGATTTTTCTACCTCAAAATCTTCCTTAATTTTCTGCTCTGTAACTTGCCATTTCAATAAAACAGAATTGCCTTTATTCTCTGTAGCAAAACTTATAAAATTTAAAGGTAACGTAAGATGTGGCTCTATGAGCAACTCAAATCTTTCGGTACCAAAACTGGTGGATATACTTTTATCTATACCAAATTGGTAAACGTTTTCAATAGTTGAAATGTTTGTATTTACGTTTAAGTATTTGTCTTTCAAAATGATATTTTTATCGGCGAAAGCCTGCAAACCCGTGAAAAATAATTTTAATGCCGAGTTCGAGATTTCACTATTCACCATCAATTTAATGGTTGTGGGTTTTTCAATAGGTGGCAAGAGATTGATAGCCATATTTACGCCGTCATTGGTTAATGTTCCGCAAGTGATAATTGAGTTGCCTAATAAAATGGCATCGTCGCCAGCATAGTTTTCGTCTGTACCTTCCTTAAAAATTATGGCTGTTTCGTTATTGATTATTCCATCATTTATGGCCATTCTAAAAACCGTTGGAGAGGTTATATCCTCAATATTTGTTGATGATAATGTGTTAATATGTATTTTTCCCTTATCTGGTTTGCTTAACAATCGTGCTGGTGTACTAATACTTGCCTTTTGTGATTCTTTGAAGGTAAGCAACCCACTTTCACCATTTTTTACTCTAACATAAAAAGACTGGCAAGGTTGTATATATCTGATACTTTGCGCAGCAGTTCCCATAGGAGCGTTTACATTATTATTGGTACTAACATTGCCGACTTTGGTAATTTGCCCCGTTCGGTCTGGTTTTATGATAGAAATAATATCTTCCAGCTTTGAAGAATTATCGGCTAAAAATGCATCAAAATCAATCACTGCTGGATATGGATTACCTATGGCGCAAATGCCATTGTAATTATCGCCCACATTTGGTGTATGGGTAACGTCAATTTGTACGGTACCTTTGTTGATAGGTCCTTTGTAGGTTAAGGTTACGTCTTCAGGATTAGCGAATGGGGCATTTAATTTATTGTAAACATTATTTATCCTATCGCCCCTAAATAATAAAAAGTAAGCCTTTCCAGGGATGGATCTAGTCAAGATGTTGGTTAAAGGATCGAAACCATAAACGCCCTGCATTCTGCTTTCTACCTGCGTAACCATAGTTGTTGCATTGGGTGCAGCGGTTCCGCCCAAATCAAATCCATTGCTGGTATTGCCTTGCCCCGTAAAAAACATGATGTTTTTAATTTGCTCAAAAATATAATTGGGCGAGGGTTGATTGTCCACTACGGGGAAGGAAATCATTCGCGTTCCTCTTTTACTTAATTGAGCACCACCAGTAAAATAGGATTGCACGTTTACGTTTCCTGTAATAGATGCATCGTTACCCAAATAACCAACTCCAGATGTTGAGTTAGCAGTTGACAGTAAAGTTAGATTTCCATTTGAAGTAAGTGTAGAATTCGTGTTAGATAAATTAATAAACCCTTTGATGAAAAGTGGGTTAGTTAATGTTACCGTGGCATTTCTGCTTTGTGTATAATTATTAAGGGTTTGGGCATTTTGATTTGTCTGGCTCATTCTCAAACTGAAATTTTCACCAGAACCAGATTCAACGACCAAGTTGGATGTTTCGGAGCCCAACAAACTACCCAAACCCATTACTGTTCCGTTCAAGGTTAATGTTTGTCCGTTTAAAGATAAAACCGAACCGGAATTTTGAAGATTTAAATTGCCATAAATGGTAACATCCGAATTTAAAGAAGGTTGATTAAGAACCGTATTTGGAATAACAATTTCTGTGGTAAGCGCATTTGGTAAAATTCCGCAAGACCAATTCGACACATCATTCCAAGAAGAGTTAGTTACGCCCGTCCAAGTATTAATGGTATTGATATTCAATGTAAATGAATTTGACATAGCAGTTAAACACGTAGTATTATCATAAACGGCGTTAACGTTGTAAGTTCCAGCTTGCGTTTGTAGGCCAAAACTTAGGACTGATCCTGTACCAGAAACCGCAGTACCCATATTGGAATTTCCATTCAAAACCAATTGATAATTGACTCCCGTTTGCGATCCATTTAAACCTGTGGCAACACCGTTCCCACCCGCACAATACACATTTCCAGAATTGGTTACCGCATATTGAGTAGGATTAGCTCGAATCATCTCTATTTGTAATTGCAAATCGTCTAAACGCCAAACAGCTATGTTGGAATTTGCACCAGTACCATTATATCCGTAAATTCTATACGTAA
>JACMNO010000038.1 GCA_014378485.1 Bacteroidia bacterium
GAATTTAAAACCCATCCACACCTTGTTTTTACAGAAGCACCTTTAATGGATATCTCATCTACCTTTATTAGAAAAGCAATAAAGGACAAAAAAAACGTGTCGTGTTTTATGCCCCAAAAAGTATGGGAATACTGCGACGAGATGAGTTTTTATAAAAAATAAGAAGCTTTTTTGCCAGAGATAAACTGATTTAGGATTCCAATTTTAATTGAAATGAAATTAGGATTTCACGGTTTGCTTTCTCAAATTTGTATAGTAATTATTTAATAATCACGTAACATTAATTCACATGAAAAAACTTATACTTCTAGCATCTACTTTGTTGATTAGTTCTTTAGCATCCTTTGCTCAATCATCTTTGTTGGTTACAAATCTAACAACAGGGTCTTCGGTTATTACAAACAGCATGGTAATTTATCCAAGTGTTGTGGGTGGGGCGTTAGACATTATAGACATTAATATCAAAAACACTAGTTCATCTACAAAGGCTTATAAAATGCGTCGTTACGATGATTTATTAAATCCAGGAGCAGTTGCTTATTTTTGTTTTAATGGATTGTGTTATCCAGCAGCTACTACAACATCGCCTTCAAATTGTACTTTAACAGCAAATCAGGATGCCGCATCGATTGGCAAAACGATTAATATACATTATGATGAGGCGCCAAGTCCAGGCATGTCAGACATTAGATATGAAATTTATGATGCGAATAATCCAACTGATTTTTTCACTTTTACTATAAAGTATAATAACCCTTTGGCAGTGAAGAATTATGCTTCGGTATTTTCATTAGTATCAGATGTTTATCCTAATCCATCTAATAATAAAGCTAATATAAATGTAAGTGCCTTATCAGATATAAATAATGTAACTGTTTCAATAACGAATACTTTAGGTTCTATTGTGACTTCAAAAAGCGTGGAACTGTTTTTAGGTAAGAACAGTATTGCATTGGAGGTTGACTCATTGCCTTCTGGCATTTACTTTACTACAATAACTTCAGGTAACTTTAAATTAATAAAAAAATTCACAATTAATAAATAACCAAAAAAAACATAACATGAAAAAACAATTACTAGCCTTAGCGGTATTAACCGCAGGTATTGCAAATGCTCAAACATGGAGCGAAAACTTTAGTTCGGCCACTGCGCCAGGTTTACCAGTAAATTGGATACAAAATAATGTAGACGGATTAACACCATCTACGTCCGTTGCATCTTATAGTTTTGGTACAAATGCATGGGTTTCTAAAGATTTAAGCACGTCTACAGTGGCAGAAAACGTTCCTCATGGAAAGGTTGTCGCAAGTACATCTTGGTATACACCTGCTGGAATTTCAAATGATTGGTTAATTACCCCTTCGTTTACTGTCCCTACCAATGCGGTTATTCAGTGGGATGCTAAATCCTTTGACACAGGATTTCAAGATGGATACTTGGTTAAAATATCTACAACAGGTACTTTGACTACCGACTTCTCTACAACGCTTTTAACAATATCTGCAGAAAATAATTTATGGACTAATCGCGGATTAAACCTAAATGCTTACGCAGGACAAACAGTTCGTTTGGCAATTATAAATAATTCCAATGATATGGATATGTTATGGATAGACAATGTTTCTGTTTTAGTCCCTGCATCCTCAGATGGAAGCGTTGCTTCTATTACTGGTTTAACGCGCTACACAGCGGGAACATCACAACCGATAACTGGTTCTTTTGTTTCGAAGGGGTATACTCCAGTAAATAATGCGACATTAAACTATAAAATTAATAATGGCGCAGTTGTAACTCAAACATTTACTTATGGAACTGCATTAAACTATAATGCTTCTTCAAATTATTCTTTTACCACTTCTGGTGCTTTTTCTTTAGGAATGAATACTGTTAAGGTTTGGGTATCACAAGTTAATGGTGTAAATGAAACGATTCATACAAACGACACCGCTAGTTCAGTAGTATTCATTGCTTCTCAATCTAAATTAAGAAATGCATTATTAGAGGAATTTTCTTCTTCAACGTGTGTACCTTGTGCTAATCTAAACGCAACTTTTGACCCAATGTTAGGTACAAATACGCCAAATTCAGGAGGACGCCTAAACGTAATTAAAAATCAAGTAAATTGGCCAAGTCCAGGTAACGACCCAAGTTACAATTCTCATGGTGCTGCACGTGTTACTTATTATGGAATTAATGCAGCTCCAACAGCATTAATGAATGGCCATGATATTTTATCTGAAGACCAAGCGGGAGTTGATGCGGGAGAAGCAGAACCTGCTTATGCTGATATTACAGCAACGTTAACTTCAGTTGGCGGTGTAATTACTGGTTCAGCTACAATTACTCCGTATGTAACAATTACATCATCATCTCAATTAAAAGTTCATCAAGTATTATTGGAGCAATTTTATAATTATCCAGGAGCTGTCACTACTCAAAAAAACTATTACCACATAATGCGTAAAATGTTTCCAAGTGCAGCAGGATCTTCTGTAACAACAGTTGATGGAACTGCCATGTCAACAACATTTACTCACACAGTAACAAGCGTTACTACTCCAGCTCAAAACTCCTATGATTTTTGGAACACAACTAACGTAATATATGAATACGTAGTTTTTGTTCAAGATGTTACGAGTAAAGATATACTACAATCGGGTTCTGCACAAGTTGCTGGTCCTGTTGGAATAGTTGAGTTAAAAGATAACCAAGAAATTGGCATTTATCCTAATCCGGCAAAAGATTTCGCTGTAGTTGGTATTAAGCTAAATACGCCATCAAGCGTTGAGATTTCTATTTACGACATGACTGGTAAATTAGTATATTCCAATAACGCACAAGTTGAAGCTGGACATAAGGAATTAATGATTAATACTAGTGAGTTTGCTACAGGCACTTATAATGTAATAGTAAAAACTGAAAAAGGAACATTAAAAGATAAATTAACTGTAATCAAATAATACTTTTAGCTATAAAATATACAGAAGGTTGGTCTTTAAAACCAACCTTCTGTTGTTTTGATAAAGACAAACAATGATAAATTTTCGAGTTAAATATTCAGTTTTAGCTACTCTTGTAGCGTTTTTTATGTTGATGAATAAAGTAATAGGACAAGCTTATAATTTTAATCCCAATAAAACGTACACAATAAGCTTAGATACTAATCAAAATTATTATGATGGGATTGAAGTTCTGAATACTGGCTCCCAAAATTTAAATTTTGCATGGAAATTGGTATCAACTGACACGTTAATTGATTCTTATTTTCAGCTATGTAACAGCGGGTATTGTTTTTTGAATTTGCCTACAACTGGTATTATGCCCACGGTAATTTCAGGTGATAAAGGATGGTTAAAACTCCACATGTATACTGGTAAAACAACAGGTACAAATAAGATTAAATACAGTTTAAAAAATGGATCTATCTCAGTAGACACACTTACATTTATTATAAATGTGATAGGGGGAATAACAGCAATCAAAGAATTAAAAAATGTTAAAGATAAAGCGATAATTTATCCTAATCCTTCGAGCGTTGAAACAACGATTCAGTTAAATTTATTTGAACCATCAGATATTATTATTACCTCCATAAATCCTTTAGGACAGAGCATTTATAAAGAAAAAACAAATTGTAACGCAGGTTTAAATAATATAAAAATCGATACAGAACAATATCCTTCAGGAATTTATACCCTGATTATTAGCACTAAAAATGGAGTAATAACCAAAAAATTAACAGTAACTAAATAATAACTCGCATTTTAATGATATTTTTGTAGGAGCTCCGCATTTTTGTGGAGCTTCTACAATTTTATA
>JACMNO010000039.1 GCA_014378485.1 Bacteroidia bacterium
CTGTCCGTCTTCCTGAAGCAACTTTTGGGACAACCGTTTCTTTTTTAACAATTGGTCAATGGCGGTGACCTTTTCAGCCGACCCTATAGCTGTATCGGCTATAATCTTTTCAATAGTCCCTAAAACGTCAATATGGGTAACACTTCGGTGGGCGACACCGCTTACCAGTTGAGCCGTGTGCATGCGGTTATGATATAGCTCCTGCTTGACGAGGTTTTAAATTCGTTGACAATATCCAAGTATCTTCAATTCTCATGGATTAGGATTAAAGGTTCCAGTAGTATTCAGCCGAAAAATTACTCCAATCTTGGCTGTTAAAAACGACTTCCTATTTATAAGGCTAAAAAAGAGATAAAAGCTGTTTCGACTCTACGAAGCTATATAACAGTGTCGACGAAATTGTATTGCTAAGCTCAGAGGATTGCATATTCAAACAAAATGGTAAGAAAAAATTCTACAGCGAAGTCGTGGTACTTTTTGTCCCTTTCTTTAATTTATCCCAATATGCCACAACTGACACATCCGCCATTAGCCAATTTAATATCACATAGTATAATACCCTGATTTTGGAAATTAATCAGGGTTTTGGTAGACTTTTCTATTTTATACTATGGATGAGAGTTTAAAATTTTATATAAACCCCAAATTCGGCGTAAAAACTATTCTCCAATTTTTCAGTAACATACCCTGATCCTGTTGAAGAAGCAAATGATACAGGGTTTTGAGGAATAGCATAGGTTGGTGTAAAAAAGGTGCCCCACTTGTTCCCATCATAGGTGATAGGTAAAGATAATTCATAATCTAGGACACCAAAATTGTTTGAGCTCTTTGTCTGAACAGTAGAGTTGCCACTTTTATCACCACCGCGTCCCCTTCGACCGCCTTTAAACTTTCTATTTTTTATATAGTCTTGGTAAAAATTTTGTGTTCCAAGGTTTACGGCAACGGTAGGGGAAATACTCCATTCATTTCCTTTATCTCCAAAATAAAATCCATGAGCAAGCGATCCTGATATAAAAATATCAGTTTTACTGGCAAAGGAAAGATCCAAACCACCAGAGAATATGATAGCACCGGGATCATAGGTTAAACTTCCACCTAAACCACCTTTACTTTCAGATCTTACTGATGTACTGGAATTATTATAAAAATATTTACTGCCATAAATTCCTCCGGAGAGCTTATCACTAATAGTAAAATCATATCCTGTTTCCAAAGTGAAAAGATCAATCCTGCTATCCTCGGTAGCAACCAAGTAAGAAAGTGAACCTTCCACGAAAAAACCACTTTTATTATAATAGCCTATAACGGGGGTTATATACGGAGTGGCGAGTGAATCCTTCCGGCCTCCATACACTGAATTGGTAAGGTAGCTCGTGGAAGCTTTAAAATAGGAAGATTTAGTTTTGCTGGTTGAGTCCTGAGCTCTTACTAAAGACACTAAACTAATAATTAATAATAAAAAGAATGCCGTTTTTTTGGATAACATGGTAAGTTTTTAGGTTTAAAAATATGTTCTGACAAGTTTTGACCCATGTGACAAAATTATTTTTTTTGATAAAAAATAAATCTCCGTAAAATTAAATTAACGGAGATTTAATATAAAATTTATTGTAAAAGTAAATTTACTAATCATCTTCACCTTAATGATGCTCTTTGTGTGCCATAGGTGATTTATGACCATGATGTTCTTTGTGTTCTTTCATTTTGTTTTCATGATGCTCCATTCCTCTGCTTTCTTGCTTTTCCTTCATCATCTTCTTATCGTTCCGATCTTCCATTTTATCTGCTTCTTTCGCTTCTTTTCTTGTATTTTTTACAGTTGCTTTGCTGTTCTCAAAAGCTTCCTTGTTGACCTTTTTTTGCTGTTGAGAAGTAGCAATTATTTGCTTTCTCTTAGATTTTTTTTGAGCCGGGGTCAAATTTTTCTGATCATTTAAAGCATCCATATCTCTTTTAAAGGCGGCTTGTTCAGCCTTCTTTTGCTGTTGATAACGGTCAACTGACTGGTCCATAGCAGATTCTGTTTTTTTGTTATCCTGCGCATTAACTGAAATTCCCATTGCCAGAAAGGCAATAAAAGGAATAAAAAATAATTTTGATTTCATATTGTGTTTTTTAATAAAGTTAATTCAAATGAATAATTTCAACCATTGTTACTAATTGCCTGTCACCGGTTTACGGGCAATTGAACTCATAAGTTTGGACATATAAAGTTGATCTTTTTTGTTTATATGTCACATAATTCTATAAATATCTGCATAAGAGATTAATAAACTCTCTAAAGAGACCAATTTGCGAGGGCAAACGCAACATATTTCCCCAGACTAAACTTGGGGTTCCAATAGTATTCAGCCGAAAAATTACTTTAAACTAATTGTACCGCATTGAATTCGGAATTATTTAACATCTTAAAATTTCCTAAACATTTCTTTTGACTGACATTGGAAAAATGAATCCCATGTATACAATGGGATTTATTTTGAGTTTAATTGTATTGCGGCGATTTCATTCCTTTACTTTTAGACGCCCTTATACAGCTAAACCCAATCGCTGAGAATGAATATTCAAGGGAAATGGCAGGAAAAATTCCTACAGCGAAGTCGTGACGGATTTTCTCCCTTTCTTTAATTTACCCCAGCATTTGGATTATTGCTCTTAAAGCGCATATCCTTTTTGCCATTTTTTTTCAGAGGGACTTTATTCGCTTTATAACGCATATCCTTTTTGCCACTCTTGGTAACTGGAGTCTGGGTTGGGAAAGCATACGTTGTAGCAACACCTGTAATGCTCATAACGCTGAGC
>JACMNO010000040.1 GCA_014378485.1 Bacteroidia bacterium
ATTAGTAACCAGTTTAAATTCTATCCATGGCTCGGTCGAACATCTCCATAGATATGCTTTAGCCAAACAAATCACGAAGGATAAGATTGTTTTGGACATAGCATCCGGTGAAGGGTACGGAAGTTTTTTGTTGAGTAATGATGCAAAAAAAGTATATGGTGTGGACATAGATTTAGAGTCTGTGGAACACGCAAAAAAAAAATATGCAAATAGTAAAAATTTGGAGTATTTGTGTGGTTCAACTAGTAAAATACCTTTGCCTGATCATTCCATTGATGTCGTTGTTTCGTTTGAAACGATCGAACACCATGACCAACATGATATGATGATGCAGGAAATTTTAAGAGTTTTAAAAGAAGATGGGTATTTATTGATTTCATCGCCAGAAAAAAGCATTTACAAACGCCGAGATCCCAATAATCCTTTTCACATCAAAGAATTATCCTTTGATGAATTTAAAAACTTGATTAACAAATACTTTAAGAACAGCCATTTTTTTATCCAAAAGTTTATTATAGGTTCATTGATACATTCGCATGAGAGTAATACAGTGTCTAATTTTAAAATGTTTGATGGTAATTATTCCGAAATAAAAGAAGGCGTAATCGAAGAAGATCACTTTTATAATCAGCCATTCTTTAATTTGGCTATTTGCTCAAATGCAGAGTTGTCAAATATTCCCTTTGTATATTTTTCGACATTTAATGGTGTTAATGTTGTTAAGAAAGAGATTGCAAGCTTAAAAGCAGAGAAGAATATTATTTTAAATTCCATATCTTTTAAAATAGCAAATAAGATTGTAAGTAAGTTTTCATTTTTAAAAAAGCTTTTTATCAAGATATGAGTTCTATCCGCACTATAGCTATTTATTTACCTCAATTCCATCCCTTTGCTCAAAACGATGAATGGTGGGGTAAAGGCTTTACCGAGTGGACCAATGTAACAAAGGCAAAACCTTTTTTTAAAAATCATTATCAGCCACAATTGCCAACAGACCTTGGGTTATATGATTTGAGGGTAGATCAAACAAGGATTGACCAAGCAGCCATGGCTAAAGCCTATGGCATTTATGGATTTTGTTATTATCATTACTGGTTCTCAGGCACCCGCCTTATGAAGGAACCAATAGATGCTATGTTGAAAAATAAGCAACCAGACTTTCCATTTATGTTTTGTTGGGCTAATGAAACATGGTCCCGCCGTTGGCTCGGAGAAGAAAAAGAAATATTAATTAAGCAGGAATATGGCGAAGGTGATGATTATGCACACGCCACTTGGTTATATGAAAATGCCTTTAACGACAGTCGATATATCACTATTTATAACCGTCCTGCATTTACTATTTATAGACCCCATGACCTCCCGAACTACAAAAAAACAATGGCTATTTTTAAGGAGGTAGCACTTGAAAAGGGAATGCCGGCTCCTTTTTTTATTGGTAGTAATTCTCATACAGACGATTTAGAAGGATTTGATCAGATTTTAAATTTCGAACCACAGTTAGGCCTGTTACCTGATGCATTTAATGATGGTAGTTCATTTAGAAAATTGATAAGAAATCTTTATCGGAATGTTTGGTCTGCAAAATTGAAAATCTATGATTATGAAAAAGTAAAAACGGTTATGGCAGCTCGTAGGTTTCTTTATACATACTTACCGTGTGTGTTTGTAGGTTGGGACAATACTGCCAGGAGGGGGTGGAAGGGGATTATCATCACAGACCAAAATAAGGAAGTTTTTAAGAAGTCTTTACAACTTGCTAAACAGCTTGTTGAAAACAATGATTTAGAAGAACAGATAGTTTTTATAAATGCTTGGAATGAGTGGGCTGAAGGTAATCATCTTGAGTCTTGTGTCAGGTTTGGGCACCAGTTTTTAGAAGCGGTTAAAGAAGTATTTCCTAATGATCCGACCTAAAAATATTCTTAAAGTAAATGAATTAATTCCGTCATCTTGCTTTCTGCCTTCCCCCAATTTCATACCATCTTCAAAATGATAGCTCGTGGAGGGAAAGATTATGAAATGGACAAATGTTACAAAAACGACTACCTTATTTAATGCACTCTATCAAACACATTTTCCTGCAGATTTAGGATTTTATTATTTAATGTTTGAGGAGGCCTGCCTGGCAAAGGAAGCATTGGCTAAGCAGTTTAGTTTTTGTGATTTTTAGAGTGGACGCTTTAAAGAGGCATAGAATAAAAAAATATTTAGTTAGGTAAAATGGACATTAAACCAATAGCAATTTATTTGCCTCAATTTCACCCGATAGCAGAAAACGATGCCTGGTGGGGTAAAGGTTTTACAGAGTGGACAAATGTATCGAAGGCTCAGCCAAGATTTGAAGGACACTATCAACCCCATTTGCCAGCCGACATGGGCTTTTATGACCTTCGGTTAGAAGAAGCACGTCTAGCCCAAGAAGCCTTAGCAAAGGAATATAATATTCATGGGTTTTGTTACTATCATTATTGGTTTAATGGTAAAAGAGTGCTGCATGAACCTTTAGACAGAAAACTTAACAATCCTAAAGAAGATTTCCCTTTTATGATGTGTTGGGCAAACGAAAACTGGACACGTGTTTGGGATGGAGGGGATGATGATAAGTTATTAGAGCAAGTTTATTCAGAAGAAGATGATATGGAGCA
>JACMNO010000041.1 GCA_014378485.1 Bacteroidia bacterium
TACCTGCGACGATGCTTTATTTATTTTTTGTTTAGAGATGATAGAACTAATATCTGTCACCAGATTAGTATTTTCAAAATCGTAATAATCGCCCACGCATTCAAAAGTTTTAATTTGTTCAACGGTTAAACCAATACCTATTATAAAAGGTTTAAACACAATGCCTTTTTCCATTAATTTAAGGCGGGCAGCACAAGGATCACCTTCGCACTCCTCTATTCCGTCGGTAATTAATATAATCATGTTCACTGCTTTGGCATCAGGAAAATCATTAGCCGATTCGGTTAAAGAGTGTTCAATGGGAGTAATTCCTGTAGGCTTAGCTTCAGCTACTTTACTTTTAATTAAGGCTACATTATTTTTTCCAAAAGGCACAACCAGTTTAGAATCTTTGCAATCTCCAGGAGGATACTTCACCGTATGACCATACATCCTTAAGGCAAATTGAATATTCTTTTGTTTATTTAAACTATCAATAAACTTATAAAACAATTCTTTAGCGCCTTGCATTCGGGTGGTATTTTTATGATCTGCTTTCATGCTCTTACTCGCATCAAACACAAACAATACTCTGGTAATAGAAGGCTCAGTTTTTTTTGTCTGCGCTTGAACAAAACCCGCACGAAATAAAATAAAACAAACTAATATAAAGTGATGAACCCTCATTGGATATATAATTCCAAATTTAAATGAGGATACACTTATAAAATGAAAGAAAAAAGAAACTTATTAAAAGTGAAATGCTAAGAAGACCAGAATTACCTGATAATAGTTAAATGGCCTTTTAATTGAATATACTCACCACGGGCATTTTTATATTCAATTAAATATACATAAACTTCGTCTGTTGCTGCATCACCCGTCCAGCCTTCTGTATCAGTGTGCGTTTCAAATATTTTATCGCCCCAGCGGTTAAATACCATGACTTTATAATCGGTTTTTTCTACATATTGTGCAATCGGCAGCCAAACACTATTCTGTCCTCGGGGTGCAAAAGCATTTGGAACAAATACACTAACTTCTACATAGGCATCAGCCGGATTAGATTTTGCTTTATCATTAAATCCATAAATATTTCCAGGACCTTCAACGGCTTCTAAATAATAAGAAAATTTACCCTGGTCACTTACAAAATCCTGAACGTTATCTACAAATGTTCGAGTACCAAACGAAACATTAGTAACAGGTGTTGGATCAAACACACCGTTTACGGCTCTGTATACATTATAAGATGCTACCCCACCTGACCAACTGGAATAATCATCCCAGGTCAAAGTATTCAAGAAAATATTTTCAGTATCGTTGCTTACATGCAGAACCATTGATTTGGATATATTACTAATTGCACCCGGATTATCACAATTATCGGCAACAATGACCTTATAATAATAATTTTTATTTGAAGGGCTCACCTCAACATCAACATAAGTGTATGGCGAAACAGTTGAAGAAACTGATGCAATTTTAGTGAACTCAATTCCATCCTCAGATTTGTAAATTGAACATCCCTTAAACGCTTTAGATGTATCAACTGAATAAGTTACTTCCATTTGTTTGCTCGATGTGTTTACACTCACCGAATTGATATATACAAAGGATGGTCCCGGAAGTCCTCCGGCAGTAAGGCAAGAAATATTTGAACTGGCGCTAATGGTTAAATCTGTATTTCTAACTCTTACAAAATAACAATATTGATATCCAGGATTTAAAGCAGCATGAGCAAAAGTTGAATTGGAAGTTGACCCAACAACAACAGAAGGTGCTCCATTAACAGAACAATAAATATCATATCTGGAAACTCCCTTGGGTAAATTACTGTAAGCAGTCCAGTTCAAACTGGCTGTTCTTGAGCAAAGGTCATAGCTTGTGTTCAAAAACATGGTGTTATGAGTCAAACTGGGAATACTGTAATTACCACAGCTATCAATTGCGGCTACGCAATATCCTTGAGAGGAGGATGTTGCTGATGTTAAAGTGTAAGTAAAGGAAGTATTATTATATCCGTAAATGGTATCAATTGGTATTAAAAATCCTCCGCTGGATTTATAAATTATATAAGCTGTAACATCTGTTGATGGTGAAGCTGGCCAACCTATCACAGATTCTCCGTTACTGTTAACAGAAACAGAATCCATAATCAATTTATTTGGTGCCTGAATATTATAACAGGTATCACCAACAACATTTGAAACAGAAACGCAACCGGAACCATCAGAAATTTCAACTTTATAATTATAAAAGATTTTGCAGATAACAACTGTGTCATTATAATTTATTTTATTCCCCGTGTATATAGTGGTCCATGTTCCAACAGGAGCTTCTCTTGAAAGAGTATAGGTAGACGATGAGCTAGTTGGTGATGGATTATGGATCGCATTCCAGTTTAAACTAACTACACCATTTCCAGAATTACTTAAATTTACATAGACTGATCTTAAGGTATCAGAAGGAACCGAAGTGTTGGTGCCACTGATTGTGATCACATAATAATACTGAGATTGCAGATCAGCATTGGTAGGGCTCTGAGTATAAGAGGATTGATTGTAAGAATTAACGGTTCCTATTAATACAAATGGTCCGGTTTGCGTAGGTGAAGACCATATTTGGTATTGACTGAATAAACCGGAAGGATCAGTCGGTATAATCCATGATAACACAGCACTTGTTGGTGAAGTAACAGCAATACATCTTAATTCAGGCGCAGCAACCTGGGCGTTTAACCCGGAAAAAAGAACTGCATTTAAAACCAATAAAAAATATAAAACTGTTTTTTTCAAGGGTAACAACTAATTTATTGTTAATCAACTACAAAGAAACGAAAATCCCCTCGCTTTAGTATGCAAAAGAGTTTAAAATTATTAAAACACCTATTTTAATGAGTAGGTCTTATTAAAAACAATATTTTTGTGTCATAAATTTTAATCATATGCAACAAGCTTATATTATTAACGGAATAAGAACAGCCATTGGCAATTTCGGAGGAACATTATCAACAGTAAGAGCAGATGATTTGGCAACATTGGTTTTAAAAGAATTAATGATCCGAAATCCGTCCGTTGATTTTTCGAAAGTAACCGATGTTATTATGGGCTGTGCCAACCAAGCCGGTGAAGACAATCGAAATGTTGCACGCATGGCTTCTTTAATGGCAGGACTTCCCGTTACCGTTCCGGGACAAACTGTTAACCGATTATGTGCCTCAGGATTAAGCGCTACAATAGATGCTGCCAGATACATTCAGTTAGGAGAGGCAGACCTTATGATATCAGCAGGTGTTGAAAATATGACACGCGGACCTTTAGTAATGAGTAAAGCAAGTTCCGCTTTTGGGCGCGACCAGCAATTATTTGACAGTAGCTTTGGATGGAGATTCATCAATCCGAAATTAAAAGAACAATTTGGTGTGGATGCCATGGGAGATACCGCCGAGAATGTAGCTGAAATGCATAAAATTAGTCGTGAAGACCAAGATGCTTTTGCTTTATGGAGCCAGCAAAAAGCAGCAAAAGCAATAGTATCCGGACGATTTGAAAAAGAAATTGTTCACGTTGAGATTCCGCAAAAAAAAGGTGATGCTTTAATTTTTAAAACTGATGAATTTGCTAAAGCCAATACAACTTTAGAAGGATTACAAAAATTAAAGGCCTCATTTAAAAAAGATGGAACAGTTACCGCCGGTAATGCTTCCGGATTAAATGATGGAGCGGCTGCTATTTTATTAGCTGGCGAAAATGCAATTAAATCTTATAATTTAAAACCTCTGGCTCGTATTGTGAGTAGTGCCGTGGTTGGGGTTGAACCCCGCATTATGGGATTAGGTCCGGTTGAAGCAGCAAACCTGGCTTTGAAAAAAGCAGGTTTAACATGGAAAGATATAGACCTGATTGAATTAAATGAAGCGTTCGCTGCACAAGCATTAGGTTGCATCCGTGAATGGAAACTAGATGATAATGATCCACGCATTAATCCAAATGGCGGAGCTATTGCATTGGGGCATCCGTTGGGAATGAGCGGAGCCCGTATTATCAATTCTGCAGCGATAGAACTCAATCTTCAGAATAAAAAATACGCTTTGGTAACCATGTGCATTGGCGTTGGCCAGGGTTATGCGGCAATTATTGAGAAAGCATAAAAATTACAATGAGTACGAATATACGAATTGGTTTATGTGATCTGGTTTACACAGATTCGTATATTCGTACAAAAATTCTTAATAAGGATTTATTAATTCGTATTCAATAATGGTGTACCTCGATTATAATTCTACCACCCCTGTGGATGAAAGAGTGCTGGCAGAGATGCTTCCTTTTTTTACTGAACATTTTGGGAACGCTTCAAGTAATACGCATGCTTTAGGTTGGTATGCGCAAGGGGCTGTTGAAAAAGCCAGACAACAAGTGGCGGATTTTATAGGTGCAGAAACTTCTGAAATAGTTTTTACATCCGGTGCTACTGAAGCTGTAAATATGGCTCTAAAAGGTGTTTTTGAAGCTTATAAAACAAAAGGCAATCATATCATTACCTGTAAAACAGAACATAAAGCAGTGTTGGACACCTGTGCTTATCTGGAAGAAAAAGGTACTTTGGTTACTTATTTAAATGTTGACCGCGAAGGTCGAATTGACTTAGATGAGCTCCGATCGAGTTTTACAGATCAAACTATTTTAGTGGCCATCATGGCTGCTAATAATGAAACCGGTGTTTTACAGGATCTTGAAAAAATAGCACAGATCACACACGAGCATGAGGCCCTATTTTTTTCTGATACTACACAAATGGCGGGCAAATTGCCAATAGATGTGAATGAAATGGGATTGGATTTGTGCTGTATTTCCGCTCATAAACTATACGGACCAAAAGGTGCAGGGGCGCTTTATATCAGGCGAAAAAATCCAAGGGCTAATTTAATTCCTCTGTTCCATGGTGGTGGACATGAAAATCATAAACGAAGTGGCACGTTAAATGTTACCGGTATTGTTGGCTTGGGTAAAGCCTGCGAAATAGCCAAAAAAGAATTTTGGGATGATAATATGAATATCTCTAAAATAAGAGGTTACCTTGAACATCAATTGCTTGAAATTTCAGACTTAAGAATCAATGGGTCTACAAGATACAGACTTTACAATACCTCAAATCTTTATTTCCCTAAATTAAAAAATGGCAATACCGTTTTTTCACAAATAAAAAATGAATATGCTGTTTCTTTAGGTTCAGCCTGTACTTCAGCTGTTGCTGAACCTTCCCATGTTTTAATATCAATGGGAATAAATAAAGAAGAAGCAGAAAACTGCATTCGCTTTTCATTTGGTAAAAAAAGTCAAAAAACGGAGGTTGAAAAGTTGGCTGAATTGATTTTGTCGCTCTATAAATAGCATTCCTCTCACAAAAAAGTGATTACATCTATATTACAAAATTATAAACCTTAATTTGTTCACTATTAGTATTTTAACAATTTGACTTTTTATTTTTTATAATATATCTTTGACTGCAAATTCATAAAAAAAATTCATATGAGTACAAATACAATCAGATTCAATAACGCTAACCGTTCCTTTTACAATACTGCAAAAAAACGAGTTGACGATTATTTTAAAGAAAACAACCTTTCACGTTATGGTAATGCACAAATGGTTATTAAATCCATTTTCATGTTCACTTTATATTTCACGCCTTTTTTACTGTTGATTTTTAACACCTTCGATAACTTATTATTACAGTCAGTTTTATGTGTATTGATGGGTTTTGGAATGAGTGGCATTGGTTTATCTATTATGCATGATGCCAATCATGGTTCTTATGCGCGAAATGCAAAATTAAACGCTCTAATGTGCCGAAGTATGAATTTTATTGGTGGAAGTTCCATCAACTGGCAATTACAGCATAATACATTGCACCATACTTATACAAATATTCACGAACATGATGAAGACATAGCTCCTCCAGGATTTATGAGATTTGATCCACATGCTGAGTATAAAAAAATTCACAAATATCAATTCTTGTATGCCTGGTTCTTTTACGGCTTAATGACCATTATGTGGGCTACTACCAAAGATTTCCAACAACTGGCCCGTTACAACAAAATGGGTTTATTGGTAACAAAAAAAACAACCTTTAAAAAACAACTGATTCTTTTGATCCTTAATAAATTATTCTATTTAGGATACAGCCTGGCTTTACCTTTATTAGTAATGGAAAATCCATGGTACCAGATCGTAATTGGTTGGTCAATTATGCACTTTACTTGCGGATTAATCTTAGCCTTGATTTTTCAACCGGCTCACGTAATTGATATGACCGAGTTTCCATTACCCGATTCAAGCGGTAATATGGAAGATGACTGGGCAGCTCATCAGTTAAAAACAACGACTAATTTTGCTCAAAAAAGCTGGGCATTTTCTTGGTTCGTAGGTGGTTTGAATTTCCAGGTTGAACATCATTTATTTCCCAATATTTGTCATGTTCACTACAAAAAAATTGCCCCAATCATTCAGCAAACAGCTAAAGAATTTAATTTACCTTATTACACAAAAAAGACATTTGTAGGCGCCGTAGCCGGTCATGCTAAATTGTTATATCTATTAGGTAAACCAAACCATAAAATGGCTTAAATACTTAACAAAGCTTTGTTTAAAATGCAGGTCATAACGGTCTGCATTTTTTGTTTTAAAACACTTACTTCGTGTAAAACAAATTTACCACAAATTATGCGCGTACATTTAATTGCAATAGGCGGAAGTGCTATGCACAATATGGCTTTGGCCTTACACGAAAAAGGCTATCATGTTACAGGTAGCGATGACGAAATAAATGAGCCGTCAAAGACGCGTCTTAAAAATGCTGGAATTCTCCCTACAGAAATTGGCTGGTTCACGAAAAAATTAACTTCCGATATTGATGCCGTTATTTTAGGAATGCACGCCCGCGAAGATAATCCTGAACTAATTAAAGCAAAAGAACTCGGGTTAAAAGTTTATTCTTATCCTGAATATATTTACGAAGCCACTAAAGATAAAACGCGGGTTGTGATCGGAGGAAGTCATGGCAAAACCACTATTACAGCAATGATTCTGCATGTTTTAAATTATCACAAAATAGAAACCGATTATTTGGTTGGTGCACAATTAGAAGGTTTTAATACCATGGTTAAATTAACCAAAGAAGCCCCAATTGCCATTATTGAAGGGGATGAATATTTAGCTTCCCCGATTGACAGACGCCCTAAATTTCATCTTTATAAACCGAACATCGCAATTTTGAGTGGCATCGCCTGGGACCATATCAATGTGTTTCCAACTTTTGAAATTTATGTGAACCAGTTTAAACAGTTTGTTAATCTGATAGAACCAAATGGTAGTTTGATTTATTGTAATGAAGATCTCGAATTACAAAAAGTAGCTGCCACATCAGGAAAATTAAACAACATTTCCAAAACACCCTACTCTATCCCAAAACACAGGATAGAAAATGGTACAACTATTTTAGAAGATAATGGAAATGATATTCCTCTGCAGATATTTGGAAATCATAACCTAATGAATTTAACCGGCGCAAGGTTAGTTTGCAATAAATTAGGATTGAATGATGCTCAATTTTATGAGGCAATTCAATCCTTTAAAGGTGCTGCCAAGCGTTTGGAATTAGTTTCTAAAACTGATCATTTTTCTTTTTATAAAGACTTTGCTCATTCACCATCCAAATTAAAAGCTACCACACAAGCCACCAAACAACAATTCACAGAACGTAAAGTTTTAGCCTGTATGGAATTGCATACGTTCAGTAGTTTAAATGAAATATTCTTAGCGGAATATGATGGGGCAATGAATGATGCGGATGAAGCGATTGTCTATTTCAATCCTCACACAATTGCACATAAAAAACTAAAACCTATTACTGAAGAACAGGTATTAAAATACTTTAATCGTAAAGACCTTAAAATATTTACTGAAAGCGCTGTTCTGATGAGTTATTTGAAGTCAAAGTCTTTAAAAAATCATGTACTATTGATGATGAGCTCAGGGAATTTTGATGGCATCGATTTCAAACAACTTTCAACTGAATTAAACTTAAATTAATATTTTGCCAAAGGTTCTAAGAATTATTAATCGCTTCAATATTGGTGGCATCACCTATAACGTCAGTTACTTATCAAAATATTTAGAGCCTGATTATGAAACGCTTTTGGTTGGAGGCCCTGAAGAAGAAGGTGAAGACAGCTCATTATACATTCCTGAAGGATTAGGTTTAAAACCACGTGTATTAAAACAATTTCAGCGTGAAATTAATTTCAAAGCAGATTATAAAGCTTACAAGGAAATTAAAAAGATTATTAGTGAATTTAAACCGGACATTGTTCATACCCATGCTTCAAAAGCCGGCGCCATAGGAAGATTAGCAGCCATTCATTGTAAAGTGCCAATCATAATTCATACGTTTCATGGGCATGTGTTTCATTCATATTTTGGTAAATTTAAAACCGGATTCTATAAAATTATTGAGCGCTATTTTGCAAGACACTCCACGGCAATTATCGCCATTAGCAATAAACAAAAACTGGAACTTTTAGAAACATTTCATATTGCACCAAAAGAAAAAATCCATGTCGTTCCGTTAGGTTTTGATTTAACCAGGTTTACCTTAAACATAGATCAAAACAGGAAACAATTCAGAACAAAGTATAATTTAAAAGACGATCAGTTAGCAATTGGAATTATAGGAAGACTTGCTCCGATAAAAAATCACAGTCTGTTTATTGAAGCGATTGCCTATCTGAAAGAAAACGGGTTCACTAATTTTAAAGGATTTATTATTGGTGATGGAGACACAAGAGATTCTATTACAGAAGCTTGTCGCATTAATAATATTTCTTGGTCAAATGAACCGAGTGCTGCTGTTGACGTTATATTCACCTCATGGATTACAAATGTAGAATGGGCTTTACATGGTTTGGATATTGTGACACTAACTTCATTAAATGAAGGCACACCCGTTAGTATTATTGAAGCGCAGGCAGCGGGTAAATATGTTGTGGCAACGAATGTAGGAGGAATTGAAGACATTTTACATCCTAATTGTGGCCTATTATCATGTATTGATGATAAAAAAAGCTTCATGGATAATCTATTAACAACATGTGTTAATAAAGTTAACCTTTCAACATCAGCTGACAAAGGCAGGGAATGGGCTCTTTCAAAATTCAGTTATTCACGTTTGGTAACCGATATGAGAGATTTATATAGTCAATTATTAAATCGAACATGATTTTTGATATTTGGGGATAAATCTTAAATTTGTGATATATATAACATTTATGCGTTTTTTCAATTATTTTATTATACTAACAGTTTTAGTTTTGTTTTCGTCTTGTAAAGTATTTCGTTCAAACTTAATGCTTAAAACCTCAAAAGGTTATACTTACGATAAAATTGTAGATTCACTATCTAAAACAGATTATAAAATTGAATCAAATGATATTGTAAATGTTCGAATATTCTCTAATGATGGTTTTAAAATTGTCGATTTAGCTAGTTCCATGCAACAAACAAATTTTATTCAATTGGATTATGTTATAGATAGAGACGGAAGTTGTAAGCTTCCTTTGGTTGGAAGAATTAAATTGGCAGGATTAAGTATAAGAGAAGCAACTGAATTTTTAGAACAAATTTATGCTGATTATTATGTTAAGCCCTTTGTTTATATTAGTGTAACAAACAAGCGTGTAATTGTTTTTCCAGGAAACGGAGGTGTTGCTAAAGTTTTAAGCTTAACTAATAATAATACTACTGTAATTGAAGCCTTGGCTTTAACAGGTGGAATTTCCGAGGATGGAAAAGCTTACAAAGTGAAGTTGATACGTAATCAGGATAATCAACCGCCTAAAGTTTATTTAATGGATCTTTCAAAAATTGAAGGTATTGCTGTTGGAAATACGGTTGTACTAGCGCATGATATCATTTATGTTGAACCCAGATACAGACTTGCAAGAACATTAGTTGGTGAGATAACACCAATTGTTTCTTTAATCAGTACAACATTTCTGCTATATTCCCTGACAGCTAGGACAAGATGATACAACCTGAGGGAACTAATTCTATAGATAAATACAGAGACAGGGTTTCTAAATTCAGTAGTGAGCTGGATTTGGGATTAGTTATTTACATCGTTAAAAAAAGCCTTTGGTTTATGCTGGTTTTTTTTATCCTAAGCCTTGCAGCGGCGGCTGTGTATTTAAGATATAGTCAACCTGAATATCAATCATCAACTATTATTCAAATCAATGAAAACAACCAAGCTTCTGAAGTTTTGCAGATGACAAAATTTGACGGCGGTGATAATAAAATTGCAGAAGCAATTGAACAAATCCGTTCTCGAATTTTTCTTAAGCGGGTGGTTGAAAAGTCAGATATCCAGGTTAGTTATTTCAACGAAGGGACTTTCAAAAATAATGAACTTTATCTTTCTTCTCCCTATTTAGTGAAATTTAATGTTAAACGAAATGCAATCTATGGTGTAAAAATTTACATTGTTTTTGAAGATATCGATTCAGGGACAATTTCTTTTAATGCCGGAGGCTCAAATTATAACATCCCATTTACCACCTCAAACGTTGTTCCTTCTCCTTATTTTGAATTGAGTATTTCCCGAAATTCAAATATCGATACAAAAACATTTTCATCTCAACTAACAGCCGGTAACAAATCCTATTTTGTAATTAATAACAATGACAATGTTACGTCAAATTTACAAGCCAAAATGGATATTAAGCTGATTAACGAAGCTGCCCGGACAATTCAGGTAAAAGTTACTGATATAAATCCACAAAAATCAAAAGATCTTGTGAACCTTATTTCAAAAGAGTACCTCGATTTTGATGTTGAACGAAAAAGTGAAAGTTCTAAAAGCATCATAGCCTTTATTGACGGGCAACTTGATCTTGTATACAGCGATTTAAAATCAACGGAGAATAATTTACAGGAATTCAGGAAAACGCATAGTTATACCATTAAAAATGATGCAATTGATCCTAATATTGTTCGCTTAACACGAATTGAAGATGATATGCTGAAAGTTGAACTGGATGAAAAAATTCTAGCTGAACTTCAGCAAAATATTTTAAAAAATAAAAGTATTGACACCTATCAGTTGATATCATTAATATCTGGCACTGAATATGAAAATGCCATAAAAGAATATACCCAAAGCATTCAAAAGTTATTATTAGAGAAAGAAGATCTTTTATATATGGTAACTCCAAATAGTGAAAATGTTAAGCAAATTAACTTCAATATTGAAACCCAGAAAAAACTATTAATTGAAACAATCAACGCCGTTCGTTTAAAATACAAATCAAAATATTCCAGTCTGACACAAAAATATTCTGAATATAAAAGTAAAGGCATTAATAATCCGGACGAAGACCTTGAACATTCGCGATTAATGCGTTTGTTCAGCATCAGCGAAAAATATTATACAATGTTGTTAGAAAAGAAAACGGAGTTCTCAATCTCAAAAGCTGGTTTCGTTTCAGAAAATGTAATCCTCGAAGAAGCAATCAGTGATGGTGCATGGATTTCCCCAAACAAAAAAATGGCAATTATTATTTCTGTTTTAGTAGCGATTTTAGTATCACTTTTATTGGTTTTTACTCGATACTTTCTTCATGATAAAATAACCTCTATCAATGATGTTGTCAATAATATTGATGCATCAATTTCTGTTTTAGGAATTATTCCTAATTATGAAAGCGATGTACCTGTATCTCAATTAGTAGTTGATAAAGATCCTAAATCACAAATATCTGAAGCCTTCAGAAGTATTCGGTCGAATTTACATTTCATTAATAATTCAGAAGGTGCTAAAATTATTGCTGTTACATCTTCTATTTCGGGAGAGGGGAAAACATTTGTGTGTTTAAATATAGCCGGTATATTAGCTTACACAGGAAAAAAAGTGATCATCCTGGATCTGGATATGAGAAAACCTAAAATCCACAAAGGTTTTGGTGTTTCCAATGATACAGGAATGAGCACTATATTAACTAATATGACCCCGACAAAAGATTGCATCAATAAAAGTCATTTTCCTAATCTTGACTACATTACCGCCGGACCTATTCCTCCCAACCCTTCTGAGTTAATCATAAGTAGTCGACTTAATATATTAATCGAAGAATTGAAATTAACCTATGATTATATCGTTTTTGATAATCCTCCTATTGGATTGGTAACAGACGGAATTACTACTATTCAAAGGGCAGATTTCCCAATTTATGTCTTCAGGGCTGATTACTCTAAAAAAGCATTTGTTCAGATTCTGGATAAATTAATTAACGAAGGCAATATCAAAAATTTATCAATGATTTTAAATGGTGTTGATACAAATCGCTCAACATACGGCTACAAATATGGTTACGGCTATGGCTATGGTTATGGCTATGGTAATGGATATTATTCTGATGATAAAGCTGAGAAAAAAAGAGGATTTTCAAAATTATGGAAGTAATTGAAACAAGTATAAAAGATTTATTTATTATAAAACCTAAAGTATTTTCCGATGCCAGGGGTTATTTTTTTGAAAGTTATAATGAAGATGTATTTAAGCAAAACAATATCAACACTCATTTTCTTCAGGATAATCAGTCTCTTTCAAACGCCGGTGTACTCAGAGGTTTACATTTTCAGGCTCCACCGCATGATCAAGGGAAACTGGTAAGGGTAATCACTGGTGCAGTTTTAGATATTGCTGTCGATATCCGAAAAAATTCACACACTTATGGACAGCATATAGCAATTGAATTAACTGAAGAAAATAAGACCATGTTTTATATTCCACCAGGATTTGCCCATGGATTCCTTACTCTGAAAGACAATACTATTTTTTCATATAAATGCACTGATCTTTATCATAAAGCATCAGAAGGTACTGTTTTATGGAATGATATCGACTTGAATATTAACTGGAAAATTAAAGATCCAATATTATCAGAAAAAGACTTGGTTGGTACAAAGTTCATAGAATTTAACAGTCCGTTTTAATGACTTATTTTCAAAATAATATTTTATTATTCGTTGTAATATCCATTGGAATTACGTTCATACTTTCTTTGGTTTTTAATTCAATTCTATTAAAATTTTCGCAAACACTTGGTGTAAGACAGACAACCAATACAAAAGAAATACGGTGGAACCCTGCCATTCGCCCTTCAGTTGGCGGCATATCCTTTTTTGTAATATTCCTGATCTCCTTCATCATTCTCAATTTTATTGATCACTTGTTACCTCTTCAATTTAACCAACTTAAGATAGTTGGAGTATTTATTGTTTGTACAATTGCTTTTTTAATGGGCCTTGCTGATGATGCATATAATACACAACCCTTACTAAAATTTATTACGCAATTAATCTGTGGGTTGGTTTTATATTTTACAGATACCAAAATCAATATTTTTACCATTGAAGGGTTGAATTTTGGTTTAACTGTATTTTGGGTAATTGGTTTAATGAACTCAATCAATATGCTGGATAATATGGATGGTATTACCACCATTGTATCCATTCTTATTTTATTGTTTGTAGTTACCTTAAATATTAACTTAAACCTTATACTTTCTCCTATCCCAATTTTGAGTTTAGGAATATTAGGATCTTTGCTTGGCTTTTTAATTTATAACTGGCACCCTGCCAAAATGTTTATGGGAGATACCGGCAGCCAGTTTCTCGGGGCATTTTTATCCGTAGTCGGAATAGATTATTGCTGGAATTCATTTACATTCTTAAACAATTCATGGTTTGCTATTAATCCCGTTTTCTTTGGATTTCTTTCTATCGGCCTCGTTTTTATTTTGCCTATAACAGATACGTTGACGGTTAGCATTAACCGGATCAGGCGAGGTCAATCACCTTTTGTTGGAGGAAAAGACCATACAACCCATCACCTGTTTTTTAAGGGGATAACTGAAAAACGAATATCCATTCTTTTCTTTGGAATAGGACTAACCGGCTTATCTTTGGCACTTAACCAGATCCTGAATTATCAGATTTTTTGGGTAGTAATTTCCATTATTTTTTGTGCAATCGCTTTTGTATCTTTATATCTGAATACGATTATAAAAAGAAAGTGACCATATCTGTTTGGATATTAAAGTTTTTTCGCGAACCATCACCTCTCTATCAAAAAGCTTGTTTGTGTTTTGTTTCGTGGATCCTGATCAGTATAATGATCCGCTTCACTGTATTCCATCCTGACAATAATCCATATGATTATTCCAATGCCAATTTTAAAGTATTAGGACTGAATATTCCTGTCAATTTAGAATTTGCAGGAGAACGTGTTCCCAAAAATGATTATCAAATAAAAGAAAGCCTGGAAAAAGAATTCTTCGCTAATAAAACATGGAAAAATTCCTCAGTGGCTTTATTTGTAAAAGCACAAAAATGGTTTCCACTAATAGAACCGATTCTTAAAAAAGAAGGTGTTCCCGATGATTTTAAATATGTAGCAATTATTGAAAGCCATTTATCCAACGTCATTTCTCCGATGGGCGCTGCTGGCTTCTGGCAATTGATGCCAGTTACTGCACAACATTATGGGCTCATCGTAAATAACGAAATTGATGAGCGCATGGACGTAGAAAAAGCAACTTATGTAGCGTGTCAACATTTTAAAGATGCCTATGCCTATTTTAATAATTGGACACTATCAGCCGCTGCTTACAATGTAGGGATTGGAGGCATTCAAAACGCCTTAAAAAAACAAAACACCAACAATTATTACGATCTTTTATTGAACAACGAAACGGGAAGTTTTATATATCGAATACTGGCTTTTAAAACTTTACTGTCAAATCCTAAGCATTTTGGTGTTAAAAATAATATTAAAAAATCCACAGGATTCCCTGCTTTCAAAACTGTAAATATGGATTCTTCCGTCACTGATTTAGCAGCGTTTTCTAAACACATTGGCACTAATAGTATAACGCTCAAAATATTCAACCCATGGCTTATCGGGGAACAGTTAAACAATCCGGATAAAAGAACGTTCGTATTCAAAATTCCTAAAAATAAAGATATTGATCTGAGCATTTATTTTAATGATGTGTTTCCTGAGGAAATTTCCACTGACACTGTTCTCAAACACCCAATCACTCCTGATTCGATAAAATTACCAATTGACACAATAAAGAAGCCGTAATTTCCTGAAATTTTTATGACTTATTAAGAAATCCTAAGCTATCTATTTTCTATCTTTAGTATCTTAAATAAAATAATGGAAGAAGAACAAATTGAAGTTATCGGTGCAAGGGCACATAACTTAAAAGATATATCACTTAAGATACCCAGAAATAAATTAGTTGTACTCACAGGTTTAAGCGGCAGCGGAAAATCATCATTGGCTTTTGATACTATTTATGCCGAAGGCCAGAGACGTTACATAGAAAGTTTCTCAAGCTATGCCCGGCAATTTCTTGGCAATATGGAACGTCCTGACGTTGACAAGATTTCCGGATTAAGCCCTGTTATTTCTATCGAGCAAAAAACAGTGAACAAAAATCCACGGTCAACAGTAGGAACTATAACCGAGATTTATGATTTTTTACGTTTACTATTTGCCCGTGCGGGTGAAGCTTATTCGTATGTGTCTGGAGAAAAAATGGTGCGATACAGCGATGAACAGATCATTGACCTTATCCTTGAAAAATATAAAGAAAAAAAAATAAACTTATTGGCGCCTGTGGTGAAGGGACGTAAAGGCCATTACCGCGAATTGTTTGAAGACGTTCGTAAAAAAGGTTTTAATAAAGTCAGGGTTGATGGCGCCATTGTCGACATCACTCCAAAAATGCAGGTAGACCGTTACAAAATTCATGATATTGAAATTGTGATAGACCGTTTGGAGATTACTAAGGATATTAAACCACGTTTACACCAATCCCTGCAAACAGCTATGAAACAAGGCAAGGGAACGATCATGGTGAGTAGCCCCAACCCAATCCTTCCCGAAGGGAAAGGCGTAAAGAAAAAGTCAGCGGCTAAGCAAGGCCTCACTTCCGGGAATGATACAGGCGGGGCTGTCTTTTTCTCCCGTTCCCTCATGTGTCCTACCAGTGGCATATCCTATGATGAACCTGCACCAAATTTATTTTCATTCAATTCTCCCTATGGTGCTTGTCCTCATTGCAACGGCTTAGGTGTGGTTTCAGAAGTAGACCTCAGTAAAATTGTTCCTAATCTAAGCATATCAATTCGTAAAGGAGCAATAGCTCCATTAGGGCCATCTAAAAAGATATGGGTATTCAACCAAATTGAAGCGATTGGTGAAAAATATCAATTTACACTTGATACACCATTTGAAGATATTCCGGAAGAAGCGGTTAATATTTTATTGAACGGTACAGAAGAATTATTTACCATTAAGTCAGATACAAATTCTAACGGTTACAGTTCTGCCTTTGATGGTATTGCAACACATATTGCCCGTCAGGCAGAAGAGAATCCTTCTCCTGCCATGAGCAGATGGGTGGAAGGTTTTACCAATAAAATTAATTGTGAAACCTGTAACGGAACACGTTTAAAAAAAGAAGCCCTCTATTTTAAAATTGACGGAAAAAATATTTCAGAGCTATCCGAAATGGACATCAATATTTTGAACGATTGGTTTAAAGGGATTGAAAAACGTTTGAGTAAATCACAAAATGTGATTGCTAAAGAAGTTTTAAAAGAGATCAGAACTCGTATTGGCTTTTTATTAGAAGTTGGATTGGATTATGTTACCTTGAACCGATCCTCAAAAACACTGAGTGGTGGTGAAGCACAACGCATACGTCTCGCAACACAAATCGGGTCTCAACTGGTTGGCGTACTTTATATTTTAGATGAGCCCAGCATTGGTTTACATCAGCGAGATAACGTTCGCCTAATTGAAGCTCTTAAAAATTTAAGGGATGTTGGTAACAGTGTGTTAGTAGTGGAACATGACAAAGACATGATCATTGAATCTGACTACGTGATTGACATTGGCCCAGGTGCGGGTGTTCATGGAGGAAGGGTGATTGCCGCTGCTCCACCAAAAGAAATGCTGAAGTTTAACACGATTACCGCAGATTACATCACAGGTAAACGAAGTATTGAAGTTCCGAAAGTTCGCCGGAAAGGCAATGGAAAAAAATTAGTTCTGAAAGGCTGCACCGGACATAATTTAAAAAATGTGAGTGTTGAAATTCCTTTGGGGAAATTTATTTGTGTAACGGGTGTCAGCGGTAGTGGCAAGTCAAGCCTGATCAATGAAACACTGTATCCAATTTTAAGTAACTATTTTTATAATTCAGAAAAACGTCCCCTACCCCACAAATCATTTACCGGTATCGAACATATTGATAAAGTGATTGAAATTGACCAATCGCCTATTGGCCGAACGCCAAGAAGCAATCCTGCTACTTACACAAATGTATTTTCAGACATCCGAAATTTATATGCAGAGCTTCCAGAATCAAAGATCAGAGGCTATAAACCAGGACGTTTTTCTTTCAATGTAAAAGGTGGCCGCTGCGAAACATGCGGAGGCGCCGGTGTAAAAACGATTGAAATGAATTTTTTACCGGATGTGTATGTCAATTGTGACGAATGCAATGGTAAACGCTATAACCGCGAAACATGCGAGATTCGATATAAAGCCAAATCGATCAGTGATGTATTAAACATGACGATTGACCAGGCCTGTGAGTTTTTTGAAAACCTTCCAAATATTTATCGACAGATAAAAACATTGTATGATGTTGGCTTAGGGTACATTACATTAGGACAACAGGCCACCACCTTAAGTGGCGGCGAAGCACAGCGGGTAAAACTTTCAACAGAATTAAGTAAACGTGACACAGGAAATACATTGTATATTTTGGATGAACCAACAACAGGTTTGCATTTTGAAGATATCCGCATTTTATTAGGCGTTTTAAATCGCCTGGTAGATAGCGGCAATACGGTTCTTGTTATTGAACATAACATGGATATTATTAAAGTGGCTGACCATCTCATTGATGTTGGTATGGAAGGTGGAAAAGGCGGGGGAGAGATACTATTCACGGGAACACCCGAAGAACTTGTTAAATCAAAAAAAGGATATACTGCACCTTTTCTTAAAAAAGAACTTAAGTAAGAAAAATCTGCCACTTTGAGCGAAGTCGAGAATAATAATTAAATCCGGATTCGTATATTCGTATTAAACAAAAAAAACTTAAAATAACTTACCCACAATGACCCAGGATAAAGAAGATAAAATAAGAAAAGCTTTTGCCACCAAAGAATCCAGAGAAGTAATGGCTTCAGACAGTTGGAGATTATTTAAAATCATGAGCGAGTTTGTGAATGGTTTTGAAAGAATGCAGGAAATTGGTCCCTGCGTATCGATATTTGGTTCAGCAAGAACAAGTCCGGAGAATAAATATTATCTTTTAGCTGAAGAAATTGCTTTTAAATTAACTCAAGAAGGTTACGGTGTAATAACCGGAGGCGGACCAGGAATAATGGAAGCTGCCAACAAAGGCGCCAGCCGCGGCAAGGGAAACTCAGTAGGATTAAATATAAATTTGCCTTTCGAACAAAAACCAAATGAATTTATCGATCGGGATAAAAGTATTGATTTTAATTATTTTTTCGTTCGTAAAACTATTTTCTTAAAATACTCGCAGGGATTTATTGCCATGCCAGGTGGCTTTGGCACTATTGATGAATTATTTGAATCACTTACCCTTGTTCAAACCAATAAAATTGCCGAATTTCCGGTAGTACTAGTAGGAAGAGAATATTGGTCGGGCCTCATCTCATGGATAAAAACGGTTATGTTAACAGAAGAAAAAAATATCAACGAAGTGGATCTGAACTTGTTTAAGATCGTAGATACTGCGGATGAAGCTGTAAAACATATAGTTGACTTTTATAGCCGTTATATGCTGAAACCAAATTTTTAATTTACTATGAATTATTACGAACATACGAATCAAAATTTCTCTACGCAGATTTGAACATTCGTATTAAATTCGTAATTAAATTTTTTTAAACAAACCAGAATGAAAACAATTTTAATCACAGGAAGCACAAGCGGCATTGGACTAGGCATAGCACATGAATTTGCAAAAACAAAACAATACAATATTGTATTTAATGGTTTAGAAACAAACGGATTGGAAATAGCGGATGGTATTGCAAAACAATATGGCATTGAGGTTATGTACAGTAATGCTAATATGTTGAAGCCAGAAGAATTAAGAAAAATGGTAGAAGATGCCATTACAAAATTCGGCAAGATTGACGTATTGGTTAACAATGCAGGTATTCAGCACGTCTCCCCTATCGAAGATTTTCCTGATGAAAAATGGGCAGCTATCATAGGTATAAATCTTACTTCTGCTTTTTACCTAACAAAAGCAGTATGGAAAGGAATGAAAGAGCGAAAATTCGGGCGTATCATCAATATTGCTTCCGCTCACGGTTTGGTGGCTTCAGAATTTAAAAGTGCCTATGTAGCAAGTAAACATGGTATTGTTGGTTTTACAAAAACTATTGCACTGGAAGGTGCTCCTTTTAATATTACAGCCAATGCCATTTGTCCGGGATATGTAAAAACACCTTTAGTGGATAAACAAATTGCAGACCAGGCAAAAGCACATAACATGAGCGAAACAGATGTAATAAATAAAGTAATGTTATTGAAACAGGCTGTGAAAGAATTTGTACCAGTTGAAGTATTGGGACAAATGGCAGTATTTATGGCTTCAGACAATGCAACCACTTTAACAGGAACAGCTCTTCCGATTGATGGAGGCTGGAATGCGCAATAAATTTACAAAACGAAGAATCGGTAACATTCTCTAAAAAAAGGCTGCAGAAATATCAGTGCTTGGAAAAACTGTCGCTCCGAAAACACTGGTTAATTGCCCTATATTTAAAGTATAATATGGTCTTGTAAGGGTTTGTACTAAATTATTTAAAGTGTTTTCAAAAATGAAAAAAATATTATTTTTATTGCTTGCCTTTCAATTATATCAAACTGTATTAGGACAAAAAACAGCCAATTTAATTATTAAAGATGTTCATGTAATATCCATGACATCTGACACAATACTTAAAAACAAAAGTATTGCTATTTTAGATGGTAAAATTATTGGCATCGATGATTTTTCGAAACTAAAAAAAACAGCAACTACTAAAATAATAGATGGCAAGAATAAATATGTAATGCCTGCCTTAACAGATATGCATATTCATTTACCATCATCCAATAAGTTAGATACTTTTTTAACTACAATTGTAGCTGCCGGCGTTACCCATCTTAGGGTAATGCATAGCGATGAAAACATGTCAGAACAACGAAAACTAATAGCACCAATTACTA
>JACMNO010000042.1 GCA_014378485.1 Bacteroidia bacterium
GTAAATTATATAGATTTACTATAAATTCATTCCCAAGTATATGATCTATATGACAATGTGTATTTAGCAATAAAACAGGGGTGAGATTTTTATTTTTTATGAACTGTGTAAGTTCTGTTTGTTCTGATGATGTATAACAACCCGGATCTATAATAGCACATTCATTTGTCTGATCCCACAGTACATAAGTGTTTTCCTGAAAATCATTGAATACAAAAGTTTGAATATTTAACATGCAGCAAATTTCGGAAAATATGCCAAATGTTTTTTATAAAATCTTTTGATTTTTGTTTTTATGTGGTTTAAAAAAAAATGTGTTTATACATTTTAAGGCCTTGAGCCGGGCCCTTCTTAGGCCTCTCATTCTTACCTTATTATTTTTTTAATGATCATTTACAGAAAATAATTTCCTGCTTTCACGTTTTTTTAGCAACTTTGATAGTTACATAGCTATGTTAAAAAGTTTACTGAAAATAATTAATACTGCCCTCCTGTTTCTTTTTTTAGGTTCAGGCCAACTTTCAGCACAAGGTATTAATACTACTTTTGGTCAGAACCGCGTACAATACGGACGTTATGAATGGAGTTACCTTCGTACCGAAAACTTTGATGCTTTTTTTTATACAGGTGGCAGAGAACTGGCGAGTTTTTCGATAAAATATGCAGAACAAAATCTCTCTGCAATAGAAAAAATTCTTGACCATAGATTAAGCGGCAGGATAGAAATAATTTGTTATAATACCCTTACTGATTATAAGCAGAGCAACTTTGGTATTGAAGAAATAACGCAAAATACCGGTGGTTTTACCAATGTTATTAATAACCGTATCTGTTTGTATTTTAACGGCAATCATGCTGATCTGATTAGACAATTAAAAGATGGTTTAACATTGGTCTTGTTAAATGAAATGTTATACGGCGGCTCCATACAAGACCGGGTTCAGAATGCTACTTTGCTTAACCTCCCTCAATGGTATCTGCGCGGCTTAACATCTTATTTATCGCAGAACTGGGATGTGGATATGGATAACAAAATGAAGGATGCTGTTCTTACCAAAAAAGGCGTTAAATTTAACAGGTTATCTCAGAATGATCCGGTTTTTGCCGGACATACATTATGGAAATACCTGGTTGATAAATATGAACCTGAAGTGATTGCAAATATGATTTATATTACGCGCTTAACCCGTAATTATGAAAGTGCATTTATATATGTAACTAACCTTGATTTTAAAGATATTCAAAAAGACTGGCTTGATTATTATAAAAATCTTTACAATAAAGAAGATAACCTGCGTGAATTGCCAGCAACACAATTCAAAATTAAAAGACGAATAGCACAATATATTCAACCTGAAATGAAAGCCAGTTCTAAAGGAAACTATGTGGCTTTTACAACCAATAAAACAGGTAAATACAAAGTGTTTTTGTTAAACACTAAAACAGGTAAAACAAAAAAGATATTTAAAGGTGGACTTAAATATAACCAGTTAGTTGTTGATCAGTCTTTTCCTTTATTAGCCTGGCAGGCAGGAGGCGATAAACTTGCGTATGTGTATGAACGAAAAAGTCAGGTATTTGTGAAAATGGTTGATTTGGTGAACAAAAAAACAGAAAAAATCCGCTTTCTTAAGTTCGATAAAATTACAGGAATAGATTTTAGTGAAAATGGAAGAACCATAGTATTGTCAGCCATACGAAAAGGGCAAAGTGATATCTATACCTATGATATTTTAACACGGAAGGAACGGCAGATCACTTCAGATTTTTACGATGATCTGTATCCCCGTTTCGTGGATTTTTCAACAAAAATTATTTTTAGTTCGAACCGCAAAAAAGACTCCTTAGGTGTTGGTTCCAAAACAACAATTGAAGAGGATAATAACTTAGATATTTTTATGTATGATCTGGAAACCAATAGCAGAAAATTAAAACGCCTAACCAATACGCCTTACCTTAACGAAATACAACCCATTGATTACAACAAAAATTATTTTGCTTATCTAAGCGAATACAATGGAATCAGAAACAGATATGCTGTGCGCCTTGAAGAAGTTTATGACTACACCGAAATTCAAATCAAATATACCGACAGTTCTGCCAAAGAAATGGACACATTGATATTTAAAGATAGTGCTGAGTGGAGGGGAAGAAATTTTAAATACAATGGCAAACAAATAAATTTAGACCGGGATGTAGAGCGTATCGATACCATCGTTCACAATAAGGATGTTGTTTATACTTATCCGCTTACAAACTATAAACGGAACATATTGGCACATGATGTTTCTACGCAAGGTAAAGAAGTGTATGATCTTGTGCTTGATAATGGTAAATATTATATAAAGCATACGCCTGTTATTAAAAACATAGAAGAGGAAGCAAAAAATGTAGAGACTTATCCAAACATGTTCAGACTTAAAACTGGCTATGCTAATAAACCTTTTGAAGCAGGAGCGGCAGAATTTAAAATAATCGTAAACAGTGCTGATGAAGTAAGTACAGAAACTGAAGTAAAAATACCGATAGATACCAATGCTTATTTTTATGTGAATGAATTTACACCGGCAGAATTTAAACGACCTACTTTTATTATAGTGCCTAAACTGGGTGCAGGATTAAATGCTTCTAAAAATATTAGAGTAAATCCACCCCGTTTTTATGATGTAACTTTTTTTA
>JACMNO010000001.1 GCA_014378485.1 Bacteroidia bacterium
CGATTGTTACCCAATGGTACTTTGGACACTTCGTTTAACGGACAAGGGTATTTGACATTCAATTTTGGCACTAATAATTCAATTTTGTATAATGTCAGTACACAATCTGATGGTAAAATTTTAGTGTGTGGTAATTCAGGCTCTACAAATTCAACTGTAAGACCTTTTTTTGCAGTGGCACGAATAACAACTAATGGTGTCTTAGATGCTACTTTTGGTAATAGTGGTATAATCCTTACCGCTTTTAACATTAATACTAGTAGCAGCATAGCCCGTTGTATGGCGGTGCAACCCAATGGTAAAATTGTAGTGGGTGGGGTTACTCCAAACGCAACAACACAAGCTAATAGCTTTGCACTAGTTCGCTTAAACCCTAACGGGACAGTTGATACTACCTTTGGTACTGATGGTAAAGTAACTACATCAGATATTAATTCTTCTGATTATGGCATTACTAAACTGTTAGTGCAGCCCGATGGTAAAATTTTTGCTGGGGCTGTCTATGCAAATAGCGGGCGTAAAATGGCAATGTTGCGTTACCTGCCTAATGGTTTGCTAGATAGTACCTTTGGCACAAGCGGGTTTGTAGCTACCAATGAAAGCAGCTATAATTGTAGTGTTGCTATTCAGGCAGATGGGAAATTTATTTTAGCTGGAGGTTTTGTAAGTAGTTTTAAGTTTTTTCGATATACCGCAGCTGGAGTTTTGGACACTTCTTTTGCCAATAATGCCAATGTGTTTCCAGCTACTTATGGAGAAGCAAGCACTGTTTTGATTCAAACCGACCAAAAAATAGTAGTTTGTGGTTCTACATATACTTCTGATATAATTAATTCATGTGCAGCTGTAATCCGTTTAAACAATGATGTTTTGGGTACGGAGGGGTTTGCTACAAATGAGGTTGGGGTTTTTCCTAATCCCGTGCAAGACGAATTAACTATTAGTAATGAAGAGACAATGCAGTATGAGTTGTTTACTATTTTAGGGGCTAAAATACAGGCTGGCAGTTTGGCTGTTCATGGGCAGGTAGATTGCAGTGGGTTGGCGAAAGGGTTGTATTTGCTCAAGCTTAATAAAGATAATGGAGAAAGTAAAGTGGTGAAAGTGGTGAAAGATTGATGACCTGCCTGCTCCTGAAAGTACAGTAGGAAAATCTTCAAGCACATATTTTGAAGGTGAACCCAAACCTGATCTGTTGGCTACCAATGACCTGATTTTGTATCCCAACCCAAGCGCAGGTATTATTAATTTTATTACATCCGCTTTTGGGGAAAGACCTTTTAGTATTTATCTTTATTCCACTTTAGGACAAAAAGTATTCGAGAAAGCAAATGTAACGACAAAGGAATCAGAATTAAACTTGACAGACTTACCTACAGGTACTTATTTTATTACTTTTAGCAATGGGAATAAAACCATTACGAAAACCATCATATTAAACTAACTCGTCATGAAAAAAATACTTTTTCTACTCTTTACTGTTGTAAAATGTTTTTCTCAAGCGGGTACTTTTGATAATACATTTGATACCGATGGCATACAAACCTTTTGTCAAGCAACTGTTTTTGATTTCACTCCTTCTGATGCAGGAATACAATCTACAGGTAAAATTATTCAATTGTGTTATTCCAACAACAATTCTACCAATTGTGTAGATAATACCGTTTTTGTGCATGTTAGTAGTTCTGGTAGAATGGCAAATCCAACAACCGAACTTGACCCTTTAAACATAAGTATTGCGCCTAATCCTTCAGAGGAAGTATTCAATATAAATTTCAATCAAGTTTTAAAGGGTAATGTTACTCTAGAGGTGTTTTCTATGTTAGGTCAAAAGGTTTATTCTGACACTATTGAAAACCAAAAAGAACATCAAATGATACTCCATTCTTTGAACGCTGGTGCATACATATTAAAAATATCTAACAACAACCAAACAATTAGTAAAAAACTTATTAAAAATTAAATTAAAAGGAGCTGTTTCACCTATCTTTTTTAAATAGGCGAAACAGTTTCTTTTTTAAATGCTAAACTCATGAAATCTAAACATATTATTTCTTTTATATTATTTCTATTTTGCACCCTTCTTAACGCCCAAATCATCAACATTCCTGATGCTAACTTTAAAAATAAATTAGTAAATGGGTGTTCGAATTGTATTTTTGCTACAAGCTACAATTATGGAGCTGGAGGTCCTTCAAATGGTGTTTTAGTCGTTGACACCAATCAAAACGGCGAGATTGAACAAAGCGAAGCATTAGCAATTGAATTTATGTATGTTGTTACTTCATCAATATCAGATTTCACTGGACTTGAACACTTTACAAATATTAAAGGTTTAACCCTAGCCGATAATCAGATAACAGCTATTAATCTTACTCCTTTAACCCAATTAGAATCAATTGCTATTCAACAAAATCAATTGACAAATTTAGATTTAACTGGATTGACAGAATTGAAATTATTATATTGTTTTAATAATCAAATTTCCAATTTGAATTTCTATAGTTTGCCAAATTTGAAAAAGGTGTATTGTGGTCACAATCTTTTGAGCAGTTTAGATTTTATGGACAATCCTTTGTTTGCTGATTTAGGGTGTAATTATAACCCGAACCTAACGACTATTAAAATTAAAAACAACCACACCCAATTGTTTGGCAGTCAAACAGCATTAAATCAATGTTGGAACAACAACCCTAATTTAAACTACATCTGCGCCGATGCGGCAGAGATTCCCGCATTGCAAAGTTTCTTGTCTAGTTGCAATATCACACAGGCTATTACGATAGATTCGGCTTGTGTGCTTGGAGTTGAGGGGTTTGGTATTAGTGAAGTTGGGGTTTTTCCTAATCCTAGCAATGGTCTGGTTTATCTGGACAATACCAATAGTAGTTTTAAAACCGTTCAGGTCTATAACAGCATTGGGCAATTAATCAGTACCCAAACGCTTGGTATTGCTGCTAGTGCCAGCATCGACCTTAGCGGTTATAGCAAAGGAGTTTATCTTTTGAACTTTCAAGGCGAAAAAGGAGGTAAGAGTTGTAAGGTGGTTAAAGAGTAGTTTTGAATAGTGATCTTTAAAATATATGTACCAAATATCACGGTTAAACCTATAATTTACGAAATGAGATTCCATGTTTGTTTACAAAGCAATCCAAACAATTGTGTAGATAATACCGTTTTTGTGCATGTTAGTAATTCTGGTAGAATGGCAAATCCAACAACCGAACTTGATCCCTTAAACGTTAATATAGCACCTAATCCGTCAGAAGATGTATTTAATATAAATTTTAATCAAGTTTTAAAAGGCAAAGTTACCCTAGATGTATTTTCTATGTTAGGTCAAAAGGTTTATTCTGAAACTATTGAAAATCAAAAAGAGCATCAATTGATAGTCCATTCTTTGACCGCTGGTGCTTACATATTAAGAATATCCAACAACAACCAAACAATTAGTAAAAAACTTATTAAAAATTAAATCATAGAGAGCTGTTTCACCTATCTTATTCAAATAAGCGAAACAGTTTCTTTTTTAAATTCTAACTTCATGAAATCTAAACATATTATTTTTTTTATTTTATTTCTCTATTGCACCCTTCTTAACGCCCAAATCATTAATATACCTGATGCTAACTTTAAAAACAAATTAATTAACGGATCTACAGATTGTATATTTGCTACAAGTTATACTTATTCAACTGGATACTCAAATGATATTTTAGTCGTTGACACCAATCATAACGGCGAGATTGAACAAAGCGAAGCATTAGCTATTGAGTTTATGAAAATTAGCTTTGCTTCAATATCAGATGTCACTGGGCTTGAATATTTTACAAATCTTAAAGGCTTAACCCTAGCCAATAATCAAATAACAGCTGTTAATCTTGCTTCTTTAACCAAATTAGAACAAATTGCTATTCAACAAAATCAATTGACCAGTTTAAATTTAACTGGTTTAATTAATTTGAAAAGGCTTTGGTGTTGGAATAATCAAATCTTCAATTTGAACTTCTATGGTTTACCAAATTTAAAAATAGTCTATTGCAGTCACAATCTTTTGAGCAGTCTAGATTTTATGGACAATCCTTTGTTTGAAGATTTAGGGTGCAATTATAACCCGAACCTCACATCAATTAAAATTAAAAACAACCACACTCAATTGTTTGGCAGTCAAACAGCCTTAAATCAATGTTGGAACAACAACCCTAATTTAAACTACATTTGCGCCGATGCGGCAGAGATTCCTGCATTGCAAAGTTTTCTGGCAAGTTGTAATATGACACAGGCAATTACTATCGATTCGGCTTGTGCATTGAGTGTTGAGGGGTTTGCTAAAAATGAAGTCTCGGTTTTTCCTAATCCTAGCACTGGGGTGGTGTATCTAGAAAATACCAATAGCGGTTTCAAAACCGTTCAGGTCTTTAATAGTATTGGGCAATTAATCAGTACCCAAACGCTTGGTGTTGCTGCTAGTGCTAGCATCGATCTTAGCAATTACAGCAAAGGGGTTTATCTTTTGAATTTTCAAGGGGAAAAAGGAAGTAAGAGTTGTAAAGTGGTTAAAGATTGATGATTAACGGTAATGTTTCAGAGTTAGTGATGATAATATTATTTAACGTAACTATTTGTAAAACAAACGATATTGTAAAATTAAATTAAAGATAAAACAGGTAACGTCACTTAGTTTTATCTTTAATTTTTTCTTTATAGCGTCAAAATGGTAAAAAATGATAGTTCGTGTTTCAGAGTTAGTGATTTGGGTTTTTGTGTCAATTGCAAATCAAAAAGCATCATCAAAAATGGGTTTACAAAAAACAGAAAATAACAGTATTATTTTAATGATTGCAAAAGTCAGTTCATCGATAATTATATGCATAATGCTTATCGTAAAAACACAAACAACATAATTATTCAATTAACAAAAGAAGGCTTAGGAATTAGAGTCAAGCCCACCATTCCTAGATTCCTCCTTTGTCGGAATGACAATGATTCTTCTTTCTTCGGAATGACAATGATTCCTCCTTCGTGAGAATGACAAAAGAAGTGAACACATTATAGAACACTAAACTCCAATAAAAAATCCCGTCGTAACGGGATTTTGTGTTTATCTTAATACATTGTTTTGAATCAATTCAATGTATAAATTGATTTTGTCTTTTTAAGACTTATAATTTATTAGTAAAATCTAAAAAGTCATATTAAAGCACAAATTCTGCAGTTTTACAAAGTAACTACGCTAAACAAATTAATTCATGTATAGAATTTAAATAAATTCCTTAATAAAAAAGTAAATTTTTCACATCAAAGTCATTAATGATATTCTCTTATGATTCATCTTTGGTTGTTTTCACTAAACCAATCCCTGATATAAAAAATACAACTCCTAATACGCCATAAATAATTAAAGATTTAACATCACGATTACTTCCATTAGTTGAAGAAAAAACCACCGCTGTATAAATTAAACCACCAATGCCTAAAAGTGTTAAAATGGCACCAAACATTCTTTTTAAATTC
>JACMNO010000043.1 GCA_014378485.1 Bacteroidia bacterium
ATCCTCCAACTAATTCATCAATCGAGTCTTTTATCCAAACAGATGCAGTGATCAACCGTGGTAATAGCGGAGGTGCATTGGTAAATACTAATGGAGAATTGATAGGAATTAATTCTGCTATTGCCTCCCAATCTGGCACTTATGAAGGTTATGGATTTGCCATCCCAGTAAATCTTGCTAAAAAAGTGATGGATGATTTCTTGAAATACGGAGAAGTTAAAAGAGGTTACATTGGCGTAACTTTCCAAGAGCTTAATTTTGATAATGCAGAACAACTAGGCACTAAAGAAATTGAAGGTTTATATGTAAGTTCTACAGTTGAAGGAGGTGCGGCCGCACTTGCTGGCATTAAAAAAGGAGACATTATCAAAAAGTTAAACGATAATGAAATTACATCTTCTGCTAGTTTACAAGAAAAAATTGGCACAATGCGTCCCGGAGATAAAGTAAACTTAACTGTTTTGAGGGATGGTAATATGAAAGATTTTAGTCTTACACTTAAAGGTGATTCTGGAATGAAATTAGCCAATAATGGTAAAGAAGTTACCGAAGTTGCCAATAGTTTAGGAGCTACTTTTAATACTTTAAATGATGCAACCAAGAAAAAATATGGTGTGTCAAGTGGTGTTGTAGTTACAAGTATTGCGGCTGGGAAAGTTTTTGATATGTATGATATCCCTAAAGGAACAATTATTACTAGCATTAACGGAAAAGGTGTTAACAATAACGATCAAGTTATGGCTGCCTTAAAACAGAATAGCTCAATGGTAGATTTACGCGGAGTAACTCCAGATGGAAGTACATTTAGGGTAACTTTCCCAATAAAATAATAAATCGATATATATTTATTTCAAAGTCCTGATGGCTATTCCATCAGGACTTTTTATTTTTGTGGCAGATGAAGGATGAAGGGTTTCAGTTTTTTTTTAAAGAAGAAGAGTTATGGCTTTTACCAGCAAAGGCAATTTGGTTTCCCAAATATGAAATACTATTAGTTTCTGATACACACATGGGCAAAGGTGCGCATTTCCGTAAATCAGGAATTGCTATACCAACAGCTATAGCGCAAGAAGAACTATCCTGTTTAACCGATTTAATAGATGCTTATCAACCCAAAGAATTAATTTTTTTAGGTGATCTTTTTCATAGCGATATTAATAACGATTTGGCGTGGTTTCAGCTTTGGAGAGAATTTCATCACAAAGTGAGAATGATTTTGGTAAAAGGGAATCACGATATTTTGCCACCTCATTTTTATAAGCAAATAAAATTAGAAGTTGTAGACGTAATGAGTATTGGTGCTTTTGATCTTTATCATGATTTACCAAAAAAAAATCAGGAACGATTTGTTTTATCAGGGCACATACACCCTGGGGTTAAAATTGAGGGTAAAGCCAGACAATGGATTAGTTTACCTTGCTTTTACTTTGGAGAATCTAATGCCATTTTACCTGCCTTTGGGAAATTTACTGGGAAGGCAATAATAAAAGGGAAAGAAGGAGAAATAAGCTTTGCCATTGCAGGGAAAAAAATAGTTCCCATCAAATTTAATAAATAGCATTTATTTAAAATGTTTCTAAATAACCTAATAATTTGATTTCATTCAGTAGAATGCCGTTTTTTCGTTTCATATTAAATACTTTTGCAAATCTTTAAAAACCTTTAAATACCATATAATGAGTAATTTTTCTAACGCATTCTCTTCTACCCTCGGGAAAAAATTGGTAATGTGTTTAACCGGGTTGTTTTTAAGTTCGTTTTTAATCGTTCATTTAACCGGTAACTTTCAGCTTTTTAAAAATGATGACGGATTGGCATTTAACCAATACGCACACTTCATGACCCATTTTACGCCTATAAAAGTGGTTTCCTATCTTTTATATAGCTCTATTATTATTCATAGTGTTTGGGCAATTATCATTACGCTGCACAACAGAAAGGCAAGACCGCAAGGCTATGCCATTAAACCAAAAGATGGTAGTATTTGGTCATCAAGAAACATGGGGATTTTAGGAACCATTC